>DATAVB010000119.1:0-14659 GCA_036267955.1 Mycobacteriales bacterium | reverse complement strand
GCGGCGCGGGTGAAGCTCTGCGCCCGCGCGACCGCCAGAAAGCTGCGCAGCTGCACCGGGTCGTACACATCAGCCATCGTACGGCCACATCATGGAACGTGATTACGGTTAGTTGGACGATGTTGGTTCACAATCACCGGTAGGGGCCCGAGAATAGATAAAGGACCGGGAGGGGTTGGCAACCATGGGCAAGGTGCTCGAGCGACTGCGCATCGACCCGTACATCCTGTCGATCCTCGGCATGGTGGGGCTGGCCACGCTGCTGCCGGCCCGCGGTTCCGGTGCCACCGTCGCCGGGCACGCCACCACCGTTGCGGTCGGGCTGCTGTTCTTCCTGTACGGCGCCCGGCTCTCGCCGCAGACCGCGCTGGAGGGCGCCAAGAACTGGCGACTGCACCTGGTGGTCTTCGCCTCGACCTTCGTGTTGTTCCCGGCACTCGGGCTCGCGATGAAGCTGCTCCGGCCCGAGGTGCTGACCCCGCAGCTCTACACCGGAGTGCTCTTCCTGTGCCTGCTGCCCTCGACCGTGCAGTCCTCGATCGCCTTCACCTCGATTGCCAAGGGCGATGTCGCGGCGGCGATCTGCAGCGCCTCGTTCTCCAACCTCGTCGGCATCATCCTCACCCCGCTGATGGTGGCCGGGCTGATCCACGGTGCCGGTGGCGCGGGCTTCTCCGGTCACTCGGTGGTGAAGATCGTGCTCGAGCTGCTGGCGCCATTCCTGGCCGGTCAGCTGCTGCGGCGGTGGATCGCCGACTGGGTGATCAGGCACAAGAAGGTGTTGGGCTTCGTCGACAAGGGCTCGATCCTGATCGTGGTCTACGCCGCGTTCAGCGAGGGCGTCGTGGCCGGTATCTGGCACCAGTTGTCGGTGGCGCGGTTGTTCATTCTGATCGGGGTCTGCGCGGCGCTGCTCGCCGTGGTCCTGCAGATCACGATGTTCGCCGCCCGCCGACTGGGTTTCAATCGCGAGGCCCGTATCACGATCGTCTTCTGCGGCTCGAAGAAGAGCCTGGCCAGCGGCCTGCCGATGGCCACCGTCCTCTTCGCCGGCGGCAATGTGGGTCTGATCGTGCTGCCGCTCATGCTCTTCCACCAGATCCAGCTGATCACCTGTGCGGCTCTGGCCCGGCGGTGGGCCCGCACCGCGCCTGAGCCGGCGCCGGCCGTCCAGACCGTCGCCTGAAGCAATGCATCGTTGGAGAAGCGTTTTCCGTAACACCGGCGAATTGTTGGGTCACGTAGCTTTATTCCGTACGTAACCATTCTGTCGAATTGACTCGCCACAGTTGTCTGCATGATCGGGCAGACAGCGGACGCGCATCGCCATCTCGGCGTGCTGCCCGCGTACGGTTTCTACGGCGGCGCGCCGGTCAACGCGGATATCGCCGCCCGCGCGACGGTCACCGAATTGCTCGCCGATCTTGACGCCGAGCGGGTCGAGCGGACGTTGGTGCTCCCCAATTACGGAGTACCGATCCCCGATATCGCCTTCGGGTTCAACGAGCTGGTCCTCGATGCGGCGAGCAGGAGTGACCGTGTCCGATGTGGACTATGGGTCTCCGCATTGCCGGCCGACGCGGAGTCGACCAGGGCAGCGCTGCGGCTGGCCGGCGAACCGGGCGTACGCGCCCTCAAACTGAGTTTCCTGCTCGGCGGTCGGGCCGGCGATTCCGAGTGCCGGCCATTGTTGGACGAGATATTCGCCGTAGCGCGGGAACGCGGCCTGGTCGTACATGTGCACACCTCGCCCGGTGCGGCCAGCGACATCGACGAGATCACCCAGCTCGTCGAGCGGTACGGCGACGATGTCGCCATCCACCTGGTGCACCTCGGCGGCGGAATGAGCGGCCACATGAAGCTGATCGGAGGTCGTTTCTTCGACTGGATCGCCGCCGGGAAAAGGGTCTACACCGACACCAGCTGGGCGATCGGTTTCGCGCCGCGCTGGTTGGCCGCGGAGATCGAACGCCGTGGCATCGGACACGACCGGGTGCTCTACGCCAGCGACGAGCCGTGGGGCGACGCGGCCGGCGAACGTGCCCGGTTGTCCGCCGCGGTCGGTGACGGAGAGCTCGCCCGACATGTCTTCAGCGCCAATTTTGCAACGCTCTATGACTGAAGATCCCCACCACAGAAGGAGAATTCCGTGACCACAGTGATCGCCACCGACGAGGAGATCAAGGCCAAACAGGCCGCGAGCATCGCCGAGATCGCGCACCCGTCGTTGCCCGCCGGCAGCAACATCTACGGCTCGACCAAGATCTTTCCGGACTACCAGGCCGAGAAGGGCGAAAGTTACCTGACTCTGGTGCACGGAATCGCGCATGAGTCGTCGGTGAGCTTCGTCGCCATCCTGCAGGCCACTCGGGCGCTGCGTAAGGGATTCGAATCGGTGTTGTATTTCTACGGGCCAGGTTCGATGAACTGCATCGCGACCCGCGGATTCCCGACCACCGGCGATTCGGCATTTCCCGGCGAGCAGAACATCAATGGGCAGATATCCACCTTCATCAAGGAGGGCGGCACCGTCTATTGCTGCCGCTTCGGCCTTTCGCTGCACGGGCTGCGGGAAGAGGACCTGCTCGAGGGTGTCATTCCCTGCCACCCGCTCGACGTGCAGGACGCGCTGATTCATTACGCCCGCAAGGGCGCGGTCATCAACTCGACGTACATGGTGTGACGGCCGTGCTGTCCACCCGCGTCGACGTCGCCCTGCGCGGTGTCACGACCAACACACCGGTACGGCGCCGCGGCGGCGCCGGTCCCAGCGACGACGGCCACGTCGTGCTGGACGGCCACGCCGCGGCCCTGCCGGTGGTGGCCGACAGCCCGTACTCGCTTGCCGGCGGGCGGCTGCTCTTCGACGGCGTCGACACCGGCATGGCCGTGGACGCGGTCGCCCGTCCGCGGTTCTACGACCTCACCACCGCCGACGGGGTCCGCTACGACCAGCTGGCCCGGTTGCACGGTGACGGGGTGCTGGCCACCACGGCCGTGCAGACCTGCATGCGCTACGACCCGGCGACCCGATGCCGGTTCTGCGCCATCGAGGAGTCGTTGCGGGCCGGTGCGACCACGGCGGTCAAGACGCCCGCCCAGCTGGCCGAGGTGGCTGCGGCCGCCGTACGGCTGGACGGTGTCCGGCAGATGGTGATCACCACCGGGACGAGTACCGGCCGAGACCGCGGCGCGCGGCACCTGGCCCGGTGCGTACTGGCCATCAAGGCGGCCGTACCGCGACTGCCGGTCCAGGTGCAGTGCGAGCCGCCGGAGGATCTGACCGCGCTGCACGAGCTGCGCGCCGCCGGCGCCGACGCGATCGGGATCCACGTCGAGTCGCTCGACGACGCCGTACGCAGCAGGTGGATGCCGGGCAAGGCGACGGTGCCGCTGTCGGCCTACTGGCAGGCCTGGCGGGAGGCGGTCGCGGTCTTCGGCCGCAACCGCGTGTCCACCTATCTGCTGGTCGGGCTGGGCGAGGATGCCGACCAGTTGGTCGCCGGCGCGGCGGAGTTGATCGACGCCGGGGTGTATCCGTTCGTCGTCCCGTTCCGCCCGATGGCCGGCACCCTCGCGGCGGCCGAGCCCGGACCGAATGCGGCCCTGGTGGTGGACGTGACCAGCCGGGTCGCCCAGCTGTTGCGGGCCGCCGGAATGCGCGGCGCCGACCAGGGCGCCGGCTGCGCCGCGTGCGGCGGCTGCAGTGCGCTGTCGGGCGTCGGTGGCTGACCGGGTGGACGGAGAGGGCAGATGACGCCAGTTCGGATGGCTGCGGTGGCCGGTGCGTTCGGCCGGGATCTGGAAGCCGGGTTTGCCGAGGTCGAACGGTTGGTCGCCGATGCGCGGCGGCAGGGCGTGTCGCTGCTGGTGCTGCCGGAGGCGGCGCTGGGCGGATATCTCGCCGACCTCGACGGCGCGGCCGACACCGGGCTGCCGCCGGCACTCGAGCTCGGCGGACCGCAGATCCGCCGGCTGGCCGGCATCGCCGGTGACATGGTGGTTTGCGCCGGATTCTGTGAGAGCCGGGACGGCCAGCGCTACAACAGCGCGGTCTGCCTCACCGGCGACGGCGTGCTCGGCTGCTACCGCAAGGTGCACCAGCCGCTGCGGGAGGACGCCTCGTACGCCGCCGGGTCGGCGTTCCCGGTCTTCGACACTCCGGTCGGTCGGCTGGGCATGCTCATCTGTTACGACAAGGCGTTCCCTGAGGCCGCCCGGGCGCTGAGCTTGGACGGTGCCGAGATCGTCGCGTGTCTGTCCGCGTGGCCGGCGAGCCGGACCGCGCAGGCCCGCGACCTGGCCGAGGACCGCTGGACCCGGCGGTTCGACCTCTTCGACCGGGCCCGCGCCCTGGAGAACCAGGTGGTGTGGGTCGCCTCCAACCAGGCCGGCACCTTCGGCTCGCTGCGCTTCGTCTGCAGCGCCAAGATCGTCGGGCCCGGCGGTGACGTGCTGGCCGGCACCGGCACCGAACCCGGCGTCGCGGTGGCCGAGATCGACGTGGCCGCCGCGCTGGCCGCGGCCCGCCGGTCGATGTTCCACCTGCGGGACCGCCGGCCGGACCTCTATCCCACCGGGGCGGTGGTCTGAGTCGTGAAGATCGCGGCGGCCCAGGCACATTTCGGTCGGGACCTCGACCGGTGCCTGCTGCGCATCGCGACCATCATCAAGCACGCCCGGGAGACCGGGGCCCGACTGCTGGTGCTGCCGCACGCGGCGCTCGGCGGGTACCTCGCCGACCTGCGCCACCTGGAACCGGAGTCGCTGCCCCCGGCGCTGCCGGCCGACGACCCGCGGCTGTCCCAGATCGCTGCCCTGGCCGGTGATCTGGTGGTCTGCGTCGGCTTCACCGAGGCCGACGGCGGCGACCTCTACGACGCGGCGGTGTGCCTGTCCGGCGACGGTGTCCTCGGCCGGCACCGCAAGGTCCACCTGCCGCCGGGCGAGGCGCTGATCTACGCCACCGGCGACCGGTTCGAGGCGTTCGATACGCCGGTGGGACGGATGGGCATGCTCATCGACTACGACAAGACGTTCCCCGAGGCGGCCCGCAGTCTCGCTCTGGCCGGCGCCCGAACGCTGGCGTTCCTCTCCGCCTGGCCGGCCAGCGTGACCCGGCGGACCAGCAGCCTCGTGCACGACCGGCAGACCAGGCTCTTCGACCTCTACGACGCGGCCCGGGCGGCGGAGAACCAGGTCGTGGTCGTGTCGGCCAACCAGACCGGAACGATGGGCGGCCTGCGGTTCCTCGGCCGGGCCAAGGTCGTCGATCCCGGCGGCAACGTGCTCGCCTGCGGTGATTCCAAGGCCGGCCTGACCATCGCCGACATCGACGTCGACGCGGCCGTCGAGCAGGCCCGCCGGGTCCAGCACCACCTGCGCGAACGGCGCCCTGCCGCCTACGAACCGGCCGCGTACGAACCGATTCCCAGCCCACTTCCGTAGCACCCCTCCCACAGAAAGGCGGCGACCATGGGTGTCCAGCTCGAGCGTCAGCCGGTCGTCGTGGTCGGCGCCGGTCAGGCCGGGCTCTCGATGAGCTGGCACCTCGGCCGGCGCGGCATCGACCACGTGGTGCTGGAACGGGAGCGGATCGGACACGAGTGGCGCACCGCCCGCTGGGACTCGTTCTGTCTCGTCACTCCCAACTGGCAGTGCCAACTGCCGGGATTCCCGTACTCCGGCGACGATCCGGACGGCTTCATGGTGAAAGACGAGATCGTCCGCTACATCGAGGCTTACGCCGCGTCGTTCGAACCGCCGGTCCGCGCCGGCGTCGCGGTGACCGGGCTCACCCGCGAGCCGGGTGTCGGCCCGTTCCTGCTGCAGACCAGCGCCGGGCCGCTGTGCGCCGACCAGGTGGTGGTGGCCACCGGCGGATACCACCACCCGGTCGTGCCGCGGCTGGCCGAGCGCCTGCCGGTCGGCATCACCCAGCTGCACAGCTCGCAGTACCGCAACCCCGGGATGCTGCCGCACGGCGACGTGCTGGTGGTCGGCACCGGGCAGTCCGGTGCGCAGATCGCCGAGGACCTGCACCTCGCCGGTCGCCGGGTGCACCTGGCCGTCGGCCGCGCACCCCGGGTCGCCCGGTTCTACCGCGGCCGCGACGTCGTCGCCTGGCTGGCCGACCTCGGCTACTACGACATGCCGGTGACCGACCATCCGCTCGGCGTCGGCGTGCGGGCCAACACCAATCACTACGTCACCGGGCGCGACGGCGGTCGGGACATCGACCTACGGGCCTTCGCCGCCGACGGGATGCGGCTCTACGGCCGGCTGGAGGAGCTGCGCGGAGAGCGGCTGTGCTTCGCCGACGATCTGGCGGCGAACCTGGACCACGCCGACGAGGTGTCCGAGTCGATCAAGAACACGATCGACCGGTACATCGCGAAGCAGGGCATCGTGGCCCCGGCCGAACGCCGCTACACGCCGGTCTGGCGGCCCGACCCGGACCACCCGCGCGTCCTGGATCCGTGCTCGGCCGGCATCACCAGCGTGGTGTGGTGCATCGGCTATCGAGCGGACTACGGATGGATCGACCTGCCCGTCTTCAACGGCCGCGGCTATCCCACGCACCACCGCGGCGTCACCAGCGAGCCCGGGCTGCATTTCCTCGGCCTGCCCTGGCAGCACACCTGGGGCTCGGGTCGGTTCTCGGGCGTGGCCCGCGACGCCGAGCACCTCGGCCGGGTGATCGCCGGCCAGTTCGCCGCCCGGCTCGACGGCGGCGCACCCAACAGCGACCGGCTGGTCAACGCGTTGGCACTCGGTTCCTGATCTGGCCTACTGCGAAGGGAAACCAGCATGACGATTGCGACGGACTACAGCGCGACCCTGGCCGGACTCGACCGTCCGCGGCCGCCGGAATTCACCGTCGGGCCGGCCGACGGCGCCGACATCGCCGCCTACCGCCGACTGCGCCGCATCGCCTTCGTCGAGCAGCAGCGGCTCTTCGACGGCGGGTCCGATGCCGACGACGTCGACGAGGATCCGCGGGCGATCGTGCTGGTCGCCCGGGACCGGGACGGGGCCGTGATCGGCGGGGTGCGGCTGGCCCCGGCGACGGTGCCGGACCTCGGCTGGTGGGAAGGCAGCCGGCTGGTCGTGCGTCCGACCGTGCGGCGTGGCTCGGCCGGCGGGGTGGGCGCCGCGTTGGTACGGGCCGCCTGCGCGCACGCCGAGGCCGCGGGCGCGCTGCGGTTCGAAGCATCGGTGCAGCTGCCGGTGGTCCGGTTCTTCACCCGGCTGGGGTGGAGCGAGGTGGGGGAGTGCACGATCGGCGGGCTGCCGCACCGCCGGATGCGCTGGCCGATCAGGCGGGTCCAGGCTCTGGTCGACGCGACGAAGACGTCGCTCGGGCCGCTGTTGGCCGGTCTGCGGCCGGGCGGTGCCGGGTTCGTCGGCGACGACGGCGCCCCGGTCCCCGGCAGCGACCTGGTCGCCGCCTGCGACGCGATCGTGCCCGCCATGGTCGAACGCGACCCGGAGTGGGCCGGCTGGTGCGGTGTCCTGGTGAACGTCAACGACCTGGCGGCGATGGGTGCGACCGGCGTCGGGCTGCTCGACGCCGTCGGCGCGGCCGACGCCGGGGCCGCCGCCCGGGTGCTGTCCGGTCTGCGTGCGGCCGCCGACGCCTACGGCGTGCCGATCCTCGGCGGGCATACCCAGCTCGGCGTACCCGCGGCGCTGACCGTCACCGCCCTGGGGCGTACCGACGACCCGGTGCCCGCGGCCGGTGGCCGGCCCGGCGACCACGTGACGCTCATCGCCGACCTGGCCGGTGGCTGGCGGCCGGGGTACGCCGGGCGGCAGTGGGACTCCACGACCAGTCGCCGGGCACCGGAGCTGCACACGATGGTCACGACGCTGACCCGGCACCGGCCCGCCGCGGCCAAGGACGTGAGCATGGCCGGCGTTTTGGGCACGCTGGGCATGCTCGCGGAGGCAAGCGGCTGCGGTGCCGAACTGGACGTCGCGGCCCTGCCCCGCCCGGCCGGCGCGTCAGTCGGCGACTGGCTCACCTGCTTCCCCGGCTTCGCCCTGCTCACGGCCGACCGGCCGAGCCGAGCCGCGCCGGCCGCCGGCCCGGCCGAGGCGGCCCGCTGCGGCCGGCTGACGGCCGGCGACGAAGTGTCGTTGTGCTGGCCGGACGGGGTACGGACGCCGGCCGTGGCCGGTCCGGTGACCGGCCTCGGCCCGGGCTGAGGCGATGCGGATAGCCCTGCTGACGTACTCGACCAGGCCGCGTGGCGGCGTCGTACACACGCTGGCGCTCGCTGAGGCGCTGGCCGGCCTCGGTGAGTCCGTCACCGTATGGACGCTCGGCCGGGGTGGGGACGGCGGCTTCTTCCGCCGGGTGGCCCCCGCGGTCACGGTCGTGGTCGTACCGTTCCCCGACCTTGCCGGGGAGGGTGTCGGCGCACGGGTGCTGCGCTCGATTTCCGTACTGGGCAAGGCTTTCGCGGAACGGCGGCACGAGTACGACATCGTGCATGCCCAGGACTGCATCAGCGCGAACGCGGCCGGCCGGTGCATCCGGACCGTGCACCATCTCGACCAGTTCAGCACCGCGGAGCTGGCCGCCTGCCACGAGCGCGCGATCGTCGAGCCGTACCGGCACGTCTGCGTCTCGGCCGCGGTGGCCGGCGAGCTGCGGGCCGGATGGGGAATCGAGGCGACCGTCATCCCCAACGGCGTCGACGCGCCGCGGTTCGCCGCGGCGGCGGGGCCGGCGGCGGCCGTGGAGCGGGCCGGCTGGCGCGGTCGGCTCGGCCGGTACGTACTCGCGGTCGGCGGCATCGAGCCACGCAAGGGCACGCGGGAACTGGTCGAGGCGATGGCCTTGCTGGGTCGGGACGACGTGCGCCTGGTGCTCGCGGGTGGGGAGACGCTCTTCGACTACCGCGACTACCGGGCCGCTGTCCTGGAATTGGCCGCCCGCCGGGGAGTCGAGCCGGTGCTGCTCGGTCCGGTCGAGGACGACGCGTTGCCGGCCCTGGTGGCGGCGGCCGACGTTTTCGCGTTCCCGTCCACCAAGGAGGGGTTCGGCCTGGCGGCGATGGAGGCGCTGGCGGCCGGGGTTCCGCTGGTCACCAGCGACCTGCCGGTGCTGCGGGAGGTCTTCGCCGGCGCGGCGTGGTTCGCGGCCGACCCGGCACGGCTCGCCGAGCTGATCGCCCGGGCGCTGTGCGGCCCGGATCCGGCGTTGCGCGCCCGCGGGCGGGCGCTGGCCGGTCGGCACACCTGGGCGGCGGCGGCACAGGCACACCGGGCGCTCTACCGGGAGGTCATGGCGTGACGGCCACCCCGATCGTTGCGCTGCTGCTGGGTCCGTACGTCGCGTTGCCCGGATAGCGGGCCTGATACGTCACCCCGCTGCTCGGCCGGGTCGTCACGTGCGCCAGCCCGCCGCCGTCGACCGGCACACTGTTGCGCAGCATCCATGCGCCGGTGCCGACCCGTTGCCACAACTGCGCGTGTGCGCCGGCAATCCCGTGCCCGGTACCGGAATTGACGATCCGCATGCCCACCGTCACCGCCTGCCCACGCCGCACCTTGCGTGGGGTGACGCTCAACCGGCTCGCCGTCCCAATGACCGTGTTGACGGTGACCGGCGGAGAGGTGGAGGCGCCGAAACCGGCGCCGGCCGGCGCTCGGACGTCATACACCGTCGCCTTTTTCGGGACCACGGAGAAACTCGCCAGGCCCGCGGAATTCGTCGTCGCGGAGGTCTGCAGGCTGTACGCGCGGCCGGCGGTGTGTCCCCACAACTGCACGCGCGCGCGCGCCCGGGCGGCGCCCTGATAACCCTGGACGACCCGACCGCTCACCGTGGTCTTCGTTCCGGCGACGACGCGGGCGGCCGAGAGGCTGATCCGGGTGGTGGTTGGGGCGGCCCCCGAGGTCAGCTCCCGGATCTGGGTCTTGAAGCCGCCTTTCCAATACGTGTACGTGCCGGACATCCACAGCACCTGAACCTCGCCGGGCGGACCCCACGGCACCACCGGGCGCACATTCTTCTGCTGGGAATTCTGGGTGATATCGACCGGCGTCCCGAAATCAACGCCACCGTCCTTTGTGGCCTGCCAGCGTTGTATTTCCCACTCTTTGTTTATCTCCCGTGATGTGTACACAGTGGACACATCATTCGGGTCGATCGTCACTCCACCGGAATACTCCGGCTCGCGGCCGTCGGAGTCGATACTGCCGCCAGCATCGGTGAACTGGCTCTGCTGCCACACGTTTCCGTCCCACCGCGCGTAGTGGTAGAGGTGATTGGTGTCGGTCGGGAAACTCGCGAAGGTGACGACCGGATTTCCGCCCGGGTCGAGCGCGGCATCCTGCACCCAGGCGCGGCCGTCCGCGCCGGAGCCGTCGTACAACGGCTGGACCGTACGGATATCGACCGGGGCGCCGCCGAGCGTGCCGACCGGCGCGCCGTTCATCGTGCTCAACTGGCCGCCGCTGTACATCAGGGCGTAGACCGAGTTGGTTGGGACGTCGCGCGGATGGCCGTCGTCGAAGGTGATGAAAATCTTGTCCTTGCCGTTGGTGGCGTATTTCGCGTACGGCCGGGTTGCCGGCCCGGTGATCAGTTCCTTGGCCGGCGCCCACGATTTCAGCCCATCGTCGCTCCAGGTCACCGACGGTTTCGAGTCGGCGCCGCGGAAGAACAGGTAGGTGCGTTTCTCGGCGGAGAGATAGATCGGGTTGGCATACGTGTAACCGGCGGCGCCGGCGGTGTTGACGCCGACCGTGTGCTCCGGCCCGAACGAGGTGATGTCCTCGGCGCGCGTCGAGATGCGGTAGTACATCTGGGAGCCGGTGTGCTTGGCGTAGAAGACCGCGATCTGGCCGCCGGGCAGGACTTCCAGCCCCGGCGCGGCGTGGTCGTCCTGCTGCAGCCCGGCATGCAGGGTGGTGTGTGCCAACAGCGCGCTGCCGGTGTCCTCGCTCACCACGTCGATGTCGCCGGTCGAGGTCACGTAGCCGATGTAGGTCCGGTCGTGCTGCCCGACGAAATGCACCGCCCGCGGATCCTGGAACCAGCACCACGCGCCGTCGGCGACGACCTCGCCGTCCCGGGTGCCGGCCGGGGTGCCGCTGACCGGATTGACCAGCGCAGCGACCGAGACACCGATCGCGACGAGGGCCAGGGCGGCCGCGAGCAGTGGGCGTTTCCGGCGCGGCCGCATGTCGCTGGCTCCAAAATGTGGGACAGATGTGGACGGATGTCCGAGTAGCCGGATTATGTCCTACGCAGAGGCACGGACCTGGCCGGACCGGTGAAGCCGATCGAAGGACGGTGCCGTACCGGGGTGGCTGTCGTACCGGGGTGGCTGTCGTACCGGGGCGGCATGATGGCGGCCATGCTGCTTGCCGAGCTGGTTGTCACCTGGGAACGGGTCGGCGCGACGTCGTCGCGGCTGGCGAAGGTGCAGGCGCTCGCCGCGGTGCTGCGCCGGCTGTCGGACGAGGAAACCGTGCCCGGCGTGGCGTTTCTGGCCGGTGAGCTGCGCCAGCGACAGATCGGGGTCGGCTGGGCCGCAATGCGCGACCTGCCCGACCCGGTCGCCGACTCGAGCCTGACGATATTGGCGGTCGATGCCGAGTTCGCCCGGATCGGTGGGCTGGCCGGCAAGGGATCCCAGGCCGCGCGGCACGGCGCTCTGGTCGACCTCTTCGGCCGCGCCACCGCCGGCGAGCAACGGTTCCTGCGCCAGTTGCTGGTGGGGGAGCTGCGGCAGGGCGCGCTGGCCGGGGTGATGGCCGACGCGGTCGCGAAGGCCGCCGAGGTGCCGGTGGCCGAGGTACGACGGGCGCTGCTGCTCGGCGGCGACCTGCGCCTGGTCGCCGCGACCGCGCTGCGGGCCGGGTCGGCCGGGCTGGCCGAGTTCCGGCTGCAGGTCGGGCGGCCGTTGGCGCCGATGTTGGCCCAGCCGGCGGACGACATCCCGGCGGCGTTCGAGAAGTTGGGCCGCGCCGCCGTCGAGCGGAAGCTGGACGGCGTGCGGATCCAGGTGCACCGCGACGGCGACGAGGTCCGGGTCTTCACCCGCAGCCTCGACGACATCACCGGGCGGGTGCCGGAGGTGGTCGAGGCCATCGCGGCGCTGCCGGCCCACGCGCTGGTGATCGACGGTGAGGCGATCGCGTTGCGGGCGGACCGCCGGCCGCTCCCGTTCCAGGTCACCAGCAGCCGGATCGGCAGCCGCGGCGACCCGGCGACGCTGCGCGGCCAGACGCCGCTGACCGCGATCTTCTTCGACGTGCTCCATCTTGACGGGGCCGACCTGCTCGACCGGCCCGAGCGGGAACGCTTCGAGGCGTTGCGCGGCATCCTGCCCGCCGAGCTCGTGATCGAACGGGTGGTCGCCGAGGATGCCGACGCGGCGCAGGCGTTCTTTGCCGAGTCCGTCCGCGGCGGGCACGAGGGGGTGGTGCTGAAGTCGCTGGAGGCGCCGTACGACGCCGGCCGGCGCGGCGGCGCCTGGCTGAAGGTCAAACCGCGGCACACCCTCGACCTGGTGGTGCTCGCCGCCGAGTGGGGACACGGTCGGCGCAAGGGCCGGCTGTCCAACCTGCACCTCGGCGCCCGCGACCCGGCCGGCGGCTTCGTGATGCTCGGCAAGACGTTCAAGGGGCTCACCGACACGATGCTGGACTGGCAGACCGTCCGGCTGCTGGAGCTCGCCGACGGCCCGACCGACGGCTGGGTCGTGCGGGTACGGCCCGAGCTGGTCGTGGAGATCGCCTTCGACGGGGTGCAGCACAGCACCCGGTACCCGGGCGGGCTGGCGCTGCGGTTCGCCCGGGTCAAGGGATACCGGGTCGACAAGACCGCCGCGGACGCCGACACAATCGACGCCGTCCGCGCGATCTACGCGGCGGCCCGGGAATGAGTGGCCGGGAACGGCTGCCCCCGAGTAACAAGCCGACACTGACGCACTATCCTCAGCCAGGGCGAGGATTCGACCGCGTACTGCCAGCCGGTCCTCGACGCACCGAGCTGATTGTGTCGGAGAGGACTGTTCGTGACCATTGCGCCTTCACCTGTCGTCGGCCGGGCCTATCCGGCTCGTCAGGTGCGCAAGGGATCAAAGCTGGGCTCGTACCTGCGCACCACGGATCACAAGGACATCGGCCGGATGTACCTGGTCACGTCGTTCGTGTTCTTTGCGATCGGCGGCCTGATGGCGTTGATGATGCGGGCCGAGCTGGCCAGGCCGGGCATGCAGTATCTGTCGCAGGAGCAGTACAACCAGCTGTTCACGATGCACGGCACGATCATGTTGCTGTTTTTCGCCACACCGCTGGTGTTCGCGTTCGCGAATCTGGTGCTGCCGCTGCAGATCGGCTCGCCGGATGTGAGCTTCCCGCGGTTGAACGCCTTCTCGTACTGGCTCTATCTTTTCGGCGCGACCACGGCGATGCTCGGTTTCGTCACGCCCGGCGGCGCGGCGGACTTCGGCTGGACGGCGTACGTGCCGCTGTCGGACATCGCCAACTCGCCCACTGTCGGCGGCGACCTGTGGATCATGGGTCTGATCCTGTCGGGTCTGGGCACCATCTTGGGCAGCGTCAACATGATCACCACGGTGATCACGCTGCGCGCCCCCGGTATGACGATGTTCCGGATGCCGATCTTCACCTGGAACATCCTGGTCACCGCGGTGCTCGCGCTGGTCGCGTTCCCGATCCTGACCGCGGCGCTGTTCGGGCTGATGGCCGATCGACATCTTGACGCACATATCTACGACGCCAGCAACGGCGGTCCGCTGCTTTATCAGCATCTGTTCTGGTTCTTCGGGCATCCCGAGGTCTATATCGTGGCGTTGCCGTTCTTCGGCATTGTGTCGGAGATCTTCCCGGTCTTCAGCCGCAAGCCCTGCTTCGGCTACAAGGGCCTGGTGTTCGCGACGCTGTCGATCGGCGCGTTGTCGATGACGGTGTGGGCGCACCACATGTTCGTCACCGGTGCGGTGCTGCTGCCGTTCTTCTCCTTCATGACGTTCCTGATCGCGGTGCCGACCGGGATCAAGTTCTTCAACTGGATAGGCACGATGTGGCGGGGGGCGTTGACGTTCGAGACGCCGATGCTGTTCTCGCTCGGTTTCCTGGTGACGTTCCTCTTCGGCGGTCTGACCGGCGTCATCCTCGCTTCGCCGCCGCTGGACTTTCACGTGTCGGACTCGTATTTCGTGGTGGCCCATTTCCACTATGTGCTCTTCGGCACGATCGTGTTCGCGGCGTACGCCGGCGTGTATTTCTGGTTCCCGAAGTTCACCGGCCGGTTCCTGGATGAGAAGCTCGGCAAGCTGCATTTCTGGACTACGTTCATCGGTTTCCATACGACGTTCCTGGTGCAGCACTGGCTGGGCGCGGAGGGCATGCCGCGGCGGTACGCGGACTACCTGTCCACCGACGGCTGGACCACGCTGAACACGATCTCCACGATCGGCTCGTTCATCCTGGGTGCCTCGATCCTGCCGTTCTTCTACAACATCTACCGGTCCTATCGGTTCGGTGAGGTGGCGACCGCGGACGATCCGTGGGGCTACGCCAACTCGCTGGAGTGGGCGACGTCCTGCCCGCCGCCGCGGCACAACTTCACCTCGATGCCGCGCATCCGGTCCGAACGACCCGCGTTCGA
>DATAVB010000118.1:0-190878 GCA_036267955.1 Mycobacteriales bacterium | reverse complement strand
GCATAGGTTGGCATTCTAACGGTGGCCGGCCGCACCTTCCTTGGGCGACAGTGTGCGCATGAGCAAAAGAATGCGAGCGGCGGTCTGTGTCAGGTCGGGCGACCCGGAGGTACTGGAGATCCGGGAGGTGCCGGTGCCGGCCGTTCGGGCGGGCTGGAGTCTGGTGCGGGTGAAGGGCGCGGGTCTGAACCGGTCGGAGCTCAGGACCCGGCAGGGACATTCGCCCAGCGTGACGTTCCCCCGCGTACTGGGAATCGAATGTGTGGGAATCGTGGCGGCCTCGACCGATCCCAGTCTGCCGAATGGGACAACTGTCGCCGCGCTGATGGGTGAGATGGGCCGGGAATTCGACGGCGGCTATGCGGAATACGCACTATTGCCGAACGCGCTGCTGGTGCCGGTCACGACCACGCTGCCGTGGGACGTCTTTGCCGCGCTGCCGGAGACATACCTGACCGCACAGGGATCGCTGGACGCGTTGGGGATAGGGCCGGGCGATCAGGGACGGCTGTTGATCCGGGGCGGCACCTCGTCAGTGGGGATGGCGGCCGCGTCGATCGCGGCCGGCTACGGCCTCGCGACCGCGGCCACGACCCGGCGGCCAGACAAGGTCGCGGCTTTGACCGCGGCCGGCGCCGACCACGTACTCATCGACGATGGCGAGTCGCTGGCGGCGAGCGTGCACGCGGTCTGGCCCGAGGGACCGGACTACGTTCTGGATCTCGTCGGGACAAGCACGGCCGCGGACTCGCTGCGCCTGGTCCGTCGGGGTGGGACGGTCTGTATCACCGGCTCGCTCAGTGGATGGCTGATCCCGAACTTCGAGCCGATAGCGATGATCCCGTCCGGGACCAGGCTCACGGCCTTCCACAGCGACACCCTCAAGGGCAGCGCGGGCACGGCCGCTCTGCAACGGGTCGTCCACGAGGTCGAGGCCGGCAGCTACCGACCCAACATCGACCGCGTGTTCAACCTGAACGACATCGTTGCCGCGCACCACTACATGGAGAACAACCAGGCCACCGGGAAGCTCGTCGCCATCCCCTGAAGACAGCGCTACCTCGGATTGCCTTACCAGTTCGGGTTTTCCGGACCGTCTCCGAAGTCGGGTACGTCGAGCCGGGCCGCGCCCTGCTTGGCCGATTCGTAGGCCACAACGCCGGGCAGGGTGAACCGGGCTGCCCGCCAGGCATTCACCGGCGGCTGGGTCTTGGTGGTCACCGCACGCACGAAGTCGTCGGCCAAGAAGTGGTGGGAGCCTTCGTGGCCGTTGTGGGCACCCTCGAACTCCTTGGGCAGCCGGCTACGGTCCTGCACCTTGGCGTTGCCGGAGGCGAAGCTCTGCAGCAGCGCCGGGTCGATATCGCCGAAGCCCTCCGGCGCCTGCTTCGTATGGGTGTAGAACAGATCGCTGATGTCGACGGTCTCGCCCTTGGCGTAGTTTTCGCCCTCGGTCTTGACGCTCAGCGTGGCCCCGTGCCCACTCTGCTCCATGACCTGTTCGGTGCCGTAGAACCGGAAGCGCGACTCGTGGCCGTTCCAGTAACCCACTCGCCGAAACTCGTTGGTCCGCATCGCTCCACCGTCGGCCAACTCGAACAGTGCACTCATGTTCGAGAATTCGTTGCCCCACTGCGACACGTTCGCGTCGAAGACACCGTCGCCGCGATCGTCACGGATTCCGACACAGCTAACCGAGACCGCATGCGTCGGCAATGCGCCGAGCACACCGCCGACGGCATGGGTCGGGTAGAGCATGGGCGGGTAGCTGGCGGTCTTCTTCCAGTCCTCGCCCCCGCTGTACTGGTAGGCGGCGTAGAAGCCGTTGTCCATGTCGTGGACGTAGTCGCCCTCGGCGTAGAAGACGCGGCCGAATTCGCCGGCGGCCACCTTCTCGCGCGCCCAGACCACCGCCGGGTTGTAGTAGCTGGTCTCGCCCATCATGTAGATCAGGCCGGTCTGCTCGACCTTCTCCACGATGGCCCGGATCTCCTCGACACTGATCGCCATCGGGACCGCCGAGTAGACGTTCTTGCCGGCCTCGAGCGCCCGCAGCACCAGCGGGCCGTGACTCCAGCGCTGCGTCATGATCGCCACCGAGTCGACCTCGTCTGAGGCGAACATCTCCTCGGCGTCGGTGAAAACACCGGCCAGGTCGTACTTCTGCTGATGCTCCCGGGCCCGCTCGGGGACGACGTCGCACGCGTACACCGCCTCGACATCGGGATGCAGCTGCCACAGCGAGATGAAGCTGCGCGCGAATTGTCCCGTCCCGACGACACCGATTCTCGTCAAGAGATGTCCCTTCCGATCCTATGGCCAAGGTTTTCTGCAGTTGGCCTGCCCGCCACGACGGCGACCGGTTCACGCTGCGCGCCGATCTTATGGCCCAGCTCATCGACCGTCAGTGTTGTAGCCCACAACGCCGGGACTGGCCTCACCACGGCTTGACCCGGAGCTCCCTGTAGCGCACCCCACAGAGAAACGGATAGCGCTTATCCGAATCGTGTCGTACGCTGAAGCGGATATCAGATATCCACTTCGAGGAGTTCCGATGAGCCAAGGCGCAACGATCGCCAGCACCACGCCAGCAACGAGGCGTAGCGCCGACGATCGACAGCATGATCGGCGGTGGTGGATCCTCGTGATCCTTGGCATCGCCCAGCTGATGGTCGTGCTGGACACGACCGTCGTGAACATCGCGCTGCCCTCGGCGCAGCACGCCCTCGCATTCAGCAACAGCGACCGGCAATGGGTGATCACCGCGTACGCGCTGAGCTTCGGCAGCCTGCTCCTGCTCGGCGGCCGACTCGGCGACCTGTTCGGGGTCAAACGGGTATTCCTGGTCGGTTTGATCGGTTTTGCCGTGGCCTCCGCGGTCGGCGGTGCCGCGAACGGGTTCTCAATGCTCGTCGCGGCTCGCGCGGTGCAGGGTGCATTCGGCGCGATCCTCGCCCCGGCTGCACTGTCCCTGTTGACCACCACATTCACCGATGCGCGCGAACGGTCGAAGGCGTTCGGCATCTACAGCGCCATTGTCGGCAGCGGCGCCGCGATCGGCCTGTTGCTAGGCGGCGTGCTGACCGAGTATCTGTCCTGGCGCTGGTGCATGTACGTCAATCTCGCCTTCGCTGTGATCGCGTTCATCGGCGCCAGCATCCTGTTGCAGCACCGGACCGCGAAAACCCGTGCACCGCTGGACATTCCGGGGATTGTGCTGGTCTCCGGCGGGCTGTTCGGAATCGTGTACGGCTTCTCGCACGCTGACACTGCCGGCTGGTCGAGTTCGGTCACGCTCGGATTCCTCGTTGCCGGTGCCGTTTTGCTGGTCGGGTTCGTGGTGAGCCAACTGCGATCGGCGAACCCGCTGCTGCCGCTACGCGTCGTGCTTGACCGCAATCGTGGCGGCGCGTACCTCGCGATCTTCACGGTCGGCGTCGGAATGTTCGGCGTGTTCCTGTTTCTGACCTATTACCTGCAACAGACGCTGGGATTCAGCGCGGTGAGGTCGGGACTGGCCTTCCTGCCGCTGACCGGAGCGGTCATCGTCGTGGCACAGATCGGCACCAACGTGCTGGCCCAGCGGATCGGACCGCGCTGGATCGTCGGCCCGGGACTGACAATTGCTGCAGTTGGCATGTGGATGCTGACCGGCCTCGACCTGACCAGCACCTATGCGAGCAACGTTCTGCCGGCACTGCTGGTCTTTGGTGTCGGCCTTGGACTGGTGTTCTCGGCGGCGATGAGCAATGCGACCGCCCGGGTCGACCGCGCCGATGCCGGCGTCGCGTCGGCGATGGTGAACGTCGGCCAGCAGGTCGGCGGCTCGATCGGCACCGCGCTGCTCAACACGATCGCCGCGACGGCCGCGTCCAACTACGCCGGCTCGCACGCATCGAGCCCGCAGTTGCTGGCATTGGCCGCGATGCACAGCTACCACGTCGCGTTCCTCACCTCGAGCGCAATACTGCTCGGCGGCGGCATCCTGGCCGGCCTGGCGATGCGGTCCCGGCCGATGGCGGCCGTGGCCGAGGAGACGGTAGCGTTGTAGATCGCCATGACAGAACGAGACGAACGTGCGAACGATGTGCCCCGCACCGTGCGGAGCGAGCCCGCGAGCGGAGCCAATCGATCAGTTCGCAAGGACGTCGCCCGGAATCGGGCCCGGCTGCTCGAGGCCGCCGACAAGTTGGTGGCAGATTCGGGCCTGGAACTTTCACTCAACGAATTGGCCAAGCGGGCCGGGGTCGGAGTGGGCACGGTCTATCGGCATTTCGCCGACAAGGAAGCCGTGCTCTCCGCCTTGTTCGAGCAGCGGCTCGACGCCATCGCCGCCGTGTTTCGGGAAGCCGGGGGACACGAGGACCCGATCGTGGGCCTGCGGCACGTCCTTTACACACTGGGCGAGATGCAGGCCGGCGATCGGGCCCTGTTCCAGGTGATGGCGGCAACGAAATCCCCGAAACACCGAGCCATGGTGCGCGATCGGCTGGAGCCGCTGGCCCGCACATTGGTGGAACGGGCGAAGGCGACAGGTCGCATTCGGCCCGAGTTCGCGCCGACCGATATTCCGATGCTGCTGTGGGTCAGCATGAGCGTCAACGACTACAGCGGCGGCGTTCGACCGGATTTATGGCGCCGCTACATCGAGGTCGCGCTGGACGGATTCGCCGCCGAGGGCCAGCCGCGGCAGCCGTTGACCGTCAACCCGTTGGCGTCCGACGACATGGAAACCGCGATCACAGGCTGGCACCAGCGTTAGGCAATCTCGTTCCGATCGGCGTACCGAGTTCGACGGTACGGGAAACGGTGCACAGCCGGTCGTGTGACATTTCCACCGCCTTGGGAAGCACAGCGCGGGCCGCGTTTCCGGCATCGCCGTCCGGGAACGTGATAGCGAATTCCACAGTCAGGTTCGTCATGCGATTACCTTGCTCGTCCCGGATTTTGTCCCCGCTTACGGTGACGGTGAATCTCTCCGGCTCGGCCCGTTTCACCGTGATGTGGTCAACGTCGACCGCGGTGCAACCGCCGATCGCGGCCAACAGCAATTCAACCGGGCTGAAATCGGGGCCGTCCCCGCCGCCCATAGTCAACGTGCCGCCGCGGACATTCCGCGCCGTATAGCTGCCGAGGCCGGTTCGCTCGATTTCGACGCTACGCAGCGTGTCGCTCACGCACACTCCTTCGTACTCAGCGGACTCAGCTCGCGGCCTGGTCACCGAACCGCTTGGCGCTGCGGGCCTTGGCCTTGGCTGCCTCGACCTCCCGGTCGCGTTTCGGCGCGGTTGTCACCAGCGCGTCGAGCAGGTGCCCGGTGATGTGCGCGATCTCTTCGACTGCCTCATTGAAGGCGGCGGCGTTGGCCGCCGACGGTTTGCTTGTACCGCTGACCTTGCGCACGTACTGCAGCGCGGCGGCATGGATCTCGTCGCTGTCGGCCGGCGGATCGAAGTTGTTCAGTACCCGAATGTTTCGACACATACAGCCAGTCTGACACGGTACGGGCGGTCCCGCTGATCTCGTTCGTGCAGGCGCCCGGGGCCGGCCGTCCGGAGGCAGGTTGCCCTGGTCGTATGCCGCCAGGGCAACCCGGCCGGTTATCGGCACCGGCGCTCCATCGCGGTGGCTATTCGTAGCCGAGAACCTTGAAGTCCTTGCTGACGAAGACGTGGTGCGGCCAGTTGATGCTGATGTTGTGGACCTCGTACTCGCCGTCACTCAACTGCACCACACGGTCGACGATGCCTCCGGGGACAACGGCCTGCGCGGCCGCCGCGGCCTTGTCCGCCACTGTCCCACTGACGATCGTCCCGTCCCCTTCGGTGTAGTCCGCCGGGATCTCACCGACCGACTGCGTCGGCGACGGCACGCCCTGCTGGAAGGCGATCACCCCGGCCTTCTGGGCAGCCACAGCACCGCCATCGCCAAACGGTTGCACGGTGACTTGCGTGGCTGTGATGGTCGAGGTGTCGACGAGCCCCAGGACGAGGACGCTTTCCCCCTTCTTCACGATCCTGTCCGAGGCGGGAAGGATCCCGACCCTGTACGTCGTGGAGGAATCCTCGTCGACGGTCACCTCTACACCCGTTGCCGTCGCAAAGGTGAAGCTCGACGTGGACCTGGAGTCGACGATGCCGGTCGCACCCCCGTCTGCCGGTCCAGCCGCGGGCCCGCCTCCAGGCGTGGCTGCAGCCGAAAGGGACGGCGAGGATGACGAGACCGCCGCCGCGGAGGCCGTGCCGACACCGGTGAGCCCGGCCATCGCGACCGTCAGCCCCGTGGCCATGATCCACGCACCCTTTCTCCGCGAAACCAACCGTCGCGCGCGTGGTCCGCGTTCTGGGTCAGCCATGGCCATCGGGGATGACCCGGCCGGCGAGTGGCTTGTCGGTTCGTAGTCGTTCATGACGGCGGTCCTCTTCCTGGGGTGGGATACCTGGCTACTTACCTACCAGGTCGGCGGTCCTTTACAGGGTGGTGGCCGTTCGTGTGAGATTCCTGTGAGCGGCCTGTGCTGGAGCTGTGCAAAGGTCGCGCCTCCGCACCCGTCGTCACATATACGCACTCGCAGCATGTCCGGGACCGGCAGGACTTCGATCCGGATGGTGGCGGCGTTGCATGCTTCATCACGTTGGGCCGACGTCGACATCGCTGTAGGCTCTCTTGTTGAACACTCAACAAAGACGCACGGATCGCTACGGAGTACACATGCCCGACTACGGACACGACCTGATGTTCGGCGCGTTCCTCAACCCGGCCGCCGGCCGGCCGCAGAACACGGTGGCACTGGCCCAGTTGTGCGAGGCGGTGGGGCTCGACCTGATCAGCTATCAGGATCACCCGTACCAGGCCAGCTTCTACGACACCTGGACGCTGCTGAGCTACCTTGCGGCGGCCACGAGCACGATCCGGATCGCGCCGAACGTACTCAACCTGCCGCTGCGCCCGCCCGCCGTGGTGGCGCGCAGCGCGGCCAGCCTGGACCAGCTCAGTGGCGGCCGGGTCGAGTTGGGACTGGGCTCGGGAGCATTCTGGGACGCGATCGAGGCGATGGGCGGGCAACGGCTGCGCCCCGCCGAAGCCGTGCAGGCGCTCAAGGAGGCCGTCGCGGTGATCCGCGGCATCTGGGACACGACGGCGCGCGGCCCGCTGCGCGTCGACGGCCGGTTCCACCACGTACACGGCGCCAAACGCGGACCGGAACCAGCCCACGACATCGGCATCTGGCTCGGCGCGTACAAGCCTCGGATGCTGGCGCTCACCGGCCAGATCGCCGACGGCTGGCTGCCCTCAATGGGATACCTCGAGCCCGAGCAACTCGCCGCCGGCAATGCCGCCATCGACGAAGCGGCGATCGCAGCTGGCCGGGCACCCGCCGATATCCGGCGGATGCTCAACATCTCCGGCAGCTTCACCGACCATGGCGCCGGACTGCTCCAGGGCCCCTCGACGCTGTGGGTCGAGCAGCTCGCCGAATTGGCGCTGCGCGACGGAATCAGCGCATTCATCCTCGGCGGTGACGACCCCGCCGCTCTCGAACGATTCGCCGGCGAGGTGGCGCCAGCCGTACGGGAGTTGGTCGATGCCGAGCGGCACGTGCCGGAACAGCCCCGCGAGCGGTCGCACGAGGAGACCATCCCGCCGCATGCTGACCTCGGCGTGCCGCCCACGCTCGACACCGGCGAGCGGCTGAGCCCGACGCGGCTCTGGGACGAGGACAGCAGACCCAGCCGGCCCGACTCCCCTGCCGACACCGAATACAGCGAACGCGGCAGGGCAATCGGGCAGCACCTCGTTGACGTACATGACCAGCTGCGCACCGAGCTCACCCGGATCCGTGACCTCATCACGCAGGTCCGCTCCGGTGCGATCGACGCCGCCGCGGCCCGATCGGCCATCAACGAGATGACCATGCGGCAGAACAACTGGACGCTCGGCGCCTACTGCGCCTCGTACTGCCGGATCCTCACCGAGCACCACGGGCTCGAGGACGACGCGATCTTTCCACACCTGCGAGCCAGCGAACCCGGTCTCCGGCCGGTCATCGACCGACTCGTCGATGAACACAAGATCATCCACGGCGTATTGGACGACGTCGACCGTGCCCTCGTGGACACAGTGGAGCAACCGGACGGACTCGCCGAGCTGCAGTCCACAATGGATGTTCTCACCGACGCGCTGCTCTCGCATCTGTCGTACGAGGAACGCGAACTGGTGGAGCCACTGGCCCGGCTCGGCTTCTACGCCGGCCAGATCTAATACGCCGGGTGTCAGGATGCGCTTCGGCCCACACAGTGCGAGGCAGCCCTGAGCAGAACGACGCCGGTCGCGACGCCGACGACGTACACCGCGAACACGATGAGCCAATTAGGTCCGCTTGGGTGAGTCAGGACCTGTATTGGCCCGCAGCCACGACGACAGGAAGCCAGTGAGTCCGGGGTCGCTCTCTCGCATCTCCTTCGCGCGAGGTGAGGACTGGGTGCGTTTGATCACCTTTCGGTGGTAGTCGCGCACGAGCTCGACGGCTTGGGCGGAGTCCCGCCGCGCGATGGCCTCCACAATATCTACCCGCGTCTTGTGTAAGGATCCTGCGACTCGCCGCCAGTCCTCCGTGCTGCCACCGGAGAGTTCGACGGCGAGCCCGATCTGGATCTCAGTGATGCACCGGCCGAGCGCGGCGAGCAGCGGGTTGTGGGATATCGCGGAGAGGGTCACGAAATAGCGTTTGAGTGCCGTGGCGGCCGACTGCACGTCGACGATCTTTGCGGCCTGCTCGGCGGCGTCGCGCAGGCCGGCGATGTCCTCGTCGGATGCCCGCTGAACGGCCTGCTCGACTGCATAGGCATTCAGCGCGCCCAAGAGGCCCAGGACGTCGACGGCACTCATCTTCTCGAATTGGACGACGGAGGAGATGGACAGCGCGAGCAGGGCGTCGCTATTCGCCGTGACGGTGGTCCGGCTGCCATTTCTGGTGCTGAGCAGTCCCGTGGCAGACAGCACCCGCACCGCCTCACGGATGGTCGGGCCGCTCACGTCGTAGTGGGCCGCCAGATCACGCTCGGACGGCAGCCGGGCCCCATGCGCGAGAGCGCCGCTGAGAATCTGGCCGCGCAGATCGGCCACGATCTGGTCGGCCACCCGGCCGCGATACAGCTTCGCGGATGGCTGCGGCATCGGCATGGCTCGCGTCTCCTCAAGCTACCTGGTAGGCGATCTCGACAGCCTACCGCTCCAGCGCCGCGCTGGCGTTTGGCTCGGTTGAACCTGTGTATCGCACCATCCATCTTGTGTACCACCTACCAAGTAGGTTAGGTTCTGCAGGAAACCTCAACAAGGGCAGAGGGGCCGATATGAAGGTCGTACCATTCGACGAATCCGCATTTCACCTGGACCACCCGCGGGGCACGGTGGCCTTCAACTACCTCCTTATGGGCGGTGAGCCCGAATCGCTGGAGAACTACCGCTACATCCTGGGCCGCCAGGAGGGCGACTTCCACATGCCCCGGCACCGGCACACGTTCGAGCAGATCCGCCTTCCCCTGGTGGGCGACATGAATCTGGGTGAGCAGGGCATCCTGCGCGAGGGCGAGATCGGCTATTTCCCGGAGGGGCAGACCTACGGCCCCCAGGACGACCCGCTCAGCGACCCGAAGCAGTTGCAGCTGGTGCTGCAATTCGGCGGCGCCTCGGGCCTGGGCATGTCCGCCGGTCGTGGCCGTGGGCCGGCGGCCCGGCGGCCGGACGGCGAGCGGCGTCGCGAGCGCAGGCCGATCAGGTTCCCGCGGCCGCGGTACAACGGCGTCATCATCATGGACCCCGCCCGCTTCAACTGGATCCCCATGCCAGATGTGCCTGACGTTGAGCGCAAATACATCGGCTCCTTCACTGAGCGCCGCTTCTGGATCGAACAGGTAAGGATCAGAGCCGGAGCAGAGTGGATTTCCACCAGCGATGTTGGCCGGCGTCTGGTGGTCGCACTATCTGGCGCGGCAACCGTAGAAGGCACTCGGATCGAGAGTCTGGCCGCAATCCAGGCGGAGGCCGGCGAGAAACTGCACATCAGGGTCACCGAGGAAATGGTTTTGCACATCATCGGCCTCCCCCCCGTCGAACTGCCAAGTATTCCCTCCGATCAGTTCGACGTCATCGAGAGCGACGGCGCGATCCAGTTCGAGAAGCCAGGTCAGACCGTCTGACCGGCGGTCAGCTCAACGGCAGGAAGGAATCCACCTCGATGTTGTCATTGATGCAGGCGTCAGACATTGTGGATGCCGCACTCAGCAAGGCGCGGGAACTCGGGCTGCGTCCGCTGACGGTCACAGTGCTCGACCCTGGCGGTCACCCAATAGTTGTCAAACGCGAGGATGGCGCCGGGATCCTGCGTCCGCAGATCGCCCATGCCAAGGCGTGGGGATGCCTCGGCACGGGCGCGGGCGGCGCAGCCGGCGCGCGCCACGCAGCCCGCGATCCAGCCTTCTTCGCCGCCCTTGCGGCGATTTCTGATGGGCGCATTGCATCTTCCCGCGGCGGCGTCCTCATCCGGGATGCGAATGGGCAGCTGATCGGCTCAATCGGGGTCAGCGGGGATCGCCCCGAGAACGACGAAGCCTGCGCCGTCACCGGAATCGACAGCGTCGGCCTCGTCGCCGACACAGGGTGCGCCTCGGCATGACCATCCGCACGCACAGGACGCACTCGAGCCCACCAGACCGGATGTCAGGTATCGGCCAATGCTTCGGGGGCGACCGCCGTACGGAATTCCCGGATCGCCATGGCGACCACCAACAGCACCGCGATCAGCATCACCGTACTGAGGATGGTGAAGCTGATGACGGTGTGGGACGCCATGCCGCCGAACCCTCCGCCGGTCGCGCCTCCACCACCGGCCGGGCGCCCGCTGCCCGCGCCCGGGAAACCACCGGATCGTTGCCCGGCTATCCCTCCCTGCGTCGTCCCGCCGGGCGGACGGAACCCCGCTCCGCCCTGGCCCGGGGCTCCCTCGGCCCGGCCCCCGCCACCGAAGCCGCCCGGATCCCTCCCACCGCCAGTGGACATGAGCAGGAATGGCAGATAGGAGAACAGCGACGCGAACTGTTCCAGGATCGGCAACGGCCAGAGTCGCCGTGGGACATAGAACGCGGAAATCACCACCAGGGCATCGGCCAGGTAGAAATACCGCTCGTGCATCGACGGCAGGAAATACGGCACGACGACAACCGAGACGGTCGCGGCCAGCACGATCCGGGTCGGGGTCAGCGCGAGCCGGCGGACAACCACCGGCACCATCAGTGCCAACAGGAGGACCCCGGTAACGACGATTCCGACATCCCGGAGTAGATGCACGTCACCGCCGTCGCCGAGATATTGATAGACGTTCGGGGCGTTCAGGGTGAGCTGGCTGTAGGTCTCGGTCTGTCCGGAGTAGACAGTCAGAAGGTCGTGCGGGCTCGCGCCAAGCAGGATCGCGGGCAGGTCGAGCACAACGTACACGGCCGGAATGACCGGCAATACGCGCCATGGAATATACCGCCGCAGCGCCAGCAGGAGCAGCAGCGGAAAGATGAAGACGATCTGCAACTTGAACGCGAAAGCGAGGCCGAAAAAAAGCATCGCAAGCCAGGGCCGCCGACGCAACAGAAAATACAGGCCGCCGATGCCGAACGAGGAGTAGATCGAGTCGGCCTGCCCCCACATCGAGCTGTTCAGGACGACGGTGGGCAAGAGCAGCACGACCGCACCTGCAACAACGGGCCACCACGTCGCCGGATGACGCAGCCCGACAATCCGGTAGACAAAGAAAGCGAGCACCAGATCGAACGCCACCGAGATGAGCTTGACACCGAGTAGCGCCGAAACCGGCGTGTAGGTGAGGATAGCCAGCAAATACAGGTACGGGACGTTGTAATTGGCGAAGTTGTCCTTCAGCGCATGAAATCCGCCGTGCGCGGCGATGTACGAATACCACTGGCCCACGTACGCGGTGTAGTCACCGGAGCGAAAGTCGAAAAATTGCGCCCGCACCATGATCGCGACCACCACAATGGCCGCAACCGCGACGGCCCTGGGGTGACCCCGGGGCGCGCTGGAGAGGCCGCCCGAATCGAAGGCCAGCTCCGCACGTTCAGCCGTTGTGCCTCGATCCACCATGCTCCCTGAATTCTGGACGAATTCGGCTGCCGACCAGCCCACCATAATGTTGGATGCGGCGACAATCCCTGTGCAGGAGCTGTGAATCGTCGGGACGTCTTGTGCCCAGTTGGGCAATGGAGACCGTTTCGGTGTACGCAGTTGAACCGAACGCCTGCGCGGTCGCGCAGCCACGTTCTACGCTCCGCCGAGAACGGCAGGTTAGGTGACGGGGAGCTCATGGCCAAGGCGACGATCCTGATGGCAGGCGACGATCTGGGGCCAGTGCCGCACCTGGCAATGATGTCATGAGCGTCGATGATCTGCGCCGACTCGACCTGTTCGAAGGGTTGGACGACGCGCAGTTGGCCGAGCTGTACGCCGCCGGCGCTGAGACAACCTTCGCGCCGGGCGACGTGCTGTTTGTGGAGAATCAGCACGCCAATTTCTGGTGGGTCCTGCTGGAGGGCAGCATCGAGCTGATCCGCCACGTCCGGGGTGAGGAGACCCGGCTCGGAATGATGAGCGTGTCCGGGCAGTGGTCCGGCGGGTTTAGGGCCTGGGACGAGCACGGGGTCTACCTGGCGACGGGACGGGCTTCGAGCCAGGGCCGGACCCTCCGGGTGCCCTCCGAGGAGTTGCGCAGGATCTGGGCCGGCCGGTTTCCACTCGGTCTCATCCTGACCGAGGGAGTCTCCCGGTCCGCACGCAACTTCGAGAACATGGCGCGGCAGAAGGAAGCACTGGTCGCCCTGGGCACACTGGCCGCGGGGCTTGCCCATGAGCTCAACAACCCCGCCGCCGCGGCAACGAGAGCCGCCGACGCGCTGGCCGAGGCGTGCGACGGAATGCTGTCCGCCTTCCGGCGGCTGGCGGCGGCTTCGATCGTCGTCGACCAGTTCGCGACGTTGGAGGAGTTGCGTCGGGAGATCCACCCCAAACCCACCGCGATGGATGCGCTGGCCGTTGCGGACCGCGAGGATGCTCTGGCGAGCTGGCTGTCCAGCCACGAGATCGCGCACGAATGGGAGATCGGCGCTGCGCTCGCCGCTGCCGACGTGGACGTCGCCTGGTGTGAGCAGGCGAACGAGGTCCTCGGTGACGCCGGGCTCGGGCCCGGCCTCGAGTGGGTGGCGAGCACAATGTCGGTGGCAATCCTGCTCGGCGAAGTCAAAGAATCCACCCGCCGCATTTCAGATCTGGTGGCGGCTGTCCGGTCGTATTCGCAGCTTGATCGGGCGTCGATGCAGCGGATCGATGTTGCCGAGTGCCTCGACAGCACGCTGGCGGTGCTGGCCCACCGGATCGCTCCGGAGGTGCGCGTGGTGCGCGACTACGGCGACGATGTGCCACCCATCGAGGCCCTCGCGGCCGAGCTCAACCAGGTCTGGACCAACCTGATCGGCAATGCCCTCGACGCGATGGGCGATCAGGGAACGCTCCGCGTGTCGAGCCGGATGAACGCGCACACACTGGTGGTGGAGATCGGCGACACCGGCCCGGGGATGTCTCCGGAGACGAGGGGCCACGCGTTCGACCCCTTCTTCACGACCAAGGGCGTCGGCGAGGGCACCGGCCTGGGGCTGGACATCTCCCGCCGCATCGTCGAGCAGCACAACGGCGAAATCACCATCGAGCTCCGGCCGGGCGAGACGGTGCTGCGGGTATGCCTCCCCCAGTCGGCGCCGCCGAAAGTATGACGCCCCGGCCCAGCAGACGAAGTGCGGCCGGTCAGACAACACACATCGTCCGATGTTGAACAGCCACCATGCCATGCCCGAATCCCGGTCCGCCTGCCGAAATCGTTTGCTGGACCGGTGGAATGCCTCGAAACGTAGTCTTTCCTAATATCGAAGCCGCATCGCTGCGGCGTCGCTGCGCCGGAAATCGAGTCGGCTGTCGGTGGTCTGAGGTGTAATGTTCCCGCGCCGGGGGAGGTGGATGGCTTGCTCGAATTGTTTCGGTGGGGCTATGCCGAGGCACGGAAGCTGACCGTAGTGCTATTGACGCTGGTCGTTCTGGACTCGCTCGCGATGGTTGCGCTGACGGTCCTGGTCGGGCAGGTGGTCGGCGCCGCCGACGGCCTGAGCAACGGCGGGCCGGTTGGTCGCTTCGTCGGCCTGATCGCCGCGCTGGCCGTGGTGTTCCTGATCGATACGACGGTGCCGGTGCTGCGGGCGGCCTGCATGACCCGACTCGAGACGCACATGGCCCGGGTGGCAGTCACACAGATTGCCGACCCGCTGCTGGCGCCACGGCGGGCGGGGCATATCGACGACCCGAAGGTGCAGGACGCGTTCGGCCGCTGCACCACCGAGATCCAGATCCCGATCGACGTCGGCCCGACAGTGGCGTCGTTCCAGCTGGCGAGCAGGCTGACGCTCGTCGGCTCGCTGGTGGTCCTCACGGTCGTCTTCCACTGGTGGGTCGCGGTGGCCATGCTGGCCGGCACGGTGTTCCTGGAGTGGTGGTGGCGGCGCTACATCGAGGCCGAGATCGAGGTCTGGCACGGCCGGACGGAGCAGCAGCGACACGCGACCTACCTGTTCGACCTCACCGTGCTGCACGCGGCCAAGGAGATCCGCATCTTCGGGTTGAACCGCTGGCTGTTTCGAGCCCAGCAGAGGTGGATGGCCGACGCGCTGCGCCCGATCGCACGCCGGCGGGCCAGGAACGGCTCAGCGAATCTCGTCGCCTCACTGCTGCCGGTCGCGATCACCGGGGGCGGCATCGCATTGGCCGGGCTGGAGGCGTGGCGCGGTCAGTTGAGCATCACCGCATTCGCCACCGCCGTTCCGGCGCTGCTGGCCGCGGCATCCGGATTCGCCGCCGGCTCCTCGGCCCAGGTGCGCCGCGCCCGGCATGCGTTGCGGGAGATGCGTAACCTGCCCGCCCTGATCGAGCAGCGGCACCCGGAGCCCGCCGGTCACAGCGCCGATCTGTCCCGCGCACCGCAGCAGGAGATCCGCTTCGAGAGCGTGAGCTTCCGCTATCCCGGCGCCGATCGGGACGTGCTGTCCAGGCTCGATCTGACGATCGGGGCGCACGAGGCGCTGGCGATTGTCGGGGTGAACGGCGCCGGCAAGTCGACGCTGGTGAAATTACTGGCCGGCGTGTATGCCCCGACGGGCGGGCGCATTCTGGTGGACGGGGTCGATCTGGCCGCCATCGATGGGGATTCGCTGGCGAGCTGGCAGCGCCGGATTGCGACCATCGTCCAGGATTTCCTGCAACTGCCGCTTTCGGCTCGCGACAACGTCAGCTTCGGCGCCGTTGCGAACGCGACCGAGGATGATGCCTTCATCGACACCGCGGTCGCACGGGCCGGTGCGCGCGATGTCATCGACCGGCTGCCCGCCGGATGGGATACCCGGCTGGACAAGTCGTACGACGGCGGGGTCGACCTCTCCGGCGGCGAATGGCAGCGCATAGCCCTGGCCCGCGCGCTGCGGGCCGTGGACGCCGGCGCTTCGGTACTGGTGCTGGACGAGCCGGCCGCGGCGCTGGACGTGCGATCCGAGGCGGCGCTCGTGGACCGATATCTGGAGCTCACCGCAGGCATCGCGTCGGTGATCATCTCGCATCGGTTCTCGGTCGTACGCGATGCCGACCGGATCTGCGTCCTGGGTGACGGGCGGATCCTGGAATCGGGTCGGCACCAGGACCTGATCGCATCGGGCGGGCATTACGCCACCATGTTCGCGTTGCAGGCCAGCCGTTATATCGAGGTGGACCAGCCGTGATTCCCGAGCAGGTACGTGGCTTCTGGCTCTGGCTTACGACCGGTTTCAAGGCCGCGCCGATCCTCGCTTCGACCGCATTGGTGTTGGGCATTCTGCAGGGTGTCACCGCACCGCTGCAGGCGTTGGGCATCAGCCTCGCGGTGAACGCGATCATCGAACACGACCGCGGTACATTGATCGCCGGAATTGCCCTGCTGGCGGCGACCGCCGCCGCGAACATGGTGCTGCTCACTATCGACGAGCCGATTTCCTCCACCGTTCTCTACAAGGCGAACAGCTACGTTCACGGCGATCTGATGCGCATTATCGGCGGCATTCCTGGAATCGAGCACCACGAGAATCCGCAGGTGGCCGACCGCATCGAGCTGCTGCACCGCGAGGTCTACCGCATGTCCTTCGCGATCGTGGAATTGCTGTATTTCGTCATGATCGCGGTGAATGCAGCCACGATCGTGACGCTGCTGGTCACGGTCAGCCCCTGGCTCGTACTTCTGTTCGCCGTCGGTGCGGTGCGCGTGGTCACCGGTTTCATCGACAGCCGGCTCAAATGGAACGCGATCAAAGCCACGATGCAGGAGAATCGGCTGGCCCATCGCCTGCAGGACCAGGTGAAATCCTCGACGAACGCCGTGGAGATCCGCGTTTTCGGGCTACGTCAGGTACTCCTGCAGCGGCTCGATGAGGCCTACGGCAATATCGAGAGCACGCGTGCTGTCGCCGTCGGGAAGGGCGCCCGGCTGGAGGTCTGCTCAAGGCTGCTCTTCGGCGCTGCGTACATCGCGGCGATCGCGTACGTTGCCGTGCAGGCTCGGCACGGCGCGATCAAACCGGGCGGGATCGCGATGGTCGTGCTGCTGGGCAGCCGGATCGAGCAGACCGCGGGCGGGGTGGCCGAGCTGACCCGCAATATCGGCGAGACGGTGCGTACCTTCGGTCTCTATGCCTGGCTGCGTCACTACGCCGGGCAGCGCAGCTGGGAGGCGGCGACGCGCCCGGCCCCGGAACGGCTGACCCATGGGATTGAGCTGCGCGACGTGAGTTTCCGCTACCCCAGCGCCGATCGACACGTGCTCGCCGACGTCAACCTGTTCCTTCCAGCCGGATGCAGCGTCGCCCTGGTCGGCGAGAACGGCGCGGGAAAGTCGACCCTGGTCAAACTGCTCGGGCGGCTGTACGACCCGACGGCCGGCACGGTCCTCGTCGACGGCGTCGACCTGCGGGAGATTTCGCCGGAGGATTGGCGCCGACGTACGGCGGCAGCATTCCAGGATTTCGTCAAGTTCGAATTCACGGCCGGGCGGACCGTCGGCATCGGTCACCTGGCCCGCATCGACGACGAGCCCACATTACGGACCGCGATCGACCGGGGCGGCGCCAGCGGCGTTGTGGCGCAGCTGCCGGAAGGGTTGAAAACCCAGCTGGGGAAGCGTTTCACCGACGGCGTCGAGCTTTCCGGCGGGCAATGGCAGCGGCTGGCCCTGGCCCGCGGATTCATGCGCGACCGGCCGCTCCTGCTCCTGCTCGACGAGCCGACCGCTGCCCTCGATCCCGAGGCCGAACACCGGCTGTACGACCAGTTCGCCGCACTGTCGCGGGCGGCCGCCCGGGAGACCGGAGGCATCACAGTCCTTGTTTCCCACCGCTTTTCGACCGTGCGAATGGCCGATCTGATCGTCGTCGTGGACGGTGGCCGGATCGTCGAATTCGGCACCCACGAGGAATTGCTGGCGAACAATAAGGGCTACGCCGAGATGTTCGAAATGCAGGCCCGCGCCTACCGCCGCTGAGCCGTCGGGGCCCGACCTCTTGTGCGTCGGGCCCCTTCGCAGCGGCCGCGCTAGACCTGGATTTCCTTGCCCTGGGCGGCTGAGGTGTAGACGCCCTCCAGGATTTTCATGATCTCCGCGCCGTGCCAGACCGGCGCGATGCTCTCGGCCTCGCCCAGGCAGGCGGCGACGAAGTTCTCGATCTCATGGTTAAAACCGTCGTCGAGATCGAAGGTGTCGAACCCGATCTGCGGCGTCATGTTCACGATCGTCTGGTACTTCTCGGACGCGATCTGAAGTTTCGGCTCAAGATTCGCGCCGCCCTTGTCCCCGTACACCGAGACGTTGAGCGACTCCTCCGTGGCGTGCAGGGAGAACGATGTATCCATAAGCAACGATGCGCCGTTGTCGAACCGGATCAGGGCATTGGCCATGTCCTCGACGTCATTCTTGGTCGGGTCGTAGTCGGCCACCTGGTATCGCGGCAGGGTGGTGACGTTCGATCGATTGCCCAGCTTCTCGTACGTGTTGGCGCTGACCGAAATCACGCGCGGCGTCCCCATCAGGTACCAGCACAGGTCGATCACGTGCACGCCAATGTCGATCAACGGGCCGCCTCCGGAGATCGCCTTGTTGGCGAACCAGCCACCCGGGTTGCCCATCCGCCGAATGCAGCTGGCCTTGGCGTAGTAGATCTCGCCCAGATCGCCGGCATCGATGAACGACTTCAGCACCCGGGAGTTCTGGGAGTGCCGTCGGACGAAACCGACCTGCAGGATCCGGTCGTGCGCCTTCACCACATCCTCCAGCCGCTGTGCCTCCGCGTAGGTGCGGCTCATCGGCTTTTCCACCAGGACGTGCTTGCCGGCTTCGACCGCGGCGGCGGCCAGTTCGGCGTGGGTGTTGTTCCAGGTGCAGATGCTCACCGCGTCGATGTCGGCATCGGCGAACAATTCCGCCGGGTCGCTATAGGAGCGACTGGCTCCCCACCGCTCGGCCACCGCGGTGGCCCGATCGGCGTTGATGTCGCAGACCGCGACCACCTCGGCCCGCGGGTTGCCCTGGTATGCCTTGAGATGACAGTTGGCGATGCTGCCGACACCGACAACGCCGATCTTGACCTGCGGCATGAGTCTCCTCTTGAGTGATCAGTTCTGGTGTCAGGATTCGTCGGTCAGGATTCGTCGGTCAGGATTCGTCGTAGATGCGCTTCGCATTGGCGATGCCGCGGCTGCAACCGATCAGGCAGTCCTCGTGACCCTCGAATTCGATCGAGGCGAAACCGTCATAGCCGGATTTCTTGATCGACTTCGCGACACTCCAGGTGTCCAGGTCGCCATTGCCGACGATCGCGCCGCGCAGGTATTTGCCGCCCTTGCTGCGGAACCAGCCCTCGCCCGGGTTGTGGTTGGCCGGCCGGACGTAGAAGTCCTTGAAATGAACGATCATCGCGTACGGCAGGTTGGCCGGGACAGCGGCCGTCGGGTCCTCGTCGACGCAGAGGAAGTTCCCGATGTCCAATGTGGTCTTGAAGTTCTGCTCGTCAACGGCGTGCACGATCCGGCGCACCCGGTCGCTACTTTGGACGAAGAAGCCGTGGTTCTCCAGGCTGGTGGTGACACCCTTGGTCGCCGCGTACTGCGCGATCTCCTTGCTGGCCTTGACGATCTTCGGCAGCGCGGCCTCGAACGCCGGCGTGTCGTCACCCTCGATCGCGGCATGTCGGACCACGTCATGCCGCATCAACCGGATGCCGAGCCTCTCGGCAAGATCAACATGGGCCTTGGTCCGCTCCACCTCGGCCGCGATCTCGGCGTCGTCACCGAGGAAGCTCGCGCCGACCGCCAGATTGGACAGCGTCACCCCGCGGTTGCCCGCGTGCTCGACGATCTTCTCGACGAACGCCGGATCCGAGTCAGCATTGGGCACCGGACTGTCCGGGCCCGGATAGACCGCGGCCAGCTCGAGGTGCTCGCCTTCGCTGTCAGCGATCCAGTCGATCACATCGAAGAGAGTCATCGCCCCGGTGCTGAGCCGCTGATGGAAGCTGTACGAGCTGAAGCCGAACTTCATCTGAATATCCTATTCGTCGATCAATCGGGTACCGCCAGACTCTCAGAACCTGGTGCGTCGGACGGTGCCCATTGACCGTACCCGGCCAGCTGCGCCCGCGGAGCACCGCTGACACTCCGGGGGATGGATCACAGTCAGCCGGTCGGGAAGGCCTCGTCTCCCTCGCGTCGCTCGCGGTGGCCGGCCACGATGAAGCCGGGCCGCCCGAGCGACTGACCGTCGCTCTGCCGGTTGTGCGGGTGCCGGTATCCCATGCGTACCAGTCGTCTTGGCTCCGCGGATCGGTTGATATCGGAGCCATGGACGGTGTTGATGGTCATGAGTACGACATCACCGGCCTCGGCCGGGACGGCCACCGTGTCGGCCAGCCGGTACTGGTCGGTCGGCAGGTGCGGTGAGCACGGTCCCTCGTCGGTCTCGGTGATGTGCTGCAGCGGACCGTCGCGGTGCGAGCCTTCCAGGAACCTGATCTCACCGTTGTTGCTGTTCGTGTCGTCCAGGTGCACGAGCACGTCGATGTAGCGACCGTCGTCGTGCATGTAGAACGGGTGATCCTGGTGCATGGGGAAGGGCATCCCGGTCTCGGGCCGTTTGACGTGCATCGTCGTGTGGTGCAGCTCCACGTCCGGTCCGAGCAGGTCGACCAGCACCTGGACGAGGCGCGGATGAATGACGGCGTGCGCCCAGGTCGAGGAGTAGAACTGCAGGTCGTGCATACCGGCGAACTTGCCGGCCCGCTCGGTCTTCTCGTCCATGTAGGCCTGCCGCCACGGGCCGGTCCAGGCCGAATCCGGGTTGGCCCATTCGCTGATCAGCCGGTCGAGCTCGGTCCGGAGTTCGGCCGTCTCCCCGGGCGTGAACACCTGCCGAACCCGCAGGTAACCGCGATCCCAGAACGACTCGACGTCGGAGTCAGGCAACACACGCTCCGTGGTTGTCGTCATGATGAATCCTCCGTTCCGCCGCGGCGTACAGCGCCGCGATCACCGGCCATCGACTACGGCCATTCTGAACGGCAAGTCGAGAAACGTGGGAGACACGACCGGAATCGGCCCACGAACATGCCAGTCCGGGCAGCCCTACCCGTTGGCGGCTGTCATTTTCTCGATCTCGGTGAGCACGAGGTCCGGACGGTTCTTGGGAACCTCATGGGAGCTTCCCGCGGCGGTGACGAGCGTCCGGTTGGACGCGGCCGCGGCGAACGAGGCAGCGGCTTGCCGCCACCGCTGAGCATCCTCGGGCGAACCGTCAAAGGGCGTCTTCGCCGAGACGATGACGGTGGCGGGAACGCTGGGCGATCTCCGCGTCGGTGTAGAACGGCGGTGACACCGAGCGTACGGAGGCCCGTTCGCAGATCGCTCACGGCGTCATGCACGTTCCACGGACCGGGCCCATCCTGGCTGCTGCCGATCCCGGCGCGGTCATACGCGATGATCTCGCGGCCCGTGGCCGCATGGAGCCTGGGAACGATGCCGTTCCATTCCGTGTGGTCTTCGCCGCCGCCAGAATCCAGCACGATGGCGGGAAGCTGACCGGCCGTGACATAGAACGCGACACGGTGGCCGTCGTTATTGACCATGTGCCGCGTCGCCTCCGCCGGCGCAGCGCGCAGTCGCGCGTCGAAGCGGCGCTGCATCCACCAACCGTGGAGGGGTTAAGCCGCATTGATCACCGGGCAGCGGAGGTACAGGTACGAGGTGTTCTTGTTCGCGAGGCCGCCGAGCGTGCCGAGAGCCCAGAACCGGAGCGTGAGATCAGCGGCGGCCGGTTCAGTGAAGCGGACGCGAAATTCGGTGTCCTGTCTCGGTGCGCCGGTGAGCTGAGCATCCGGGGCATCGACCTCGACACCGGGCACGCTCGACCAGCGCAATTGCAGCGGGCCGGTCACGTAGCCCTGATTGACGACGGCGACTGCGATGGTCGCCCATTCGCCCGGCCGCAGCGCATCGACCTCGACGTCGGTACGGTGCGCCTCCACCCGTCCCTCGGGGTTGATCGTGACGACGAAGGCAGCGTCCGTCTCGGCCGGGGTGCAGCAGGCGCAGCCGGGTTCACACGACATCAGTCGACCTCGCTCTCGTCGCGGCGGGCCGCGTACACGGCCTGCGCCTGGTCGTACGCGGCCCGCGCCTCGGCCCGCTCGGCCGGCCGGATGAAGCCGTGCTTGACCTCCCACAATTTGTCGACGCAGTCGTGCAGCCACTGTGCGCTGCGGCGCGAGGCGCGGATGGGGCGGTCGCCGACCTCCACGAAGATCGGCTGCGAGTGCAGGCTGGGCAGCAGCCGCAGCGCGACCCATGAGGAACGGTCCAGGTCGAGGTCCACGACGAGGTCCTGCTCGGATCCGTCGGCGACGATCTCTCGGGTCGCGACCGGGTCGCCGTTGACGATCACCTCCGCCGTGACTGAGCGCGACTCGCCGAGCCGGGCCCATTCCAGGTGCCAGGCGGATGCATCCCAGTCGCTGGAGCCGTCGCTGGGAACGGACAGGTCGGCCGGGGCGAGGTCATAGTCGAAGCCCGCGACCGTGGGCTCGGGCCGACGCTCCGGCAGCAGCGCGGCCACGGTCGCCGTCAGCCGCACCGGGCCCGGCTCGGCCCGGCGCTGTTCGCGAGACGGGTCGCCGTCGAGGGCCAGGTCGAACGCATGGCTCCGGCCGTCCCCGAAGTAGGAGGCCCGCGTCCGCAGCCCGTCGATCCAGGCCTCGAGCGCGCGGTCACCGGCCGGCGCTTCCGGCAGCGACACGTACGTACGGCCGATCCCGGGCCGCTCGTCCGAGACGCACGGGAAGTCGGTCTCGCCCAACATCAGGGTCCGGAAGCCGGCGTTGAGCAGGTGGTACCAGACGTTCATCTCCGCCGCAATCCCGAACTCGGCGCCGGCGATGAAGTCCGCCGCGCCGTGCGGCACGTCCACAACGATTTCGTTGGACCCGATCGAGGTGAACGGCGGGATGTCGAAGTTGGGCAGATCACGCGCGGGCGTGGCCATGCCGAGGCCGCAGTGGGCGAACCCGGTCAGCGCGCCCTGCTCCTGAGCCCAGCGGTGGATCGGCAGGTTCCAGGATGGCCAGTCCTCCAGCACCGCGGTCCCCGGGTAGTCCTGGTCGGTGAGACCGAGCAGGATCAGGTGGCCGGAGTGGCTGGACGGGAACCCGGAGATCTCGACGTCGTACCGCAGCACGCTCTCGCCGTCGCGGTCGGTGGCCCGAGGCTCCCAGGTGACGCCCTGCGCCTCCTGGTGGGAGGGGAATTCCAGGCCGGCGGCCGGGCTGATACTGCGACCGGTGAAGAACTGCTTCTGGTAGTAGTAACACGGCCCCCAGGTGAGCACGCTCGACACCCAGATCCCCTCGCCGCGGGCATGCCGGATCATCGTCTCCGGGGTCACGCCTTCGGTGGGCTGGCTGTAGTGCGAGCAGCCGCCGCCATGGATGTGCGGGTCGCCCGAGTAGTAGCCGTGCGCGGCGGGGTCGATCCAGCGATCCAGGCGCACGACCAGCGGCGCGGCATCCGCCGAGTCGACCTCGAACCGGGTCGTCACCGGCCGATACTCCGGTCCCCGCCAGGCCGTGACGTCGTACCCGCCGGCGGGCAGCCGGATGATCTCACCGGTCGCGCGGTACACCTGATCCTGGAAGAACATGTCGGGCGCCAGTCGGAGCCCACGGGACGGGTAGACCCGGCCGAGCTGGTCGCGGACGACGATCGAGGCCACGCACGTGCGCCCGTCGCTGTCCTGGACATCGAGGACGACGTCGCGCGCCGGCACCGCGTCGAGCTGGATCTCGGTCCGGGCCACACCTGAGGTCGACAGTCGGCGCTGCTGGGTCTGCTCCCAGCTGTCGCCCCGGCGGTCGCCGTCCACAGCCGCGCCCTGACTCCGGGCGATGGCGATCGGAGCGGCTCGCCGGCCGGCATCGCGGCTGTAGAGGCTGAGGACGTAGAACTCCAACTCGCGGCCCGACAGCGTGCCCGCGTCGTCGAGCCGTAGCTCGTACCACCATTTGTCGCGGATCGTCGAGGCGTGCTCTACCCGGTCCGGCAGGTACGGGCGGGTGACCATGCCGTTCGCGAGGCCGCTCCCGCCACCCTCGACCGCGAAGGTCGACTCGACGGCGCCCGGATTGTTCGCGCAGATCAGGAAGCTGCGCCAGCCGCCCTGGATCAGGCGGGCCGGGCCGCCGGCCTGTTCGACGGTCTCCGGACCCCGCGGCCCGACCCGGAACTCCAGCAGCAGGTGCGGGGCCAGCAGCTTCCGCAGTGCATCGGCGAGATCACCGGACAAGCCTTCCTCGAGCGCGGCCACCGCGTCTCGGAGTCCGGCGTCGACCGGTTCACCGAGTTCGGAAAGGCGGTCGAGGGCACGGATCGCGGAGCTGAGAATCGGTTGCGCCACCAGCGGTGATGCGGCCAGCGCAGAGGCGTGTTCGTTGCTCACACTGCTCCAATCGGACGGTGAGGAACTCCCCGATGATGCTAGTGCCGCGTCGACCGATCAGCCACGAGATTTGCGGAGCAGGATGTGAGCCCGCGGTCAGCTCGGCGCTTCTATTGCGCCGGTCATGATGCCCACCACGTCATTCATGCTGACATCGGCGGGCCGGACGACGGCAGCCCGCTGACCGAGTCGGTGAATGTGAATCCGGTCGGCGACATCGAACACGATCGGCATGTTGTGGCTGATCACCACCACCGGAACGCCGCGGTCGCGGATCCGCCGAATCAGTTGGACCACCTGGCCGGACTCGCGCACGCCCAGCGCGGCCGTCGGCTCATCCATGATGACGACCTTGCTGCCGAACGCGGCGGCTCGGGCCACCGCGACGCTCTGGCGCTGACCACCGGACAGGCTCTCCACCGGCTGGGTAATCGACTGGACGGTCATGATGCCGAGCTGATCGAGGTAGTTGCGCGCCTCGTCCTGCATTTTCGTAATGTCCAACGACCGGAAGACCTTGCCCCGCAGGCCCGGTTTGCGGATCTCCCGCCCCAGGAAGAGGTTGGTCGCGATATCCAATGACGGCGCTACCGCGAGATCCTGGTAGACGGTTTCGATACCGGCGCCCTGCGCATCGGCCGGGCTCTTGAAATTCACCTGCTTGCCGTCCAGCAACACCTCGCCGGAATCCGGAATCACGTCCCCGGACAACACCTTGATCAGAGTCGATTTCCCGGCCCCGTTATCGCCGACCACGGCCAGCACCTCGCCGGCCTCGAGATCGAAATCGGCGCCACGGATCGCCGTGACATGGCCGTATTTCTTGACGATATTGCGAGCCTGCAGGATTGGAGTGCTCATCGGGTCGACCTCCGTCGGGTGACCTGATCGACGGCAACAGCGAGGATAACCAGGATACCGGTGGCCACCGACTGATAGAGCGGATCGATTCCGGCCTGGGTCAGGCCCGACTGCAATACCAGCACGATCAGGGCGCCGATATAGCTACCCAACACCGTGCCGCGGCCACCGAACAGGCTGGTCCCGCCAATAACCACCGCGGTGATCGTGTCCAGGTTGGCGGTGGGAAACGCATTCGCCGACGTGGCCGGGCTCCGACCGAACGACTGCCACGCGGCCAGCGCATACAGCAGCCCCGCCAGCACGTACACCGAAATCAGTACCGGCTGAACGGCAATACCCGTACGCTTGGCCGCCTCCGGATCATTGCCGACCGCATAGACGTGCCGGCCCCATGCCGTACGAGTCAGCGAGTAGTGCAGCACGCCGGCGGTGAGCAGCACCAGCACGACCCCATAGGTGACCTGGAATTTTCCGTACAGAAAATAGCCACCGGACAGGAACGTCAGCGGACCGCCGGGAGCCACGAGGGTCTGGGTCGTGTAGAGCCGCGCGACCGCCTGAAGGACCGTCAAAGCACCGAGCGTCACGATGAACGGCGGCAATTTCAGCCGGGACACCAACATCCCATTGATCGCGCCGAGCAGGCCGCATATCAGCGTGCCGATCACCAGCAGACCGACCTGCGAGGCATGGGTGTGGCCGGCCTCTTTGGCGATGACCAGGGTGCCGATCACCATGATCGAGCCATTGGCCAGGTCGATGCCCGCGGTGAGAATGATGAGGGTCTGCCCGAGAGCGAGCGTGCCGACCACCACCGACTGCTGCAACACCAGCGACAGGTTATCGACGGTGAAGAACGTGTCGGTGGTCAACGCGAAAACCATCACCGCGATGAGCAGCGCGGCCAATGGCCCCAGGACCGGGGTACGAAAGACCAGGTCGGTCAGGTCGATCAGCCGGGTCGTGCTCCGCGAGCGGGTCGCCTCGGCGGCGGTCATGACTTACCACCCCAGCAATGCTGCAGACCCCAGTCGGTGTTCTGCGACGGTAGCCCTTTTATAGGTTTGTCGGTGATCAACTGTTCTCCGGTGTCGATAAATCCGGCCGACGGGACCTTGGGTTTCACGCCGTTGCGAATGTAGGCGACCGAGGTATCGATGCCGAGCTTCGCCATCTTGCCGGGAAACTGCATCACGGTCGCGGCGGGCGAGCCGGCCTTGACCGACGGCAGGGTGCTGCACCCGCCATCGATGGCGCCGAGCACGATGGCACTGCTCTTGCCGGCCTCCTTGATCGCGGTCGCCCCGCCCATCGCCGCCGCCTCGTTGATCGAATACACAGCGTTGATCTTCGAATCCTTCTGCAGCAGGTTTTCCAGAATGCTCTGCCCCTGCCCCTGATCACCATTCGTATTGCCTCGCCCGGAGATGTCCGGGCTGTTGTCCTTGATTCCCATGCCCTGCAGGAATCCGTTGTGCCGTTGATCGCCGGTCTGATTCCCCAGCTCCAGATCCAGCATCGCGATCCGTGGCTTCTTCGAACCGAGCGCCGCCTTGACGTATTTTCCCTGCTGCACTCCGGCCTGGAAGTTATCGGTGGCATAGGTGACATCCACGCCTTTGTTGCCGGTGGTCTGCGTGTCCAGATCGACGATGTAAATGCCGTGTTTCTGCGCCTCTTGCAGGGCCGGAATGATGCCGGTCGAATCGTTCGGCACGATCATGATGGCCTTGACCCCGGCCGCGATCATGTTCTCCACGGCGTCGACCTGGCTCTGGTTGTCACCGTCGAGCTTGCCGGCGGCCGACAGCAGTTGGACGTTCTTGGCTTTGGCCTCCGCCTTCGCCGAGGCCAGCATCGAGACGAAGTAGGGGTTGGAGTTCGTCTTGGTAATCAGACCCAACTTGAACGAACCCTTGACATGCCCACCGCCGCCACCGGATCGGGTCCGCGAGCCGGTCGCGATACCGACAATCACGAACACCAGAACGGCAATCAAAGCGCCATAGCGAGCAAATTTCATCTAGGACGAGCCTCCTCGGCCTGATCGCCTATGACCTGGCTCTGCCCCCAGGTCATCCGCATGACCGTCGGTTGCATCATAATGGCCTGATGCAACCGGGCGTCGGTTGACCCGCCGATCGGCTCAGGCCGGCCGCCCGCGAACGCCGAAGCACGCCTGGTGTCGGTTCGCCCAGCCACGACCTACCGACCGGGTCCGGCCTCGGCGTACCTACGACGATCACGGACCTGCCGTTGTGGACCGGTTAGGCTTGCCGCGGAGCCGAGACCTCGCCGGAGGGACACACCGTGGCACTGTTGCGTTGCGATTTCTTTTCCGAAGCGCTCGAGCTGAGCACGTCAATGACGGTGATCCTGCCGCAGGAGACGACGCATCAGATCGGCATGACCGGTAAAGCAGGCGGCGATGAGCCGCCCGTGCTCTATCTGCTGCACGGCCTGTCCGACGACGACACGATCTGGCTGCGCCGCACCTCGATCGAGCGGTACGTGGCGCCGCTGGGTTTGGCCGTGGTGATGCCGCAGGTGCATCGCAGCTTCTACAGCGACGAGGTGAACGGCAACCGCTATTGGCAGTTCATCTCCGAGGAGCTGCCGGCCCTGGTGCACAAGCTCTTCCGGGTGTCACAGCGGCCCGAGGACACCTACGTCGCGGGCCTGTCGATGGGCGGCTACGGGGCGTTCAAGCTCGCACTGCGCCAGCCGGACCGGTTCGCCGCGGCCGCAAGCCTGTCCGGGGCGCTGGACATCGCCGCCCTGCATCGGCGCGCCGGCGCGACCGATGTGCTGCCGAAGGTATTCGGGCCCGGTGACATCACCGGCACCGACGACGACCTCATCGCCCTGCTGGAGCGGGCCGGCGAGCGGCTGCCCCGGCTCTATCTGTGGTGTGGCACCGAGGACGGCCTGGTTGAGGGCAACCGGAAATTCATCGACACCGCGCAGCGCAAGGGCATTGACCTCACTTCCGAGCTGAGCAGCGGCGACCACGATTGGCGGTACTGGGACGTGAAGATCCAGGACACGCTGCGCTGGATGCTCAACAGCTGAGCGATAGGCCTAACCACGTATCCGTCCACGAGCCAGCAGAAAGGCCCTCGACCTGTGTGGTTGAGGGCCTTTCCGTGTGGTAGCGGCGCAGGGATTGAACCTGCGACGTCTGGGTCATGAGTTAGTCAAGTGCCGTCTTCGCTCGTCGTGCTCGCCGATGAGCGCGGCAGCAACAATTGCATAGTCTGGCGAGCACGCATATATGCGTCGGCCTCGCTAGGACCAGCTTGATGCAACCATTTCATTGTCATCGACAAGGACCAAGGACGGCTACTTCTTCGGCTGGACTGGCATGGTCTGGTCCCGCCCGGGGATGGGGGGCAGCGGCAGTTGGGCTGAGTCGGTGCGGGCCGTCACGAAGGCGGCGCGGACGGCGGGGTCGAATTCGGGGCTCGTCGGCGCCGGCTTCGGCTTACCGGGACCGAGAGCGCCGGTAAGGTCACCGAAGGTCTGGCGCCGCCAGCGGCTGATGTTGGGGAATGTAACCGGCCCGCGGCCCGATAGACCCCCGGCCGTGGCGACCGACTCGATGAGCCGCAGGCAGGAGGTATGGTCCGATACCTCGGAGAAGATGTTCCCGCCGACTGTCCAAGGCGAAATAATGGTGCACGGCACACGGAAGCCAGCGCCGACCGGCCAACCGCCACCGATGGTTCCAGTGCCCTGTGAAGACAGTTTTGTCACGAACTCCTCAGGGAAATCAGCTTTCTTCGGTGTGGGCGGCACGACGTGGTCGAAAAACCCATCGTTCTCGTCGTATACGAGAACGAACACCGTCGTATTCCAGAGCTCCTCGTTGGACGCCAGGGCGTCGAGCTTCTGGGCGATGCCTTGGGCACCGAGGGCGGACTGCGGCGGGGTGTTGGACGGGTGCTCCTGGTTGTTGCCCGGGTAAAGGAACGACACGTCGGGCAGAACCCCGTTCGCGCAGTCCTCCTCGAAAGGATGAGCCGGGTCGGTCGCCATCGTGGGGTTGGCCGGATCGCCGATGCCCCCTGGAGTGCCGTCTCCGAAGAGAGTCCCGACTCCCATTGCCGGACGGCTCAAGGCCGGCGGGCCGTTCATGACGTCCGCGAAACGCGGCCACGTGCCCTCGTTGTCCCCCGGGGAAACGCCGTACCACTTGAAACTGATCCCGGCCTTGAAGAGCGTCGCCGCCCCGCTCTCGTACGTTTGGACGGGAATGGTTGCCGTATCGAGGATGGGGCCACCGCCGAGACCCTGGGGATCGTTGGTGCCGTTCTGCCAGAAGATCCGGTTGGGGCTCGTGGGACCGAGCACCGCGCAATGGTACTGGTCGCCAAGGGTGAAGTTATCGGCCAGCGCCCAGTGAAATGGGAGATCATCGCGGGTGTAGTAGCCCATCGTGTACTGCCCCGTAACCGGGCCATTCTGCGCCATATGGGCGGCCAGCCAGCCGTCCATCGCCCCCAGATTCCACGAGGCGTGCTGATCTTCCCAGGCGTGGCTGAGTGAGTTTACGGTGGTCGCCCCAGTGTTGACCGTGTCGAGGTGGAACGGCTCCAGGTAGCCGTCGGGGTTGCTGGGATCGGGCTGCTGGAACACCGAGTTCCCATTCGCCAGGCGGATGGCGTGGTGATCGGAGAAACCCGCCACACCTGGGTACGCCCCGTAGTAATGGTCGAAGCTCCGATTTTCCATCATCAAGAACACCAGGTGCTTGACCTGGCTCAGGTTGAAGCTGCCTTTATGAGTGGCGGGCGACGCGGCGGCGGCCTGCAGCAGGCTGTCGGGCAGGAAGCCGGCAAACCCGGCGGCGCCGGCCACGGCGAGTCCGCCGCCGATGAAGCCGCGGCGCGAGATCTTGGCATGCCACGGCTTGGAAGCGAACGTATCGTTGCGTTCTTCAGTCACGAATTGATCCTTTATCTCTCGTAGGCGTAGCGACGCATGACGCTGGAGGTCACCGCGCGACCGGGCCGGGAGCGTCCCCGGAATGGGCCAGGCCGGTGACCTGGGAAATCCGGCTGTTGGAGGTATCCGCGATCCACAGCGTGCCGGTGGAGTTATCGACGGCCACCGCGGTGGGGCCATTGAGCTTGGAGGCCGTCGCCGGTCCGTTGGTCTCGGCACCGGCTATCGGGATCGCGCCATCGGCGCCTGCCTGGCTGACCACGGTGAAAATGTTGCCGTTGGGGGTGACTTCCCGGATCGCGTTGTTCAACCGGTCGGCGATGAACAGGTCGCCCGCTGAGTCCAGGGCCACTCCTTGCGGGTCGCTCAGCTGGGCGGAGGTCGCCGGGCCGCCGTCGCCGCTGAAACCACCCAGGCCGTCGTTCGCCTGATCGGCCGCGAAATCGCCCGCTACCGTGGTGATGACCCCGGTGGTGGCGGCGACGCGCCGGACGACATTGTTGGACGCGTCCGCGATGTACACGTTGCCTGCAGCATCTACGGCCACTGCGGTCGGCTCAGTGAGCTCGGCTCCCTTCGCCTTGTGGCCATCACCCCTGTAGCCGGGCTTGCCGTTGCCGGCGAAGGCGACGATGAGACCGTTGGGCAGTACCTCGTCCACCCGGTTGTTCAGGGTGTCGGCGACGAACACGTCACCCGCCGCGTTGACCGCCACGCCCTGCGGCTCGTCCAGCTTCGCGTGAGTCGCCCGGCCCAGTCCTCCGTGACCGGCCGCGCCTGTTCCGGCGAAGCGGGTGATGATCCCGCTGGACACGTCGACCTTGCGGACAACGTTGTCATGGGTATCGGCAATGTAGACGTTGCCGGCCGCATCCTCGGCGGTGCCCGTCGGCCCGGTCAAGGTGGCAGCGGTCGCCGGACCACCATCCCCGCTCTCGCCGACCCCCGTGAAAAGCCCCGCCACCGGCGCTGACACGCCCGTCTGCGTGTTCTGCGCGGTCACCTGGTTTCGGCTGGTGTTCGACATGTACACGGTGCCGTTGAACGCGGATACTCCGGCCGGGCGGCGGAGGCCGGTGTTCACCTGAGTGAGGGTCCCAATCGGGGGTGTCGCCGGAGCGACCGGTGCCGACGACGTGTTCTGCGAGGAGGCGGAGGCGTGGCCGGCGCCGATGAATCCGGCACTGCTCAACCCGCCGATGAGTGTTGTCGCCGCGAGGCCGCGGCGCACGAAATGACGATTCATAGGACAATCTCAAATCGCTTCGCCCACGACGTCCAACCGTTTCAGCCACTTCGAACCGAACTCGACATGAACATTCGACCGGGCACCCGGAACTCACCAAATGTTTCTGCGGAATTCAATACAAGAAGCCTGTAGCGCAGGGCCGCGCCCAGGATTCGCTCGCGGGACAGCGGAGTGCGGGCGTGATCGACGATGCCGGTGCGGTCACGACTTTGAGTGGGCCGTGGGGCGGACGACGAGTCATTCGACGAGGTTGCTTTGCTGGGTGCCGCAATCGTTCATCGGTATCGGGCCCGGTAGCCACTGCCGCCGGGATGCCAAGCAATCGGCCGACGTCGGCCTCCAGCTGGCGCCAACCCTGCGTCGTACCTACCCGGCAAGCCGCGTGAAACGTGACGATCCGCCGTGGGCCCGGTCGAAGATCCGTTCAGCCAGCATGATCACGGTGAGGTCGGATGGCCGTAGACCGCCAGATTGTGGAACACATATCGGGCAAGGTCGTCGTCGCGGACGGAATCCCCGGGCATCAATTTGCCGGCGGTAAACCGCGCGAAGGCTGGCTGACGGGTGATCTCCCTACCAAGCTTGAATGCCTCGAGCATTCTGCGGGCGTCCCGACCGGTGCCCAGGTAGTTGCTGTCGATCAGCGGCGCATTCGCTGGATTCCTACCGGCCAGTTTCAACGTACCGGTTGACTCGGGCAGCCCCACCGACGCGGCCAGCACTACGGCACCGCCGGTGGGGCTGGCCGAACCGGGCAGGAGGTGAGTCACGGTGACGTGTAGGTCGAGTTCGTCGCCGACTGCCGCGCTTGAGGCTGTCCACAGCAGCGAGCCAACGGCGGGCACCATCAGCAGGGAGTCCGATGCGAGCACGAAGCCGTTGGGTACGAACGCCTGGTCCTGCAGTCGCCGACCGACCGGAAGATCGAGCACGACATCGATATCCAACCCCTGAGGTCCGCGGCGGGACCGATGCCCGAGCGCAGCAGGATTGCCGTACTGCCGTACGTGCCTCCGGCCAGGATCACCTCGTCAGCGGCGGACTTCTGCCGTGCGATGGCCCGACAGGTGGGCAGAACCTCCTCGTAACTCCACCCGTCCGCACCATGGGAGGCCCATTTTGCAAAATCGCTGGGACGGGGTCGGATCGCGACGCACGCGTTAACCGACGAACTGCCGCCGAGGACCTTGCCCCGCGGAGTTGGGACCTGCGGCTGCCGGTCACTGCCCCGAGATGCGTATCCCCAGTCATGTTGCGGGTCTGCCACCTGTGACGCATCGAGCAGGCTTGGTGGGACGGCGTCAAGCGCATATGCAGGGCCGGCCTCGAGCAGCATCACCGTTCGGCTGGCGGTCTCCGAGAGACGCGCCGCCAGTACGGCCCGTGCTGGGCCGCTGCCCACAATGAGGACGTCCACGGACTCCGCCAATCTCGTGTCAGACGACTTGCGAATCACAGGGTGACCGTGCGACGAAAGCGCTACCCCAGGGATTTTCCCGGGATCGGGCCGAAGTGCGGGCCCGATACTCCGGATCGGCTCGGGCGACGAGTCAGTTCGCCTGACTTACGCCCGGCATTCTCCCTGGGGTAGTCACGACCAGCTGCCGCGCAGGGTAGGCCTATGAACTCACACGCCACCGATGGTCCCGAGCGCGATGCTCTCGGCGACGATCCGCTCCTCCCCCGGAAGTCGGTGCTGGTCGTTATCGACTGCCAGCCGAGCCAGGTACGTCCGTGACCCGCATCGGCGTCGTCCTCGGCAGCACTCGCCCCGGTCGTCGCGGCGAGCCGGTCGCCCGGTGGGTGATGAACGAGGCGGAACGGCGCAGCGACGCCGACTTCGAGCTCGTCGACCTTGCCGATCACCCCCTCCCGCATCTGGACGAGCCGCGGCCCCCGAGCTTGGGACACGAGACGACTCCCATCGCCCTGTTGTTCACGCTTCTCGGGGAAGTCGTCGCCTGGAGCCGGGCGCTCGCGCCGTTGCGACAGGTCACTCAAGCCGCGTAACCCAGACGATCTCCCGCGGAAGGGGAGTGTTTGATCATGGCTTCGGACGCGGAGCTGACCGACCGGGCCGCCGGCGGGAGCGAAGAGAGGATCGGAAACCTGTCCAGCCGTCGGTGGTGGGCCCTTGCCGTCATTGCGGTCGCTCAGCTGATGGTGGTCCTTGACGGCACCGTCGTGACCATTGCGCTGCCCTCGGCGCAACGGGATCTGCATATCTCCAACGCCGATCGGCAGTGGACGATCACGGCCTATACCCTCGCGTTCGGTGGCCTGCTGCTGCTGGGCGGTCGGATTGCCGATTACCTCGGCCGCAAGCGGATGTTCCTGATCGGGCTGGCCGGGTTCGCCGCGGCGTCGGCGCTCGGCGGCGCCGCGCAGAACGCCGCGACGCTCTTCGGCGCCCGGGCGCTGCAGGGCGCGTTCGCGGCGCTGCTCGCGCCCGCCGCCCTGTCGCTCATCTCGGTGACCTTCACCGAGGCGAAGGAGCGGTCCCGGGCGTTCGCGGTCTACGGCGCCATCTCGGGAGCCGGCGCCGCGATCGGCTTGATCCTGGGCGGCGCGTTGACCGAGTACACCTCATGGCGCTGGTGCCTGCTCATCAATGTGCCCATCGCGATCGTGGCCGGCATCGGGGGCGCGATCCTGGTCACCGAAAGCAAGTCCCACGGCGGGACCTCATACGACATCCCCGGCGCGATCATCGGCACGGCCGGGCTGGTCGCGCTCGTCTACGGATTCACCGAAGCTGCCAAGGCCGGAGTCGGCTGGCTCTCGGTCCAGGCCATCAGCTGGCTCGTGGGCGCCGGCATCCTGCTGATCGCATTCGTACTCGTCGAGTTGCGTTCGGCCAGCCCACTGCTGCCGATGCGGGTGGTGCTCGACCGCAATCGCGGCGGCTCCTATCTCGCCTCGCTGCTGGCCTTCGCCGGGCTGTTCGCCATGTTTCTGTTCCTCAGTTACTACCTCCAATACAACCTGAGCTACAGCGCACTCAAGTCGGGTCTCGCCGTCCTGCCGTTCAGCGGCGGCGTCATCGTCACCTCGGCCGTGGTGCCGGCCCTACTACCGCGCACCGGCCCCAAGCCGCTCATGCTGATCGGCCTCGCCATGGCCGCGATCGGCCTGGCCACCTTCACCTCGATCTCCGACACGAGCAGCTGGGTCGCCACCGTTCTGCCCGGAGAGCTACTGATGAGCATCGGCTTCGCGCTGCTATTGGTGCCGCTGTCCAACCTCGCCCTTGCCGGGGTGGACGACAACGATGCGGGAGTCGCCAGCGCGGTGCTCAACTCGACCCAACAGATCGGCGGATCCCTGGGCACCGCGCTGCTGAACACCTTCTACGCAAGCGCGGTCACGTCCTACGTCCTGGCCCACCACCTCTCGCCGTCCGCATTCAACCCACTCGCGGCAATCCACGGCTACCACGTCGCGTTCTGGATCGGAGTCGGCCTGGTCGCCGGAGCGTTCGTAGCCGTCCTGACGCTGGTCAAAGCCGGCACGGACGACACCACCACGCAGCCCGGGGCACCGAGCGACGCCTAACTGACCGATAGGAGATACGGATGAGCAAAGATCAACAGCGCCAGTTGGACGCCATCTTGCGTGCGGGTGGGCTTGACACCGGCGGCGAGGTCGCGGCGTTGCGGGATGCGTTCAACAAACTGATGGCCCAGGTCCCGGTGGCCGCCGATGTCCAGCAGAATCCCGTGGAGATCGGCGGTGTCGCTGGTGTAGAGGTCACAATCCAGGGCAACGAGGCCGAGGGTGTGATCCTCTATTTCCACAGTGGCGTGTACGTCATCGGCACCGCCGCAGCGACGGTGCCGCTGGTGAGCGATCTGGTTCGGAGAACAGGAACCAGGGCTGTCACCGTCGACTATCGACTCGGTCCCGAACACCCATATCCGGCGGCAGTCGAAGACGCCCTGGCCGCCTACGAGGGATTGCTCGCGCAGGGCGTCAACCCTGGTCAGATCGCTCTCGCGGGTGAGTCGGCGGGAGGAGGGCTGGCAGTCGTCATTCTGCTCGCCTTGCGGGAGGCCGGCAAACCGCTGCCTTCGTGCGCTTACCTGATGTCGCCGTACGCGGATCTGACTCTGTCGGGAGAGACTATGACCGAGAAAGAGGCGCTCGACCCGGTCCTCACTCCGGACGGGCTTCGGATACGGATTCCGGACTACGTCGCGGGGGCCGACCCCGCTGATCCGCACATCAGCCCGATCTTCGGGGATCTCAGCGGATTGCCTCCGCTGCTGATCCAGGTCGGGTCGCATGAGGTCCTGCTGAGCGATGCTCTCCGGCTCGCTGAACGGGCGGCGACCGCCGATGTCCCGGTGACACTCGAGGTCACCCCGGGCGTCCCCCACGTATTCCAGGGGTTCGCGGCGCTTCTCGACGAGGGGAGCGCGGCGCTCGACCGAGCTTCGGTTTTCCTCAGGTCGCATCTCACAGTCACCGAGCCCGTCAAAACGCCCTGATCGGCGAGCCAGGGCCAGGTCAGGCGATGCCGGGCAGGAGCTGACAGAACGGCTGTATCACAGCGGAAGTGGAGTCAAGGGCCGCCATGTTCGACGGCGTCATCGCGTAGCCCGAGACTTGCGTCTCTGAGCTGCCGGCGCGATGACACGCCGACCTTTCCGAAGATATTTCGGAGGTGCCATTCGACGGTACGAGCGCTCAGGAACAGGCGGCCGCCGATCTCTCTGCTTGTGAGGCCCCGCTGGACGAGCTGAGCGATCTGTATTTCCTGGCTGGTGAGCTGCACGGAAGGAGCATCAACCGAGCTGCGTGTTCGTCGCCCCGTGGTCGCGGACAACTCGCGCCGTGCCCGCTTGGCGAACGCCCCGATACCCATTTCGACAAATGCATCCAGTGCGATCGTCATCTGATCACGGGCCGCACCTCTTTGCCCTCGGCGACGCAGCCATTCGCCATACAGGAGGTGGGATCGCGCTAACTCCACCCCCAGCGTGGTCCGGCTCAAGCACTCGATCGATTCTCGGTAGAGAGCATCGGCGGTCTCGGCAGCATCGGCATCGAGTGCCTGCACGCGGGCCGATATTCCGAGCGCCCAGTCGGTGGGCGTCACCGCGGCCCGCGCCCGTACCCACGCGGTTATCTCGGCGAGAAGCACATTGTCACACTCGCGGGATGCAGCCTCGGCAAGTTCACCAGCCGCGAGCGTCTGGTAGCCGAGGGAGTCCCACTCGAGCACCCGCCGCGCGCATTCGAGCGCGTCTGCGTGGCGTCCCAGCCCGTTGTACAGAACGGCGCCCACGTAATGTGCGAAGGCGACGAATCTTCCCTGCCCATCCTTTGTCGCATTCTCGATCGTTGCCCTGATCACCGGCATCGCCCTTTGTGCATCACCGCGGAATGCGTCCAGCATCAAGCTGGTGTGACCGACGGGCGCGACCCGTGTCATGGTCGACAGCCACCGCTCTTCCTCGACGAGCGCGGCGGCCGTTCGTATGTCGCCTGTGAGCGCAACGTTGTTAGCCAGGAAGTTCAGTGCAAATTGGAGTTGTATCAGCGCTCCGGATTCTCGGGCGACCGCGACCTGTCGTTGTGCGAGGGTGCGTCCGGTCTCGGAGTCCCACGACTCGACGGCCATGATTCCCGCGGCCCGGTTTCCCGCCAGCCACAACAGACTTTCGACATCATCAGCCCCGATTATGTGGCTGCGGGCGGCGGCGAGTGCCGTCGTCGTCTTCTGGGCGGATGCTTCGTAGCCGTCGGTCACCCGGCCGGCCAGGGCATCCAGTATCAGGTCTGCGGTCCGCGGGTGTGCGCCTGCGGGCGGCGCGGCCCGGGCGGCCTCTGCTGCTTTGTTGATCAGCTCTCGCCCATTGGCGCCACTCGCCCAAATAGCTGCGGCCAAGGCCTCGAGGTAGGTGTCGCGTGCCAGCGTCGGATCGAGCGATTCAAGACGCCGGGCCGCGCTAAGGAGAAATCCGGCGGCATCCTCGCCGCGTCCCTGGTCGAAGGCGATCCGCCCCCGCAATTGTTCGGCCAGAGCACTCCGCGGTTCCAACGGCGGCTCGGACTCCGCGGCCGAAAGCAGACTGAGTGCCGCGTCGAGCGCGCCCGCGTCTCGTTTCGCCTTGGCTGCGGCCAAAGTACGGTTGGCGCGCCGGGCACCATCGGGAGTCAGCAACGCGGCTCGCTCCAGGAGTGCGGCGGCGGCCAGGAGACCGCCACGGGCCCTGGCTCTTCCTGCCGATTGCTCGAGTTCGATGGCGACATTTTCGTCGTGTGCGACTGTCGAACTGGCCCGGTGCCAAGCGCGTCGGTCGGCGTCACGCACCGGATCTGTTACTTCGGCCAGTGCGCGGTGGACCTCCAAACGCACCTGGATCGGCGCCGCTCGGTACGCGGCGGCGCGCACCAGAGGATGCCGGAAATAGACGCGTGGCCCGAATTCGATCAGCCCTGCGCCCTCAGCCGGGCCGGCAGCATTCCAGTCCAGTCCGAGTTGCCGAGCCGCGGACCACAGCAACGCAGGGTCGCCCTTCGGCTCGGCCGCGGCCAAGGTCAGCAGGGTCTGCGTGTCGGGAGGCAACTCGCTCAACCGCTTTGTGAAAGCGAGCTCGAGATGCCCGGCCAATGGCTCCGATCCTGATGCGGCGAGGCCCTCGACCAATTCGGCCGCGGTCCAGGTTCGCGGAAGCTCCAGCAGTGCAAGCGGATTCCCACGTGTCTCGGCAATGATCCGATCCCGAACCGCTGGATCGGTGGGCCCGGGTACAACGGAGTCGAGCAGTTCGCCCGCAACCACAGCGCTCAGACCACTGAGTCGGATCTCCGGGAGCCCCGCCAGATCGCCGTCATCGCCGGTGTCCCGAGCCGCAATCACAATGACGATGCGATCGTTCAGTAACCGTCTGCTGGCAAAGCCGATCGCCTGCATCGAGGATCGGTCGAGCCACTGGGCGTCGTCGACCAACCACAGCAGGGGCTGTCCCTGCGCAACCATCGTCATGAGGTCGAGCACAGCCATTCCGACGAGGAAACGATCCGGCGGCGAACCGGCAATGAGCCCGAACACCGTTTCCAGGGCGTTGCGATGAAATGTGGGCAGATCGGCCAGGGAGCCAATTACCGGTGCGCACAGCTGTTGCAATCCGGCATAAGCGAGTTCCATTTCTGACTCAACGCCGACTACTCTACAGATGCGGCAGTCTTGCGCCTTGTCAGCCAAGTCCTCGAGGAGAGCCGACTTTCCAATACCCGCTTCCCCTCGCACAACAACCACGCCACCGTGGCCGTCCCGGGCTCTGAGCAGCAAATCGGCCAGCGATTGGCGCTCGTCGGTACGGCCCAGCAGTTCCGGGGCCGCGTTTTCGCCGGCGACTGTGCTCGTCATCGCCCAGTTCGTGCGCTGGACATCGATGGCATGCTTCGAACCCGGCACCACGCCCACCCCCATGCGTCCATTCAGCCTTGACGTCGAAGTCAGCGACCGCATGTCCTTGCTTGAGCAAGCATATTCCTGTGAGTTGCTTTTGCAAGCCCTGGTAAAACACTGACCGCGCCAGTTTGGCCCGGGCTGCTCGCCAGTGTCTTTCCCTGGGCCAGCCGCCCGGCGCGTCTGCAACCATCACAGCAAACCGCCAACATCGTCTCAGTGCGCTCACATTGGACGATTACGGACAGAACGACCCCAGGGAGCAATCGATGTCCAATGACAACAACAGCTTCGACCCAGAGGGTTTCGTTCGAGAGGCGTATGCCATCGCGGAGCGAAAGGATCTCAAGGCCTGGAAATCTCTCTTCGCAGAGGACGGAATCTTCATCGACGAGTCCGTCGGTATCACCTATCGGGGACCCGACGAATGGGACTATCCGGTAAAAAATTACGGAACGGCATTTGCCGATATGCACCGCGAACTCTACGACCTCTGGACTGTCGGCGACTCCGTCATCGTCCGGCTGGCACTACAGGGAACGCATTCCGGCCCACTCGCCACGCCGTTCGGAACCATTCCCCCGACGGGCAAAGCGATGGACGCGCCGTGTGCTGACTTCTTCGAGTTGGAGAACGGGAAGATCAAGAAATTCGACTGCTTCCCCGAGGGATCGGTGATCCTCACCCAGCTCGGCGTCATCTCGAACCTGGAGGCCGCCCTCACTCACCCCGATCCGTCGTGATCGGCAGCCGCGTTCGTCTCGGCGGCACGGGTACGGCAGGCTTGGGGGGTGGCTGATCTGCCGTTGAACGACGACGAGGAACTCGTGTGGCGCAGCTTGATGCGTCTCGTGTTCACGCTGCGCCCCGCTCTTGACGAAGATCTCCAACGGGCGTGTGGCCTGAGCTCGACCGAGTACTCGGTTCTGATGCACCTATCGGAGTCGCTCCATCGGCAGCTACGCATGTCCGATCTGGCCGATCGAACGAACCTGTCGCCAAGCCGGATCTCCAGAGTCATCGACGCGATGGCCCGTCTTGGTCTGGTCGAACGCCGCGCAGGCTCCGGCGACGGACGGAACACATACGCAGCGCTGACCAGTACCGGCCTGTCTGCCCTTCGGCGAGCATGGCCCCATCACCTTCGAAGCGTCCGAAAACGCGCGTTCGATCACCTCACCGCGGAGGAGACCCGCATTCTGGGTCCACTGCTTCAGCGGCTCGCCGAAACCGGCGATGCCTCGCGATCGTCGACGGCCGCCGGTACAACGACCGGCACGAACGAGTCCTGAGGCGCTCCTTCGCCCGCCCGGGTACCCGGGAAATTCCCTGGGGTAGTCGAGGCCGAATACCCAGCAGTGTGAGCGCATGACCTCACACACCACCTCCACTCCATCCCCGCGAGATCCTGTCACCGACCATCTGCTCAGCCCGCAGAACGCGGCCCTGATCGTCATCGACTACCAGCCCAGTCAGATCCAGACCGTCACGTCGATCGACCACCAACTCCTCACCGACAACATCGCATCGGTAGCCCGGCTCGCCAAGACCTTCGACCTCCCGGTCGTGCTGTCCACAGTGGGGGTCAAGGGGCGGGGACAGGCGCCGACCATCCCCGAGCTCAAGGCAGTTCTTGCCGAGAACGTCGAGATAGACCGATCAGAGATCAACTCGTGGGAGAACGACGAATTCCGCGAAGCGGTGCAGGCAACGGGCCGCAAGAAACTGATCATGACCGCGCTGTGGACCGAGGTGTGCCTGGCGTTCCCCGCATTGGATGCACTTCGCGAAGGGTTTGAGGTGTACCCGGTGGTGGATGCCGTCGGAGGTACCTCGCCAGAGGCACACCGAGCCGGACTTGAACGAATCACCCAGGCCGGCGCGCAGCCGATCAGCTGGGTGTCCCTGGCGTGTGAGCTGCAACGGGACTGGGCGCGTGTCGACACCGTGCCCGACATCGTCGACATCGTGCTGACCACCCGGCTGCTGGCACCCGCCTGACCCGCGAACGTGGGCGCCCTCCTCAGTAATAACGCAGCGCATCTCACAACAGGAGCAGCCAATGACTGACCCCCCGACCAGTAACGGGGTGGCGATCGTGGTCGGCGCCGGTGGCGACCTGGGCCGCGCCACGGTCGGGAAGCTGACCGCCGCCGGATTCACGGTGGCCGGTATCGACCGCAGCGAGCTGGGACTCAAAGAGCTGCCCGACCACATCCGTTACTACGTGGGCGACCCGACCGACCCGACAATGGCCAGAAGCCTCGTCAACCGGGTCGCGGTCGAGGTCGGTCCGCCTGAGGTGCTGGTCAACACCATCGGCACCTATCACCAGGGTGCGGCGCTCGAAGCCACACCCGCCGATCTGCGGCTGATGTTCGACGTCAACACGGGCACGGCGCTCTGGCTGACCCAGGCCGTGGCCCCGTACATGCGGGAACGTGGTTCGGGTGCCATCGTGCACGTGGCCGCCCGCCCAGGGCTGGAACCAACCGCCGGTATGGCCGCCTACAGCGTCAGCAAGGCGGCCCTGGTCCACCTCACCCGCGTGCTCGATCTGGAATTACGCCCGCTCGGGATCCGGGTGAACGCGGTGGCGCCGCAACTCATCGATACGGCCAAGAACAGGCCCTATCTGTCCCCCGACCTACTGGCGCACGCGGTCTCGCCCGACGCGATCGCCGACGCCATCGGCTACCTCGTCAGTGCCGCCGCCATGCCGGTCAGCGGCGCGGTCGTGCAGGCCTATGGCGCCTGAAAGCCCCGTTCCCGTCGCACGTCCGGAAAGGACGACCATGCCATCCCATCCCACAAACCGCCGGCTGTTCCTCAAACGCAGCGCTGCGCTTGCGGCGGTACCCGCGGTCGCCACCGTGATCGGCGGTGCCCTCACCGACCCGGCTTCGGCCGACGACACGTTGCCCGACTATGCGCCGATTCCGCCATCCGCGCTCGGCCCGGCCCTCAACACACAGGGCTACTACGTCGGGCGGGTGAAGAGAAACCTCTACTGGGTCACCGACGGCACCTACCAGGCGGCGTTCCTGACCACCAGAGATGGCGTCGTGCTGTTCGACGCCCCGCCCACCATCGGGCACAACCTGCAACGCGCCATCAACCAGATCGCGTCCGCCAACGGCGTCTCCAACAAGGTCACTCACCTCGTCTACTCGCACCACCATGCCGACCACCTCGGCGGCTCGGCATTGTTCGGCCGGCAGGTGACGCGGGTCGGACACATCGAGACCAAGCGGCTGCTGATCAGGGACAACGACCCGACCCGACCGGTGCCCGATCTCGTCTTCGAGACCCGCCACACGCTCCGCGTCGGCGGGGAGCGAATCAACCTTGCGTGGCACGGCACCAACCACACCCCCGACAACAGCTACATCCACTTCCCGAACCACGACACACTCATGCTGGTCGACATCAACCTGCCCGGCTGGGTGCCATTCGACAGCTTCAACCTCAACGAGGACGTCCCCGGCTCCATTGCCGCCCCGGCGAACGCCATGGCATACCCGTGGCGGCACTTCATCGGCGGCCACATGGGCAGGCTCGGCACCCGTCACGACATGGTCGTCTACGAGCAGTACGTGACCGACATCGTCAACGGCGTCAAGCAGGCACTGGTCACGGTCGACCCGACCCCGTTCTTCGCCAAATACGGCAACAACGCCTGGGCCGCGGTCAAGACCTATCAAGCCGCACAGGTCGACTACGCGGCCGCGCCGGTCATCAAGAAGTACACGGGTGTACTCGCCGCCGCCGACGTCTACACCGCCAGCACCGTGTTCGTCATCCTCGAATCGGTTCGCCTCGACCTCGGCGTCGATTCCCAGATCCACCCCTGATGGGCGTCGGACGTGACCCACGGCGTCCCGGCGGCAGTCCACGCGCGTAACGCCGGCGGCATAATCGCGCACGCCGACCGAGTGATCCAGCTCGCCGACGGCCGGATCAGGTGCGTCCATTATTCGGCGTGCGCCACCTGTAACCTACTGGCAGAAAAGCCAGCGACAGACCCAGGCTCTAGCTGAATATTCGAACGTAGTCGACGTAAAAATCGACCTGGTCGTTATATTTGGTCGTGAGGTTTACTGGCCAACCTGAGCCGAGGGCGAGGTTGAGCATGAAGAACATCGGGGCGTCGCCTTGCGCGGCCGTCGGCTGCCGGAACGCCTCGACATTGTCGACATACCAGATCGTTTCGGTGGGCGTCACTTTGGCGCCATAGACGTGCCAGCCGGTAAAGGTGGGGTTGTTTGCGGCAAGAGTGGTCGCGGTGCCCTCGCCGGTCGCGGGATTCGACCATATGTGGTAGGTCTCGCGGGAGACGGCTACGTTATTTCCGTAGAGTTCGGTGATGTCAACCTCGACATCCCCTGCAGGATTGTCCGTTTGTGGCAGCAGCCAGAACGCAGGCCAGGTTCCATTACCTCCAGGGGCCATTATTCGGGCCTCGAAATAGCCGTATCGCACCGCGACGCCGGAACGGTCGAACCGCAGCGAGGACAGGAGCCCGCCGAAGTGGACGCGGTCCCAGCCACGCGAATCCACGAAACCGTCCGGTGTGCGCACGCTGCGGATGCGCAAATAGTTCTCTCCGCTGATCGCGAAGGGGTTGTACGGTCCGTCCGGGTCGACGAAGATCGCGTCCCCGAATTCGCCTCCACCGGTGGGCTCGGACAGATCCGGTTTCTGAGCGGAGTAGCGCGTTCCGGCACCGGTCAGCGATATGGACAGCGGTCGGTTGAAGTCATCCTGATAGGCAAGGGCCATTCCCGCAGCCTGTGGTGGTGCACCAACTGGAGCGCCCTCTTGGTAAGGGACGCCGCTGTCGTTGTAGAGCTGCAGGTAGAAGGTATCTGAATGGGTGAAGTTGTTGTCTCCGGCCGGGGCGTCCCATGCGTTGATCACCATTGTCAGTGGCCCACGAGGGTAGTCGTCGGCTGGGAAACGGATCGTGGCCAGACCGGTATCCGGGTCCGGCACGACGCGCTGCACCAGCCTCTGATAGCCACCATAGCCAGGGTTCGGATTGCCGTCGTCGGGCCGGTGCTGGGTGTAGGCCTCCACATTCTTCATTCCCGGCGCATAGAATCTGATCGGCACCAGGCCCCGCACGTCTGCGCCAATGTCGGGTGCGACGACGCTGAGATGATAGCGAGGATAGAAGTCGGCAAAAGAGACCGCCACGTCTGACACGGCGACATCGGTCTGTGACCGCCCGAACGATGTGTCCCAGGAGCTGATCCGGAAATCCGCACCCAGAGCCTGCTGACCGGCGAAATTCACGTTCGACAGTGTGAAGAGATGGGTGCGCCATACGTTGCCGCCTACCAGCCGCACCACGTCCGCCGTGGTGTAGGCATTGGTTCGGGAGGCATAGTGGATCGTGAAGTGGCCGGGTCCAGCATCGAAGTAGTTGACCTTGACCAGGGCGCTGCCGCCGGGCGTAGCTGGTTTGAAGTCCGTATCGACCCCGACGTAGATGAAGTCGTTGCCGACGGGCGTGGTGTACGTCGACCAGCAGCCCTTCCCCCCGTAGATCCTGACAGCGTCCGCGACCTGGCCATCTCCGTCGCCCGGCGAAAGCCAGATATTCTCCCACTTGGTTTTGTCCGCGTCCGGAGTTGACCGGGTCAACGTCGCATATGCCGATGTGATCCGGTAGGGGCCAGACCCGATCCGCCCTCCGTGTCCCGCCGGCGTAGCTGCAAGAGCAGTCCGTGTGGTGCCCGTTGCTACCACCGCACCCGCCGCCATCAGGCTGCCGGCGCGTAGCACATTCCTACGAGAGATTCCTTGGCTCATGAGAAATCCTTCCGATTAAGGATTGCACGGAGACTGAGGCAGTTCCACGGAGGCGATGGACAGGAGTCGCGGGGACCGGGAACTTCAGGGGGTGAAAGCAGCGCCGATGCGTCTGTTGAATCCATCCAGACTCGCTATGCGTGGGACGCGAACCTGTCCATCACCACGTGACCGTAGCGTATCCATCGACACGTTAATGGGTCAATAGCGCACACGACCTGGCGGAGGTAACTGCTTCCCCGACCAGCGCTAGATATCGGACGTGCTGACCGCCCGTAGGTGCGCCGCGGTCGACTGCCGGTTCCGGATCGTCACGGGCAAGATGACCCGCTCGGTGGCTCCCAACGCGTCAGCGCTGCTGAGGCGGCTGTTGAGGAGCTGGGCCGCCTGCCGGCCCAACTCTTTCGATGGAAGGGATGCACACAGCACAGTAAGTGGCAGCAGGTTATAAGGGCCGGCGTCGTCCATCCCGGCGATATCGATCGTGTCCGGAACCGCGACTCCGAGTGCGATCAGGTCGTGGACTGCCGCTGCGACCACGTAACCGTTGGAGCACAGCATTGCAGTCGGCGGCTCGGGAAGCTCGATGAGATGCTGCAACTGCAGCTGGCGAGCGTGCTCGTCAGTAGGCCAATAACGGCGCAGCGCCGTGAACTCTGACCGGATGGGCAACCCGTTCTCGCGGAGCGCGCGGATATGACCGGCCAGTCGTTCGTGCACGCTGGTGCAGTCGGTCTCGCTCCAGAGCGTCGCGATGCGCTCGTGTCCGAGGGCGATCAGCCCCTTGGTGAGTTGATATCCGACGTCGTCGTTGTCAACCGTGACGGCGTCACAGATGACGTCCGGCCGGTAGCGGTCAATCATGACAACGGGTACGTCCTGGCTTCGCAGGTCGCTGAGCACGCCGGCGTGACCGCGGCCCTCCACCGGATAGAGCACCACGCCATCCACGCCGGCTCTCTGGGCGTGACGCAATGCCTCTTCCTCGCGGTGTGCTGACTCGCCGGTGTCGGTCAGAAGAAGCCGGTATCCCAACTCATTGCAAACCGATTCCACACCGCTGAGCACCTGCGCCACATAGGAATCCTGAAGGCCGTGCAGTATGCACGAAATTACGCGTTCGACGCCTCGTTCGGCCGTCGTACGCTCAGCGACGAAGGTCCCAAGGCCACGACGCCTCACCAGCAGGCCTTCGCCCACCAGATCGTTGAGGACGCGTACGGCGGTGGTGTTGCTGACGCCGAACCGTTCGCACAACGCGCGCTGCGTAATGAACGCGCTGTCCGGTGGGTAATGGCCGCCGCTGATCTCTTGGCGCAGCGTGCTCTTGATCTGCTGGTAGACGGGCGGCCCCGTGTCTCGCTCAGATTTCACCTGTCTCCGTCCTTCGGTCGCCCGCGCTTTCCCGGGTGCGGCGCCCGGCCCGACAACGAGTCAGACAACCACTCCGAGGATTGACATATTAACATGTTAGCCGTAGATTTCTGGACGATACCGCACCGATGAACCCCCGGTGGCATCGATCGCGGGCGACGAGACGCTATGGCGCGCCACTCCGACTGACGGAAGCTGTCTTGTGCTGTCCGAATTTCGTGGGAGCTGGCACGCCGGAAAATGAGGTAGCCAATGATTCGGGCATCGTTTGTACGTACATGTGCGGTGGTCGGCATATCAGCGATCGTCGGGGCCGGCCTGGCCAGCTGTTCCGGCGGCGGGACCGGCAGCAGCTCAGGTTTGGTGACCATCAAAGTGGACGGCCTGCCGACCAAACAGGCCAACCCGGCTGGCCGCAAACAGTTTCTCGCTGATGTCGCAGCCTTCAACACACTCCATAAAGGAAAGATAAAGGTTGTACCCAGCGAATATGTCTGGAGCGCTGACACATTTGCGCCGCGCCTGGCAAGCGGCCAGTTGGAGAATGTCTTCTACGTTCCGTTCACCGAGCCGCAGAAACTGATCTCGCGGCATCAGGCAGCGGACATCACGCCCTATCTGTCCGTGGTCCCGAGCGTGAAGTCGGCGAATCCGAAGCTCTTGAGCATCGGTCAGAGCAGCGGCAAGACGTACGGTGTACCGACTGCGGGCTACGCCGAAGGTCTGATCTACAACAGGACCCTGTTCACTCGGGCCGGGCTCGATCCAAACAAGCCGCCGACGACCTGGGATGACGTCCGCGCAGACGCCAAGAAGATCTCGGCACTCAGCAAGAACATCGTGGGATTCAACATGCCGACCGAGGACAACTACGGCGGCTGGTACTTCACGATGATGAATTACAGCTTCGGCAACCTGATGGAGACGAAGAAGAACGGGAAATACGCCGCAAACTTCCCCAACGCGAAATCCATTCAGGTGCTGAAGTTGCTGCATGACATGCACTGGACCGACCACTCGATGGGATCCAAAGGCCTGCAGACCGCTGCTGACGTGGAAAAACAGATGGCAGCCGGCCAGCTCGGTATGTACACCGCAGCCGGCGACAACATCAACACCGTCGTCACCCAGTACGGCGGCAACCTCAAGGACTTCGGGTTGAGCTCCTACCCGCAGCAGGGCGGCAACTCGACCCTCGCCGGTGGCAGTATGGAGATGTTCAACCCTAAGGACACCCCGGCTCAGATCAAGGCTGCCCTGCAGTGGGTCCAGTACGAGTACCTGCGTTCCTACACCGACAGCTCGGCAGCCAAGCGGGTCTTCGCCGCTCAGGCCAAGGACAAGACGACCTACATCGGCGTCCCGGCGGTTCCGCTGTTCAGCGGATCTCTCCAGCAGCGCTATCTCAACGCCGAAAATTCCTATATCAACGCGCCGGTGAACAACTACCGCAGCTACGGTTCCTGGCTCAAGACCGTGAAGCTTCAGCCGGAACCGCCGGTGTCAGCACAACTGGTCTACAAGGCGCTTGACTCGGCTGTACAACAGGTCCTCACCAAGCAGGGTGCGGATCCGCGAAGCGCGCTTCAGTCGGCGGCAGGACAGGCCACGACCGCCATCTCCAGCGGCAGCTGACATCCGGCCACAACGGATACGGCGCACCTCCGCGTTGGAAGGACTAGAGATCTCATGACAGGCACCCTGGCCGGCCGTGGTTTGGCAACACGGTCATTGCGCAGACCCCTGCGTGGCTATGCATTCTTCCTACCCACGCTACTGATTTTCGGCCTATTCTCCTGGTATCCGTTGGTCCGCGGCATCATTCTGGCTTTCCAGAATGACAACCTGGTCAGCTCCGCCACCTGGTCCGGACTCACCAACTTCCGCACCGTGCTCGACGACGGGATGTTCACCACCGCGTGGAAGAACACCGGCGAATTCGTCCTCCTCGGCCTGCTGTTCGGTTACGCAGTACCGCTCGTCGTCGCGGTGTGGCTCAGCGAGATGCGCCATTGGCAGGGATTCCTCCGAGTCTTGATCTATCTCCCGGTCGTGCTGCCACCGGTGGTGTCTGTCCTGATGTGGCAGTGGTTCTACGACCCCAGCAGCGGGCTGTTCAACGAGATGCTGAGAGCCCTCCATCTGCCGACGTCGCAGTGGATACAGTCCTCGGGTAGTGCCATGGTCTCGCTCGTGCTAGAGGCGACCTGGGCCGGGTTCGGCGGCACCGCGTTGATCTACGTCGCTGCCCTGCAAGGTGTCTCTGGAAGGCTGTACGAAGCCGCCGAACTCGACGGAGCCGGGTTCTTCCGGCGGCTCTGGCACATCACGATGCCGCAGATGCGGTTCATCCTGCTGGTGATGCTCCTCTTGCAGGTCATCGGCACGATGCAGGTGTTCACCGAGCCATATGTCATGACCGACGGTGGTCCGACCAACTCCACCACGACGGTCGTTCTGCAGATCTACAACTATGCGTTCGTCGACAACAACTACGGCGCCGCGGCCGCACTCAGCGTGATCCTGGCTGCGGTGCTCGGTCTACTTACCGTTGTCTATCTCGCACTCACCAGGCGGTGGTCGGAATGACCAACTCAATCGATCTAAGCCCTCAATCAGCGGTGGATAGCCAAGATTCCACCGGCACCGTGCCGTCGCCGCGCACGCGGCGACGGGGTCGGCGTGATGCGACGGCGACCGCCGAACGCACGATCACCTCCCCGCTGAGCCTTTCCCGGCGCGCGGTCAGGATCCGCTACTGGATCGCATTCGGTGTTCTCACCGCCGCCTTGGCGGTGGTCGCGTTGGGGCCGCTGTACTGGTTGGTCACGGGATCACTCAAGTCCACCCCGGAACTCGTGCGGACCCCACCGACCCTGTTCCCCGGTCACGCCGAGTGGTCGAACCTGAGCTACGCGTGGAGTCGGCTGCAGGTCGGAAAGTTCATGTACAACACAATTCTGCTGGCCGGGGGGACCCTGCTGGCGCAACTCGTCATCGCCGTCACCGGCGCATACACATTGTCCATCATCCGGCCCGCCGGCCACCGGATCTGGCTGGGCCTGATCCTGGCCACCCTCTTCGTACCGGCGACGATCATCTTCATTCCGACCTACGTCACCATCGTTCATATACCGATCGTCCACCTGAACCTCATCAACAGTAGATTCGCCGTCTGGCTGCCAGAAGCCGCCAACGCGTTCAACCTCTATCTGTTGAAGCGTTTCTTCGATCAAATCCCGGCTGAACTCATCGACGCCGCACGGATGGACGGCGCCAACTCGGCGCAGGTCCTCCGGCACGTGGTGTTGCCGCTCTCACGCTCCATCATCGCGGTGATCTGTATCTTCTCCATCATCGCATCCTGGAAAGACTTCCTCTGGCCCAAGATCACGCTGCCCGATCCGATGAAACAGCCGATCAGCGTCGCCCTGGCCAACCTGCAGTCCAGCATTCAGGTGAAATACACCCTGGCCGCTCTACTGATCGCCAGCATCCCGCCCGTCGTCGCATTCCTCCTCCTTCAGAAACGCATCATCGGTGGGCTCGCCGACACCGGGCTGACGAAATAGCTCGGCGCGTATGCAAACTACGCCGTTGTTCAGCACGTTCGGCGCCTGATCGCTGGATTGCAGCTCAACACGGCCTCCATCAACCGAAGGGACAACAGTTCCATGAACCAACCTGTCTCCCGCAGATCCGTACTTCGAGGCGCCGGCCTCGTCGCTGCTGGTGCGGCCGCCACGGCGGTCGCGCCGCAGACGGCACGCGCGGCCACCGCAGCCGTGGTCAATGGCCCGGCGAGCGCGACCAGGGCGACCGACTTCCTGGGTTCGCTCGGAGTCTGTACGCACATCGGGCAAGGCATCGATGCCGCGGAGGGCGTGGCCGGCGCGCTGACGTATCTGGGTGTCAATAACATCCGCGACGACGCCAACCTGACCGCGGTGCAGAACTGGATCACCCTGCACAAGCTGTCGGGCGCTCGGGTCAACCTGATCGCCCAGTCGGATTCGGTCACGGCCACGATCCAGATCGCAGAACAACTCGCCGCCGCCGGTGCATTGATGTCCGTCGAGGGTCCCAATGAGCCCAACAACCAGCCGGTTACCTACAACGGGCAGACCTCGGATCACGCCACGGATTTCCTTCCGGTCGCCTATTATGCCCGCGATCTCTATCGGCGGGTCCGGACCGATCGAGCGTTGCAAGGAATTCCGGTCTTCGCCTCCAGTGAGGCGGGCGGCAGTGAGCCCAACAATGTCGGCCTGCAGTTCTTGACCATTCCTCATAACGCCGGCACTCTGATGCCCGATGGCACCGCCTACGCCGACTTCGCCAACACTCATACCTATCCTGACCGAGCTCCCGGGTGGGTCGACAATCTCGCCTGGAATGTCGCCGACCCGACGCTCAACGGCGCCTGGGACGGGCTGCATGTCGAATTCGGTCACACCTGGTACGGCGGCTTTGACGGCTATCCGGACAATCAGCTCGCAAAGCTTCCGCGAGTAATGACCGAGACCGGCTGGGCGACCGAGGGCTCCGGGAGCATCACCGACGATCAGCAAGGTCGGCTGATTCTCTGCCTCTACCTGGCCAACTTCACAAGACAGTGGAAGAACACCTTCATCTACATGCTCAGAGATGACCCGGCGCAGGGCTATTGGGGACTCGTCGATACCGATTACAATCCAAAGCCGTCCGGCAATTACGTGCGGAACCTGACCACCATCCTCGCCGATGACCGGAAACCCACCCGGGCCATGACGGCACGACTAACCTACTCGATTCCTGACAAGCCTCAGACAGTCCACGACGTACTGATGCAGAAGAGCAACGGAGAGCTGTACCTGATCGTGTGGAACGAGCAGGCCGACAGCGCCAGCGACATCTCCGTCACGTTCGACGGCCCGCCCCACCGCGTCAGCGTCTACAACCCGATGACCGGCAGCACTCCCGAGCAGACGCTCCCCAGTGCCAGGTCCCTGGACCTGACGCTGACAAATTACGACTGCCGCGTCCTGAAGATCTCATAACCACTGCGCCGGCCGGGGCCGATGCCCCGGCCGGCCCGAGCGTGCGTCGCGGCGGGCATCGGCATCGCGCTGGTCCCCCAGTTGGTCACCCCGGCCCGGTACAGAGCCGGTAACCGAACTCCGGGTCATCAGGATGAATGCCGATCGCGGCGTTGATCAGGCGCGCATCATCCCCGTCCCGATCGCTGACCGGATTCCCGTTCCAATGGTAGAAAGCCTGCGTGGAGAGCACCCGGCAGGCCACCGCAACGGGGACACCGTCAGCGGCGAGGTCAAGGACCAGCGGGAACATCATTGTGGGAGCGTGTCACGGTCACCGGCCCAGGAACGTTGCCGTCCTCACGGGCGGCGATACGCAGCCACCGGGCCAAACAGGACTCAGAGATTCCTTCCAGCGACGACTTCATCATCGCAGGCAAGGAGTCAACAGACCCGAGGCATTCCCCACCCGCCCCACGCCATGCCACTCCCGACAACACCCACCTAATTACCGCACCAGTGCTAAGTCAGGTTGCGCGGTATCGGTTGTAGTGGATTGATTCGGCGAGGGGTCGACGTTGTCGCCACCCATGTCGTTCCAGGTCCGGAACCTGCCTCATTTGACTGACGGGACCGAGGCACAACCATGCGATCGGACGTATCTGCCGCGGAATATCGAGGAGCTCGCGAAGGAAGGGTTCACGGTAGAAGGAGACCCAGCCGACGCCGAGCCCTTCAGCGGTTGCCGCCAACCACAGGTTCTGTATTGCCAGGCAGGTGGAGTAGAGACCGGTGTCGGCGATGGTATGCCGTCCCAGGACGGCCGGTGCTCCGCGCCCCGGATCATAGGTGACAACGATTCCCATGCTCGATTCGAGGATTCCTTCGATTTTGATCCGGCGGAACATGGCATTTTTCGCCTCGTCCAGTGAGGACTCGAAGACCTCCCGTTCGCGCTGCACGTGCGCCTGAAAGCGGCGGCGCAGTAGCTCGTCGCGGACCAGGATAAAGTCCCACGGCTGGGTCAGACCGACACTGGGCGCCGCGTGCGCGGCCGATAGCACCCGGTGCAGCAAGTCATCTGCCACCGCCTCACCGGTGAATTCGGCGCGCACGTCGCGGCGCCGGTTGATGACGTCATACAGATCCGAGGGCATACCACGCTCCCATTTATCGGCCACCAGATTCACATCGGCGACCCCGGACTTCGAACTCAATCCGGCTCAACTCCGTTAGCGGCGACGGTCTGCACAAAAGGGTGGCACATGGAGCAGAAATGCGCTGTCTTCGCCGCGTCCGCGGGTAACGTCTCATCATGAAAGGAACGGGCGGGGTCAGGGTCGAGGGCGAGGTTGAACTGGTCTTCCCACCGGAATTCGAACCGCGCCTCGGACAGCGCAGCGTCCCGGGCCTGCGCACTCGGGTGCCCTTGGCCAGATCCGCGGCGTGGGCGGCGATCTTGTAGGCGATGACACCGTCCTTGACGTCATCCCGGTCGGGTAGTCCGAGATGTTCCTTGGGAGTGACGTAACACAGCATGGCGGTGCCGTACCAGCCGATCATCGCGGCACCGATCGCGGAGGTGATGTGGTCATAGCCCGGCGCGATATCGGTGGTCAGCGGCCCGAGGGTGTAGAACGGCGCACCGGAATAGATCTCCCGCTGCAGATCCATGTTCTCCTTGATCTTGTACATGGGCACGTGACCAGGGCCCTCGACCATGACCTGAACGTCGTATTCGTGGGCGATGGTCGTTAGTAGCCAAGAGAAATAGCCTCCCTACGCCGGTGCGAACCGGATCAGGTACAAACGGTCAGCGGCCGATCCGGCCGCCCTCTCAGCCTCGGAACGTGGGGCTCCCGCGGGTCAACGCCGACTTTACGTGTTCCCGATAAGCCGCCCGCACCCGGTCGGGACTACCACTGGGGCCAGGCCGGTGGTAGGTGAGGACGCGAACGCGTGGTCGCGCCGCGGAATCCGGCCCGCGCGGTAGGCCCACCGTCCGGCGGTGACGGCAGCGGCCATCGCCGCCGCCATCAGGGCCGGCTGCTGGCTGCGGGTCACCGCTGAGGCGAGCAGCACGCCGTCGCAGCCGAGTTCCATGGCCAGGGCGGGAGGCACAGGCCGGCGAATGTGCGTTCTTCGGAGCGGACTACGCCGACACGGATGTGGTCTTCACCCGGGAGGACGGCCGGCCTATTGATCCGGACGTGGTACGGCAGCGGTTCAATCGGCTGTCGGCGGCGTGCGGGCTGCCTCACATTCGGCTGCACGATGTGTGTCACTCCTACGCCACGGCGTCACTGCGGGCGGGCGTCCATCCGAAGGTGGTCAGCGAGCGGCTTGGGCATGCGTCCGCGGCCTTCACGCTGTCGGTCTACACCGCATCGATCCCGGCGATGGACCGCGACGCGGACACCGTGGCTGCGCTGTTCCTGGACGATCCCGACCTCACCGACGACCGTGACGCCAGCGCCGGCGAGGACCGTTAGCAAATCCGTTAGCAACGGCAGCAGAAAGGCCCTCAACCTGTGTGGTTGAGGGCCTTTCCGTGTGGTAGCGGGGGCAGGATTTGAACCTGCGACCTCTGGGTTATGAGCCCAGCGAGCTACCGAGCTGCTCCACCCCGCGTCGACATGGACCACTATACGGACGGGCCAGGGCCCCGGCAAACCGGGGTCCCCTGCCCTTCAGCAGCCCACGCGAAACGGACATACCTATCCTGTCGGCGACGGTGACGGCACGTTCGTACCGCCACTCAGCGCCTGCAGCCGGGACAACGCCTCGGCCAGCTTCTGCTGTGCCGCCTGGTAGTCCTGCGCCGAACCGTGCAGGAACTCCTGCTGCATGTGGTCGAACGCCTTCTGCGCATCCTCAGCCGCCTGCGCGACGTTGCTGGGCACCGCCGTCGGCGGCGAACTGCTCGAGGACGACGGCGGCGAGGTCGACGGCACACTCGACGGTGGGCTCGAGGACGGCGTCGGCGTCGTCGAGTTGCCGTTGCCGCTGTTGTTGGTCTCGTCGCCGCTGAACAGATCCTTCAGCGCCGCCTTCATATTGTCGCCGTAACCAACACTCGAACCGAAGGCCACCAACACCTTGCGCAGCTGCGGGTACGACGAACCCTGACCCTCGACGTACAGCGGCTCCACATAGAGCAGACCACCCGCCACCGGCAGCGTCAGCAGATTTCCGAAGAGCACGTTGGACTGGCCGGAGCCGAACAACGCGACGTCCTTGGATATCTGGTCGGTGGATCTGAGTGTCGACTGCACCTGGCCCGGACCGAGGACAGATGAGTCGCTGGGTAACTCCAGGACCCGGAATTTCCCGTAATCTTGCGGATCGCTCGACACCGAAACGTAGGCCGCCATGTTGGGCCGTTTCAGCGCGTTGAGCACGCTGGTCAGCTGGAATTCCGCCTTCGTTCCCGGCTTCGAACCTGGCGGTTGCTGCAACAGATAGTACGGCGGCTGCGGCTGATCACCGGGCTGCGTCGGGTCGCTCGGCACCTCCCAGAAGTTCTGCGAGTTGAAGAACTGCTGCGGATCGCTCACGTGATAGCTGGCGATAAGGTCCCGCTGCACCTTGAATAGGTCCTCTGGATAACGGAAATGCGCCCGCAGGTCAGCGCTGATCGCCGTCTCCGGCTTGACCAGATTCGGGAAGGCCTTCATCCAGGTCTTCAGGACCGGGTCGGTCTTGTCGAACTGGTAGAGCGTCACCTTGCCGGTGTACGCGTCCACCGTGGCCTTGACCGAGTTGCGGATGTAGTTGACCTGCTGGTTCGGCTGGCCACTCGTGCCTCGGCCGGTCAGCGAGTCCTTGGTGATGTCACCGAGCGTCTCCCGCTGCGCGTACGGATATCCGTCGCTGGTCGTATAGCCATCGACGATCCACTGGATCCGCCCGTCGACAACGGCAGGATACGGATCGCCATCCACCTTCAGGAACGGCGCGACCTTCTGCACCCGCTCTCGCGGATCGCGGACGAAGAGGATCCGCGAATTGGATGAGATGGCGCTGGAGAAGAGAATGTTGCGCTCGCGGTATTTCGCTGCGAACACGAATCGGTTGAAGAAGTTTCCGATCCGGACTCCGCCGCCGCCGTTGTAGACATTCTTGACGTCGTTGCCATTCACGCCGGGCTGGTCGAATTCCCGCGGCGCCTGGCCCTTCTTGGCACCCACGATGGCGTAGTCATCGCCGAAGAGTTCACCGAAGTAAATTCGCGACTGGTTGATCGTCAGGTTTCCGGTCGGCGGCAGGTCGTGCTCGCCAGCGCTGTAATCCGGCTGCCCGCCCGGAGCCTCGTTCGCCGGCGCCGCGACGAACCCGTTGCCGTGCGTATAGACCAGGTGCTTGTTGATCCAGTTGGTCTGGTTGCCGGTGAGCTTCGACGGATCGAGCTCCCGGACCCCGAGCACGTAGTCCTGGGTGATGCCGCCGACGTCGTACCGGTCGATATCCAGCTTGTCGCCGAACGCGAAATAGTTCAGGATCCGCTGATTCTGGTCGAACGTCGGCGACAGAATGTTCGGGTCGAGCAGCCGCGCGTTCGGGATCGTCTGGGTGTCCTTGTAAATCTTCTGTTCGGTCTCCGTACCCGTCGACGTGACCGCTGGGTACTGCGTGTAGGTGACCTTGTCCGGCCCGATCCCGTACGCCGCCCGCGTCGCGTTGATATTCCGGGTGATGTACGGCGCTTCCTTCTCGTTCGCGTTCGGCTTGACCCGGAACTGCTGCACGATCGCCGGATAGGCCCCGCCGATGAGCACGCTGGAAAAAATCAGCAGCACCAGGGCGATCGCCGGCAGCGCGAAATTGCGGAAGAACACGTTGGCGATGAATGCCACCGCGCAGATCAGGGCGACGAACATCAGGATCGTCTTGATCGGCAGCACGGCGTTGACATCCGTGTAGGACGCACCGGTTGTGCCGCCCCGATTGGAGAACACCAGGCCGTACCGGTCGAGGAAGTACGCAATGACCTTGAGCGCCACGAAGACGCCGATCAGCACCGACAGATGCGCCCGGGCGGCCGGCAGCACCTTGTCGCCCGGCGTCTGGATCCGCAGCGCGCCGAAGATGTAGTGCACGATCAACGCGCCGAGCAGCGACAGCACCACGGCGACGAACAGGAAGCCGACGAGGTAACGCTGGAACGGGTAGGTGAACGCGAAATATGAAATATCCTTATGGAACTGGGGATCCTTCGTGCCGAACTTCGTCCCGTTGCGCCACAGCATCCACATCTGCCAGTGGCCCTGCGAATTGATCCCGGTCAGCAGGCCGATGAACACCGCGACCGAGATGAGGATCAGCCGGCGGCGCGGCTCGATCGCCACCCGATAGCGCTCCAGGCTGTGCTGCTCGGCCGACATCGGGTGGAACGGTGGTCGGCTGCGGAACGCGATGTAGAGGTTGGCCGCCACGATCAGCGCCATCACCACACCGAACAGGAAGAACAGCATGACCCGGGTGCCGAGCACCGAGGAGTAGACGAAGCGGTAGTGCACCGAGCCGAACCACAGCCAGTTGACATATACCCCGGCCAGCGACGCCACCACGATGATCAGCACGATCAAGGCGACGATGACGCCAAGCACGATCCTGGCACGACGCGACAGCGTCGGCACGGGCAACGGCGGTCTCATCGCCACGGGCACACTCCAAATTTGCGGATTCGGCCGCGATACCACGACGTCAACAGGAGCCTGACGTCAACAGCTCGCCTCCTGGGGCAACTTACCGGCCGGCCCAGAGGTTCCCCCACGGCACCTGCGACGATGGAACGCATGACCGATCAATCGCCGACCCTTCTGGTCACGACGCTGCTGGAGATCGAGCGCCATGTCGCCGTCTCCGGCTGGGATCGACCGCCGCTGCTGTACGCGCTCGTCGACACCTCCGACCTGGTCCGCCGGGAGCCGGCGCTGGCCGCCGAGCTCGGTCTCGACAATCCCGATGTGCCCGCGAACGGCCTGACCCCGGTCGAGCAGGACCCACTGCCGGACGGTCCGCTGGAGGATGCGCTGGCCCGGATCGAGTGGCCGCCGGCGGTACGCGGTTGCGCCCTCGTCCAGGAGGTCGTCACGCTGCCGCCCGAGGCCGAGGCGGACATGCCCGACGACGACGGTGCGGCCTACTACGCCGCCACTCACCCGCTGCGCCAGGAGATCCGGCTCGCGGTCGGCGTGTTGCGGGACGGCAGCCGAGCCGCCGCCGCCCGGATCCGCGATCAGAGACCTCTTACCGACCAGGCGCCCCCGCTTGGTCAGGAATCACAGGGCAACCAACCCGAGGACGCCAATCTGGTCGTCGACGCCGACCTGGCGCCGGCGCTGGCCGAGGCCCTGCTCGCGACGCTGGGCTGACCGGCAACGCCCGTACGGCAGATCAGCAGCTGGGCGGATTCCCGCCGTGCTGCAGCGACTTCAGCGCCTCCACCGCACCGGACAGGCTCGAGACCTTCACCAGCCGCAGCCCGGACGGATGGTTGCCCTCCGCCTCGGCGCAGTTCGCCGCCGGCACCAGGAACACCTTTGCCCCGGCCCGCTTGGCCCCGATCATCTTCAGCGGGATGCCGCCGATCGCGCCCACCTTGCCGGTCGGGTCGATGGTGCCCGTTCCGGCGATGAACGTGCCGCCGGTCAGGTCGCCGCCCGTGCCGACCTTCTCCAGGATGCCGAGCGCGAACATCAGCCCGGCCGACGGGCCGCCGATGTTGGCGAGGCTGATGGTGATGTCGAACGGCGCCACCGGCTCGAAGACGACGCTGATGCCGAGGGCCGCGCCCTTGGCGCCCTTCGCCGCTTTGGTGGTGGTGATCGTGCCGGTCGCCGGCTTGTGCTTGTGGGTGAAGCCGACCTTCACCTTGGTGCCGGGCGTCAACTTCGTGAGGATCGCGTGCAGCCCGTCGACGTCCTTGACGGTCGTTCCGTCGACCGTGTCGATCGAGTCGCCGACGGCGAGCGTCTTCGCCGAGGGTGAGCCGTCCGGCAGCGCCCCGACGACCACCTTGTTGGGATAGTGCAGATAGGACAGTGCCGCGCTGGTCGCGGAATCCTGCGACTGGACGAAGTCCTCCGCGTTCTGCTGCTGGATCTGCTTGTCGGTCTGACCCGGCGGGAAGAGCACCTCGCGCGGCACGACAGCCTCGTCGTGCGACAGCCATCCACGTATCGCGCTGAGCACGTCCAGATGGTCGAGCTCGGAGACAGTGGTCATGTTCAGGTGACCCCGGACCTTGTTGGTGGTGCGGCCCTTGATCTCCACGATCTGCTTGCCGTCGGTGTCCTTGCCCAGGGTGTTGAACGTGACTCCCGGGCCCATTGCCGCGTACTGCACCGGCAACCGGGCGGCCACGACACCGAGCACGATGATGATCACGACGCCGACAATCAGGGTGTACGTACGCCGGGTCATCTGCCTCGCTCCAGCTCGGTCGGCCTGCTCGTGCCGCCTAAGCCTAGGGCAGGGGCTCAGGACCTACCGCGCTTGGCATCCGTCCGGGTGCGTTCCAGCGCGGAGACGAAATCCTGATGCGCCCGCATGCTCTCGTTCATTCCGAGCGGTTTACGTGGCCGGGCCATCCAGGCGGTCCACAACGCGGCGAGCACGGTCACGACGATGATCGGCAGCAGCCAAACGAGAATAGACATGGAAACGGCCCTTATCGCATCGGTGGGACGGGGTCGACCGGCTCCAGCGTATCGGCTGCGTGCGGGTTTCGCTGCCGGCGGAACGGGGCACGCACCGGGCCTCGCCATTCGTCAGGTCTACCGTGGGAGACCCAGAACGGCGAAACAGACGGTGCAACGCGATGGGGAGCGACAGATGACCGACAACCCGTTCGGATTCAACGTGCCCTCCGAGGGCGGCGACGATCCGCAACGTCCCGGCGGCGCTGGCGATCCGATGAGCAACCCGACCGGCGGACCGACCGGCGGCGCGCCGTACGGCCTGCCCGAGGACATCGCCGGAAAGATCCCGCTCTTCGCCGAGCTGCAGAAACTGATGTCCTGGCAGGGCGGCCCGGTCAACTGGGATCTGGCCCGGCAGACCGCCATCAGCTCCATTGCCGGCTCGGTCCGCGATTTCCGCAGCGAGGAACGCTCCGGCATCATCGAGGCGCTGCGGCTCGCCGACATGTGGCTCGACCCGGCGACCGAGTTGCCTTCGGGGGTCACCGCGACCGAGGCATGGTCCCGGGTGGAATGGGTGGAGAAGACGCTGCCGGTCTGGTCGACCCTGTGCGACCCGGTGGCCGCCCGCGTGGTGGGTGCGATGAGTTCGTCCCTGCCACCTGAGGCGCAGGCCCAGGCCGGCCCGCTGATGGGCATGATGAGCTCGATGGGCGGCATGATGTTCGGCGCCCAGGTCGGACAGGCGCTGGCCCAGCTCGCCGGTGAGGTGCTCTCCTCCACCGACGTGGGTCTGCCACTGGGGCCGGCTGGTACGGCGGTGCTGCTACCGGAGAACGTCACCGAGTTCGGCTCCGGCCTCGAGCTGCCCGCGGAGGAGGTACGCCTCTTCCTCGCACTGCGTGAGTCGGCGCACCACCGGCTCTTCAGCCACGTGCCGTGGCTCAAGCAGCGGCTCCTCAGCGCCATCGACACGTACGCCCGGGGCATCACGGTCGATACCGGCAAGATCGAAGAGGCGATGACCCAGATCGACCCCGGCAACCCGGAGAGCATGCAGGAGGCACTGTCCTCCGGCATGTTCGAGCCGGAGGAGTCGCCCGAGCAGCAGGTCGCGCTGCGCCGGCTGGAGACGCTGCTGGCGCTGATCGAGGGCTGGGTGGACGCGGTGGTGGCACAGGCGGCCACCGACCGGCTCCCCGGTGCGGACGCGCTGCGCGAGACGCTGCGGCGCCGTCGGGCCACCGGCGGTCCGGCCGAGCAGACCTTCGCCACCCTGGTCGGCCTGGAGCTGCGGCCCCGCCGGCTGCGCGACGCGGCCACCCTGTGGCAGGCGCTGACCACCCATCGCGGGGTCGCCGGCCGGGACGCGGTCTGGGCCCACCCCGATCTGCTGCCCACCACCGACGACCTCGACGACCCGGAGAAGTTCGCCGCCTCGGGCGACGACGGTCCGATATCGATCGAGGATTTCGAGGACTAGCCAGTGGTACGAAAGAGCCACCCGCTGCGGGTTTGACCTCGCGTCTCGTGTCGCCTGATCTATGCGTCGCGCCGCTGCAGCAGCCAGGCCCCGATCGCGATCGCGATCGCTCCGTAGATCGCGAAGAACAGCAATCCCACAGCCGGGCTCAGGTGACCGCCGAGGTCGCGGATCGACGACGCCTGCTCCCCGATCGAGAACGGCAGCATCTGGCCGATCCGGTCCTGCCACGGCTGCGGGATCGCGGTCGCCAGGATCGGAACGACCAGCAGGCAGCCGATAATCGCGGTGATCGCACCGGCACTGTGCCGGATGATCAGACCGAGACCCAGGCCGAGAATGCCGGCCAGGGCCAGGTAGAGACCGGTCCCCGCCACCGCGCGGAGCACGCCGGAGTCCCCCAGCGACACCGAGAGCGACTGGCTGTCAAAGAGCCGCATGCCGATGAAGAACGAGGCGAAAGTGGTGATCTCACCGACGACGACCGCCAGCGCGCCGAATACGGCGACCTTCGCCAACAGCATCCGACCACGGCGCGGCAGCGCCGTCAGCGTCGTCCGGATCATCCGGTTGCGGTATTCGGAGGAAACGACCAGCACACCCAGGACCGCGACCGCAAGCTGCCCCAGGATCACCCCCGACATGGCCTGCGACACCGGGTCGAAATTGTCCCGCATCAATTGACGCTGCAATTCCGCGCCCGAGTATTTCTGGTAGTGATGGGCGACGATCCCGCAGGAGAGCACGCCAAAACCGATGCTGAAAATGATTCCCGCGGCCAGGCTCCAATAGGTCGAACGGACACTGCGTATCTTGGTCCATTCCGAACGGAACGCACCGCCGAAGCCCGCGGACGTGCGGGGCACCGGATGGCGGGCAATTGTCGTGACACTCATGCTGGTGATCCCTCCAAGACCGGTCCGACCTCGCCGCGATATTCGACGCTGCCCTTTGTCAATTCCATGAACGCTTCCTCCAGCGACGCCTGCTGCGGGCTCAGCTCGTGCAGGGTGGCGCCGACCGCACCGGCGATATCGCCTACCTGGCGGCAATCCAGCCCGGTCACCGCCAGCGCGTCAGCCACCACCGTGACCGTCGCACCCTTGTCGACCAGGGCGGCACGCAGAAGCTGCTCGTCCGGTGTACGGACACGCACATGGTTCTGCACGCTGCGTTGGATGAAGTCCTCGACACTGGTATCCGCGATGAGCTGGCCCTGACCGATCACGATGAGGTGGTCGGCGGTCAAGGCCATTTCGCTCATCAGATGGCTGGATACGAAAACCGTGCGGCCCTCGGCGGCGAGGGACTTGAGCATTGTCCGGATCCACACGATCCCCTCTGGGTCAAGGCCGTTCACCGGCTCGTCGAACATCAGCACCTCGGGGTCGCCGAGCAATGCCGCCGCGACACCGAGCCGCTGACCCATTCCCAGCGAAAACGCGCCGATCCGCCGTTTTGCGACCGACGTCAGGCCAACCTGTTCAAGAACCGCATCGACCCTGGGCCGGGCGATTCCGTTGCTCTGCGCCAGAGCCAGCAGGTGGTTGTACGCACTCCGTCCATTGTGGACCGCTCCGGCCTCGAGCAGGGCCCCCACCGAGTGCAGTGGCTGTTTGTGTTGTACGTAAGGACGTCCGTTGATGGTCGCCGAGCCACTGGATGGCCGGTCGAGTCCGACGATCATCCGCATTGTCGTTGATTTCCCGGCGCCGTTCGGCCCGAGAAAGCCGGTCACCACACCGGGTTTGACCTGGAACGACAGGCCATCGACGGCCACCGTCGTTCCGTACCGCTTGGTCAGGTCCGTTACCTCAATCATCTGCGCCTCCCTTGGCGCATGATGTTTCCAAAGCGGCGGGCCCCGGCACATCAGGTAAACCCCCGAATAGTCTCTACGGGTATTACCCGGGTCGGTGACCTGCTGACAGGAGGGCCCGGGTCGTTTCCCAGCCCTCGAGCTCCGGATCCAGCCGCCTGATATCGGACACGGTGCGCATCCGATGCCAGGCCGGCGTCTTCCGTACGTCGCGACGGCGCGGTGCGGCTTCCTCGATCGCCGGCAGCGTCTTCTCTGAGTCGAGATCCAGTGGATCGATCGCGGCGAGCCAGTCGGGCACCGGCAGCCGGCACGCGAGCACGGCCAACCCCCCGGTGATGGCCGGGGTGGCGGCCACCAGGGCGCTGGACAGCGCGCTGAACGGTTTGGCGATCACCAGCCCTGGCAGGTCCGGCACATCGGCGGTCACGACCGCGCCCACGTCGTAGCCGAGCCCGGCCAGCAGCTGCAGTGCCTCCAGGGTGCCGCCATCGGTCGGCAGCTCGGCCACGTGCATGCCCGGCCAGCGGATCGCCGTACCCTGCCGGAGACGGTCCGGCGCGCAAGCCAGCACCACGTCAACGTCGGCCAGCCCGGCCAGCAGATCGACCACATCCTCGGCCAGGGCGGCGGCGAACTCTTCCGGGTCGACTCGCGGCGGGCAGGCGCCGGTGGTCGGCGGCCCGGCCAGCAACACCGCGGCCGCACGCCTCACCCGGACTCCGATCGATTCACGACTCCGTACCGCCGTCTCCGTTGTCTTCATCGCCGTTGTCTTCATCGCCGTTGTCTTCATCGCCGCTGTCTTCATCGCCGCTGTCGACGTCGTCGTCGCTGAGCTGCAGTTGCCCGGCGGCCGCGATGCCCTCGAGGTATCCGCGGGCCCGCTCGGCCCGTGGATAGCGCGACACCAGGGTCCAGAACGCGTCGTCGTGCAGCGGTGTGAGGAGGTGGGCCAACTCGTGCACCAGCACGTAATCCAGCACCCATCCCGGCATCGCGCGGAGCCGGCTGGAGATCCGGATCGTGCCGTCGGCGGGAGTGCAGGAGCCCCACCGCGTGGTCATGTTGTCGACCCAGCGCACCGCGTCAGGGAACGCCTTCCCGCCGAGATGCTCGGCGGCCAGGCTCCGCGCCCTGGTCTGCAGCGCGGTGTCGCTGCGCCGGGGACCGCTGCGCTGGCGCCGGTCGCGGGCCTCGAGCCGGGCCAGCATGTCGGTCACCCAGCGACGCTCCTCTGCCTTGGTGAACCGGGCCGGGATCAGCACGATGGTGCGCCCGCCCTCGCGGTACGCGGTGACCGTGCGGCGTCGGCGGGCGCTGCGCCGGACCTCGACCTCGGCACCGGCCCGGGGCAGGGCCGCGTCAGCCGCGCCGGTGGGCCCGGCGAGGGTCTCGGTCGGCACGGCGTCTCTGCGAGGCTGCCGGGCCGCGGCACTGGTCACGTCCAGCACGATATCTGGCCTTGCCCGGATCTGGTCGTATCCTGCGCCACGGCTGTGGATACACGCGGTGACCGGCGCGTGTCGGCCGCGTGTACTCCGCGCATCCACAGCGACACACCGAGTTGTCCACAGTGGTGTCCACAGTCTGTGGGTGACGAACTGCCCCTTTTGGTCCGTCTCTTGATGAGCCATTCGGCCGTACAGAGTGTGCCTCAGATGCAGCCAAGAGCGCTACTCAAGATCGCGTACAACCTTGATGCCTTCGGGTGCATTTACGCTCAGCAACCCAGCTGCGGAGAGGTCGAGTCCCAGAGGCCGGCCACCGATCCGGAGGCCGTCGAGATGCAGCGGCACCGGCAGTTCGTCGACCACCGGAGCGAGGTGGAGCTCACCACCCGGCGCATCGGGTCGCAGGCCGAGCAGGGCCTGCAGGAACAGCACGACGGACGCCGCCGACCAGGCCTGCGGGCGGCAGGCCGCCGGGTACGGCGCGGGGCGGCGCAGTGGGCGCTCCCCCGGCCCGGAGTCCGCCCGGTGGCCGGCGTACAGCTCCGGCAGCCGTCCGTCGAACCCGACCGACGCCGCCACGACGCCGGCCGCCAGCCGGGCCGCCTGGGCACCGAATCCGGCCCGGCTCAGGCCGAACACCGCGACCGCTGTGTCGTGCGGCCAGATCGAGCCGGTGTGATAGCCGAGTGGATTGAACCCGGCGGACCGCTCGCTCATCGTCTGCAACCCGAAGCCGGCGTCCAGCTCGACCAACCGGGCGGCCACCGCGGCGCTCTCACTCTCGTCCAGCAGCCCGGTGCCGAGCAGGTGACCGAGGTTGGAGGTGACCGTGTCGACCCGACGCTTGCGGCCGTCCAGCGCCACGGCCGGGTACGCACCCTCGGCGTCGGGAATCCAGAACGAGTCGCGGAACTTCGACCGCAGCTCGGCCGCCCACTGCTCGAGCCGCTCGACCAGGAGACCGGGGCCGAAGGCTCGCAGCACGGACGCGCCGGCCAGCGCCGCCTCATAGGCGTACGCCTGCACCTCGCAGAGCGCGATCGGCGGCTCAGCCAGCGTGCCGTCGCGGAACTGGATCGAATCGCCGGAGTCCTTCCAACCCTGGTTGGCCAGCCCGTGCCCGGACAGGTCGGCGTACTCACAGAAGCCATCCCCGTCAGCGTCCGCGTAGTCCAGTAGCCAACCGAGCGCGGCCCGCAGCGACGGCAGCAGGGCCTGCACCTGGGTCTCCGGCATGCCCCAGCGCCAGGCGTCGTGCAGCAGAATGACCCACAGCATCGTGGAGTCGATCGACCCGAAATAGCAGGGCGGCAGCATCGCGCCGTCGGCCAACGCAAGCTGGGTCGAGCGCACCTCGTGCAGGATCTTGCCGGGTTGCTCACCGGTCTCGTCGTCGGTGCCGAGGCCCTGGCGGCGCGCCAGCACCCGCAGTGTCGACGCGGCCAGGTCGGGGCGGACCGGCAGCAGCATGCGTGCCGCCCACAGCGAATCCCGACCGAACAGGGTGAGGAACCACGGCGCCCCCGCCCCCAGGAAGAGGTCGACCGGATCCTCCGGATCGGCGAGCAACAGGCCGCCGAGATCGCTCATGGACTGCTCCACCAGCCGGGTCAGGCGGTCGTCGGCGCAGCTGAAGTTCAGCGCGATCGACGGGTCCCGGACCGGCAGGAAGAGCGGCGGCGCCTCCTCCACGACGGAGCAGGTCAGCTCGCACTCCCAGCTCGCGCCCGGCGCCAACTCGACCTCGTAGCGCAGCAGGTCGTCCTCGATCGCATCCGGCTTGGGGCTGCTGGCCAGCGTGACCGTACGACCGTCGGCCGTCCAGGACAATCCGTCTGGGAGCACCACCGGGCTGAGGAGTTTGTCGGCCGCGCCCCGCTTGACCGACTGCATCGACGCGAGATCGGTGCCGGCCTGCACCGTCACCGGGCAACGGACCGTCGAGCGTCCGCCGTTGCGCAGCTCCACCCGCTCCCGCAGTCGCCCCGCCGCCAGGTCACGCCATCGGGTCAACAGCACGGCCGGGTCGGCGCCATGCTCGCCCACGCCCCGGACAATGGCGCGGAACACGGCGGCGTCGGTGGCGGTGAGATCGGCTCGGATCGGGGCCAGCAGCCCGACAGCCGGCCGGACCCGCAGCCGGGACAGCACGCGCACGTCGGCATGGAAGAACCCGTCAGCGCCCGAATCGAGGTCGCCGGCCGGCGAGGACAACACCAGCGACGGGGCCTGGACCAGTACGCAGGCCTCGTGCAAATACGGCTGTCCGCCGCCCGTTTCCGGTGAAATGCCTGAATCGGCTGACACGGCCCCCGCCTCTCGTCACGACAACGATCGACCCAATGTACGGCCCGCCGCTCAGGAAGAGGGACTGCCCTTAAGTCACTGTTTCGTACAGTTTGCCGGCCGGTGAACGGTTCAGTTGCGCCGCGACGCGTGCCGGAGCGCGGAGGTCGTGCGTGGCTGCGGGTACGGTGTCGCCGTACCCGGCCGCGATCGCGCGCAGCGCCGGGAGAGACCGAGACGACCAGAACGTACAAGGAGGCTGACGTGGCTGAGCAATACAACGGCTACTGCGTGAAGTGCAAGGAGAAGCGCGACTTCGAGGGTGAGGTCAGCGTGAGTGAGTCCGGGCGCCGGATGGCCAAGGGCACCTGCCCGGTCTGCGGCACGAAGATGAACCGGATTCTCGGCAAGGCCTGATCACGCTAGGCAAGGTAGCTCAGGGGCGGTCCTGTCAGGGCCGCCCCTGAGTGCATTCTCCGGCCTGTGGATAACGGCCGGAGCCTGTGGACGACAACGGTGGTACGGCCCGGGTAGTGCAATCCTCAGCTCGCGCACGCGGCGAATGTGACAGCGCGAATGTCCCAGCGCGAATGTGAGGACAGCACCCGATGAGCGACCCGTTCCGACCCAGGCTCAACCCGGCGTTGCGCCGCCTCTGGCGTGATCCGCACACCCTGCAGCTGGGCGTCGATCCGATCCGGGCCCTGGTGATCAGCGACGTCGACACCGCGACCGTGCGCTTCCTCGCCGGGCTGGACGGGCGACGCACCCACGGCGAGGTGCTCCGGGACGCTGCCAGTGCCGGGCTGGACGTCGGCTTCGTCGCCGAGGTGCTGCAGGGACTGCGTCGTGGCGACGCGCTGTTGGACGGCACCGATGTCGGCGACGCCGACCACCTCGGCCCCGACCGGGCGGCGCTCTCGCTGCTGGAGGATGCGACTCCGGCGGCTGTGCGGCTCGAGGCGCGGAAGGCGGCCACCGTGTTGGTGCACGGAGCCGGGCGGGTCGGCGGGCCGCTCGCGGCGCTGCTGGCCGCGGCCGGGGTCGGCGCGGTGAGCGTCGTGGATGAGGGCATCGTCGAGCCGTCCGGCTACGCCCCCGGTGGTCTCGCCGCCGCCGATCTGCGCCGGGCCCGGAGGGCGGCGGCGCACGACGCGGTCCGCCGGGCCGCGCCCGAGGTCGACACCGCGACCCCAGCGCCCGGCCGGAGCCCCGACCTGACGATCTTCACCGCCGGCGTGCCACTCGAGCCGGAGGTACGCAATGCGCTGCACGCCGCCGCGGTGCCACATCTGGTGGCCGGCATCCGGGAGACAACGGCCCTCATCGGGCCGCTGGTGCTGCCCGGTCGGACCAGCTGCCTGCGCTGCGCCGACCTGCATCGCGGCGACCGCGACCCGGACTGGCCACTGTTGGCGATGCAGCTGACCACGCCGGACCGACAGCACGCGGCGCCGGCCGACGTGGCGCTCGCCGTGACCGCCGCCGGGCTGGCCGGCCTGCAGGCACTGAGCTACCTCGATGGGGCGCTGCCGGCGACCGTCGGCGGCTCGCTGGAGCTCAGCCACCCGGATTGGCGGATCCGCCGGCGGACGTGGCCGGCGCACCCCGACTGTGGGTGCCTGGCCGCCCTCGATCCGATCGACGAGCCGATCCCGTTGCGACCGCGCCGGACGGGTTGAGCGCGGCCGGTCGACGCCGACAATGCCGGCCAGGGAGAATAAGGGGCGTGAGCGACATTCCGCGGCGCGCCGTTACCCGAACGGCGAAGCTCGCAGGACTACCCCTCGGGCTCGCGGGCAGGGCGACGGTGGGCCTCGGCAAGCGACTCAGCGGCCACTCCTCGGAGGAAATCACCCTCGAGCTGCAACAGCGCACGGCCGAGCAGCTCTTCGCCGTGCTGGGCCAGCTCAAGGGCGGCGCCATGAAGTTCGGGCAGGCCCTGTCCGTGTTCGAAGCGGCAATGCCGGAGAACGTCGGGGCTCCCTACCGCGAGGCGCTGACCAAGCTGCAGGAAGCGGCGCCGCCGATGCCGGCGGCTACCGTGCACCGAGTGCTCGGCCAGCAGTTCGGCCGCAGCTGGCGCGACCGGTTCTCCTCGTTCGACGACGAGCCGGCCGCGGCGGCAAGCATCGGGCAGGTCCACCGGGCCGTGTGGGGCGACGGTCGCGCGGTCGCGGTCAAGGTGCAGTACCCGGGCGCCGAGCAGGCGCTGATGGCCGATCTCAACCAGATCACCCGGTTCGCCCGGCTGTTCTCGGTGCTGGCCCCCGGCCTCGACATCAAGCCGCTGCTGGCCGAGATGCGGGCCCGGCTGGCCGAGGAGCTGGACTACGCGATGGAGGCCGACGCACAGCGCCGGTTCGCCGCCGCGTACGCCGACGATCCGTTGATCGTGATCCCGCGGGTGGTGGCCAGCGCACCGCTGGTGCTGGTCAGCGAATGGCTCGAGGGCACGCCGATGTCCGCGATCATCGCCTCGGGCAGCCAGGAGGAGCGCAACCGGGCCGGCGAGCTGCTGACCACGCTGCACTTTTCCGCCCCGCCGAAATCAGGCCTGTTGCACGCCGACCCGCACCCCGGCAATTTCCGGCTCATCGACGGGAAACGGTTGGGGGTGCTCGATTTCGGCGCCGTCGCCCGGTTGCCTGCCGGGCTGACCCACATCATCGGGACGCTGTGCCGACTCGCCTTGACCGGTGACGCCGACCAGGTCTATGCCGGGCTCGCCGCGGAGGGTTTCGTCCGGGACGGCGTCGAGATCGACCCGGAAGGTGTGCTGGACTATCTGGCCCCGATGCTGGATCCGTTGCGGACCGAGACCTTCCAGTTCAGCCGGGAGTGGATGCGCCGGGAGGCCGCCCGGGTCGGCGACCCACGCAGCGCGTCGGCCCAGGTTGGGCGCCGGCTCAACCTGCCGCCGTCGTACCTGCTGGTCCACCGGGTCACCCTCGGCTCGATCGGAGTGCTCTGCCAGCTGCACGCCGAGGCCCGCTATCTGGCGATCGTGAAGCGCTGGCAGCCCGGATTCGCCGAATAAGCCCAGATCCAGCGGGGATTGCGGTGTCAGCGGGGATTGCGGTGTCAGCGGGGGTAGAGCGTCATCGGGAGCACGCCATCGGGGCGCAGCGTGATCGCCGGCCGCAGCCGCAGCCGGTAATCCGCGGCCAGCCGGGGCCACCAGCTCCGGGCCAGGCCGGCCAGCAGCACGGTCGCTTCGGCCCACGCGAACGACTCCCCGACGCAGATGCGGCTGCCGGCGCCGAACGGGAAGTACGCCAACCGCGGCTGGCCGGGCACGTCGAGGCCGAACGCCCCGTCGGCGTCGATCCAGCGTTGCGGCGCGAACGTCAACGGGTCCGTCCAGAACCACGGGTCGCGGTGCAGCACCCACTGGCTGACCAGGCAGGTCGAGCCGGGCGGCGCGGTCCAGTCGTCGATCCGCAGGTCGGCGGTGAGCCGGCGGCCGAGCACCCACGCCGGCGGGTAGAGCCGCATCGTCTCGGCGACCACGGCCCGGGTGCGGATCAACTGGCCGCTCGGGCCGACGGTGTCCACCTCGTCCCACAGCCACCGGGCGGCGTCGGGATTCCGGTCGAGCAGATACCAGGCGAACGCCAGCGTGCTGGCGGTCGTCTCGTGTCCGGCGAGCAGCATCGTCATCGATTCGTCCCGCAACTGGGCCGGGCTCATCTGACCGGCGGACTGCATCGCCGCGAGCAGATCGTCGGAGTCGGGATCGTGCCGGGCGATCATTCCGTCGACCACCGCGTCCAACCGCGCCTTGGCGGCATTGACCCGACGGGCCAATGGCGTCCCGAGCCGCATCGCGAGATCGAACCAGGGCAGGAACGACCGGTTGTACGCCTTCAACAATTCGGTCAGCGCCTCCCGTACCGCGCTGAAATCCCGTTCCAGGTCGCTGCCGAAAAGGGCCCGACCCACCACCTCAAGGGTCAGCGCAGACATCTCCGCGGCCATGTCGACCTGCCGTCCGGGCGTCCACCGTGCGCTGAGTCGATCGGCCGCCGCGGCCATCTCGGCGACATAACCGGCGACCCGTTCATGGTGAAATGCCGGCTGAATCAGCCTGCGCTGCAGGCGATGCAGCTCGCCGGAGCTGGTGAGCAGGCCGTCACCGAGAATGCGCTTCGCGCCCTGGAGGCCCCGGCTCTTCGTCGTGTTCCGGCCCGCCTCAACCAGCAACAGGCGGACGGTGTCCGGGTGCGAGAGCAGGTAGAGATGCTCGCCGCCCAGCCGGACATGCGCCACCCGCGGATAACGCTCGGCGGCCCGGGTGAAGAAGTCGGGGTCGGTCGACCGGGTGCCGATGATCGCGCGGAACGCGGCCCAGCTCGACGGCCCCGGCGGCCGTTCATACGTGTGCCCCATCAGGACGGAAAGCCGACCGGATCGGCACCGCGTTCGTCCATCATTCACCCGCCGGCTCATCGTGCTCCCACTGATGCGGTCGAGCATAGGTGCCCCGATATCGACCGATAGCCGGGCGGCCGGGCACCCTCCAGATTGACGGTCTTACGTGCGCAAACGACGGGCCCGGAAAAGCCCCGCCCCCGAATGGCTTCGGGGGCGGGGCTGTCCCGTGATCAGCGATGCAATCAAGCTGACCTATCGAATCGCCTCTTGCGCAAGCCGGGCCCGACGGGTCGCCGACTCGGCGCGACGCTGCCACTTCGCGGCAGCACGCAGGCGGCGGACACGGTGCAGATGCCGCGCCTCCACCTGCATCTCGCGCATTCGCGCGCGGGCGAGTTCTTCATGCATAAGTAACATTTCCTGGCTCCTGACTGGTGAATCTGAACGGAAAGTCGATGGCAGGTTCACACCCATTGCCTCCTCGGTCGGTTGAATCTGGATCACGCAGCGACAACCTTGCGGGGGCGGCCGCGGGGCCGCTTCCGCGCAATGACGACGCCGTGCTCAAAGAGCTCGCCGCCCCAGACTCCCCATGGCTCGTGTCGCTCCAACGCGCCACTCAGGCACGCGTCGCGCACGGGGCAGTCCGCACAGTGTTGCTTTGCCAACTCCAGTTCGGCCGGGCTCTCGGCAAACCACAGCTCGGGGTTCTGGATTCGGCAAGGTAGGTCGAAACCTGACTCCACGACATCGGCAATGTCACTGCCGAGTACGGAAAGCAGGCTCGGTGCCTCTAGCACCGCCGGTCACCTCCTTCATCGATGTTTCCTGGGGTTATCGGGATTCGCTCGGAAGCCGTTGCAGAGAAACACAAAGGCCGCGGATCCCTGGTGGGAGTCCGCGGCCTCGAGGTGAGCCGGTGTCGGTGCTGAGTCAACCGGTACTACCTCGAGGTGGAACTCCCGCTGCGGGGCGCTGCTGCTTCGGCGAGACGGTCTCCACCGAAGAGATAGCGGTGCCCGGTCCGCTGATGCGACCCTTGCCGGAGAACGAACCCGCACCGGTGGCGTCGAAGCCATAGCCGGAAGGGGAGACAAGGGTGGCGTGCAGCCGCGCAGCGTGCGACTCGGGCAGGAGAACAGGCGATGCCTGCCGGCCCGTGACCGCCGGAATAGCGGAGGTCGCCGAACGCTGCGCGTTGATATCGATCAGCACTTGGCACCTCCTTGGTAGACCCTGGGCGGGCGTGACAGAGCGTCATGGCCGCAACGGCGAGGTTATGCGCACCGCGCCAAGTGCGCAATGTATTTTTCGCTATAAGTTTTTTCGCGCCTGCGGGCCGGCCGATTCCGATGTGTCGTCGAGCCCGCCGACGACCGTAAGAACGGCGGCGCCGTAGCGCTCGAGCTTGCGTGGCCCGACGCCGGCGAGGCCGGAGAGCGCGGCCAGGCTCCGCGGCCTGGACTCGGCGATGGCGACCAGCGTCGTGTCCGGGAAGACGACGTACGCCGGGACGGCCTCCTCCTCAGAGGTCGCCTTGCGCCAGGCGCGCAGCTCCTCGAAAAGTGCCGCGTCATCGCCCTCAAGCTCCGGCCGCTTCGCCTTCGCTGACCGCTTGGCCGGCTGACCGGAGCCTGGAGCCAGGCCGTCCAGGAAACGGCTCCGGCGGCGCGACCTGCGTCCGCCCGCCGCACGGGACAGCGCCCAGGACAGCGCCAGGTGTTGCCGCGCCCGAGTGATGCCGACGTACAGCAGGCGTCGCTCCTCGGTGACCGCCTCGTCGGTATTCGCGTACTGGATCGGCAACGTGCCGTCGGTGAGGCCGACCAGGAACACCGCGTCCCATTCCAGGCCCTTCGCGGCGTGCAGCGACGCGAGGGTCACGCCCTGCACGGTCGGCGCGTGCTGCGAGGCGGCCCTGGCCTCCAATTCGACGGCGAAGTCCCGCAGCCCGGCCTCGGGCACCGCGGCGATCAGTTCCTCGGCGAGCTGCACGATGGCGGCCAGGGACTCCCACCGCTCCCGGGCTGCGCCACCGGCCGGCGGTGCGCCCGGGGTGAATCCGGCCGAGGACAGGATGTCGCGGACCGCGTCCACCAGCGGGTCGTCCGGATCGGCCGTGCGGGCGCCGCCACGCATCAACACCATCGCCTCGCGGACCTCGGGCCGGGCGAAGAACCGCTCACCGCCGCGAATGATGTACGGCACCCCGACGGCGGACAGCGACCGTTCGTAACTCTCGGATTGGGCATTGGTCCGGAACAACACGGCGATCTCGGCCGCCGGCGTGCCCGCGGCGATGAGCCGGCGGCAGGACGCGGCGACCGAGGCCGCCTCGGACGGCTCGTCGTCGTGCTCGGCGAAGGTCGGCTTCGGACCGGAGGGACGCTGCCCGACCAGTGTGAGCCTGGCTGCCTTCGGCAGGCTGACCACCAGCGCGTTGGCCAGCCCGACCACCTCCGGCGTCGACCGGTAGTCGCGCTCGAGGCGCACCACGGTTGCGCCGGAGAACCGGCGGGAGAAGTCCAGCAGGTAGGAGGCGTCCGCGCCGGCGAAGGAATAGATCGTCTGGTTGGCGTCGCCGACGACGCAGAGGTCGCTGCGATTTCCCAGCCAGGCATCGAGCAGCCGCTGCTGCAGCGGGCTCACGTCCTGATACTCGTCGACCACGAAATACCGATACCGCGCGCGCATCTCCTCGGCCACGTCCCGATGACCCTCGATCGAGGCGGCCGTGACCAGCAGCAGGTCCTCGAAGTCGATCACGCCGGCCCGGGACTTGAGCTCCTCGTACGCCGCGTACACGTCAGAGACCGCGCCCGGAGCCAGCGGCGGCATCCGGTCGGCCTTGCCGGCCGCGGCGACGTACTCGGCGGGCGACGCGAGCGACGACTTGGCCCACTCGACCTCCGAGGCGAGGTCGCGCAGCAGGTTGCGGTCGGTCTTGACCCGGCACCGGGCCGCGGCCTGGCCGATGATCCGGAGCTTGTTGTCGATCAGCTCCGGCATCCCGCCACCGAGCACCCGCGGCGCGAAATACCGCAACTGCCGAAGCGCGGCGGCGTGGAACGTCCGGGCCTGTACGCCGGCGACACCGAGGATCCGCAGCCGGTTGCGCATCTCGCCGGCCGCCCGGGCGGTGAAGGTCACGGCCAGGATCTGGCCGGCGGGGGTGGCGCCGGTGAGCACGCCGTGCGCGATGCGGTGGGTGATGGTGCGGGTCTTGCCGGTGCCGGCGCCGGCGAGAATGCACACCGGCCCGCGGACGGCACGGACCGCGTCCTGCTGCTCGGGGTCGAGCCCGGCCAGGATCTGGCCCGGCTCGTCGTCGTTGCCGGTCACCCGATGATTCTGTCAGCCCGGTACGACGGGAAGCCCGGCGGCCATCGGTACGTTACGTCGCTGTATCAACCTGTACCGGACCGAATCGAGGGAGCACATTCAATGGCGGACTCGCCCGCGGTGACCATGTACAGCACGACCTGGTGCGGCTACTGCCAGCGGCTGAAGAAGCAGATGGAGCGCGAGGGCATCGGCTACGCCGAGGTCAACATCGAGACCAACGAGGCCGCGGCCGCCCTGGTGGAGAAGGTCAACGGCGGCAATCAGACCGTGCCGACCCTCGTCTTCGCCGACGGCTCGGCGATGACCAACCCGAGCATCACCGAGGTCAAGGCCAAGCTCGCCGCCTAGTGGCGCCCAGACCCGTATCACCGGAACTGCTGCCCGACCTGCTCGCCGACACGATTGTGGCGGGCGCGTCGGGCCGTCCGGTGCGCGTCGCCATCGACGGCGCACCCTGCACCGGTCCCGGTGATCTCGCCGATGCGGTCGCCGAGTTATTGCGGGTGCACGGACGGCCCCCGACCCGCATTGACACCGCGTTCTTCCTGCGCCCGGCGTCGCTGCGGCTCGAGCGCGGCCGCACCGATCCGGACGCCTATTACGACGACTGGCTGGACGTCGAGGGCCTGCGCCGTGAGGTGCTCGACCCGACCGGTCCGGACGGCAGCAACCAGATCGTCCCGTCGCTGCGCGATGCGGAGACCGACCGAGCGACCCGCGCCCCGTACGTCGAGGTCCCGGCCAATGCCGTCGTCCTGATCGCCGGGGAATTCCTGCTCGGCCGTGGCCTGCCCTTCGATCTCACTGTCCACTTGCGACAGTCCGCCGCCGCCTTGGCCCGCCGGACTGCGCCAGAGCTGGAGTGGCGGCTGCCCGCCTTCGCCCGCTACGACTCCGAGGTGGCACCGGCCACCCGGGCTGACCTGGTCATCCTGGTGGACGATCCGCGGCATCCGGCCGTACTGAGCCGGTGACGTCGCCGGCTCAGGCCTCGAGCCAGTCGGTGATCAGCCGGTAGGCGATCGACACCGGCGAGGGCAGCAGCGCCACCCCGTCGCGGCGCCGGATCTCATCCTTGCTGAACCACTGCGCGTGCTGGATCTCGTCCTCGTCGACGTGCAGCGTCGGATCCCCGTCGACCCGGGCGGTGAAGCCCAACATGATCGACGCGGGGAACGGCCACGGCTGGCTGGACACGTATCGCACGTCACGGACCGCGATCCCGACCTCCTCGCCGACCTCGCGGGCGACCGCCGACTCCGCCGACTCCCCCGGATCCACGAATCCGGCCAGGATCGAATACCGGCCCTCCGGCCAGACCGCCTGCCGGCCCAGCACGCACCGGTCGGCGCCGTCGGTCACCAGCATGATCACGGCCGGGTCGGTACGCGGGAAGTGGTCGCTGCCGTCGGCCGGGCAGTGCCGCACCCAGCCGGCCTGGGTGACCTCGGTCGGCGTGCCGCACCGGGGGCACCGCGGGTGGTTGCGGTGCCAGTTGCGCAGGGCGACGGCCGCCGTGAAGAGCCCGGAGCCGACGTCGTCGAGCAACGCTCCGACCGAGCGCAGCCCGGCCCGCGCCTCGCCGGCCCACTGCTCCGGCTGTTGCGCCTCCCGGGCCGGGGTGAAGTCGAGGGCGGCGAAGTACGGGCCGTCCGCGTCCTCGCCGAGGAACACCCGGACCAGCGAATCCGGTATCTCGGCCGGCGGGACGAGCGCCAACCGCGGACCGGTGTCGGTCTGCTGAATCGGCACCGTGCCGTCCGGATCGAGCAGCAGCACGCGCGCGGACTTCCACGCGGTGGCGAGCCATTCGGGGTCGTTGCGTCGAATGACCGACCGGTCGTAGTCGCCGCGCGACAGGGCCGGGGTTTCGGACAACCGCAGTTCGCCGGAGCTACTACCGGTCACGGGCGCTCGACCTCGACCGCGCCCAGCCGACCCACAGGATCGACCACCTCGGCGGCGTCGCCGAGGACCACGGTCACCGCCGATCCCGGAGTCAGCAGCCGGTGGGCCTGCTCGACGACCTCATCGAGCGTCACCTTCGCGAGCCGGCGCGGGTGCTCGTGCAGCCAGTCCAGCCCCTGTCCGACACCGGCAAGGGCACTGACCGTGCTGGCCAGCCCGGACTGGGTCGCGATGGACAGGGCCAACGTGCCGATCGCGTACTGCCGTACCGCTTCCAGTTCGGTCTCGGTGACCGTCCCGGTCGCCATCCGGCCCAGCTCGTAGTTCATTTCCAGCAGGGCCGGCGCCGTCACCTCGGTGGCGACGTCGGCCTGTACCACGAGCGAGGAGCCACTCGGCGTGTGATCGACCCGGCTCGACGGCGTGTAGGTGTAGCCCTTGTCCTCACGGATGTTCTCGGTCAGCCGGGAGGAGAAATACCCGCCGAAGATCAGATTGGCGAGCTGGTAGGCCGGATACCCCTCGTCATCCCGGGTCAGCGCCGGCAGTCCCAGCCGGATCGCGGACTGCACCGAACCGTCCCGGTGCACGATCAGCGGCCGGGCGGGTTGGACAGCGGGCAACGTCGGCGCCGCGACGGCCTCGCCGGCGGCCCGCCAGCCGTCCAGGGCCTGCTCCACCCGGTCCAGGGTGCGAGCCGGCGCGAGGTCGCCGACCAGAATCAGCAGACTGCCGGCGGGAAGCACCCGGTCGGCGTGCAGCCGGCGGATCTGTCCGGCGGTCACGCGCCGGACCGCGTCGGCCTCCGGAAGCTCGTGGGCGTAGGGATGTTCGCCGAACATTCGCCGGGCCAGGGCCTCGCGGACCAGCACTGAGGGCTGGGACCGGGCGATCGAGAGCCGCTGTGCCAGCCGGTCCCGTTCCACGCCGACCTCGGTCGAGGGATAGCTGGCCCCGGTCAGGATCTCGGCGAGCAGCCCGAGCAGCGGCGTCAGGCCGGGCGCGAGCGTGGTCCCGGACACGAGCAACCGGTCGGCGTCGGTGGAGACCGAGAGGTCGGCGCCGAGCCCCTGCAGGAATTCGGCGATCTCGACCTGCGAACGGCTTTCCGTCCCGGCCAGCATCGTGTCGGACAGTACGGAGGAGCGGGCCGGGTGGGTCTGCAGCGTCCGCCGGGTCCCGGCAAACGGGATCCGCAGCCGCAGCTCGACCAGCGGAACGCTCGGTTGCCGGATCACCAGGACGCGCAGGCCGTTGGCGAGCGTCCGTTCCGACGCCCGGGCCTTGCGTACCCGGGGCGGCGGACCGAGCGGCGGGACGAGGTCCGCGTCCGCTGTCGCGGTAGTGGTGGTCACGCGGAATCCTTTCCCGGGCGCAGTTCGATGACGGCTCGCCGGTCCGGCCGCAGCATCGCCGCCGCGGTGCGCACCTCGTCATCGGTGACCGCGCCGATCAGACCGGGCAACTCACTGAGCAGCTCGGCCCGGCCGTGCCGCTGTTCCAGTGCCGACAGTTGCAGCGCCCGGCCGAGCACCGAGTCGACGCTGTGCAGCATCGTGGCGACGATGCGCGCCTTCACCCGATCCAGCTCGCCAGCCGTCGGGCCGTCGGTGGCCAGCCGGTCGAACTCCTCGTGCGCGGCCGACAGCACCTGCTCGGCCTGGAAATCCTCGGCACCGATCGCCTGCAGCATCAGCATTGTGGGGTCGCCGACGTCGAACGGGTCGCCCATCAGACCGAGATAGCTGCCGATCTGGGTGACCGAACGGTCGTCGCGCACGAGCCGTTTCTCCAGCCGGGACGCGTCGCCGTCGGTGAGTACCTCGGACAGCACCACGTACGGCAGGTACGCCGTCAGGTTGCCCACCGGATCCGGCACCCGCCAGGCCGCCGCCACGGCCGGCAGCGGCGCGTGCTTGTCCACCACCGTCCCGCGTCGTTCGGCGGTGAGGTCCGGCTCGGCGAACGACCGGGCGACCGGCTTGTCCCGGGCCGGGATCCCGCCGAAGTATTTCTCGATCAGCTTGGCGGTGTCGTCCGGGTCGATATCGCCCGCGACGCACAGCAGCGCGTTCGCCGGTGAATAGTACCGGTCGAAGAAAGCCGACGCGTCCTGGACGGTCGCAGCCTCGAGGTCGGTGAATTCGCCGTAGCCGTTATGCGAGTTGGCGAATGAGTCGAACATCACCGGCGGCAGCGACAGCCAGGGAAAGCCGCCGTACGGCCGGTTCAGGACATTGACCCTGATTTCCTCTTTGACGACCGAGAGTTGGTTGGCGAGGTTGTCCTCGGTGATGCGCGGACTCTGCATGCGGTCCGCCTCCAGGAACAGCGCCCGTTCCAGCGCATTGCTCGGCAGGACCTCGAAATAGTTCGTGTAGTCGACGTGCGTGCTGCCGTTGAATATTCCGCCCGACGCCTGCACGTACCGGAAATGCGCGAGTTTCTCCAGATGCGCCGAGCCCTGGAACATCAGGTGCTCGAAAAGGTGGGCGAAACCGGTGCGGCCCTCCGGCTCGCTGCGCATTCCGACGTCGTAGTAGACGGCGACCGCGGTGACCGCGACACTGCGGTCGGGAGCGAGGAGGACCCGCAGCCCGTTCCCGAGCGTGACGCGGGACAGGTCGTAGGACGGCGCGGGCAGCGAAGATCGTGACGGCACGTGATTGACCACGTGATTGACCCTAGTCAACTGCCGGCGCTCTTGTCTCATTACCGGGTAACGGGAGACGCCGGCTCGGCACGGTTGCCCCGTCCGGGGCAGAATGCGGCAATGCCTTCACCTGACCGACTCGACGACGCCCTCGCGCGCGGCCGCGCCGGAGAGATCTCGCTCAACGAGGTCCTCGCCGAGCTCGCCGGGACCGACCTCTACCTGCCCATCGACGATTCGACGAGCTTCCGCCGGCAGGAAACCGGCGACGGGCGCTCGTTCGTCCCGGCATTCTCCACCCTGGACGGGCTCCGGCACGCCGAGCCGGAAGTGCCGTATCTGGTCGCCGCCGGCCGCGATCTGGCGCCCGGCTGGGAAGCAGATTTGTGGATGTACGTCAATCCCGAGGGCAAGACTCCCCTCATGCTGCGGTCGGACAAGGTGGCATTGCTGGCCGCTCAGCCGGATGCGGAGGACCGACCGGCAGCCGACTCGGCGCCGGACAGCCCTGATATCTCCAACGTCATGGTGAATGTGCAGTCACCGCGCATCCCCCTCCCTGACACGGTGGTGGCGATGGTCCGCGACGTGACGCTGACCCGCCCCGAGGTGGCGGAGGCCTACCTGTTCGAGGCGCAGGACGGCGCCCGCGGTCTCCGTCTGGTGGCGGGGCTGGTGCCGGCCGCGGACAGCTCGGTGCGCGAGCTGCGGGACGCGGTGACCGCAGTGCGCACCCAACTGCCCGACGACCTCGAGGTCGAGGTGATGGCGATCGACCAGGGACTGCGGGACGTGGTGGCGTCATCGGTCCAACCTATCGACTGAATTCCGTCGAACAGCCTCGTCAAGCGCTACCTGTGGACAACCGATGCCCCTGTGGACAACGCAAGCGCGCCGAGCGTCCGGGCGGCTAGAAATGCCGCATGGGTTACATCGAAGTTGATCCGGCGTCGCTGAAACAGGTCGCACACCACCTGACCGAGGGCGCCTCGGTCGCCCACGAGGTGCAGAGGCACCACGCCCGGTTGGCATCGCATGCCAGCCAGGCCGGGCATCCCGCCGTAACGCTGGCGGCGGCGTCCTTTCTGGACCGTTGGTCCTACGGCTGCGGCTGTCTGATCACCGACGCGGAGACGACCGCATCCGCCCTGCAGAAGGCGGGCGTGCTCTATCTGCACACCGACGAGACGGTCGCCCGGGCGGACCGCCGTGAGCACTGACCGGTCGACCACTGAGCTGTCGACCACGGCCGGTCCGGCGACGCTGATCCCCGGTGATCCCGAGGCGTTGGAGGAGCTCGGCCACACCCTCGGCCTGCTCGCCCGCGGCATGGGTGAGGGTCAGGCCAGGCTGGCCGCGATTCACTCCGGGTCGTGGCAGGGCCACGGTGGAAACGCGTTCCGCGGCGCGATCAACATTCAACCCGGCAGGTTCGGCACCGCGTCGGATGCGTTCGGTCAGGCGCGTGGTGCGATCGTCCGGCACGCCGAGGTGTTGCGGCAGGCCCAATCGGACGCGGCGGCCGCGCAGGGCCGGTACGGCCGCGGCGAACAGGCCACCAGCTCGTGGCATGGCACAGAGCTGGCCGGACGAAAACCGGACGGTCCGGATCCCGGCGACGCCGACCGCGCGGCGGCGACCCGGCTATTGGCCGATGCGCGCGGCCGGGTCGATGCGTCCGCGCGCCATACCGCCTGCGTGCTGGCCGCCGCCGAAAATGGCGCCCCGAAGAAACCTGGCCGGCTGCACCGTGCGATCTCCGGCATGACCCATCTGGTCACCGGCGGCGCCGCCCTCGGCCGGACCCTGATCGACGTCGGCACCGGAATTGCCGACGGCGTCGTCGATGTGGCTAAAGGCACCTGGGCACTGACCGGTGCGCTCTGCACCGATCCGGCTGCCTTCGCGCGTTCCTGGGAAGGCCTGCTCGCGGTCGGTGGGTTGCCCAGACAGCGTCAGGCCTTTGCCAGATCCTTTGTGGACTGGGATGAGTGGGCCTCCGATCCAGCCAGAGCATTCGGCCACACCGGCGTGAATGTGGGCGGCATCCTGCTCGGCACCGCCGGCATCTTCGCCCGGGCCGGGTCGGCCGCCGAGGCTGTCGTTCGGCCGGCCGCAGACCTGTCCCCGGAGATGGTCGCGGTCACCAGAGCCACGCAGGCCGACCCGGCCGTCATTGACGGCTCACCAGCCTGGCGTGGCCTCACTCCGCACGCGAAACTGGCGCAGAAGTCGTACGGCGAGGAGTTCTCCAGGACCGGGACCTTTGGTCAGCGCACCGTGGATGGGGTGGTGCTGGATCTCAAATCCGGGGTTCTGCACCCAACCGACCTGCCGATCGACATCATCCGGCGGGGCGACAACACCCTCATCCTCAACACGAGGTCGTCGCAGGCACTGGCGAAGGCAGGAATATCGCGCAGCCAATGGATCGTGAAGGACGTCACCGGCGAGGCCGGCCCCGAGTCGCGGTTGAACGCCCAACTCCGCCGGAACCGACTCACCGAAGACGGCACGCCGACGGTACGGCCGAGCCGGGAGAAACCGCTGGGTAACGCGCTTCCAGTTCCGGCGCCGCACGACGCTCCGCCGGAGAACGGACCGTTGATCGACGGGCGCGAATTCGGGCTCGCCGGCCCGGGCGCCGAGCACATCGGGGCCGGTCGTGTCCGCTGCAACTGACCGGCCAACCGATCCTGCATCTGATCGGGCACCCGATCTGGCACCTGATCTGGCTCCCGATCGCGAGCCGCCGGGACACGACGTTCAGCTGAGTCGGACGCTGTCGCACGCGTTGCGGCACGAGCCGTGGCGCTACGAGCTGGAGCTGGACGAGGAGGGCTGGGCCGACATCGACCAGGTCCTGCTGGCACTGCGAGAAGAGGGCGGCCGATGGAAAGACCTCGACCGTGCCCAATTGGGGGCGGTCATCGCGACGGCGACGAAACAGCGGCACGAGATTGCCGGCAACCGGATCCGGGCCAGCTACGGCCACTCGCTGCCCGGCCGGCTGGATCGCACTCCGGCCGAGCCGCCGGCGGTGCTCTTTCACGGCACCGCGTGCCGCGCGCTCGAGGACATCCGGCGCCGCGGGCTGGTCCCCATGTCCCGGCAATTCGTGCACCTGTCCCGCACCGCGGAGGTGGCACGGGAGGTCGGCTGCCGGCGCGACCCGCGACCGGCGCTCCTGCGGGTCGATGCCCTCGCCGCGCACTCGGACGGGATCGCCTTCTATGCCGGCAATGCCGTGGTCTGGCTCGCCGACGCCGTGCCGGCGCGCTACCTCACGACCGGCTGAGCCGGAAATCGCGACCCGACTGCAAAGGGGGAACAGTGCCGGATCCTGCCCGGCCAGACCGGGCCCTGCCGGAAATAGCCGCGACGATCGGGGCCACCATCGCCGCCGACGCAGCCCAGCGACTGCTCGACACGTTCACCCGGGCGACCGTCTTCTCCCCGGCCCCACCCACGCCCGGCGTCACGGTGCTCGAGTCCGCCGGCCTGGAGATCGTGCCGGTGTTCAGCGACCTGCGGCTGCTCGCCCGATTCAACGGCCCGGGCGCCTGGTTCGGCACCTCCGGGCTGGACCTGCTCGGGCTGCTCCCGGTCGGGGTGCGAGTGGTTCTGGATCCGAACGGCCCCCATCCACTGTTGATCGATCCGGCGGCCGCCGCGCTGGAATACGCGGTGATCGCGCACTGAGATAGGGCTCCGTCACGCAGTGCGAGCGTCATACGATGTGCCCAGGATCCACCCGGTCAGCAGTCGGCCACGGAGCGTCAGTCAGGGGAGCCCTCCGGAACGAGACCAAGTCGTTACCCAGTAATCGACCGGGCCGGCACAACGAAAACGTGTCCGGCCGAGTCTTGTCAGTAGAGGTTGCGGGAGAGGACCGGGGTGTGACCTTCGAGGAGTTCGTGGCGGCGAGGCTTGCCGCGCTCGTCCGTTACGCCACCGCGCTCACCGGTGAGCCGCACCTGGCCCAGGACATCGTTCAGGATGTGATGGTGAAGATGCACGCGCGTTGGCGTCGGGTGGCGGCCATGGAGCAGCCCGAGCTGTACGTGCGCCGCGCCATCACCAACGAGTTCCTGTCCTGGCGCCGCCGGTGGAGCGTCCGGCAGCTGCAGTCCCGCGCCGACGTCCCGGAGCAGGTCGTGCCCGATCCGTCCCAGGCCCGGGCCGACAGCGCCGAGGTGTGGCAGAGCTTGACCGCCCTCCCCCGTCAGCAGCGGGTCGTGCTCGTTCTCTCCTATTACGAAGGGCTCTCCGACATCGAGATCGCCGACATGCTGCGCTGCGCGGTCGGCACCGTCCGCGGCTACAGGTCCCGGGCGCTGGCCACGCTGCGCGCCACGCTCACCGATCCCGCGCTGGCCGAAGGCCTCCGGTGACCCACACCGAGGATCGGCTGCGCACCGCGTTGGCCGACTACGACGTTGCCGCCCCAGCCGTCCCGGAGGTCGCCGCCGGCATCCAGGCCGGGATCCGGCGACGGCGGCAGCAGCGCCGGTGGGCCGCGATCGGCACCACCGTCGCGACGGTGGCCGCGGTGGCGGTGACCGTGCCGCTGCACCTGGACATCTCCCGCGAACGGCACCCGGAGACCGTCCAGGCCGCGTCCGGCCCGTCGGACTACTCGGCCAGGGCGATCAATTACGCACCGACCTGGCTGCCGCCGGGCGCCACCGAGATCGAGCGGATCGTGAACGAGGCGGGCCGCACGGCCCGCGTCTTCGCCGCCGGCCAGCGCATCAAGGTCGCCGACGCGCCCAATCCGGACAAGGTCGCCGACCGGAAGCACGAGACGGTGTCGATCGACGGTGTCGCGAGCGTCGGTTTTCCCACCGCCGGCGGCTATGAACTGCAGGTGCCGTGGCGGTCCGGCCGCTGGATGACGGTGACGATCGCCAAGTCCAAGACCGCCCGCCAGGACGCCATCCGGGTGGCCGGCTCGGTCAAAACCGTCACTCCGCTGGGCATCAGGCTGCCGGTCAGCTGCACCGCGCCGGTCTGCTCCGGCACCCGGGTCGCGTCGATCTACGGCGGCCCGACGGCCTGGCTGGCCACCATCGACGAGGGCCCGGTGGAGCTGGTGCTGAGCCACAACTACCGCGGGCCGGCGGTCCCGGACAAACGGTGGACCAGAACGGTGCACGGCGACAAGGCCCGGCTCGCGGCCGGCAAGCTGACCGTTGATCTTGGCGCCGGCCAAACCCTGACGGCCACCACGGCCGACAGCAGCCCCCGCAAACTCACCAACGACGAGCTGATGCAGGCTGCCACCTCGGCATGGCCGATCATCAACCCTGACTGCTCATGGCTAGGCACCACACCCTGACGTACTGACACATCGACGACGAGAAACGAAAAGAGTGAGGAATGCACCAACCTGCGGCCCGTGTCCGCACCATCGCCGCGTCGGCAGCGCTGCTGGCGCTGGCGGCTCTCGCCGGATGCTCAAATCCGGCGCACTCGGCACAGCCAGATCCCACCACCGACAAGCCGTCCGGCTCGTCGTCCAGTCAGTCGAGCCAGTCCAGCCAATCCAGCGCGGCGCCGACCACCGCGGCCCCGACGGCCACCACGCCGGCCCAGCCGGTTGCCTCCATCGCGATGACCTCGGCGCAGATCAGCCCGGCCCGACCGATCTCGGTGAAGGTCACCAGCGGCACCCTGGGGTCGGTCAAGGTCACCGACGGCGCCGGCAATCCGGTCGCCGGCGCATACTCGGCCAGCCGGGCGTCGTGGGCGAGCACCGGGACCCTGGCGTACGGCGGCACCTACACGGTCAGTGCCGCTGCCCGCGGCACGGACGGCCGCAGCGTGCACAAGTCCGGCACGGTCACCACGGTGGCTCCGGCGGTCACCACGTACCCGTCGGTGATTCCGGCGCCGGCAACCACGGAATTCGGCATCGGTGAGCCGATTGCGGTCCGCTTCGACCAGCCGATCACGGACAAGGTGGCGGCCCAGAAGGCGCTCAGCGTCACCTCGTCGCCCGCGCAGGCCGGCGCCTGGTATTGGATCTCCGACCGGCAGGTGGACTACCGGCCGCAGGTCTACTGGCAGCCGGGCACGAAGATCACCCTGCACGCCGACGTATTCGGGGTCAACCTCGGCGGCGGCGTGTACGGCCAGGAGAGCCGCACCATCAACTATTCCGTGCACGATTCCTGGCGCGCGGTCGCGAATGCGGCAGACGAGCACATGACGATCTATCACAACGGCCAGGCCGTCAAAACGATGAACGTCAGCATGGGAAAGACCCAGACGCCGACGCACAACGGCCCGCACGTCATCCAGATGAAGCAGCAGGAATACACGATGAATTCGTGCACCTACGGTGTCTGCAGCGGCCCGGCGTCCTACATTTCGAAGGAATATTACGTCGAGCGGATTTCCGACGACGGGGAATTCGTCCACGAGAATCCGAACAGTGTGGCGTCCCAGGGTGTCGCGAACGTGTCGCACGGCTGCATCAACCTGAACGAGGCCGACGCGATCTGGTTCTACAACCACCTCGGGGTCGGCGATGTGGTCGAGGTGATCAATTCGACCGGCCCGAAGTTGCCGCTGGGTGACACCTGGGGCGACTGGGAGGTCCCGTGGAGCGTCTGGAGCGCCGGTAACGCCTAATTGACCCGGATCGAATTGACGAGCGGCTGCACAATCTTGTCGTACTGCTGATGTGTATCAGGAATCGACACGTAGAGTGCAGCCGCTTTGTTTCCCGGGACGTCGATCACGCAGATCGCGACCAGTTCGCCCTTGGCGTTGAATCCGGGCTCGTCGAATGCCAAATGGAATTCCAGCAGGTACGCCGGCCGGCCGCTGATCGTCATCGACTTCGCGGTCAGGTCCTTGCGGGTGTTCGGCTGCGGGTAATACGACTTCCGGACATCGTCGCCGATGACCCGCGCCGCGCATTCGATGTTCGGGTGCGGGTCGTCGCTGTAGGTGGCCGGCACCGTCCCGGACAGCACCGTCGCCATGTACGGGCTGTGGTCCGGCGTGTCGGCCTGCGTCACGAAATACTGGCCGGTGGTGAAGATCTCGCCGAGGCCGCCCCCGACGTTCCCCCACGGCCCCAGATCCCAGGCGTGGAAGGGAGTCCCCTGCTGCGAATAGGAGATGTGCGCATTGGTGTCGATGATCCGATTGCCGGGTGGCACGGGAGTCGTTGGCGCGTGCGGGTCGGGGTTGGACGGGCTCGTGTTGGCGCAGAGCTGTTCCAACAGCGGCCGGTTGTCCTGCGTGCTGTTCTGACTGGGCAGGGCCAGCGGATCGTCCTGCGGTGATTTCGCCCCACCGGTCAGGACCAGACCGACCACGACCACGGCGACCACCAGCACCGCCATGAACGAGTACCCGAAGGCCGGATTGCGCAGCATTCCGCGCCACCGGTCCGCCACCGGTGCCGAGCCGTAGCTGATGACGTCGTCGACTGACTGCGGCGATCTGTCCTTTATGGACTTTCCGGCCTCGTCCAAGCGGGCGGCGAAGATACCGGCCGCCGGGTCCTCGTAGGGAACGGCCCGCTCCGGCTCGGCCCGCTCGAGGGCCGGGGCGTCGTACGGCGCGTTGTAGATGCCCGACGCGGGGTCGTCGTATGGCACGACCTCCGGCCCGGCCGTGGCCGGACGTTCCCGCCAGTCGTGTTGCGCCACCAGCGCCGGCTCCGGTTGCGGCTGTTCGCGGCGTAGCCGCTGCCACCAGCTCTTCGGCCCGTCGACCTGCGGCGGCCGGCGGGCCTGGGCCGAGCCGGCCCGCGCGGTGTGCTCGGTCCAGACAGACGCGGAGCCGTCCCACCAGCGGACCCGCCCCGGCGTGCCGTCGGGATCCGGATACCACCCGCCGAGTTCCATTCCGGTCACCTCTCCCACCGCGAACGAGCATAGGCGGCACTGACCAACTCTATGCAAATACCACCAAATCAGCCCCGCACCGCGGTCAGATCGTGGCCAGCTCGCTCCACAGGTAGGCCGCGGCCTCGGCGCCCTTGTAGAGCTGCGGCAACACCACCCGCTCGTTCGGGGCGTGGATGCGATCGCCGGGCAAACCCACCCCGAGGAACACCACGGGCGCGGCGAGCACCTCGGCCAGATCGGCCTCCGGCCCACTGCCGCCCTCCCGGGTCAGCAGCACCTCGGTGTCGAACGCCCGCCCGACCGACCGCAGCACCGCCTTCGTCGCCGGATGCTCCAGCGGCGACAGCGACGGTTTCACCCCGCCCCCGTGGAACTCCACCGACGAGGTGATCCCGGCCGGAGTGTGCTGCCGGACGAATTCGGCCAGCCCGTCCTGGATCTTCGCCGGATCCTGGTTGGCCACCAGCCGGAACGAGACCTTGGCGTACGCGTCGCTGGGCACGATCGTCTTGTGGCCGGGGCCGGTGTAACCGCCCCAGAATCCGTTGATCTCGGCGGTCGGGCGGGCCCAGACCCGTTCCAGCGTCGTGTAGCCGGCCTCCCCGACGGCCGCCCGCGAGCGCGCCGGGCCGGTGAGGAACCCCTGCTCGTCGAAGGGCAGCTTCGCGTACGCCGCCCGTTCGGCGTCGGTGATCGGCAGCGCGTCGTCGTAGAAGCCGGGCAACTGCACGACCCGGTCGTCGTCGTGCAACGCGGCCAGCAGCTTCGCCAGCTCGGTCAGCGGATTGGCGACCGCGCCGCCGAACGACCCGGAATGCAGGTCGCCGTCGGGGCCGTGGAAATGGATCTCTCCGTCGGCCAGGCCACGCATCCCCATACAGATGCTGGGGGTGTCGGGGCCGAACATCCCGGTGTCGGTGACCACGACGACGTCGCAGTCCAGCCGGTCCCGGCGCTCGCGCAGCAGTTCGGCGAAATGCGGTGAGCCGGACTCCTCCTCACCCTCGATCAGGAATCGCAGGGTGACCGCGGGGCTGGTGCGGCCGGTCGCCGCCAGGTGGGCCCGCAGCCCCAGCAGGTGGAACAGCAGCTGACCCTTGTCGTCGGCCGCACCACGGGCGAAGAGCTCGTCCCCGACGATCGTCGGCTCGAACGGCGGGCGCTCCCACAGCTCCTCCGGGTCGACCGGCTGCACGTCGTGGTGGCCGTAGAGAACCACGGTCTTCGCCGTCGGCTCGGCCGCCGGCCACTCGGCGAACACCGCCGGCGCGCCGGCGGTCTCCCAGATCTCGACCGTCGGAAACCCGGTCCGGCGCAGCGCCTCGACCAGCCATTCAGCATTTCGCCGGACATCGGCGGCCCGCTCCGGATCGGCGCTGATCGACGGGATCTTCAGCCAGGTCAGCAGATCGGCGTGCAGGTCCGCGGCATGGTCGGTGACAAAGGCGCGCTCAGCAGTCATGGTTGAAAACCCTAGTCCGGCAGTCGGCCCGGCGGTCAGTCCGGCGGCAGCGACCCCACGAGCTCGACCAGCCCGGCCGCGTCGAGCAGGTCGACCGGAGCGACGGTCTTGCCGGACCGCACGTAGTGAAACGCTGCCCGGACCAGCTCCGGCTCGACCCCGGCCAGCTCGGCCCAGGCGACCCGGTAGGCGGCCAGCTGTACGGCCGCGGCGCCCATGCCGGCGCCGGTCGGCTCGGCGCCGGTCTTCCAGTCGACCACCGAAAAGCCGCCGTCGGCGTCGGAGAAGACCGCGTCCATCCGACCTCGTACCAGCAGCGCGCCGATCCGGGTCTCGAACGGCACCTCGACCTCCACCGGCCGGCGGTCGGCCCAGGCGCTGGCCAGGAACGCCTCCTGCAAGGTCTCCAGGTCGGCATCGGCCAGCGCGCTGTCGTCGGCCGCGCCGGGCAGCTCGTCCAGGTCGAGCAGCCGCTCGCCGGCGAACCGCTGCTCCAGCCAGGTGTGGAAGGCGGTGCCGCGCCGGGCCAACGGCGCCGGCCGGGCCGGCATCGGCCGGCGGATCCGGCGGGCCAGCTCGGCCGGGTCGCGGCGCAGCGTCACCAGCGCCGACACCGAGAGGTGGTCGCCGATCGGCACGGCGACGGTGTCCGACCGCGGCTTGTCCCGCTCGGCCAGCAGCAACGTCACGTCGTCGGCCCATTCGGTCGCCTCGGCGTCGAACAGCTCGCCCTGACCGGCCCCCGGATTGTCGTTCTCCAGCGCGGACGTCACCCGAGCCGCCGCCTCGGCGACCGCCTCCCGCCGGGTGCCCAACGGGTCGATCGGCCACATGGCGCTGCGATCGCGTTCCAGCACTGGGTTGACCGCGTCCTCGCCGGGCCGTTGCACCCACTCGACCACATCCACGGACGCGACCGTGGCGATCTCCGACAGGAAGTCCGACGGGCCGCGCGGGTCGATGGCGGTGTCCCACCAGTAGCCGGAGCACAGCAGCCGCTGCCGGGCCCGGGTGACCGCGACGTACGCCAGCCGGCGCTCCTCCCGCTCACCGCGCTCCTTGCCGGCCGCCGCGTACTCGCTGAGCGCAGTCGCCAACTCCTTCTGGTCGGCGGCATCGGCGACCTCGAAGCGGGGCAGCTCGGCGGCGTCACCGCGCAGCGGGTACGGCAGGGCCCCCAGCGCCGTGGTCCAGCCTGTCCCCGACATCGACTTGGCGTCCGGGAACACCTTGGCGGTCAGCCCCGGCACCGCGACGACATCCCATTCCAGCCCCTTGGCGGCGTGCACCGTGAGGATCTGCACCCGGTCGCCGGTGACACTGATCTCGCCCGCCTCCAGGCCGCGCTCCTGGGACTCGGCGGCCTGCAGGTAGGCCAGGAATGCACCCAGCGTGGCGTATTCGGCGTCCTCGGCGAACTGGGCGGCGACATCCAGGAACCGGTCCAGGTGGGCTCGGGTCCCGCCGCCGGCGACCACCTCGACATCGACCCGCAGGGTCCGTTCGACATCGGCCACCAGCTCCGGCAGCGGCGAGGCGGTACGCAACCGCAGCGCGATCAGCTCGCCGCGCAACACGGTCAGCCGCCGGTAGCCCTCCGCCGAGTAGACGCCAGGCGGGCCGGGGGAATCCAGCGCCTCGATGAGGCTGGCGTCCTCGGCCGGGTCCACGGCGACCGGGTCGCCGCCGTGCTCGATCGGCTTGGCCAACGCCCGGGCCCGCCGGTAGAGCGCCGCGAGATCGCGCGGGCCGATCCGCCACCGCGCGCCGGTCAGCAGTCGGACGAGCGCGGACCCGGCGGTCGGGTCGTGCAGCACGGACAGCGTGGCGACCACGTCCCGTACCTCCGGCGTGGCCAGCAGACCACCCAGCCCGACCAGCTCGACCGGCACCCCGCGCACCCGCAAAGCCCGTTCCAGCAAGGAGAACGCGGCCCGGCGCCGGGCCAGCACGGCGATGCTCCGGCCGCGGCCGGTGCGCTCCCGCTCATCCGCGTCGGCGGTCCAGATCTCGGTCAGCCGGTCGGCGATCCACTCCGCCTCATCGTCCACAGTGGACAGCAGTGCGGCGGTGACCGCGGCCTCGCCGCAGGCCGGCCCGGGCGACAGCACGCCGACGTCGACACCGCTGGCCCGCAGCGGCGCGGAGATGTGATTGGCCACGTCAAGGATCCGGCGGCCGTTGCGGAAGCTGGTGGTCAGCGGCAGCACCTCCGCCGGCCGGCCGCCGCGGGCCGGGAACTGGACCGGGAACCGGCCGAGGCTGCCGGCCGCGGCGCCCCGCCAGCCGTAGATCGACTGGCACGGGTCACCGACCGCCGTCACCGGGTGGCCGCCGCCAAAAAGCTCCTGCAGCAGGACGAGCTGGGCGTAGCTGGTGTCCTGGTATTCATCGAGCAGGATCACGTCATACCGGGATTTCTCGATCCGGCCGACCTCGGCGGCGGCCCGGGCAATCCGCGCGGCCAGCGCCAACTGGTCGCCGAAGTCCAGCGACCCGGCGTCCCGCTTGGCCTGCCGGTAACCGTTCAGCAGCGGCACCAACTCGGCCCGGGCGCGGGCCGACTTCAGCACCTTCGCCACGTCCGCGTACGGCCCGGTGCGGCGGTCCTTCCGCGGCAATGCCTCCGCGTCGGCGACGAAGGTCGCGGTCCAGGCCGCGAGCCGGTCCGGGTCGACCAGGTGCTCGGCCAGCTCGGCCGCCAGGTCGAGGACCGAGCTGACCACGTGCGCCTCGGAGTTCTCCACGCTGGGCAGGTCGCCGTCGAAGCTGTTGACGACCTTCGCCGCCACCTGCCAGGTCGAGGCCGGGGTGAGCAGCCGCGAGGACGGCTCGACGGCCAGCCGGAGCGCGTGCTCGCCGACCAGCCGGGAGGCGTACGAGTGGTAGGTCAGAACGGTCGGCTCGCCGGCGGCCGCCTCGTCCAGCCCGAACTCCGGGCGGGCCCGCAGCTGCCCGAGCCGGGATCGCAGCCGCGCACCCAGCTCGGCGGCGGCCTTGGTCGTGAAGGTCAGGCCGAGCACCCGGTCGGCGGCCACGTGCCCGTTCGCCACCAGCCAGACGACCCGGGACACCATCGTCTCGGTCTTGCCCGAGCCGGCGCCGGCCACCACCACGGCCGGGGCCAGCGGGGCGACGATCACGGCCTCCTGCTCCGAGGTCGGGTGCGGCAGCGAGAGCGCGTCGGCCAGGGCCTCGGCCGACCAGCCCGCGGTACGGGTGCCGCCGGTCATCGGCACGCTCCCGTCTTCCGTGCCGATGGGGAGTTGGCTGTCATCGGATGTCGGGCACCTGCCGTCCGTCATCCACGGCCGGGCAGCTCGGCCGCCCGGGACAGATGCGGCAGCCCGGCCCCGGCACCGCTCGGAACGCGGCGCCGCCCATCCCGGCCGCGACGTTCTCGACCAGCTCCCGGGCCCAGCCCGGGTCTTCGTCCTCGCTCAGCGCCGGCTGCTCCTGCACCTTCGCCGACGCCGACGTGCCCAGCTGTACGAGGGCCGCGCCGCCGGTGGTCGTCGCGTTGTCGGCCAGCTCGGCGAAGCCGCCCTCGGTAATGGCGAGTTGGTAGACGCCCAGCTGCGGCTGGCGGGGCAGGTCGCCCTTCGCCGGCGCGCTGCGTCCGGTCTTGAGGTCGATGACGACCAGCCGGCCCTGCTCGTCGCGCTCCAACCGGTCGACCCGGCCGTAGAGCATGGCCCGCTCGCCGACGGCCACCTCGACCGACACCTCGGCCCCGACGAGCTCGCGGTGGTGGCTGCCCAGCCAGCCGAGGAAGTTGCCGAGCATTGCGTGCGCCCGCGCGCGCTCCTTGCGCTCGGCCCACGGGCCGCCCAAGTCCAGGGTGGACAGCAGCGCGTCGAGCCGGTCGGCCAGATCGCCCGGGTCGGGATGCTCCGGACCGGCCGACCAGGCGGCCAGATCGTGGATCAGGTTGCCGATCGCCTGGGGCGTGCCGGGTCCGCTGGTCGCACCGACGCTCTCCAACAGCCAGCGCAGCTGGCAGCGGCCGAACTTCTCCACCGCGGACGGCGACACCGGCACCGGCTGGTCGGGGTCCCGCAACGGCCGGTCATCCGACAGCGGCGCGAGGCCCCACCACTCCTGCGGCGCGGCACCGGCCACCCCGGCCCGGGCCAGCCGGGCCAGCTGCCCGGCCGCGGCGTCCCGTCGGGAGGTGCGCTGACCCGGATCGGTGGCGACCGAGCGCAGCTCGGCGACCATCGCGGGCAATGCCAGCGCCCGGGGCACGTCGGTGAAGGACCGTTCCAGCCCGGCCGGCAACGGATCCAGCTCATCGATCAGCCGGGACGGCACCTCCTCGTCGCCGCGCACCGCGGTGACCACCAGCCGCCGGCGGGCCCGGGTGACCGCGACGTAGAACAGTCGGCGCTCCTCGTCCAGCAGCGGAGCCACCGACCAGGCGCCGCTCGGGTCGCGGCCGGCGACGACGTCGACCAGCAGCTCCGAGCCGAGCAGGCTGCCGCGCCGGCGCAGGTCGGGCCAGACCCCCTCCTGCACGCCGGCCACGATGACCAGTTGCCACTGCAGCCCCTTGGCGGAGTGGGCGGTCAGCACCCGGACCGTGTCGCCCTCCGGCGCGCGCGGCGCCAGCGTGTCGCCGGGGATCTGCTGGCCGGCCAGGTGTTCCAGGAAGCCGACCGGGCCGGCGGCCGGCAGTCGGTCGACATAGCGGGCGGCCGCTTCGAAGACCGCCACCATCGCGTCGAGGTCGCGGTCGGCGGCGGCACCGATCGCGCCGCCGGCCCGGCTGGCCGACTCCCAGGCGGGCGCCAGGTCGCAGGCGGCCCAGACCGACCACAGCACATCCTCCGCGCTCCCGGTCGAACCGGCGTCGCGGGCCGCGTCGAACAGGGCGACCAGCCGGCGCACCGGACGGACCGCCCGCTCGTCGGCGAGGGTGAGGACGGCCGGATCGGAGAGCGCCTCGACCAGCAGGTCACCGGAGGCGCGCCGGCCACCGGCCGCGATCTCGACGGACCGCAGCTCGCGGCGCAACCGACGCAGTGCCAGCGCATCGGCGCCACCGAACGGCGAGGTGAGCAGCTCGACGGCCGACTCCTCGGTCAGCGGCACCGACCCGAGCGCCACCCGAAGCAGCAGCAGCATCGCGGAGATCGAGGGCTGGTCGATCAGCGGCAGGTCGTCGCCACCGACGGTCAGCGGCACCCCGGCCGACAGCAATGCGCGGCGCAGCTGCGGCAGCGTACGCGGCGTGGAGCGGACCAGCACCGCCATTTCCCGCCACGGCACGCCATCGCGGAGATGGGCCGCGCGCAGCCGGTGCGCGATGTAGGCCGCCTCCTCGCTGGCCGACCGCAGCACGTGCACCTCGGCCGTCCCGGCCGGCAGATCCTCGGCCGGCTCGAGCAGGCGGTGCGCGACCGGGCCGGTCAGCCGGTCGGCCACCCGCCGGCTCGCCGCCAGCAGCCCGCCACCGGAGCGCCGGGACACCCGCAACGCCACCGAGGGCGCCGGCGTGCCGTCGGTCCTGGGGAAGGTGTCCGGAAATCGGCGCAACGCTTCCGGATCGGCGCCGCGGAAGGCGTAGATCGACTGGTCCGGGTCGCCGACCACCACCAGCTCGTCGGCGCCGGCGCCGAGCACCTGCAGCAGCTCCTCCTGGGCCGGGTCGGTGTCCTGGTATTCGTCGACGAAGATCCGCCGGCGGCGGGTCCGCTCCCGGCTCAGCAGGACCGGATCACCGCGCAGCGCGTCCAGCGCGGCCCGGATCAGCTCGGCCGGGTCGTACGCGGTCGAGCCGGACAACGCGGTCACGTCGAGGTACTCCTGCAGGAAGTACGCCGCGGCTCGCCAGTCCGGCCGTTTCAGCCTGCGCCCGTACGCCGCCAGGGTTGGCGCGTCGACGCCACGCTCCACGGCGCGCAGCAACAGGTCACGCAACTCCTCGGCGAAGCCCCGGGTCCGCAGCGCGGCCCGCAACTCCTCCGGCCACGGTTTGCCACCGTCCTCGTACTGGCCGATCAGCAGCTCGCGGATCACCAGGTCCTGCTCCGGACCGGAGAGCAGCCGCGGCACCGGCTCACCGCGCGCCACGGCCTGGGTCCGCAGCAGCCCGAAGGCGTACGAGTGGAACGTGCGGGCCAATGGCTCCCGGGTCGTCCGGCCGAGGCGGGCGGTGACCCGGCCGCGCAGCTCGATGGCCGCGCGCCGGCTGAAGGTGAGCATGAGCACCGACTCCGGGTCGGCGCCGCGGCCCGCGATCCGGTCCACCACCGCCGAGACGATGGTCGCGGTCTTGCCGGTGCCCGGACCGGCCAGCACCAGCAGCGGCCCGCCGGCGTGGTCGACGACAGCCTGCTGCGCGGCATCCAGGTCCAGCGGTGCATCGACCCGGGGCGGCTGGCGGACCAGCCGATACCCGCTGCGCTCAGCGTGTGTCACATTCTTCCCTCGACCGCGACGTCGGTTACCGGAATGTAATCACGAGCCGGCGACAGTCTCCGGGGGCCGTCCGCCGACACGCGTCATTCGCCGTTCCAGCGAGCCTGCCGCATGTCCACCCGGTCGCCGCGCATCGGCACGCCCTCCTCGGCCAGGAGCGCGAGCTGCCGGTCCCGCAGCTGCGGAGCCGGCGTCCCGTCGGCCCGCAGGACCCGGTGCCACGCGACCTCGCTGCCGTACCGGAACATCACCTGACCGACCACCCGAGGCGCCGACGAGCCGAGATATTCGGCAATGTCGCCGTAGGACATCACCGAACCGCGGGGTATCCGTTCGACCACCGCCAACACCGCCTCGGCGAACGCGGGCCGCCCGTCTCGATCCATGCCGGCATCCTGCCACCGACCGGACCGGACCTGCGCACCGTTCGATGATCACCTATCCTGGGGGTCGATGCGCTGCTCCAACGTCCAGCTCCGATCCGATCTTGTCCGCCGTCGCCGGAACCTGCCGCGACGCGACGACATCCATCCTGGCAACCGCGCAACGCCGAGCGAGCCGGAAGGACTGACAGCATCATGACGCTGACCGAGCCGAGCGCTCGCATCGGCACCGTGGTTTCGCCGCCCGTCCCCCGCCACCTTCATTCCAGCCTGCCGCATCGACTCGCGGACACGATCGTCCGTCGCCGTTTCGCCATCACATTGACCGCCGTTCTGCTGGCCCTCTCAGCAATTACTCAGCAGGTGCTGGCAATGGGGCCACTTGTTTCGGTGGATTACGCAATTCATAATCTACGGTTCGATCTGCGTTACCCGCAGTATTACGACGCCATGCTGTATTTGGTGATGGTCGGACAGCGCGGTCCGACCGCCATTCCGGTCCTCGTCATCGCGGCGGTGCTGGCACGCCAGTTGCGTTCCTGGCGTCCGTTATTGCTGCTCGGATTCGCTTTGCTGGCGTTGAATGGCGTCGTCGGCGTGGCAAAGGTCTTCATCGCTCGCGCCCTCCCGTCCGACAATACGGCCGCCGTATTTGTCAACAACGGCATCATATTTCCGTCCGGCCATTCGTCCAATGTCGTGGTGACGTGGGGAATTGCCAGCTACCTGCTGACCCGGTACGGACCGATCAAGCGATACGACGTCGGAATTGCCGTTACCGCGATGGCGTCACTGGTGGTCGGCGTCACATCAATTTATCTCGACACGCACTGGATGACCGATATCGTGGCTGGCTGGCTGATCGGCGCCGCCATTCTGATGGTCACAATCTGGCTGGACCAACATTTCTTGGCCGTATCGGCGAAACACCGCGCCCCCGCTGTCCCGCTCCCACGCCGGGTGCTGCCCGTGCGAGTCGCCGGAAAGCTCCCGGTCCACAGTGGACGTCAGGCCACGCGGCCGTAGAGCGCCAGCATGCGCGCCGGCAACGGAGCGTCCTCGGCAACCGGCACCGCGGCGGCGAACCACCCCGACTCACTGAGCTCTGTCCCGCGGGCCAGGCCCTGTTCGTAGGCGTATCCGACCAGTTCGTCGTCCAGCCTCTCGTCGGCGCCGATCGCCCGGGCCAGGTCCCAGGTGTGCACCACCAGGTCGACCGTCATCTCGCCGCAGTAGTGCGACGCCGCGGACAGGCCGTAGGACAGGTGCACCCGGCCCAACAGCGCGTCCTCGACCGAGAACGCCGCCTCAGATCCCGCGGCCGCCCGCTCCCAGGTCGCGACCGGGTCGGAGCCGAGCTGGTCGCCGGCGAACCGGTCGCCGACCTCCTCGATCGTCCGGCCGCGGAAAAGTTCGGGCGCCCAGAGCTGCTCCACAGTGACGTGGTTCACGAGAGCGCGGACGTCCCAGCCGGAGCACGGCGTCGGGTCCTGCCACTGGCGCGCCGAGACGCGGCGCACCCGCCGCTCGAATTCGCCGAGACCGCGGGCCAGCAATACCGAGAGATCAGTCATGCGGCTATTCCTAGCCGCCCGGTCCGACAAAATTCAACCCCTGGCCGGCCAAGTCCGAGGCCGCCCTCACTCCGGTGCAAGCGCACTCCGATCCGCGAAACCCTCACCCATCCCGGTCAAAGTGCGCTTCGATCGGAAAGACCGGCGGCGCTCCTACCGTCCGTCCAGCAGTTCGATCACCGCGGCCAGCGGCTCGATGAACGAGTAGTTGGTGATCACGTACGAAATGCCGGACCGTTCCCGGCGGCGCAGCAGCCGGTCGGCCATCTCCCGCGATGACCCGGTCAGCACCGACACGGCCTCGGCGGCGAGCAGGTCCGGCACGTTCAACCCGAACTGCTTTCCCACCCACTCCGGCACATCGGGACCGACGGTGTGCAGCGACATGGCGAGCTCGATGTCCTCGGCCCGATCACCGGCCAGTTCGCGCAGCGTCCCGACCTTGTCGGCCAGCTGGTCCTCGGTCGTCTGCGGCGATACGCCGAGCGCCAGGATGTCTGCCGTTTTCGCCGCGAGCGCGAGCATCCGCTTACCCGAGCCGGCGATCAGCAGCGGAAGCGGCCGGTCCGGCTTCGGGTAGTGCCCGGCCGACAACTGGTCGCGTACGCCGTCGATCAGTGCGGCGAGCTGGTCCACCCGTTCCCCCGGCGGGCCGTACGGCACCCCGAGCCGGGCCGCATCCGACTCGCCGCCCGGGCGACCCGCGCCCAGGCCAAGCTCGAATCGCCCACCGGACAGCAGATCCAGCGTCGAGGCGTTCCAGGCGACCTCGCCCGCATTGTGGAACGGAGCGGCCAGCACGTACGTGCCGAACCGCAACCGTTCGGTCACCGCCGCGGCGGCGGCCAGCGCCGGGATCGGTGCGAGGACCTGCATGCTGTCCGGAGCCAGCAGGGTCGAGTAACCGAGTTGCTCGACCCGTCGCGCGGTAGCGGCCCAATCCGCGGCATCGCGGGCCCGGCCGCCGACGACGCCGAACCGGAACGGCCGCTGGCGCGGGCTCATCGGCCGGCCCACCGCGGACCGCGGCGTCCGTCCCAGCCACCCGGTCGGCGGGCGTCCCAGCCGCCGGCCCGCCGGAAGGCCATCCGTACGGCAAGGCTCCCCCACAACCAGAACATCGGAAAGATCGGCCAGAAAAAGCCCAGCCCGGTCCCGGCCCAGCGGGAGATCAGGATGACCGACAACACGGTCGCGATGACCGCGTGGATCCGGAGGCCGCGGTCGTACCGCAGCGGTCCGGGCACCGGACGGCGAGCGGTCTCACGGGTCGTGTCGTCAGTCGGAAGATCGCGGGTCAGCGGCGGCAGTTCCCGCCGGTAGGTCGCCGCGTATGCCGCCGCGACCCGCTCGTCGACCTCGGCAATGGTGAGTCGTCCTTCGGCACCGGCCTGCTGCAGCAGCGCCGCCACGCGCTCCCGTTCGGCATCGGATGCCCGTACCTCGTTGGCTGTGACGTTCGCGGTTTCTGTACTCATGAGCCGAGTCTGCGCCGGCGTCGTGGCGATGGCATCGTCCGCGGGACGACAGTGCGTCTACTCCCGGCGCGGTACTCGCGTACCCCCCGACGAAACGTTTCCCGCCAATGTGCCATTGGGGCAATCTAGGCACCCCAACGCCACATTGGCGGGAAACGAAATCGGGAACGGAAGGATCAGCGTCAGTACGAGGGGAGGCTCGGGTCGACCTGGTTGACCCAGGCGATGACGCCGCCCTGCACGTGCACCGCGTCCTTGAAACCGGCCTGCTTCACCGCGGCCAGCGCCTCGGCCGAGCGGACCCCAGACTTGCAGTGCAGCACCAGCGGCTTGTCCTGCGGCAGCCGGGAAAGCGCCGCGCCGGAGAGGATGTCGCCCTTGGGAATCAGCACCGAGCCGGGGATCGAGACGATCTCGTACTCGGCCGGCTCCCGGACGTCGATCAGCGCGAAGTCCTTGCCCGCATCGATCATGTCCTTGAGCTCGGCCGCGGTGATCGTCGAGCCGGCGGCGGCCTCGGCGGCCTCCTCCGACACGACACCGCAGAACGCCTCGTAGTCGATCAGCTCGGTGATCGGCTCGGTGGCCGGGTCCTTGCGGATCGCCACCTCGTGCCAGCTCATCTCCAGTGCGTCGAAGACCAGCAGCCGACCGAGCAGCGTGTCGCCGATGCCGGTGATGAGCTTGATCGCCTCGTTGACCATGACCGAGCCGATCGACGCGCACAGCACGCCGAGCACGCCACCCTCGGCGCACGAGGGCACCATGCCGGGGGGCGGCGGGACCGGGTAGAGGTCGCGGTAGTTCGGGCCGTGCGAGTCCCAGAAGACGCTTACCTGGCCGTCGAACCGGTAGATCGAACCCCACACGTACGGCTTGTCCAGCAGTACGGCGGCGTCGTTGACCAGGTAGCGGGTGGCGAAGTTGTCGGTGCCGTCGAGGATCAGGTCGTAGTCGGTGAAGATGTCGAGCACGTTGGACGAGTCCAGGTGCACCTTGTGCAGGTTGATCTTCACCAGCGGGTTGATCTCGCGGATCGAGTCGGCGGCGGAGTCGGCCTTCGGGCGGCCGACGTCGCTCTGCCCGTGGATCACCTGGCGCTGCAGGTTGGATTCGTCGACCTCGTCGAAGTCGACGATGCCGAGCGTGCCGACACCCGCGGCGGCGAGGTAGAGCAGAGCAGGCGAGCCGAGACCACCGGCTCCGACCACGAGCACCTTGGCATTCTTCAACCGTTTCTGGCCGTCCATGGCGACGTCCGGAACGATCAGATGCCGGCTGTACCGGCGGACCTCGTCAACGGTGAGTTCCGCGGCGGGCTCGACGAGGGGTGGCAGAGACACTGGCTTCTCCTCCGAGACACATCATGAGACGACAACGAGCTGTCACTGGGGCACAACCGCACCTGCGGTGCCCATTGTTCCCCACCGACCCAAGGAGTGACAGTCAGCGGGCCACTCGACCAGCCCGGGCCGACTTGGGCTCTCGGCTTGATGCTCGCGGCCCGCGTCCGGCCCGATCACCGTGCGCCGCAGCCGGCCCCTACTCGGTGATGATGTTTGCGTTGAGCCGGCTATGGCCGGCATTTCGCAATCACGATCACGGAACGGGCCGCCGACCGGCGCCAGCCCGCTCGAAGTGCGCTTTACCCGGCTCAGTAGCCGGCGGTCGGCGGGCCGGTGGCGAGCTTGCCGTGCACGTACGGCCACGGGTTGGGCAGGCAGGCGCCGACGCCCGGAGTGGTGACCCCGAGGGTCTGTTCCATCATGATCGGCGCAGCGGCCCCGGCCTTGGGGCACTTGACGTGCCCGTGGCCGAGAGCGTGCCCGACCTCGTGGTTGACGACGTAGTGCCGGTAGTCGGCGACGTCCTTGCCGTAGGAGACGGCGCCCCGGGCCCAGCGCGCCGCGTTGATGAACGCCCGGCCCTCGCCGCTGTTGAAGCAGGAGGTCTCCACCGGCAGCGAGTACCCGCACTTCTTCCGGATCGTCAGCACCGAGGTGAGGCTGACCCGGAAGTCGATGTGCCCGGAATCCACCCGCTGCAACCGGATCCCGCTGCGCGACCAGCTGCGCGGGTCACTCAACGTCTGCACCACTGAGGCGGCGAATGCCTGCGCATCCACGCCGGACATCCCGCCCTCGGTCTCCACCGCGTACGTGCGCAACGGACCGTGACCGACCGGCTGGGACGTGCCCGCCACGACGTGGAACGTGTCGTTGCCATGCTCGGGATAGCTCACCGAGGACGACGGCAATGCCGCCACCGAACCGGAAGGTACCGAGGTGGGCAGGGCGTCGGTCGGGCTCGGCGTCGCGCTCGGCGCGGAACTCGGGGCCTGCGACGGGCTGGCGCCCGAGCTGGCGCCCGGCTGGCCAGTGGTCTGCCCTGTGTCGGACGGTGCGCCGGCGGTCTGGTGGTGGGCCGGCTCCGGTGCGCCGCTGGCGGCGATGTTGCCGAGCCCGAGAATGGTGGCCACCGCGAGCACCGGCAGCGCGTACGCCCGCCAGCCGAACCGGTCAACGAACCGGGCGAGTGGGCCGCGGTTGTCCGCCGAGCGGCGGGCCGAGTGGCGCGGCTCCAGCCGGGCCCGCAGCGGCCCGTCCGGGCTGCGCAGCGGGACGTGCTCCCGACTGACCGATCCGTAGGTCCGGGGGCCGTCGGAAATCGAGCGCCGTCGAGGCCGCCCGTGGTCCGGTCCCTGATCAGTCATCCCATCCAGCTTGCCACAGCCGTTACCGGCCGGTGATCAGGCGCGGCGCGCGGCGGCAGCCCTGACCGGGCCGGGATTGCAGCAGCCCCAGCACCAGCTCGGCGGTCAGCCGCGGCGCCTCCAGATGAGCGGTGTGACCGACGTCCGGCAAGACCGTCAGCCTGGCACCGGGGATGGCCCGGGCGGTACGCGGCGCCAGCACCGGGTCGACCAGCCGGTCGCCCGCACCCCAGATCACCAGGGTCGGCGCGGTGATCCGACCCGCCACCTGCCACAGCGAGCCGGACCCGGACCGCAGGTAACTCCGCACCAGACCGCGTACCGAACCGGCGAACGCGGCCTGCGCCCACGGCAGCGACACCTGCCGGCGCTGCTCGGCGACCGCCTCCGCGAACCTGGTCTCCGGCACCAGGGTCGGGTCGGCGAAGCAGGCCCGCAGCACGGCCCGCACCCGGTCCTCGATGCTGCTGCGCGCGGTGTACCGGTCGGCGAGCTGGCGCAAGCCCGGTACGGCGAACGCGCCGATCAGGACCGCGGGACTGCGCCGCGGCCGCAGGTCTGGCATCGCCGGCGAGATCAGGGTCAGCGTCCGGACCAGCTCGGGCCGGTCGGCGGCCACCAGCAGCGAGACCGCGCCGCCGAGCGAGTTCGCCAGCAGGTGCAGCGGTCCGCGGCCGCGCTCCTCGATCACCCGTGCCACCACCCGGGCGTGGGCCGCGAGGCTGTAGTCCTCACCGGCCGCCGGATCCGAACCGCCGAACCCCGGCAGGTCCATCGCGACGCCGTCGACGTGGTCGGCCAGCAGCGCGCCGAGATCGGTCCAATTGGTCGACGAGCCGCCGAGGCCGTGTACATACAGCGCCGGTTCCGCCTCCGGCGTTCCGGATGGGGTCGCGCGCATCAGCACACCGCGACCGTCGATCAGCACGGTCTCGGCCGGGTACGGCGGCCGGTTCGGATCAACCTCCGGCAGCGGCACCTCGGCTGGCGCGGCGGCCGGGACCGGGTCGCCACCGACCGAGGCACCCACCGAGCGCCACGGCCGCATCTAGGCGCTGCGCCGCGCGCCGGCGGCCTTCTTCGCCGGCGTCTTCTTGGCCAGCGTCTTCTTGGCCAGCGTCTTCTTGGTTGGTGTCTTCCTCGCGGCCGGCTTCTTCTCCGGCTCGCTCTCGGTGGCCTTTGTCGCGGTCGTCTTGGCCGCGGTCTTCTTCGCCGGCGCCTTGGCCGTCTTCTTCGGCGATTCGGCCGCGGCGCCGCCCTTCTTGGCGTCGGCGACGCTCTTGCGCAGGGCCGCCATCAGGTCGAGCACCTCACCGCCGCTGTCCGGCGCGTCCTCCGGCGTGACGACCTCGCGGCCCTCGACCTTGGCCTCCACCACTGCCTCGAGCGCCTCGCGATAGCCGTCGTGGTACTCATCCGGCGCGAAATCGCCGGACATGCTCTCGATCAGCGACTCGGCCATCTGCAGCTCCTGGGGGCGGACGCTCACCTCGTCGTTCAGGAAGCCGAACTCCGGGGCCCGGACCTCGTCCGGCCAGATCATCGTCTCCAGCACCAGCACGCCCTCGCGGACCCGCAGGGTGGCCAACGCCTCCTTGCTGCGGATCGCGATCTTGACGATGGCGACCATCCCGGAGCGCTCCAGCGCATCGCGCAGCAGCACGTACGGCTTGGCCGCCGTCCCCTCCGGCTCGAGGTAGTAGCTCTTGTTGAAGTAGATCGGGTCGACCTGCTCCAGTGGGACGAACTGCAGCACGTCGACCTCGCGGCTGCTGGACAGCGGCAGGTCAGCCAGGTCGTCGTCGGTGAGGACAACCATGTCGCCGCCGGGCAGTTCGTAGCCCTTGGCGATGTCGCCGTAGGGCACCTCGTCGCCGTCGATCGAGCAGATCCGCTTGTACCGGATCCGGCCGCCGTCCTCGCGGTGCACCTGGTGGAACGCGACACCGCGCTCCTCGGTCGCCGAGAAGAGTTTGATCGGGATGCTCACCAGGCCGAAGGAGATGGCACCCTTCCAGATCGCGCGCATGGGATCAGCCTGACACAGACTCGGGCCGATGTCGCCGAGAGTGACAGGAGAAAGGCCCGATCGCGGCAAATCTTCCGGGCCGTCACGCACGGCGACCGCGCGTTGCGGCCGGTTGGGACCGAGCGGGTCGGGCAGGATGGGGCGGGTGAGGCCGATGCTCGCCACCGCAGGCGCCCTACCCGAAGGCGCGCAGTGGGCGTACGAGTTGAAGTGGGACGGCGTACGGGTGCTGGCCGACCGGACCCCGGACGGCCTGCGGCTGAGCAGCCGCAGCGAGCGGGACCTCAGCCACACCTACCCGGAGTTGGCCGACTTCGCCGAAAGCTGCGCGGACGCACTCTTCGACGGCGAGATCGTGGCGCTGGAGGAGGGGCGGCCGTCCTTCGCCGCGCTGGCGCCGCGGATGCACGTCGGCAATGCGGCGCAGGCCCGCCGGGCCGCGGCCGTTGCCCCGGTGACCTACCTCGTCTTCGACGTGCTGCGGCTGTACGGGGTGGACCTGACCGGGCGCCCGTACGCCGAGCGGCGGCAGACCCTGGAGCGGCTCGACCTGCACGGTCCGGCCGCGATGGTGCCGCCCACGTTCGACGACGGACCGGCGACGGTGCGGGCATGCCGGGAGCAGCACCTCGAGGGCGTGGTGGCCAAGCGGCTGGACTCGGTCTACCGGCCCGGCCGGCGCAGCCCGGACTGGGTGAAGGTACGGCTGTTGAAACGACAGGAGTTCGTGGTCTGCGGTTTCGAGGTGGGCGTCGGTGGCCGCACCGGCCAGATCGGCTCCCTGGTGCTCGGCTACTACGCGGACGGCGACCTGCGCTACGCCGGCCAGGTCGGCAGCGGACTCACCGGGCCGGTGTTGAAAGATCTCGAAAGCCGACTCAAACCCCTGCACCAGAAGGAATCACCGTTCGCCGAGATGCTGACGACGGTCGAGAAGCGCGGCGTGACCTGGTGCGTTCCGCGGCTCGTGGTCGAGGTTTCCTTCGGCGAGTGGACACCCGCCGGCCGGCTGCGATTTCCTACCTACCAAGGCCTGCGCGACGACAAAGATCCCCGGGAGGTGGTCCGTGAGCCCGTCCAATGAAACCGTCCGGGTCCGGGTGGATGAGCACATCCTGCAACTGTCCAATCTGGACAAGGTGCTCTATCCCGATGCCGGATTCACCAAGGGCGAGGTGATCGACTACTACTCGCGCATCGCGCCAGTGATCCTGCCGCACCTGGCCGGCCGACCATTGACGCTCCGCCGTTATCCGAACGGAGTCGACGGAAAGTCCTTCTTCGAAAAGAATGCGCCGAGCCACAAGCCGGACTGGGTCCGGACCGTCCGCCTGCCCGTGCCCGGCAGCACGATGAATCGCGAGGAAATCGACTTCGTTGTTATCGAGAGCCTCGCCGGCCTGGTCTGGGTGGCCAATCTCGCCGGCCTTGAATTACATACTCCACAATGGACTGTTGGCCCGCGGGGCGGCGTGCACGGCACCGATCTCCTGGTTTTCGACCTCGACCCGGGGGCACCGGCCGGCATCGTCGAATGCTGCGAGGTCGCCTGCCTGCTGCGCGAGGTCCTGGCCGAGGACGGGCTGGAGGCGTATCCGAAGACGAGCGGATCCAAGGGGATGCAGGTGAGCGTGCCGATCACCGAGACGCCCGGCGGCCGCACCTCGGACTATGCGAAGGCCCTTGCCGGCCGCCTCGCCCAGGAAAACCCGAAGCTCATCACCGCCGAAATGGCGAAGGCCGTACGACCGGGCCGGATCTTCGTGGACTGGAGCCAGAACAACACGGCGAAAACGACGGTGTGCGTCTACTCGCTGCGGGCCCGGCCCGAGCCCCGCGTCTCCACCCCGGTCGGCTGGGACGAGGTGGAGTCCGGCCAGGCCCTGTCCTTCACCTCGGCCGAGGTGCTCGACCGGGTCAAGGAGTACGGCGACCTGCACGCCGGGGCGCTGCGGGCCGAGCGCGGCTTGCCGGACTGAGCGCCTGTAGCGGCCCTTCCGGGCCGCCGCCCAGGTATGGTCGGCACAACCGATCGAACCCGCGGAGGTGGGCATGGCCGTCACGCCCACGGCATCCGCTACCGGTCGCATGCCGCGCTCGGCCAGGCGCAAGCAACTGCTCGGTGCGGCCCAGGACGTGTTCGTCGCCAGCGGCTACCACGCGGCCGCGATGGATGACATCGCCAACCGCGCCGGCGTCTCCAAACCCGTTCTGTACCAGCACTTTCCGAGCAAACTCGAGCTCTATCTCGCACTGCTGGACACGCACACAGACGAATTGATCCGGCGGGTCCGTGACGCCATCGATGTCACCTCGGACAACAAGGTGCGGGTGCACAACGCGATCAGCGCCTACTTCGACTTCGTCGACGGCGACGGCGCCGATCACCCCGGCGCGTTCCGGCTGGTCTTCGAGACCGACCTGCGCAACGAGCCGGCGGTCCGTGAACGGGTGGAGCGCACCAACCGGCTGTGCATGCAGGCCGTCGCCGACACCATCGTCGCCGACACCGGGCTGTCGCGGGCTGAGGCCGAGCTGCTGTCCATGTCGCTCACCGCAGTCTCGGAAATGGGCGCCCGCTACTGGTTGCAGAGCGATCGCGCGGTGCCGAAGGACAAGGCCGTACGACTGCTGGAAGCGCTGGCCTGGCGGGGAATCTCCGCCTTTCCACGGCAGGACGAGACCGACCCGCTGTAGCCGGGCCGGCCGGCGTTCGCGCACAGCGCAGCCGTCCGGCGATCTGGGCGATCGTGCTGCGGCTAGGCTTGGCCGCAGGAAATCTTCGAACAGAGAGGCGGCCGCGGTGGAGGTCAGGATCGGCGTCGAGCATTCGCCGCGAGAGCTCGTGCTGGAGTCCAGTCAGGGCCAGGACGAGGTGGAGAAGGCCGTAGCCAAGGCGCTCGGCTCCGCCGACGGACTGCTCACCCTGGTCGATGAGAAGGGCCGCAAGGTCATCGTGCCGGCGGCCAAGATCGCCTACGTCGAGCTTGGCGAGGGCGAGGGACGCCGGGTCGGGTTCGTCGCCGGCTGATGCGGACGTCGCGCTGAGCCCGGTGGTACGAACCCGGGCTCAGCGGGACAGGCTCAGCGCGACAGACCGAGACTCTTCATCCGCTCGGCATGCCGATCGGTGAGCCGCCGGAAGAGCACCGCGATCCCAGCCAGGTCGCCGGACCCGGCGACGATCAGCTCGGCCAGCGCATCCCGCTCCGCGGCGACATGCTGGGCCTGCGAAATCGCCTCCCCGAGCAACCGCCGGGCCCACAGGGCGAGCCGACCGGCCAACGTCTGGTCCGCCTCGATCGCGGCCCGTACCTCGCGCACGGCGAACGCGGCGTGTCCGGTGTCCGACAGCACGTCCAGCACCAGATCGCGGTTCGGCGCATCCAGCCAGCCGGCAATCTCCCGGTAGAAATCGGCCGCCAGGCCGTCCCCCACGTACGCCTTGACCAGCCCCTCCAGCCAGGTGCTCGGCCGGGTCGAGTCGTGAAAGGCGTCCAGGGCGGCCACGAACGGAGCCATCGCGGCCTCCGGGTCGACGCCCAATTCCTCCAACCGGTCAGCCAACTGCCGGTAGTGCCCGATCTCCGCCGCCGCCATCGCGGCCAGCGCGGCCCGACCACTCAACTTCGGAGCCATCCTGGCGTCCGCGGCGAGCCGGTCGAACGCGGTGAGCTCGCCGTACGCCAGCACACCCAATAGATCGACGACGGCCCCGCGGCCGGGCTGGTCACTCATCCGCGTCCCCCTCCGAACACCGACGGCTGTCCGGCGGACCTTACCGGTCCGACCCGATTGTGAGCTGAACCACAGCACGCTCGGTGACCTTCGGCACGTCAGGTCAGGAGCATCTCGGCGGCTGGGTTACCCTGTCGGAGAAATCCTGGCGCAAATAGATGCGCTGGTTCTTGTGCGCGGACTCGGCTGGTTACCTGAACAAGGTGCCCGGTCCCGCAGCCTGCAGCGGCGCTGCTTCACGCGCCCCGCTCGGCCGCGGTGGTGATCGACCCAACTCGTCGACGTCGGCGCGTCGATTGAGAGAAGGCGACTTTTACTTGAGCACACAATCCAAAACGAGCACCGATATCGATCCGGTGGCGGCCGAGCACCGCACCGATCTGGCCCCGGTGGCCGATGAGCAGGTTCAGCCGCTCGCCGCCCGCGCCGCCGTCGAAGCCACCGCACCGCTGTTCGCCGACCTCGGCGTCGACCAGGCCATCGTCGACTCGCTGGAGCGGGTCGGCATCACCCGTACCTTCGCGATCCAGGAGCTGACCCTCCCGATCGCGCTGCCCGGCCACGACCTCATCGGCCAGGCCCGCACCGGCACCGGCAAGACCCTCGGCTTCGGCGTACCGCTGCTGCAGCGGATCGACCTGCCCGGGAAGAAGGGCGCCGACCCGCAGGCCCTGGTCATCGTCCCCACCCGCGAGCTGTGCGTGCAGGTCACCCGCGACCTGCAGGCCGCCGGCGTCGACAAGAAGGCCCGCTGCCTGTCCATCTATGGCGGCCGGGCCTACGAGCCGCAGACCGCCGAACTGCGGCGCGGCGTCGACGTCGTCGTCGGCACCCCGGGCCGACTGCTGGACCTCGTCCAGCAGGGCCACCTCAACCTGCACAGCGTCTCGGTGCTCGTCCTGGACGAGGCCGACGAGATGCTCGACCTGGGCTTCCTGCCCGACATCGAGCGCATCCTGTCCACGGTGCCGACCGAGCGTCAGACGATGCTCTTCTCGGCCACCATGCCGGCCCCGATCGTCTCGCTGGCCCGCAACTTCATGGTCCAGCCGACGCACGTTCGGGCGCACGGCAACGACGAGGGCAGCACGGTGCCGGAGACCCGGCAGTTGGTCTACCGGGCCCACGCGATGGACAAGATCGAGATCCTGGCCCGGATCCTGCAGTCCCGCGAGCACGACCTGATGATGGTCTTCTGCCGCACCAAGCGCACCGCGGCCAAGGTGTCCGACGAGCTGGAGGACCGCGGTTTCGCCGCGGCCGCCGTGCACGGCGATCTGGGCCAGGGCGCCCGCGAGCAGGCGATGCGCGCATTCCGCAGCGGCAAGGTGGGCGTACTCATCGCCACCGACGTGGCGGCCCGCGGCATCGACGTCTCCGGCGTCTCCCACGTCATCAACTACCAGTGCCCGGAGGACGAGAAGGTCTACGTGCACCGGATCGGCCGCACCGGCCGGGCCGGCGGCGACGGCACCGCGATCACCTTCGTCGACTGGGACGACATCCCCCGCTGGCAGGGCATCAACAAGGCGCTGGGTCAGGACTTCGACGAGCCGGCCGAGACCTACTCCAGCTCGCCACACCTGTACACCGATCTCGACATCCCGACCGAGGCGACCGGACGGCTGCCGCGGCGCGACCGCAAGCGGGCCGGCCTGGACGCCGAGCGGGTGGAAGACCTGGGCGAGACCGGCCGCGGAGCGCGTACCCCGGGCCGGCAACGTCCCCGGCGGGACCGGGCCGGCGGCGAGCGTCCGGAGCGGGACACCGCGGACAAGGCGCCGGGCAGCCGGCGCAGCCGGCGGCGGACCCGCGGCGGAGAGCCCCTCGACGGAACGCAGCCGAGCGCCACGAATAGCAGGGGCACGGACAGCAAGGCCGCGGACGGCACAGCCGACGCCGCTCCCACCGACGAGTCGGTCGAGCGCACAGCTCCACGGCGCCGCCGGCGGCGCGGCGGACGGGGTCACTCCAGCGGTGAGGCCGCCAACGCCAGCGCCGCGACAACCTCACCGGACGCGGTGGCGACGCCGACCGACGACTGACGATCTGCCAAAATTGCCCGATGCAACGGGGTCGGGAGTGGCGGCGCTGGCTGATCGGCGCTGCGGTCGTGCTCGTCGCGGCGGTCGCGGTCGCCGTACCGGCAATTGCTGACAGCGACTGGTACACGCTGAACTACCGCTCGCTGAGCCACGCTCCCAAGGCAGCTCCGAGCGGTGCCCTGCCAGCGTCGCTGCAGTCCCGCTGGTCCACGCACGGCATCGTGCAGAGCGGCGACCTGTCCAGCACCTCGACCACCGTTGTGACGGTCGATCAGCACGAGCTCTACGGCCGTGACCCGGTCACCGGCTCGGTGCGCTGGCACTACCGCCGGGGCAACACCGACCTGTGCGCCTGGACTATGGACCAGAGCACGGTCATCGCGGTCTTCCGCAATGGCGCCTCGTGCAGCGACATCACCGGTTTCGACGCCGACACCGGCAAGCGGCGCTGGTATCTCAACGCCGACCTGCCCTCGGCGATCCAGCTGCTGGACGGCTCGGGCACCTACTACGCGGTGGACTCCGGCGAGGTGACCGGCTTCTACGCCGATGGCGGATCGAAGGCCTGGTCGTACACCAAGGCCGGCTGCACGTTCGACCACGCCGTCGGCGGTGACGTCGGGCTGGTGCTGCTGGCCGACTGCTCCGGCCGTACGGACGTCATCGCCGTCGACGGCTTCACCGGCAAGGAGCGCTTCGACGTGCCGGCGCCCAGCGGCAACCCGCGGCTGCTCTCGGCCGACTCCGATGTCGTGGTCGCCTCCGACGTCGGGCGGCACACCGAGCTGTCCCTGTACGGGTCGGACGGGCATGCCGCCGGCGTCGTCGGCGTGCCGACTCCACCGGGCGGGACGGGCGCACCGGCCGGCCAGCCGGTGGTGACCGACGGGCACTGGATCGGCTTCGACGGCACCGAGATCCTGGTCATCGACCTGGCCCATGCCCGGCTGCTGTGGACGGTTGGCGCGGTCGGACCGCCGGCGGTGCACGGCCAATCCGTACTCGTCCCCGGCAACCGCGCACTGGCCGACTACGACAGCGACGGCCGGTCGCTGTCGCACAACGACGCCCCGGCCCTGCCGAAGACGGTCAGCGGCCTGGAGCTGATCGGCGACCACGTGCTGGTCCGGTCGGACAACTCGGTCGCCGTCTTCGGCTGATCCTCAGCCCGAGCGGTCCGGGCCGGCCTTCTCGATGCTGATCCGGATCAGCACCCGCCGCTGCGACTCCATCGCCGCGCGATACTCGTCCCAGTCCGGGTGCTCCCCCGCTGTGGCGCGGTAGTAGTCGACCAGGCCCTCCATCGCGTCGGGCAGCGACACGATCTCCGCGGTGCCGTCGATCTGTAGCCAGTCGCCGAAGAATCCGTCGTTGAAACCGCAGTACGCGGCCCGCGGATCGCGCCGCAGGTTGCGCACCTTGTACGCCGGCTCCCGGCTGCTGATCACCACCGCGCCGGAGTCGTCCACGGCGGCCACCACGGGCGAGGACTGCACCGTGCCGTCCCGCTTGTACGTCATGAGCACGCCGCGGTGTTGGCTGCGGATGAACTGCCGGGCAACGGAAATGTCCATACCCGGCAGCTCATCACGACCCGGTCCGCGACACAACCACCACTACAGCCGCGCTACCGATACCACTGCGTTTACCGGTACCACTGCGTTTACCGGTACCACTGCGTCTACCGGTACCACTGCGTTACCGGTACCACTGTGTCTTCGCCTGCTTGGCGAACCGCCTTCCGCGGGCGGACTCCTCGGCCCGGGCTCGCCCGTCCCGGCGGGCGTCGAGCCGGGCCTGCTCCCGCATCATCTTGCGGTAGCGGACGAACCGGTCCGACGGCAGCCGGCCCTCCTCGATCGCCAGCAGTACGGCGCAACCGGGCTCGGTGGTGTGGGCACAGTCGGCGAACCGGCATTCCGAGATCAGCGCCTCGATGTCGGCGAAGGTGTGGCTGATGCCCTCGGCCGAATCCCACAACGACAGGCCGCGCAGTCCGGGGGTGTCCAGCAGCACGCCACCTCCGGGAACCGCGATCAGCTCCCGCCAGGTCGTCGTGTGCCGGCCCTTGCCGTCCGACCGGATCGCTCCGGTCGCCTCGACCTCGCGGCCGGCCAGCAGGTTGACGATCGTCGACTTGCCGACACCGGACGGGCCGACCAGCGCCGCGGTTCGACCCGATCCGACGTGCGGCCGCAGCTCCTCGACCGTCTCGGGATCGAACGCGCTGACGGCGTGGATCGGGATGCCGACCGCCACCTCACCGGCGACCTGCAGTGCCTCCGCCAGATCGGGACACCGGTCGGCCTTGGAGAGCACCACAACCGGTTCGGCGCCCGAACCCCAGGCGAAGGCCAGGTAGCGCTCCAGCCGGGATCCGCGCAGCTGGCCGTCCAACGACGCCACCACGAAGATGACATCGACGTTGGCCGCCACCACCTGCTCCTCGGCGGCGCCGCCGACATCGGCCCGGCGCAGCACCGTGTTGCGCGGCAGGATCGCGGCGATGCGTTCGCCGTGCTCGACGGCGACCCAGTCGCCGACGGCGACCTGCTCGCCGTCCCGGAGCACCCGGCCGGCGATACTCACCAACTGTTGGCTGCCCGTACCGTCGAGCACCACGGCGCCGCCGCGGTCGACCCGGCAGACGCGGGCCGGGGTGGAATCGGGTGGAAGGGACTCGGCGAGCGGTTCGCTCCAGCCGAGGTCGAACAATGGATTGGTCACCTGTGTGGCTCCAGAAAAGGGCGCCGGCGACCGGGCCGCCCTCTCAGGCAGCAACAGCGGCGGGCGCGGGAATGGTCGGGACGCGCGCGAAAACAAGGACACTCATCCGGTCGACTCCCTCCACTCGCTGGTGGCCGCAGATTACCCGGCCGGGTGCCACTGCCCAACCCATTTAGCTCAGGCCGTGATGTCCAGCTCGGCCGCCAGGATCTCGTGCCGCAGCGGCTGGCCGGCCGCGTACCGCTCGATCTCGTCCAGGGCCCAACTGCCCAACCGCCGGATCTCGATGCCCTGTGCGCCGGCCACGTGCGGGGTCACCAGCACGTTCGGCAGGTCGTAGAAGGGCGAATCCGCCGGGAGCGGCTCAGGCTCGGTGACATCGAGTACGGCGCTGAGCCGGCCCGTCTTCAGCTCCGCGAGCAGCGCGTCGTGATCCAGGATCGAGCCGCGGGCGGTGTTGATCAGCGTGCCGCCGTCCGGCATGGCCCGCAGCTGGGCCGGGCCGATCAGGTGCCGGGTCGCCGGGATCGCCGGGGCGTGCAGGCTGAGGATCTCCGCCCGCGTACAGAGCTCGTCCAGCCCGACCAGAGTCGCGCCCAGCGCCTCGGCGCCCGCGGCGTCCAGGAACGGGTCGGCGATCAAAACGTCGAGATCGAACGGCCGGAGCAGGTCGGCGACCCGCCGCCCCACCCGCGACGCGGACACCAGGCCGACCGTGCGCCGGTAGTTGCCGGTCTGCCCGTCGCTCGGTTTGGCCGGCCGGGCGCCGGCCCGGTGGTAGTCGTGGGCGGCGTCGAAGACCCGCTTGCCGGTCAGCAGGATCATCGACAGCGCGTATTCGGCGACCGGCACCGCGTTGGCGTCCGCGCCGCTGGAGACGACGATCCCGCGCTCCCAGCACTCCGGGCCGACCAGGCTCTTGATCGTGCCCGCGGCGTGCACGATGGCCCGCAGCCTGGGCGCATCGGCAAGCGCCTTGGCGTCGACGGTGGGCGCGCCCCAACAGGTCAGCAGCACCTCGGCCTCGGCCAGCGCCGCCCGCGCCGGCGGCGTGCCGTAGTCGGTGAGCACCAAGTCCGGGACGAGGTCCGTGACGCGCTCCAGCCGGTCCCGTTCGGCGGGGTCGAAGAGCTGCCCGGGCAGCTGCGGCTGCATCGCCAGGACCGTACGCGGTCTGCTCGTCATCCGTCGTCCCTCTCGTACCCGTCGGCGGGGAAGCGCTTTCCACCCTGCCATGCCACTCAGGTCGACGGAACCCCGATCCCCCGTTCCATGATCGACATCGCTCATGGCCGCTTGCCCCGGCCGACCGGTGATCGTGAACGCGATGTGCCGGCTATGGGCGGTACAACGCCATCACGATCACCCGCGGCCGGCTTTCAACTGAGGCCGAGGGACACGCGGGCCGCTAGTTGCGGCCGCGGCGGCGGGGCGCGGGGCCGGTGCTCTCCCGCAGCACGACCTCGCCGGCGATCCGTTCGGTACGGCGCCGGTCCAGCGCCGGTTCCAGCACGATCCGCATGGCCCGGGCGCCGATCTCCTCCAGCGGCAGCCGCACCGTCGTCAACCTCGGCGAGGTGTCCTCCGCCACCGGCAGGTCGTCGAAACCGACCACCGAGACGTCTTCGGGCACCTTCCGCCCGGTCGCCTCGAGCGCCATCAGTACGCCGCGGGCCATCAGGTCGTTCAGCGCGAAGATCGCGGTTGTCCTGGGCGCCTGCTCGAGCAGCCGGATCGTGGCATCGCGGCCGCCCTCACGGGAGAAGTCGCCCTGCACGATGGCCGAATCCGGCAGCGGTACGCCGGCATCGGACAGTGCCTCGGACGCCCCGTCCAGCCGGTGCCGGACAGTGAGCAGCTGGGACGGGCCGGTCACGATGCCGATCTCCCGGTGACCGAGATCCAGCAGCAGCTGCGCTATGTCCCGGCCACCCTGCCGGTTGTCCAGCAGGATGGCGTCCATCGAGACGCCGTGGTGGCTGACGCAGGCGATCCGGCCACCGCCCTCCTCGAACGCCCGGGCGCTCTCCCCGAGCCGCTGGGTGAACGACCGGCTGGTCGTGCCGCTGCCGGCAAGCAGGATCGCGCGGGCCCGCTGCACCCGGAGCCGTTCGAGATAGTCCAGCTCCAGCTCGGGGTCCCGGAACGTGCTGGCCAGCATGACCATCAGGTTGTCGTCGCGGGCGACCCGCATGGCGCCCGCGGCGATGGCCGCGAAATAGGGGTCGCGCACGTCGTGCACGATCAGCCCCACGATCGAGGTGGTGGCGCGGGCCAGCGCCTGGGCCGGTCCGTGCGAGGAATAACGCAACTCCAGCGCGGCGGCCAGCACCCGCTCCCGCAGCTCCTCACCCACTGTCCGTTCGCTGCCGTTGAGCACCCGCGAAGCGGTGGCCAACGACACTTGGGCGCGGGCGGCAACATGCGCCAGCGTCACCGGCGCACCCGGCCGCGGCCGGGCCCGGCTTGACCGCAGTGTCGACATGGCCATACCTTAGTGCGGAAAGCGCTTTCCTACCACGCACCGTGCCGGGGGTGTCGATGTCCGCTGCAATTGACGTCCATGGCGACCGCACTCGTCATCCGATATCCGGCCGAGATGAGCTCGCGAGCGGAGCCCGATCCTGCCCCCGGACACCGGTTATGAGCCGGAGATCCATCATGAAACCCGGAGAATCACCATGAGCCGTAAGCGCATCGGCATCGCCATGAACGGCGTCACCGGCCGGATGGGCTACAACCAGCATCTCGTCCGGTCCATCCTGGCGATCCGCGAAGCCGGCGGAATCCTGCTGGCCGACGGCACCCGGCTATGGCCGGAGCCGGTCCTGGTCGGTCGTGATGAGCGCAAGCTCCGGGCAATTGCCGAACGACACGGTCTCGACGACTGGACCACATCTCTGGACGAGGCGCTCGCCCGGGACGATGTCGACATCTATTTCGATTCCCAGATCACCTCGGCCCATGCGCCGGCAATCCGGGCCGCTATCGCCGCTGGTAAGAGCATCTACACCGAAAAGCCGATGGCCGAATCGACCGAGGAAGCGCTTTCACTCGCCCGTCTGGCGCACGCCGCCGGCGTCCGCAATGGAGTCGTGCAGGACAAACTCTTTCTGCCCGGCCTGCTGAAGCTGCGCCGATTGGTCGAAGGCGGATTCTTCGGCCGGATCCTCTCGGTGCGCGGTGAGTTCGGTTACTGGGTTTTCGAGGGTGACTGGCAGGAATCGCAGCGTCCCTCGTGGAATTACCGGGCCGAGAGCGGCGGCGGCATCGTCCAGGACATGTTCTGCCACTGGCGCTACGTTCTGGACCACGTCATCGCCCCGGTGCGCTCCGTCTACGCGCAGGCCGCCACCCATATTCCGACCCGGTGGGACGAGCAGGGCCAGCCGTACGCCGCGACCGCGGACGACGCCGTCTACGGCATCTTCGAGCTGGACGGCGGCGTGGTAGCCCAGATCAACTCCTCCTGGGCCACCCGCGTCTTCCGGGACGAGCTGGTCGAGTTCCAAGTGGACGGTACGGAGGGCAGTGCCGTGGCAGGACTGCGCCGGTGTCGCGCCCAACACCGGTCGATGACGCCGAAACCGGTGTGGAACCCGGATCTGCCGGCCACCGAGAACTTCCGTTCCCAATGGCCGGAAATCCCGGACAACAAGGAATTCGACAACGGCTTCCGGACGCAGTGGGAGCTTTTCCTCCGGCACACCGTCGAGGGCTCGCCGTTCCCGTGGGACCTGCTCGAGGGCGCCAAGGGCGTGCAGCTGGCCGAGCTGGGTGGGCAGTCGTGGCGCGAGGGCCGGCGGCTGTCCGTACCCGATCTCACGCTCTGACCCAAACGACGCTCTGACCCAAACGACGCTCTGACCCGACGACGCAGGGAGACTCGTTCCATGACGGCGACCATCACGCTGCCGGGCGGCGAGCCCTACCGGCTCCGCGAGCCGCTCGCGCCCCCGCCGGACGCGCACCCGTCGACCAGCCGAATTGCCTACGCGGCCGCACATGTCGTCGCCGACCCGATGGCGGACAACACACCCGGACAACCGGCGGCGCTGGATTGGAATTCGACGCTCGCCTTCCGGCACCACCTGTGGAGCCTGGGGCTCGGCGTCGCCGACGCGATGGACACCGCCCAGCGCGGCATGGGGCTGGACTGGACGGCGACCGCCGAGCTGATCCGGCGCTCGGGCAAGGAGGCGCGGTCCGTCGGCGGCCGGCTTGTCTGCGGCGCCGGCACCGATCAACTGTCCGGAGCCGCCGACCTGCCCGCGGTCATCCGCGCGTACGAGGAACAGGTCGCCCTGGTCGAGGAGGCCGGCGCCGGCGTGGTGCTGATGGCCAGCCGGGCGCTGGCCGCCACCGCCCGGGACGCGGCCGACTACCACCACGTGTACGGCACAATTCTGCGCCAGGTCGGCAATCCGGTGATCCTGCACTGGCTCGGTCCGATGTTCGACCCGGCTTTGGGTGGCTATTGGGGATCGGCCGACCTGGATCAGGCCACCGAATCCGTGCTGCAATTGATCGCCGACCATGCCGACCGGATCGACGGAATCAAGGTGTCGCTACTGGACGCCGATCGAGAATTGGCATTGCGTCGGCGGCTGCCGCCCGGAGTCCGGCTCTACACCGGCGACGATTTCAATTACCCGGATCTCATTGCGGGTGACGAGCAGGGATACAGCGACGCCCTGCTCGGGATATTCGATCCCATCGCGGTCGCGGCGGCAACGGCGCTGCGTGCCTTCGATGCCGGCGATCTGGCCGGCTATTCGACGGCCTTCGCGCCGACGGTCGCGCTGGCCCGGCATTGTTTCGCCACTCCCACCTTCCATTACAAGACCGGGATTACCTTCCTTTCCTGGCTGTCCGGGCACCAGTCGCATTTCGTCATGGTGGACGGCCGGCAGTCGGCCCGGTCGGTCCCACATCTGATCGAATTGTTCCGGCTCGCCGACGTCGCCGGAGTGTTGCCCGATCCGGACCTTGCCGTGCAGCGGATGCGCGCCTTCCTCGGCACCGCGGGCTGGCCGGCATGAGTCGTCCGCTGTCGCTGAATCAGGCCACCACCAAATACTGGACCCTGGCCGAGACAGTGCGCGGCTGCGTCGACGCGGGAATTCCCGCCCTCGGCGTCTGGCGTGACCGGCTCACCGAAATCGGCGTCGACAAGGCGAAACGTCTCCTCGACGAGACCGGCGTGGTCGTAACCAGCCTGTGCCGCGGCGGATTCTTCACCGCACCCGACGGGTCCGTCGAGGACAACCGCAGGGCCGTCGAGGAATGCGCGGCCATTGATTGTCCGGTGTTGGTGCTGGTCTGCGGTGGGCTGCCGGACGGCTCGCGGGATCTGGTCGGCGCCCGCGCCCGGGTGCGCGACGGAATCGCCGCGCTGGCGCCGTATGCCGCCGAGCGCGGGGTCCGGTTGGCAATCGAGCCGATGCACCCGATGTTCTGCTCGGACCGCGGCGTCATTTCCACGCTTGGCCAGTCGATCGACCTGGCGGCGGAATTCCCGGCCGAACAGGTCGGCGTCGTGGTGGACAGCTATCACATCTGGTGGGACCCAGAGGTGGAGCGCCAGATCGCCCGCGCCGCCGGTCGCATCTCCCTCGTCCAGGTCTCGGACTGGGTGACTCCGCTGCCGGCCGGGGCATTGCTCGGCCGGGGTCACGTCGGCGACGGTCACATCGACAACCGGCGGCTCGTCGACGCGGCCTACGCCGCCGGCTACCACGGGTACGTCGAGGTCGAGATCTTCAACGAGGAAATCTGGTCGGCTCCCGGCGAGCAGACCGTGGCCACCGTGGTCGAGCGGCACCGGCAGGCGTTCGGCTGACCGCCGGAACGCCGGCCGACGCTCGGGCAGTCACGGCGTATCGTTCTTTCCCGGCGTCATGGTCACGGTTATCGTCGCATTCGGCACCGGTCCCCTGCTGCGTAAGGCGATCCGGGAGGCCTCTCGCGGACCGGAGGACAGCGGGACCGTTTCGGTGTGCACCTCGATCTCCACGTCCTGCGCGGCCTCGAGAGTCAGCGCCGCCCGCTCCCCCCGCAGCACGATCCGCCGTCCATCCACTGTCACCTCGGCGAAGGTGACAAAGCCGCTCTCGGCCACTTCCGGTGCGGTGAAGGCGAATTCGTCAATCACGACCACGTTCGCCTGTGCCCGGTTCAATTCGACGGTCCGGGTCAGCGAGGTCAGGCCGGCGTCCGGATAGACAGCAGTCAGGTCGTAACTGACCCGGTCGGATTCCGTTCTCCGGTCGAGCTCTCGGACGCGGGCCGCGCATTGGATCCCGGTATGCTGCCCGACACCGGCCGGCTGCGGCACGGAATGGCCGAACGACCGGTTGACGAAATGCTCATACCGGTGCTGGTTGAAGTAGTCGCGGGTGTAGAGCCCACGTCCTGGATCGACCACCAGGTCCTCCGAGCCGACCCGTACGATAAGCGAGCCCACGTCGTTCTGGTTGTGCATTTCGGCGTTGTGGCCGCCTTTTACCGCCAGGGCAAGGGTGTCCGGGTCGGCGGGGTCCACTCTGGACAGCAACCACTGCAGGCCGCTGAACCACTCCGATGGTCCCGGTGCCGGCAGCGGTCTGTCCCCGGGTGCGCCACCGGCCCAGATCGACCGCAGCGCGGTGCTGACCGCGGAATTTCCGCGCCATTCCCAGCTGGCCACCGGCGAGTCGGCGAGTCCGGCGAGCTCGGCCAGGCCGAACCGTGCGCCGAGTGTCGTCAGCAATTGCCCGTTGAACCGCACATCGGCGTCGGAGTCGGAGAACGTCGGCCAGGAATTCACCGTCACCCGGGAACGCAGCGGAAAGGTCGAGACCCGTTCCACGATCGGCGCCGACAGCCAGTCCCACGCGCCGCCGGTCCGCCGCGACACGAGATCCGCGAGCTGGCAGAACGACCCGAAGCCGAAGCCCCAGTAGCCGGTGCCCTCGCTCGTGCCGCCGTCGGGATCGAACACCTCCAGATAGTCCTCCATCGACCGGGCGGCCTTGCCGAGCAGTGTCGCCAGCCGATCCTCATCCCGTTCGAGATAGCAGGCGGCGCCCACCGACCCGAACGCGCACACGGCGGCCCAGTTGTTCACGCTGCGCCGCGGCCTGTTGTACAGCCAGCGCCAGGTGTCGTCCAGCAGATACGGCGTGATGACCCGTTGCCCTGCCTCACGCTCGATCCGGGCCAGCACCGGCGCCGGCAACACCGGGCCGAGCACCTGCGACAGCTCGGCCAGCCCGACCGCGGTGAGGCTGGCGAAGAGATCGACCACCGGCCGGTCCGGATCGGCGAACTCGGCCGGGTCGTGCGCCGGGAAGCACCACGACGTCTCCTCGCAGATCGCCCACACCAGATCCACAATCGCGTCCAGCACGGCGTCGTTCGGCCGCAGGCCGTATCCGATCAGCAGATCGGCCAGCGCCGCGCGCCGCTGGAACCACTTCGCCTCGTACCCTTTGCGGTCGCCGGTGCGGGTGAAGGCCCGCCACTGCGAGGAACGCAGCTCGGGAATCGGCTCACCCACGCGCGCACCGGCCAGCCTGATCAGTTCCTCGACCCGCTGCGGCCCCAGCCGGTCGGCAACCGCTTTCCAGGCGTCCCGGTCGGTGACCGGCGCGAACTGCGCCCAGCCGACGGGGGTCGCCCGCAACATTTCGGCCACCTCAGCCGGATTCACCCGCGGCAGCCGGGCGGCCGAGGGTTCAACCGCGGCGACGCTGTCCGGTGGCGGCGTGGTGTAGGGATGGGCGTGCTGGACTGCTGAAGACATCGATCTGCGCTCCGATGGGAATGCGGGACGGGCAGTTCATGGTCATCTTGTACGGCCGCACCCATGGCCGGCAAGGACTCTGGCGTGCGGTATTCGGTGACCTTGACAAGGCATTGCCTCAGGTAGCAGCATGTGCCTACCTTTTAGCTGGAAAGCGCTTACCTATGCAAATCATCTGCCGCTGACCGAGGCCGCGGGACAGGAGTTGACGATGACAACATCACCAGCAACCCGAGGGGCCCAGCCGCGGCGAAGTGCCGGGGTGGGTGCGCAATGACCGAAAGCATCGACCGGCGGGGATTTCTCCGCGGCGCGGCGGGCACCGCCGCATTGGCCGCCGGCGGCGGCTCATTACTGGCCGGCTGCGGCGGCAAGGCGGCCAAGAAGAACAGCAACGACGCCAACGCCAAGGTGAAACTGCCGACCCTGCATCCGTACGAGTCGGTGAAACCAGACTTGCCGGGCGATCCGACGCTCGGCGTGCAGGATGGCTACCTCACCTATCCGGCGCACCCGAAGCCCGGAATCAAAGGCAAGCCCGGCAACGGCGGCTCGGTCACCGCGTTCGTCATCACCTACACCGATCCCCCGCCCGGAATGAACCGCAACAAGTACTGGCAGGCGCTCAACGCCCGGCTCGGCACCAAACTGAACATGACGATCGTGCCGTTCAGCGACTACGTGCAGAAGCTCGCGACCACCATCGCGGGCGGCGATCTCCCCGACTATCTGCAGATCTACCAGCCTGTCCCGCAGTTGCCGTCCCTGCTCGCCGCCAAGTGCCAGGATCTCACCAAATATCTGTCCGGCGACGCGGTAACGGATTATCCCTACCTGGCGAGCATCCCGTCGGACTACTGGAAGTCGTGCGTCTTCAACGGCGGGATCTACGGGCTGCCGATTCCCCGGTCGAAGATGGGTGGCATGCTCTACCGGCGGGACGACCTGATCAAACCCAAGGGCGTCAATCCCAATCCAACCAGCTTCGCGGAGTTCAAGAACCTCTGCAAGGAGCTGACCGACCTGCGCCACAACAAGTGGGCGCTGGCCAGCGCTCCGAACGATTTCGTCCGGCAGATGCTCGGCGCCTGCCGCACCTGGAAGAACGACGGCGGGAAGCTGACCAACGTTAATGAGCAACCGGAGACGAAGCAGGCGATCGGCGCGGTGGCCAGCCTGGTCAAGGCCGGCTACGTGCATCCCGACTCCTTCGCGCAGAACAACACGACCACGCTCAAACAATGGTTCAGCAGCGGCACCGCACTCATGCATTTCGATAACTACACCGCCTGGCCCGGCTTCTATACGCAGAACGTCGCCGGCGCGTCATTCACCATCAACGGAATGCTGCCGCCGAATTTCGACAGCGGATCGAAGGCCAACACCTGGCAGGGCTCGCTGGATTTCAGTTTCACCGCACTGAAGAAGAGCAGCGACACCCGGATCAAGGAGTTGCTGGCGATCGCCAATTACATCGCGGCACCATTCGGCACTGAAGAGTCCACCTTTATGGGGAACGGAGTGCTCGGCGTGGACTACACGATCAAGAATGGGCTGCCGGTGAAAACCGATCAGGGCACGGCCGAGGTCCAACTGTCCACCGGCTACCTCGCACAAGGGCCGTCGGTGCTCGCCGGCCAGTACACGCAGGCCACCAAGGATTGCTACGAGTACGAGAAGAAGTTCCTGCCACAGTCCGTCGCCGACCCGACCCAGGCTCTCTATTCCGACACCGCCTCCAGCAAGAACGCCACGCTCAACCAGGCAATTACCGATGCCACGAACGCGATTCTGCAGGGCCGCAAGCCGCTGTCGTCCTGGGACGACGCGGTGCAGGCCTGGAAGTCCGGTGGCGGCGACCAGATCCGCAAGGAGTTCCAGGAGGCGTTGCAGAAGTCGAGTTGAGTCGCCTCGATCGGCCTGGCCAGGTCCGGCCGGATTGCCTTGACGCCCGGGGAAACCCCGCCGAGACTGCAAGTTCCGTAGCGGCGGCGCCCGTCTGCCGTGCCGGCAGGAGGACCTGTGCAGAGGCTGCCGATGTGTCTGGTGGGCTGCGGCGGCATGGGCGCCCGCCATCTACGTGGCTACCAGGCGCTCGAGCGGGTGGGCCGGCGGAATATCGAGCTGGTGGCGGTCTGCGATCTCGATCCGGCCGCGGCGGAGCGGCTGGCCACCGAGGCGGCCGAGACCCTGGGCGTCAGACCGAAGGTGCACAGCGGAATAGCCGCCGTGATCGACGATCTCGACGTCGCGGCCCTGGATATCGTCACCGACCCGGTGACCCACCACAGTCTCGCCGTTCCCGCCTTGCAGGCCGGAAAGCACGTCATCTCTGAAAAGCCGCTCGCCCTGACCCCACGCACCTCCCGGGCAATGATCGCGGCGGCGGATAAGGGAAAAGCGACGCTGGCCACCGCAGAAAACTACCGGCGCGGCAACGGCAGCCGGGTCGCGCGGGCGGTCCTGGACGCGGGACTCATCGGCCCGTTGCATCTCATGGTCGACTCCCATCTCGGCGGCAGCGACCGGGTCATCATCACGCCGTGGCGGCACGACCGGCTGCGCGGCTCGATCGCGCTGGACATGGGTGTGCACCTCACCGACATGGTCCAGTATCTGCTTGGCGACATCGAGAGCGTGCACGGCCGCGGCCTGATCGCGGAGCCGGTGCGCCGGGCCCCCGACGGCACCGCCGTCACCGCCACCGGCGAGGATTCGCTGCTGGCCCAACTCGTCACCAGTTCCGGGGTGACGGTGCAACTCGGATACCTGCCGTCCGGGCCCGGGCAGAGCTATTTCCAGCGCACCGTGCACGGCCGACTTGGCTCGATGCGGCTGCCCGCCGATCGCAGCGGCGGCCCGGTGGTGGTGTACCGCGCCGACTGCACGCTGCAGGGCGAGGAGCTGCTGGCCGAGCTCGGCGGCAGCCCGGTCGACCGCCTCGGCGCCGACCTCTTCGGCAGCAGCAGCGCCGAATACCAGCTCGAATTCGCCGAGTCGGACGCTGCTCACCTGGCCATCGAGCTGCACGATTTCGCCGACGCTGTGCTCACCGGGCGGTCGCCCGATGTGGACGGCGTGAGCGGGCTCAACGCGTTGGCCGCCGTTTATGCCGTGTACGAATCGCAACTGCTCGGCCGGGCCGTGCGCGTCGCCGACGTCGCATCCGGGGCGCTGCACGCCAGCAGCGCCGACATCGACGAGGCGCTGGGGGTCGCGTGATGAGCGCATTGGACGCACCGTTCACCCAGGTCGCGATCGTGGTGCGCGATCTGGAAAAGGCCGTCCGGCAGTACGCCGCCCAGCTGGCGATCGGCCCGTGGACCGCGTACACCCTGGCCCCACCGCGGCTGAAGGACACCATTTATTACGGCGAACGCGTCGACTTCAGCCTGCGGCATGCCCTTGCCTGGTCGGGCAACGTGCAGTTCGAATTGGTCGAGCCGCTGTCCGGTCCGAGCATTTTCGCCGACCATCTGGAACGGCACGGCGAGGGACAGCAGCACGTCGGACGCTACGTCGAGGATCATCCGGCCGCCGTGGCCGAGGCCCTGCGGCGCGGCTGGACCCCGTTGCAGAGTGCCCGCGGGTTCGGCGCGACCGGCGACGGCGCGTTTGCCTATTTCGCGCCGACCGGTGATTTCTCCACCGTCGTCGAACTGATCGAGGCGCCGAGCGAACGCATCACTCCCGATTTCATCTATCCGGCAGAGGAATCATGACCACGCTGCTCCCGATCGCCGATGTCCGGTCGGTTGTCTCCGGCACGGGTACGTACGTGCAGGTCACCAGCGAATCCGGGCTCGTCGGCGTCGGCGAATCCACCTTCTTCGGCTGGCCGGCCGCCGCCGCCGAGATTGTCGACTCGTTCCGTCCGTACCTGCTGGGAAAAGATGCCTTCGACGTCGAGGCACACTGGCTGCACCTCTATCGCGCCCTGTCCATGCGCGGAATGGCGATCGTCGGTGCACTGTCCGCAGTGGACCAGGCGCTGTGGGATCTGCGCGGCCAACACCTGGAACTGCCGGTCTGGCAGCTGCTCGGCGGGCGGTGCCGGCGCGCGGTTCGGGCGATGCGCGTCGTGCCGACCGGGACCCTCGAGGAGGTGGCTCAGGCGTCCGCCGACGCGGTGGCCGAGGGATACACCGCGCTGAAGGTGCTGCTCTTCCAGCACGAGCACCACGACATGCGACACGGGGCGAAGATCCAGGATCTGGTCGACCGGTTTCAGGCGGTCCGCGACACCGTCGGCTGGGAAATCGACGTCGGTATCGAGCTGCACCGCAACATGGCACCGGGCGACTCGCTTGTCCTGATGGACGAAATCGCCCGTCTGCGGCCACTTTTCGTCGAGGATCCGATTCCGCCGGACTCGGTGCTGTCGTTCGGTGAGATCGCCGCCAAGGCGCGGGTCCCGATGGCTGCCGGTGAACGGAACACCACCATCTGGGAATTTCGGGAATACGTCGAGCACGGGAATCTGCATTTCATCCGGCCCGATGTCGGAGTCGCGGGCGGCATCACGCACGTGCGGAAGATCTGCGCGCTGGCCGAGGCACACCATCAGGGCGTCATCCCGCACGCCGTTCCGTCCGGCCCGGTGGCCACCGCGGCCCAGGTCCAACTCGGCATTGCCACCCCCAACTGGGAGGTGCAGGAGCACGTGCCGCAGGACACTCCTGCGTGGACAGACATCGTCGACGAGATCGTTGAGCTCCGCGACGGCTATCTCTGGGCGCCCGACCGGCCCGGGCTCGGCATTGCGCTGGATGAGGCCGGGCTCGCCGCCCATCCGGCGCAACCGATCCTCATCACCGGCTCGGCGACCCGCGAGGACGGCGCGGTGGCGTTCCGGTGACGCCGATCGTCGGTCTGGCCTGCACGCAACAGGTCCGCGACAGCTATCTCGATCCGGCCGATCTCGATCGTCTGTCCACTGTGGCCGAATTCCGGCATCGTCCGTTCGACGCGCCGACGGCCTGGATGCAGGCGCCGGCGTCGACGGCCGCGGACGACGCGGCGCTGGCCGATTTCGCCGCCGATCTGGACGTTCTCCTCCTCTGCCATGGCGCGCCGCGGGTGACCGAACGGGTGCTCGCCGGAGCACCACGGCTGCGTGTCGTCGGAGAGCTGGAGGGTGACCGATTCGGGGCTCGGATCGACATCGCTGCCGCGCGCCGCCGCGGCATCACGGTGCTCGACACCACCCACGGCTCGTCGATGGGGGTAGCCGAATGGGCGCTGGCGCTGGCACTCGTGGGGCTGCGGGACGCCGGCTCCCTGTTCCGGTCGCTGCTGGACCACCAGCCCGGGTTCGCCGACCCCGAGCAGCGCCGGGCGCACCTCGCACGCAACCGGGAGCTGTCCGGACGGCCGGTCGGTCTGGTCGGTTTCGGGCATGTCGGGCAGCGGCTGATCGAGCTGCTCCGGCCGTTCGGCGTGGACGCCCTCGTCTACGACCCGTACGTGCCACGCGAGCTGGCCCGGCCGTACGGCATCGCCTTCGCCGATCTGCCGACCGTGCTCACCCACGGCGACGTGGTTTTCTGCCTGGTGCCGCTCACCGAGGGCACCCGCGGCCTGCTGGGTGCCGAGCAGCTCGCCCTGCTGCGCACCGATTCCGTCTTCGTCAACGTGTCCCGCGGTGCGGTGGTCGATTCGGCGGCGCTGGTGCAGCGGGTGCAGGCCAATGAGATCATCGCCTGCCTCGATGTCTTCGAGCCCGAACCGTTCCCGGTGGACTCGCCGGTACGGGACGCTCCCAACGTCTTCCTCAGCCCGCATATCGCCGGCGTCACCGTGGAGAGTCGCATCCTGTTCTTCCGTTTCATGGTCGATGAGCTGACCCGGTATTTTGCCGGGCGGGAGACGACCGCCGATCTGACCGACGCGGTGCTCGACGAGCGCCACGGAAGGGCTTCGCTGAGATGATCATTGACAGTCACTGTCACGCCTGGCGCTACTGGCCGTACGAGCCGCCGGTGCCGGACCCGGAGGTCCGCGGCCGGGTCGAGCAGCTCATCTGGGAGATGGACCGGTGGGGAGTCGACCAGGCGCTTCTGGTCTGTGCCCGGATCGATCACAACCCCGACAACAATGACTACGGTGCGTACGCCGCCACGCGTTATCCGGACCGGCTTGTACAGATCTCCGATGTGGACTGTTCGTGGTGGCCGACGTACCACACCCCCGGAGCGGCCGGGCGGCTGCGCGAGGAGGCGCAGCGGCACCCGATTGCCGGATTCACGCACTACGTCGGCCAGCCCGACGGCTGGTTCGGCTCACCGGACGGGATCGAGTTCTTCGAGGCGGCGGCCGAGCTCGATCTGATTGCCAGCATCGCCGCCTCGCCGCAGTGGCAGCCCGCGATCCGGGATATCGCCCGGCGGTTTCCCACCCTGCCGATTCTCTGCCATCACCTCGGCGGGCTGGGCAGCCGGGAGAACGCCGCCGAATTACTGGAATCCGCTGCCATACCGAACATTCTCATCAAGGTTTCCGGATTTCACTACTCGTCGGAAAAGAATTGGGATTTCCCATACGAGGAGGCGCGGGAGAATTTCCGGGCCGTAGCGGCGGCCTTCGGACCGCAGCGCCTCTGCTGGGGCTCGGATTTCCCCGCGTCCCGGGACATGCTCACCTATCGCCAGTCGCTGGAAGCCGTCCGTTCGTACGGAGACTTCCTGGGCGACGGGATCGAGCAAATCCTCGGCGGGACGATGGCAGAGATCCTGCGCACCCGCCGGCCGATCAGCTGACCCGGAACGCCGATGTGGCACCCGGGCGGTTGTGCTGCCCGGATGCCACATCAGTGTGAACAGTCGTACGGAAGGATCAGATCAGGCCGCGCCGCGCGGCCCAGGCGACCGCCTGGATCGGCGCTCGGACGCCGATTCGGTCACAGACCGACCGGGCCCGCCGCCGGATGGTGCGGTCGGAGAGGTCGAGCCGGCGGCCCACGGCCTCCAGCGGGAGCCCCTCGGCGAGCAGCCCGAGAAGGTGAATGTCAGCCGCATTGAGGCCGCCGGTCTCTGTCGGCGTCCCTTCCGCGCTGGGGACAAGACGCGGCCGTCGGTCGTGTCCGGCCCACTGGCGGGGGCGGACAACGTAGGGATCACGCACCACTCCCACCGATTCCTCGTGGCCGATCGTTGCTTGGCTCAGGGTGTGGCCCATGGCTGCCGCCTCATACTGGATCAGATTGGGAGACACGAAATGATTCGTTTCAATGCAGAAACCGTAAGGCGTTCTGCCGGCAACGTCAAGATGCTGGCGCGCCTTATCGGAAGGTAATTTCCACGACTCGGGCGTGTCGAGCGTATCCGGCTTCCTACACGATCGGCTTCGAGCCCGTAATCCGAAACCTTTCGATGCAAACGTATGCACTGGCGAAGTTGTGCAAATGAGACAACGTTCCCAGGTCGCGGCCTGTGGACAACCCCGTGAGACGCGTCCCGGCCCGCGGGGCTCGCCGGAAAGCTACCGGCGGGTATCGACGCCGCCGCGGCCGGTACCGACCCGGACGCCCGACATGGGCGCCCGGAGCGGACGACTCAGGCGCCCCAGCCCATGGCCGACCCGCCGACCCGCTGCTCGGCCACCTTCTCCAGGTAGCCGGAGCGCTTGAACGCCTTGACCGGCTCCGGGTCGATACCCATCTCGTCCCGGACCTCGGCCAGCAGCGGTCGCACGTCGGTGTTGAAGGCGTCCATCAGCGCGCCATGCGCCTCAAGCACGTCTCCGGCCCGCTGGGCGGCCTTGAGCGCCTCCCGGTCTACCAGCAACGCCTTGGCGGTCGCCTCCTGCACGTTCATGATGGACCGGATCTCGGCGGTGATCTTCGGCTCGAGATTGTGGCACTGGTCGAGCATGAAGGCCACATCCGCGGAAAGGTCACCGGCGTCGACGATCTCGTTCATGATCAGGAACAACTCGAACGGGTCGGCGGTGCCAACGATGAGGTCATCGTCGGCGAAGTTGCGGGAATTGAAGTGGAAACCCCCCAATTTCCGCTGACCTAGCAGCAGCGCCACGATGTACTCGATATTCGTGCCGGGCGCATGGTGGCCGGTGTCGATGAGAACCTGCGCCTGGTCGCCGAGCCGGAGGCAATGACTGTAAGAGGTTCCCCAATCACAGACATCGGTGTGGTAAAAGGCCGGCTCGAAGAACTTGTACTCCAGCAACATCCGCATTCCGGCGGGCAGCGCCGCGTAGGTCTCCGACAGCGTCTCGTGCAGCCGCTCCTGCCGGTCGCGCATCGAGTCCTGGCCCGCGTAGTTGGTGCCGTCGGCCAGCCAGATCGACAGGATGTCCGACCCGGTCTGCTTGCCGATCTCGATGCACTCCAGCAGATGGTCGGTGGCCTTCCGGCGCACCGCGGCATCCGGATGGCACACGCTGCCGAACTTGTAGTCGTCGTCCTGGAACGTGTTGGGGTTGATGGCCCCGATCCGGACGCCGAGCTCCTGGGCCTGCCGGGAGAGGTCGGCGTAGTCCTGCACCGCGTCCCACGGGATGTGGATGGCGACGCTCGGCGCGACGCCGGTGAAGGCGTGCACCTGGGCGGCGTCGGCGATCTTCTCGTACGGTGTGCGGGGCACGCCGGGTTGGGCGAACACCTTGAATCTGGTGCCGGAATTCCCGTAGGCCCACGACGGGGTCTCGATACGCTGTTGCTTCAACGCGGCCTTCACGGCGCTCGACGACCCCATCAGCTGCCTTCCTAACCCCGGCGCTCCGCGTCGGAACATCGGCCGGAACAGCACCAGCCCGATTTACCCTGAAACGATTCAGAGAAATGCACTGTACGAACCGCCGGAATCACCGTCAACCTTTCGCCGATCCGGGCCCATCCACTGTCCGCAGCCGGCCGTTCGGCGTCACCGACCCGTCCGCCCGGCCGCACCCTGGGGCGACCGATCGGGACAACGTGTCGCACGCCACGACAGAAATACCGGATCTTCTTTGCGTCTGGATCAAACCATCGCTAGCCTTTTGTAGCGTGCGCAGAGTTGCGCGCAGCTTCTGTCCCACCCCACGTTCGAGAGGAACGTGAGCGGCTCATGCCGATCCGCCGGCCGACCGCGTCGAGCGCAAGCCCGACCGTGTCCCCAAGGCCTGCACATTCATCCATTCGACTGACCCACTTTCCGACGGCCGCATGTTCCAGCCGCCCGGAGCGCTCAACAGTCGCCACGCCGCACTAATAGGCCGGATCGGCCGACCACCCGGACGCTAGACCCGCCGACGGCGGGGTGCGTCGCGCCGTGTCACCCACACCTGCCCTGCTATCGATGCGTCGTGTGCTGCCGTCGGCAGGAAGAGATTTCCCGTGACATCCGTGCGAAGCGGAGCCCGCATAGCGGAGCCTGCCAGCACCGTATCCGCGCCGGAAAGCCGGCCGGCTGCTCGGACCGCTCCAACACCCTCTTCTGGCAACGATGCCGGGCACGCTCCTGCTGCCCCATCGACTGCTGCCTCATCGACTGGGACCGACAAGAACGCCTGGCTGCGGTGGCTCGCCCCGTACGTCTGGCGTTACCGCGGCCAGGTCATCGGCACCCTCGTGGCATCCGTGTTGTGGATGGCCGCCGTGGTGGCCGCGCCCCTCGCTCAGAAGATCATCATCGACGATTCGATCCTCGCGCACACCGCGCCGCTCGTGCCGTGGATCCTGGCACTGGTCGGCCTCGGCGTGGCGCGGTTCGTCACGGCCGCGATCTGGCGCTACCAGGGCGGCCGGATCTCCCTCGGCGTCGCGTTCGACCTGCGCAGTGACCTCTATGACCACCTGCAGCGGCTCGACGCAGCCGGGCATGCCCACCTGCAGAGCGGGCAGCTGGTCTCCCGGGCCAACTCCGACCTGATGCTGGTCCAGCAGATGGTCAGCTGGCTGCCGATCCTGGTCGGCAACCTGCTGAAGGTGGTCTTCGCGGTCGGCATCATGGCCGTGCTATCGGGCAAGCTGGCGGCGATGGTCGCCTTCGTGCTGGTCATCGTCTTCATCCTGACCCGCAAGATGAAGAAGAAGGTCTACGCGGCCGGCTGGGACTCCCAGCAGCGCGAGGCCGAGATGATGACCGTGGTCGAAGAGGCCGTCACCGGCGTACGCGTGGTCAAGGGATTCGGCCAGGAGCAGGGCGAGTTCGACCGCTTCGTACACCGGCTGACCTCGATGTTCGGGGCGCGGGTGCGGGCCATCCGGACCCGGGCGCCGTTCCTGGCCCACCTGCAGGCCGCACCGCTGATCGGGCAGGTCGGCGTGTTGCTGATGGGTGGCTGGCTGGCGTTGCACGGGCACCTCACCATCGGTACGTTCCTGGCCTTCGCCGGCTACCTGGCCGACCTCACCGGTTCCACCCGTGGCCTGTCGATGATCGTCACGATGGGGCCGCTGGCCCGCTCCGGGGCGGAGCGGATCGCCGAGCTGCTGGCGCTGAAATCCAAGGTGACCGAGCGTCCCGACGCGGTCGCGCCGGAGCGGACCGGTGGCGGCGTGCGGTTCGACGACGTGAGCTTCCACTATCCCGAGTCCGAGCGGCCGGTGCTGCAGAACCTGTCGATGGACATCAGGGCCGGTGAGACGGTCGCCATCGTGGGTCCGTCCGGCGCCGGCAAGTCCACGGCACTACAGCTGATCCTGCGGCTGCGGGAGGTGAGCGGTGGGTCGGTGCGGATCGAGGGCACCGACGTCCGCGACTGGCAGCTCCGCACGCTGCGGGCCCGGACCGGCATCGTTTTCGAGAACAGCTTCCTGTTCTCCGACACGATCGCCGCCAACATCGCTTACGCGAAGCCGGACGCCACCGACGATGAGATCCGGGCCGCGGCGCACGCAGCGGCCATCGACGAGTTCGTCGACACGCTGCCGGACGGCTATGAGACCCAGGTCGGCGAAGAGGGCCTGGCCCTCTCCGGTGGTCAGCGCCAGCGCATCGCGCTGGCCCGGGCGCTGCTGGCCGACCCGGACGTCCTGATCCTGGACGACGCCACCTCCGCGGTGGACGTCCGGGTGGAGAAGGAGATCCACGACAACCTGACCGCGATGATCTCCGGCCGGACCACGATCATCGTGGCCTACCGGGAGTCGACCGTACGGCTGGCCGACCGGGTCATCCTGCTCGACGAGGGCCGGGTGGTCGGCGAGGGAACGCACGACGACCTCCTCGCGACGTCGCCACTCTACGACCGCCTCTTCGGCGAGGCCGGCGACGACTCGGCGCACTCCGGTTCGATGGAGCAGGTCGAGGAGGTCACCGCCGAGGCGTGGCAACCGGTCGACCCGGACAACGTCCCGACGTTCGGCGACCCGCCGACGCCGGAGCTGCTGGCCGCGGTGCGCGGGCTGCCGCCGATCATCGACGCGCCGCAGATCGACCCGCAGAACGAGGCGGCCGAGAGCGAAGGCTTCCGGCTGACCACGTTCCTGCGGCCGCACTGGAAGCCGTTGGTGATCGGGCTGCTGCTCGTCCTGATCGACGCGGTCGCCGCGCTGGTCGGGCCGCTGCTGGTCCGCGATGGGGTCGACGCCGCACTGGTGTCGCACTCCAGCAAGGTGCTGATCATCGCGTGTGCCGCCTATCTCGGGGTCGCGTTGATCGACTGGTGGGATCTGTGGATCACCACCCTGTGGACGTCCCGGACCACCGAGCGGCTGCTGTTCGCGCTCCGGGTGCGGATCTTCGCCCACCTGCAGAAGCTCGGCGTCGATTTCTACGACCGCACCCAGGCCGGCCGGATCATGACCCGGATGACCAGCGACGTCGACACGGTGTCGCAGCTCTTCCAGGTCGGTCTGATCAACGCCCTGGTCGCGGTGGCCACCTGCATCGGCATGGCGCTGGTGCTGTTCCTCCTCAACGTCGAACTGGCCCTGGTCGTGCTCTGCGTCGTCCCGCCGGCCGCGATCGCGACCGTCTGGTACCGGCGCACCGCCGGACCGGCGTACGACCGGGCGCGGGAGAAGATGTCGGCGATGAACTCCGTACTGCAGGAGAGCATCGCGGGTGTCCGGGTCACCCAGGCCTTCACCCGCGAAGGCGTCAACCTCGACCGCTACCGGAAGCTGGCCGACGAGCAGCGGTACGAGAGCGATTCGGCGCTGCGTACGACCTCGATGTACGTCTCGATCATCGACCTGCTGTCCGTGCTGGCGATCGCCGCGACCCTGCTGGCCGGTAGCCGGTTGGTCGGAAACGGCTCCCTGGCGATCGGCGGACTGCTGGCCTTCCTGCTGTATCTGGCTCAGGTGTTCGCGCCGATCCAGCAGCTGTCGGCGGTCTTCGACGTCTACCAGCGGGCCAAGGTCGGGCTGTCCCGGATCAAGAGCGTGCTGGCCCAGACGACCTCGACGCCGGATTCCGCGGACGCGGAGCAGCCCGACCGGTTGCGTGGCGACATCACGCTGCAGGGCGTGACGTTGCAGTACGCGGGTGTCCGGGCGCCGGCACTGAAGACGGTCGACCTGGAGATCCCGGCCGGGCAGCGGGTCGCGTTCGTCGGGCAGACCGGAGCGGGGAAGTCGACCATCGCGAAATTGATGACCCGGTTCTACGACCCGACCGGCGGTCAGGTCCTCATCGACGGGGCACCGCTGCCCTCGTTCGACCTGGTGTCGTTCCGGCGGCAGCTCGGATATGTGCCGCAGGAGCCGTTCCTGTTCTCCCGCACCATTCGCGACAACATCGCGTACGGCCGGGCGGATGCCACCGATGCGATGGTGGAGGCGGCGGCCCGGGCGGTCGGCGCGCACGAATTCATCACCCAGCTCGACGGTGGCTACCTGCACGTGGTGCAGGAACGCGGCCGGTCCCTGTCGGCGGGTCAGCGTCAGCTGCTCTGCCTGGCGCGGGCGTTGCTGGTGGACCCGTCGATCCTGATCCTCGACGAGGCCACGTCCAACCTGGACCTGGCCAGTGAGGGGCAGGTCAACCGCGCGATGCGAATCGTCTCCGCGGGTCGTACAACGATCGTCATCGCCCACCGCCCGCAATCACTGCAGTGGGTCGACCGGGTCGTGACTGTCCACGATGGACACATCATCGGCGAGCGGATGCAGAAGCAGGCCGCCTGACCCGTTCCATGATCGACACCGGTTAATGGCTGCCATTAACCGGTGTCGATCTTCTATAAGCAGGGTTAGCGGGCTCGGGTCCGGGCGACGAACCGGATTGCCCCGACGTCGTGGGTTTCCACATCCACCTCGGCGAATCCGGCGTCGTGCAGCCGACCGGCAAGGGTGGCCGGATTCAACGGCATGCAGACGTCGTTCTCGTGCAACTCGCGGAAACCGGGACTGTCCAGGCTGTCCGAGCCGGCAAGGGCCGCGCCCGGCCGCAACACCCGGGCCAATTCGGTGAAAAGCTTGTCCTGCAGGTCTTCGGTCGGCACGTGATGCAGCATCGTGAAGGAGGCCGCACCGCTGAACCTGGCGTCGGCGAACGGCAGCGCGGTGGCATCGGCCCGCACCACGTCGACGTTGGTGCCGGCCATTCGCGCCGCCAGGGCGGCGGCGATCTTCTCGTCGTACTCGACCGCCGTCAACTGGCGGACCCGATGTCGCAGCACATCGGTGGCCGCACCCGGCCCCGGACCGACCTCGATCAGGTCATCGCCGAGGTCGACCCCCTCCAGAACCCATGGGATCGCCTCGTGCTCGATCATTTCCGCCCACTCAGGGCTCGAGCAGAGTTGCAGGTGCTTTTCGTTCATCCGTAGACCCTCTCATGGTCCCCGGACAAGCGCTACCGATTCCTTACAGAGAGCAACGTATTCTTTACACTCCGCTATCACTATGCGCGGACCGAAACATATACTGACCCGACCCGACCCGGTAGACGACCGCTCCGTCGACCTCCCGGTCCCGGGTGACACCCGCGGCCTCGGCCGGATCGGCCCCGGATTCCCGGATCGAACCGGGATCGGAGGTCGGCACCCACACCTCCGCGGTGGTGTTCGGCGGAATGGTCACCTCGAGGCTGAACTCCGAACCGTCCTGCTGCCACGAGGTGGCGATCCGGCCGTACACCGACTCGTACGAGGTGCGGGCCCAGGACAGCCCGCCGCCCGGCCGCGGCCGGATCAGGGACTCCCGGTAGCCGGGCGCCGCATCGGCGATTCCGCCGACATTGCGGTAGATCCAGTCCCCGACCGCGCCGTACGCGTAGTGGTTGAAAGACGTCATTCCCGGGTCCTGGAAGCCACGCGAGTCGCTCCAGGAATCCCAGCGCTCCCAGATCGTGGTGGCGTCGCCGTGCACCACCGGGTAGAGCCAGGACGGGAAGGTGTCCTGCAATAGCAGGAGATACGCCGCATCGAGGTGCCCGGCCTCGGACAGCGCGGAGAGCAGGTACGGGGTGCCGAGGAATCCCGTTGTCAGGTGCCAGTTCCGCGATTCCAGCTCCGTGACCAGATGCGCCGCGGCCCGCGGAATCTCGTCCGCGTCGAGCAGGCCGAAATGCAGCGCCAGCACGTACGCCGTCTGCGATCCGCCGACGACCCGACCGCCACCCTCGACGAAACGGGCCCGGAAAGCCTTGCGTACCCGGCCGAACAGCTCGTCCCAGCGGTCCGCCTCGGTGTCCCGGTCCAGCAGCCGCGCGGACTCCGCGGCGAGTTTCGCGGCGAAAGCGAAGAACGCGGTGGCCACCAGATCGCCCGGTGTGTTGGCGATCGCGAGCCAGTCGCCGAAGACCGGATTCTCCCGGATGAGGTCGACGCTGGTGCGCTCCAGATAGGTCAGCCAGTGGCAGGTGGCGGTGTAGGTTTCGGCGACAAAACGGGGGTCGCCGAAAACGCGGTGCAGCGCGATCGGGATGATCTCGATCGCGTCTCCCCAGCCCGCTCCCCCGGCCTCGGCGGTCGAGCTGGCGGCCGGGTTGCGCAGCGCCGCCCCCGGTGTGAGCACATCCGGCGCGACATGTGTGACCGCGCCGTTCGGCCGCTGCGCATCGATCAGATCGGTCAGCCATTTACGGAAGAATCCGCGCACGTCGTAATTGAATGCGGATGTCCCGGCGAATACCTGCGCGTCACCGGTCCAGCCGAGCCGCTCGTCGCGCTGCGGGCAGTCGGTCGGCACGGACAGGAAATTGCCGCGCTGACCCCAGACAATGTTCTGTTGCAATTTCTCCAGCGGCTGATGTGAACAGCGGAAATCACCAGTCTGTTCCATATCCGCGAATGCCACCAGCGCGATGACATCTTCCGCCTTCAATTCACCTGGAAATCCGGTGATCTCCAGATAACGGAATCCGTGCACCGTGAATCGCGGCTCGAACACCTCGCCGTCGGGATCACCGCGCAGCACGTACTCGTCCGTCGCGGACGCACTGCGCAACGCGATCGTGTAGAGTTCGTTGTCGGCCTGCAGCTTTTCCGCGTGTCGCAGAATCAGCCGCTGGCCGGCGGACCCGGTGACCCGCAACCGCACCCAACCGACCAGGTTCTGCCCGAAGTCGACGAAGATCCGACCATCGCCGCGGTGCTCCACCGAGAGTGCCGGCAGCTCGACCTTCACCCGGACCGGTGGCGCCACCTCAGCCTCCAACGGGCCGTGTGTCGGCGATTCGACCGTGACCGCGCCAAATTCGCCGGCGAACCCCGGATTCGACCAGCCGGCCGGCTCCAGCCGCGCGTCATCGACCACGCCGTTCTGCAGGTCCGCGTACTGCAGGCCACCGGTGCCGGCGGTCCACTGCTCGTCGGTCTCGACGACGGAACGGCTGCCGTCCTCGTACTCGATCTCCAGCTGTGCCCGCAACATCCTGCTGCGGCCGTACTGGAACTGTCCGAACCAGCAGATGTTTCCGGCGTACCAACCGTCCGCGAGAATCGCGCCGATCACATTCGGCCCCTGCGTCAGGGATTCGGTGACGTCGTAGGTCTGGTACGGAACCCGCTTGGCATAGTCGGTCCAGCCGGGTGAGAGGTGATCGACGCCGACCTTCGCGCCATTCAATTGCAATTGGTAGATGCCGAGCGCGGTGGAATACACCCGGGCCCGCCGGACCGGTTTCTCGACGGTGAATTCCCGGCGCAGATAAGGGCTCGGCCGATAACTCGCCGCCTCCCGGCCGCGGGGCGGGGCGCCGTGCGTGCCGACGGTCTCCGCCAGCGGCCACGACTCGTCGTCGAACCCGGGCAATTCCCAACCCGCGTCGGCGTCGGGCACCGCCCGCCACTTGGCGTCGGTGTCCACCGTGATCGAACGCTGGCTCTCCAGCCAGACCTCCAACCGGCCGACGAACCCGACCGGATCGCCGTCGCCCAGTTCGGCGCTGACGGCCAGCACGTTCTCCCCGGTACGTACTGCGGCCAGGACGTCACCCACGGCCGGCACCACGGCGCCGTTGAGCGTGACGGTCAACTCGCCGGCGCCGCCGACGGTCAGAGCGGCACCAAGCAGTCGGGCGCCCGGCGGAACGGCGAAGGAGATCCGGGCCCGGGCCGCGCGGTGCGTGGCCTGGTCCGGTGCCGCGACCCAAATCCGGCGCAGCGCCGGCGAGGACCGCGCCGTCTCGAGCGACACGACCGGCGGCTCGATTTCGTTGGCCGCGGCGATCCAGCCAGCCGACCAGTCCGGCTCGGACAGCAGGCCGGTCTCGAAGCTGGCCAGTGCGGACCAGCCCGAGACCTGATCGTGTTCGTCGGTGATCCGGACCCGCCAGAGATACCGCGTCCGGGCCTTCAGCGCCGGCCCGGCATAGCCGATGCCGGAGCTGTCGGCCGAGGCGACCTGGCCGGTATCCCAGACGATCGCCGCGTCCGTGCCGATCGGGTCGTGCTCGGCAGCGACCACGATGTGATAGCCGCGCTGGCTGCGGGCCCGGCCGGAACCGGTCAGCTTCCAGGACAGCTGCGGCGCCGGCTCGTCCAGGCCCAGCGGATCGGTTCGGCTCTCGGTACGCAGATCGACTGCGGTGAGTACGGCCGGTGCGGGCACAGCGGTCCTCCAGGGATCGGATGAATCACCGACATCGAGGAAACGGCCGGGCCCGCCTCTCGTCGGTGGGCGGCGTGGTCAGCACACTCCCGGGCGGCATCGGCGATAAACGCTGCGCTGAAACACAGCGCTGAAACCTTTCAAGATCGTCGGTACCCTATGGTTGCGTTCTCCGCCGTGTCAACGGCTCCTGCCCGACTCCGGCCATCATCCGGCGCGACCGGCCCCGGCCAGCGCGTACCGGTCGGTATCCGGGACGTACTAGCGTGCAGACAGCATTGCAGCCCCAACGACGAGGCGACAACCGTGACCAGACCGCTCAATCCGACCGCAGCCGCCACCGGCGGACCTGCGCCCCACCGCAGCACGACAACGGTGCGGCGGCGCAGCATCCGTGACGTGGCGTTGCTGGCCGGCGTCTCCGTCGGCACGGTGTCCAACGTTCTGAACAACCCCGAACTGGTCGCCGAGGGCACCCGGGACCGGGTGCTGCGGGCGATCGAGGATCTCGGCTTCGTCCGCAACGGCTCGGCCCGCCAGCTGCGTGCCGGCAAGAGCCGTGCGGTCGGCGCGATCGTGCTCGACGTGGCCAACCCGTTCTTCACCGAGGTCACCCGCGGCATCGAGGACCGGCTGCGGGAGGCCAACTGCCTGCTGGTGCTGTGCAGCTCCGACGACTCCACCGACAAGGAATCGCATTACCTCGGCGTGCTGGAGGAACAGCGGGTACGCGGGCTGCTCATCACCCCGGCCACCCGGGACGTCTCCCGGCTGGAGCGGCTGCAGAAGCTCGGCACCACGGTCGTGCTGCTTGACCGCACCAGTCCCACCAGCGATCTGTGTTCGGTCGCCGTGGACGACGTGCACGGCGGCGAGCTCGCCGGCCGGCACCTGCTCGAGCGCGGTCACCGCCGGATCGGCTTCATCAACGGGCCCCGGGCGACCCGGCAGTGCGCCGATCGGCGCCGCGGCCTGCGCAAGGCGGTCCGGGCGGCCGGCCTGGAGCCGGACAAGGTCGTCCAGGAGATCACCACTCATACATTGAACGCCGAGGGCGGCGAGGCGGCGCTCTACACGATGCTCGACTCCGGTGCGCCGCGGCCGACTGCAATCTTCTGCGTCAACGACGTGACCGCGCTGGGTGTGCTGCGCGGTCTGCTGCGCCGTGGGCTGTCGGTGCCCGGCGACATGGCGGTGGTCGGCTACGACGACGTCGAGTTCGCGGCGATGCTCTCCACTCCGCTGACCTCGGTCCGGCAGCCGAAATACCAACTGGGTCAGGCGGCCGCCGAGCTGTTGCTCTCCGAGCCGCACACCCATCACCAGCAGCAGGTCTTCCACCCCGAGCTGGTGATCCGGGAATCCAGCGCGTCAGCCGTCTGATCGGGCGTTCAACCTCAGCCCTGTTGCCGTTCCAGCTCGGCCAGTCCGGACCAGCGTTCCAGCTCCGGCGCCGCCTGTTGCCCGTCGGGACAGTGCCGGCGCACGTCGCACCAGCTGCACATCGGGCCCGGCCGTGGCGGGAAGACGTCGTCCGGATTCGCGCCGGCCTGCAGCGTGTCAGTGGCGACGATAATGTCGTCGGCGGTCGCCTCGGCCCGGGTCACCTGCCGGGCCAGACTCGCCTCGGTGTGGGTCCAACCGTGCACGGTGCCGGTGGGCAGGTGGTGCAGCTCGACCCGGGTGCAGGGCCGGTGCAGGGTCCGGCGCGCACCGAGCACGTAGAACGCCAGTGCCTGGGACGACCGGGCGTCATCCTCGCTCAGCGGCCGGCGGCCCGTCTTGTAGTCGACGATCACCAGCTCGCCGTCCCGCTCGTCGATCCGGTCGGCCCGGCCGGAGATCGCCAACCGCTCGGTCGTGGCGGCCACATTGCGCTCGACGCCGAGCGGCTCGTCGGCCGGATCGAGCGTGCCGACATAGCCCTCGACCCAGCGCCGGGCCAGCGCTCGAAATTCGGCCGACTGCTCGGAGTCCCGGAAACCCTCGTCACTCCAGCCGGCCTCGACCTCGTTGCCGGCCGCCTCCGGCGTACGCCGGGACGCCGGGAGATCCCACCACCGTTTCAGCGCCGCGTGCACTGCGGCACCGACCGAGTTGTGCGCCCACGGCCCACCCCTGGGCAGGGTCGGCCGATCGACATAGGTCATCCGGTAGCGACGCGGACAGGTGTCGTAGGACGCCAACTTGGACGGCGTCGCGGAGAAGAGTCTGGTCGGCATCCCGGCCAGGCCGAGCTGCTCACCGGCGGTCACGGGCGCGCGGTCGGCTGATCCAGCGAACGGTTACCAGCCGCCGTCTCCGCCACCACCGCCCCAGTCGCCGCCACCACCGCTGTCTCCGCCCCAGTCACTACCGCCGCCGCCCCAGTCGCTGCCGCCGGAATCCCAACCTCCGCCGGAATCCCAGCCGGAGTTGTCGCCACCGGAGCCCCAGCCGGAATTATCGCCACCGCCGGAATCCCCATTCTGATCGTTCGCGTGATCCTCGCCTGCCTCGTACCCCTGGTCGTACCCGGACTCGAATCCACCGCCGCCCCAGCCGCCGAAACCGCCACTGAGGGCGGAGCTGAGCAGCAGCGTTTCCCAGAACGGGAACGAGTACCAACCGGCACCGTATCCGCCGCCACCGCCGTAGTAGTACGGCGCGCCGGGCTCGTAGTCGGGGTGGCCGCGGACCGTGCGGTCGCCGACCTGGTAGTCCTGCGCCTCGATCAGCTTCTCACCGCGGGTCGGCGAGATCGGCGGCAGGTCAGGGCCGGCGTCGAGGCCGAGCCGGAGCCGGGCCGTACGGGCTGCCTGCAGGCCTTCCAGCGCGGTCCGCCGGGCCGAGTCGAACTGCGCATCGGAGTCGGCCCGGGCCAGCAGGGCACCGGTCGCCGTATAACGCTCGGCGGCGTCGGCGAGCGCCTGCTGGGTGACCTCGTCGCCACCGGCGTAGAGGTTTTGCACATCGGCGCCGAGCCGGTCGTAGTAACTCACGACCTCCGCCCGCCGGTCGGCCAGGTGCTGCTGCTTGCGGCGCCGTTTCGTGACCACCCAGGCGCCCACCCCACCGACCACGAGCAGCACGATGACGAGGAAGACGATCAGCCCCGTGTGGCCGCCGCCCTTGCCGTCGGGTGCCGCGTTGTCGCCGCTGGATTTGCTCTCGTCCGCGGCCTTCGCCTTATTGATCCCGGCGACGACGTCCTGCACATAGCCGCTGGCGTCGTCGCCCGTGGACAGCTGGTCCTTATTGCCGACCGACGTGTTGACCTGATTGATCTCATCGTGCACACACTGCCGGTGAATCCGTTGGCCGAGCCGGCCTTGGTGCCGGCGAAGACGATCATGACGCCGTTGACGTTGCCGAACACCGACGGCCCGAGCTGCGCCGCGACCTTGTCCGGGTCACCGACGGAGCTCGGCAGCGCGGCCACCGCGATCGGCACCCCGTCCGAGCCGGCGACCGCGTCCGGCTTGACCGTCACCGCGGCGCCCGGCGCGACATAAACGCGATCGTTGGGGTTCAGCTTGCTTTTCGCTTCGGAGATCGCATCGGCGTGGGCGGGCAGCGCGACGAACGCTATCGCGCCGGCGAGCATCGCTCCGACAGCCATCAGCAGGACCAGCAGCCTCTTCACCATGCCAACCTAACGACGGGCGCCGACAAAACTCTCCTTTGCCTAGTGCGCGCTGTGGATGAACCCTGTCACCGAATCGGCAACCAGCTGGACGGCGATCGCCGACAGCAGCAGACCGGCGATCCGGGTGACCAGCACGATGCCGCTCTCCCTGATCACCCGGATGATCACGCCGGAGAAGCGCAGCATCAGCCACAGCACGATATGCACCGCGACGATCGCGGCCGCCAGACCGAGCAGCTCCCCGGCCGCGCCGTCCGCCCGCCGGACAAAGACGATTGCCGCGACGATCGCACCGGGGCCGGCCAGCAGCGGCGTACCCAGCGGCACCAGAGCCACGTTCACGTCCTCGACCTGACGCGGCGCCTCGGCCCGGTCGGTCAGCAGTTCCAGCGCGACCAGCAACAGCAGCAGCCCACCGGCGCCCTGCAACGCCGGAATTCCGATGCCCAGGTAATTCAGGATCTGCTGACCAAAGGCGGCGAAGGCGCAGATCACGCCGAAGGCGACGCACACGGCCTGCCACGCGGCCCGCCGCCGGGCCTGCCGACTGCGGCCACCGGTCAGCGCCAGGAAGATCGGCACCGTCCCGGGCGGATCCATAATGACGAACAGCGTCACGAATGCCTCGCCGAAGAACCGCGCGTCGAACCAGTGGCCCACGAGGTCAGCCCGGGATCGGCCGGATGGCGCCGGTCGCCTCCGCCACGAGTGCCTCGTACGCCTCGGGGGCGGTGAGGCAGGCCCCGATCGGCGTCGTCTTGTTGGTGCCGTGGAAATCGCTCGAGCCGGTGGTGATCAGGTCGAGATCGCCGGCGAGCGCACGCAGGTCGGCCCGGTCCTGCGGGTTATGGTCGGGATGGTCGATCTCGAGTCCGGCCAGACCCGCCTTCGCGAGCTCGACGATGGTGGCGTCACTGACGACCGTGCCGCGCTTGCGGGCCCGCGGATGGGCGAACACCGGCACGCCGCCGGCGGCCCGGACGGCCCGCACCGCGGTCAGCGCCTCCAGGTCATGCTTCGGCACGTGATAGCGACTGCCGTGATACAGGTACCGGGCGAAAGCGTCGTTGACACTGCTGGCCAGACCGTGTTCGACCAGGGCCCGTGCGATGTGCGGCCGCCCGACGGTCCCGCCCGCCGCGAGGCGTTGCACCTGAGGCCAGTTGACGTCCAGCCCGTCCGCCGCCAGCCGGTCCACGATCCCCTCGGCCCGGGTCAGCCGGCTGTCGCGCAGCCTGGCCCGTTCCGCGGCGAAGGTCTGCTCGGCCGGATCGAACAGGTAGGCCAGCAGGTGGATCGAGATCGGGTGGTTCTCCCCGAGAACCACGCAGGACAGTTCCGCGCCGGGCACCAGCGTCATGCCGGACGGCAGCGCGGCGGTGGCCGCGGCCCAGCCGCCGGTGGTGTCGTGATCGGTGAGCGCGACGATGTCCAGCTCTGCCTGGGCGGCCGCGGCGATCAGTTCAGCGGGCGTGCAAGTGCCGTCTGAGGCGTCGGAATGGGTGTGCAGATCTATACGCATCGCAGGCGTCAGTATGCCTGTGACCTCTTTCGGGTCGGACCTCGCTAGTCGCCGCCGTCGTCCGGGCTGCCAAAGAGCAGGGTGGAGATTTGCTGGTAGAGGTCATCGGGATGCGGCAGGAAGGTGATCCGGCTCAGCGCCTGGTCCTGACCGGCCGACTCCACGATGAAGACGCCGTAGCCGAGAATCTGGCCGAACACCGACCGCTGATAGGTCATGTCCGTGACCTTGGTCAGCGGCATGATCGCCACCTTGCGGGTGAGCAGACCGGTCGTGAGCAGGAAGCGCTTGTTGGTGATGACCAGCCGCTCCGCGTACCAGTCGGCGACGACGTACGCCAACCGCAGGAACGCCAGAATCGCCAGCCACCACGCCACCGTCTGCGCCGTGCTCTCGAATTTGAGCGCAAAGGAAATGGCAAAGGCTGCGGCCATCACGACCAGTGCCAGGCCGACGGGCTTGATCAGGATCGCCCAGTGTCGCCGGACCTCGATGACTCCGCGCTCAGTGGGGAGAAGGTAGCGCTGTGATGAGTACGGAGCCATCGTCCGAACCTACAGATCCCGAATAAGCTCAGTCACCGAGTTGGCTCCTCTGTGCAACAGGTGAACCGTCCCGGTGATGATGTTGGCCAGCTCATGTGGCTGGGTGATGATGAAGAAGACGACGAAGGCCAGTACGAGCCAACCAGTCACCTTTTTAGCGGAGACCATTACTCCCCCCTTCGGCGGTCCTCGTGCACAGGTCTAGTTGTACCGTGCGGCTGGACGTGTAACGACAACTGTGCCATGCGACGCGCCGCGCCGCCGATCTTCGTACGGCCTCGCCTTTCGAGGTCTGCACTGCGAACTCCCATCGTCCGTCTTCTACCGTCTGCGACGCAAGAGGTACGGAGAGTATTGGCTCGCGTACAGATCCGATGGTACCGATTCTCGCAGATCGTGCAGGGTGACATTTTCCGCCAGGAGATAGCCCGCTTCGGCCGGCCACAGGATCGCCCACAGCCACAACCCTTTCGCCTCACCGATCAGGACACACCGGTCATCCGGGCTGTCGACTGCCCAGAGCGCCGTGGGGTGTCCGGCAGTCTCCACCGTCGCGGCTCTGGCACCGATGGTCGGGCCGGGATCGGGGCCAGCCAACCCCGCGTAGCCGGCGCCGGCTCCGGTGCCCGGCTCCTCGGCCACCAGCAGCATGTCAGCGACGCCGCCCAGCGGAGCCGGACCGGAGCAGGCCACGACGGTCGCATGCCCGCGGCTGCGTTCGTCGCCGGCGTACGCCAGGCCGGCCAGTGCCCAACCCGTGGGCATGGGTGTGGGCGCCCAACACGGCACTCGGGTGTGGTCGCAGACGTGCTTGATGGCTTCGGGCGTGGCATTGCGCAGGATGTGCAGCGGATCGACGACGCCATGGCTGACGCACCGCCAGGTGCTCGCGAACGCGCTCGGCGGCTGCAGTCCGCCGCCGCAACGCGGGCAGATCGGTGGGTGCGCCACGCGTCCACGGTGCACCTACCGGCATGGATGATCAAGCGGCGCGCCGGCCGGGCGTGACTACCTGGGGCAGCGGCACAGACAAATTCGACCCCCACACCTGGGTGTGTGGGATCGAATCCGTCCGGGTGCTGGCCGAGCCAGGGGTGGAACCGGCTCCTACTTGCTAGTCGCCGGTTGTTATCGGAACGCCCTGGCAACCGCGGCGTCGCCCTCGGCGAACATCTGGCCCGCCTTCTGAACCGACGTGCCGTGACCGGAGACGGCGCGGGCGACCAGGTCGCCGGCCTTCTTGATGTCGATGGCCGCCTGCGCGGCCGACTCACCGGAGCCACTCGCCCAGACCTCGGGCATGTTCTGGATCAGGGCCAACAATTCGCCGAGCTTCTCCTCGATCTCGTTGCCGATCCTGCCGACGTTCGCCGCGTGCGCGCCGATGCCGGCGATGTCGTATTTCATCGTGGCCATCTCTTCGCCCTCCTGATGTGCCCGCGCTGCGGGCGTTTCTGATGAATGTGGGCCGATATCGGGTGCTGCTCCAGGGCGGAATGAACCAGACCATGGCAATGATCTCGATCAGCCGTTCTGCCCCTGTTTGACGGTCCGAGGTGCCTCGCTGCCGAACGTTAGAGGATTTGCCGACCATGACGCCGAGAAGCAGGAGCGACCTGTGGATAACGCGGATTTCGCGGGAGTTATCCACAGCCCGGCCAACGAAGGCCACAGACCGTTGCCGTGATCGGCAGACTGATCAGGTGCGCTTCACCCTGACTCTTTCCCCCACCGCCGGCCCGTCCGTGGACGTGACCGTCGACGCCGATCCAGGCGCCCCGCTGGCCTGCGTCGCCGACGAGCTGACACGCGCGGCGGGGCGGCCCGGCGCCGATCTGTTCACCGGATCGCGACGACTCGACTCGCGCGCCACGCTCGGGCAGGACGCGCTGCTTGCCGGCGCCGTGCTCGGCGTCGGCGCGCCGGGACCACGCAGCCGGCGGTGCGCCGCTGTGCTGGAGTTACGGGTTGTCGGCGGCCCGAATGCGGGGATCTGCCAACCGCTGCCGCACGGCGAGGTCGCGATCGGACGCGACCTGACGGCCGAAATCTGCCTCGACGATCCCGATCTGTCCCGCCGGCACGCGACCGTCAGCTCGGGTCGCGACGGCGTCACGGCGCGGGACCTGGGTTCCACCAACGGCAGCACGCTGGACGGTGTCCCCCTGGACGGCGAGCCGGTGCGATTCGCGCCGGGCGCGCTGCTGCGGATCGGCGAGTCCACCGTGACGCTGGCCGTGGCGGACGATCCACCCGCGGCGGTACGCCCCGCCGCTGACGGCACCGCGATCATCAATCGGCCGCCCCGGATCGCGCCCGCGCCGTCGGACATCGAGGTGACCTTTCCGGCCGAGCCCGTCAAACGGACGCCGAGCAAGCTGCCGATTCTGGGCAGTCTGCTGCCACTGGTTGCCGGCGTCGCGATGGCGGTCCTGATGCACGCCCCGCAGTTCCTGCTCTTCACGGTGCTGTCGCCGATCATGTTGGTCGGCAATGCGGTGAGCGAGCGGCGCGGACTGCGCCGGGGCCGCCGGCACGAGCTCACGCGCTATGCCGAGGACCGGGCCGCGGCAGAGCGGCAGCTTGCCGCCGCGGTCGCCCTCGATGAGCGGACCAGGCGGTCGGAGACACCCGATCCGGCTACCGTCCTGCGCACCGCCACGGGCCCGGGGCAGCGCTTGTGGGAGCGGCGGGCTGAGGACCGGGACTCGCTCCGGATCGGCGTTGGAACGGCTGATCTGCCGGCCCGGGTGCGAGTGCGGCGCGACGGCGAGGAGCTACCGTCCCCAGTCGCGTCGAACGTACCTGCTGTCGTCGAGCTGCTGGAGTGCGGCGTGCTCGGGATAGCCGGCCCGCGCCCGCCGATCGAAGGGCTCGCCCGCAGCATCGCAGCCCAGCTCGGCGCGCTGCACAGTCCGCGCGATCTCGCCCTGACACTGTTGGCGGTGGACAGCGCGGCGGGCAGCTGGGAGTGGAGCCGCTGGCTGCCCCAGCTCGACACCGGCGACGGGACTCTCCGGGTCGGCCTGACCGCCGAGCAGCGGACGGCCCGGGTCTGTGAGTTGACCCGAATGCTCGATGCGCGGTCGGACAGCCGGCACGGCGATCGCGAGCAGGTGCTCCCTCGGATGGTGGTGTTGATCGACGGCGCGGCGGATCTCCGCGACCTGCCGGGCCTGACCCGGCTGCTCGCGGACGGACCACGGGCGGGGATCCACGCGGTGTGCTTCGACCGCGAGCCGCGACTGTTGCCGGCCGAGTGCGGAGCCGTGGTCGAGATCACCGGCGAGGTCGGCACCCGGGCCCGGCTGATCCCGCGGGACGGTCCGGCGGTCGACCACATTGTGGTGGACGGCCTCGACCGGTCGGCGGCGCTCGCCCTGGCTCGCGCGCTGGCGCCGCTGCGGGACGGCGGCACGGACGCCGATCAGGGCGTGCCGGCTACCTCCCGGCTGCTGCCGCTGCTGGACCTCGAACGACCCACCGCCGAGCGGATCGCCGCCGGCTGGTCACGCGGCGGACGCGGCACGGCCGCATTGATCGGCGAGTCGGCCGACGGTCCGTACACCGTGGACATAGCCCGGGACGGCCCGCACGCGCTGGTGGCCGGGACGACCGGGGCCGGCAAGTCCGAGCTGTTGCAGACCATCATCGCGTCCCTGGCCGTCGCCAACCGACCTGACGCCATGACCTTCGTCCTCATCGATTACAAGGGCGGCGCCGCCTTCAAGGACTGCATTCACCTCCCGCATACCGTCGGCATGGTCACCGACCTCGATGGCCACCTCACCGAACGGGCTCTTGCCTCACTCAACGCCGAGCTCAAACGCCGCGAACAGCTGCTCGCCACTGTCGGCGCCAAAGACATCGAGGACTACTGGAGCACCCTTGCCCCGGCGTCCGGGGATCCGATGCCGCGATTGGTGCTGGTGATCGACGAGTTCGCCTCGCTGGTCGAGGAGCTTCCCGATTTCGTCACCGGACTGGTCGGCATCGCCATGCGGGGGCGTTCTCTCGGTGTCCATCTCATCCTCGCCACCCAACGGCCCTCCGGTGTCGTCTCCCCTGTCATCCGCGCCAACACCAACCTCCGCATCGCCCTGCGCGTCACCGATGACGCCGAGTCCCGCGACGTGATCGACACGGCCGCGGCCGCGATGATCGGCGCCGGCACGCCCGGCCGGGCGATCGCTCGGATCGGATCCGCGCCACCGCTGGAATTCCAGTCCGGCCGAGTCGGTGGCAGAGCGACGGCGGCCGGCGCCGCGGATATCGGACCGGCGGCCGGGGTCCGGACCAGCCGCTGGGTGGAATCGGGCGCGCCGGCGATGGCCGTCGCAGGTGGCGCGGGTGAGGGGGAGACCGACCTGCAGCAGCTGGTGACCGGTCTGCGGGCGGCCGCCGACCGCGCTGGACAACGCCGGCCGCGGAGCCCGTGGCTGCCGCCGTTGCCGACGGTCGTATCGCTGGCCGACCTCGCCTCGGAGACAGGCACCGATCTGGGCACCGAAAAGGACACCGAAAAGGACACCCTGCCGTATGCCCTGGCCGACCATCCGGACCAGCAACGTCGAGGCGTGGTCGGGCTGGATCTCGCCCGGTCGGCCGCGCTGGCGATCGTGGGCGGACCGCGCACTGGGCGGACCAGCCTGCTGCGCACCCTCATCGGCGCGGCCGTCCAGAAGTACGCCCCAACCGATCTGCACCTGTACCTCTTCGACTGCGCCGGCGGCGGTCTGCTGGCCGCCGGCGACCTGCCGCACTGCGGCGCCGTCTGCGCACGCCATGACGTCGTCCGCGGCGACCGGGTGCTGACCCGACTCACCGACGAGCTGCGCCGCCGGCAGGCCTTGCTCGCCCAGCAGGGGTTCAGCTCGGTAGCCGAGCAGCGGGCGCACTGCAGCGAGGCAGACCGGCTGCCCTGGATTCTGCTGCTGATCGACGGGTGGAGCGGATTCGGCGAGGAGTACGAGGCGGTCGATCACGGCCGCCCGGTCGACATGCTCCTGCGGCTCGCTCGCGAGGGTGCGGCGATGGGAGTGCAGACAGTCGCGACCGGTGATCGACAGTTGATTTCCGGGCGGACCGGGTCGGCATTCCCGGGCCGGATCGTGCTGCGCCTGCCCGAGCGCAACGAGTACGCGTTGGTGGACGTGCCGGCGCGCTCGGTGCCGGACACGATGCCGGAGGGCCGGGCGATAATGCCTGACGGTCTCGTCGAAATCCAGATCGCCCTGCTGGAGGCCGATCCGTCCGGACCGCACCAGATCGCGGCCCTGCGTCAATTGGCGGCCGACGCCGCCCGCGACACCGAGATCCACGATCCCGCCCGGCTCCCGTTCGAGGTCCGGGAGCTGCCCGAGCACGTCGAGATGCAGGCCTGCACCCGGCCGGCCACAGCTCGTCCACTATGGACACTCATCGGCGCGGCCGGCGACGCGGCCGAGACCGTCGGCATCGACCTGAGCGCCGACGGCCCGGGCTTCCTGGTGACCGGACCGCCGCGCAGCGGCCGCTCGACCGCACTGCGGACCATGGCGTTGAGCCTCGCCTCGGCGGGCACCCGGGTCGCTCTGGTGTTGCCACGGCGCTCGCCGCTGCAGTCCCTGCAGCAGCACGCCGGTGTCGTCGGGATATTCGGCCCGGAGGACGCCGCCGCGCTCGAGGACGTCCTTGACACCGGTCCGATCGTGGTGCTGGTCGACGACGTACACACGATGACCGACGCACCGGTCGGCGAGGTGCTGACCGCCACGCTGCACGCCGACGACGGTCAGCGGGCGGTCGTCGTCTCCGGCGGCAGCGACGAGCTCGGCATGGCCTTCCGCGGGCTGTCGATGGCGGTCCGCGCCTCCCGCGCCGGCCTGCTGCTACAGCCCGCCGCCGCGGACGGTGACCTGCTCAGCGTGCGCGTCCCGCGGATGACCAGCAATCCACTGCCCGGCCGGGGGCTGCTGGTCATCGGCGGCGAAATCACCCCGGTGCAGACCGCGATGGGAGAGCCGGCGACCTCAGCCGGTGTAGTGCGGCCGGCCGGGTGTCAGGCAACGGGCGAGATCGGCCGCGAAGCGGTCCGCCTCGCCCGGCTCTAGCGTCGCGATGGTCACCCGGATGCCCGGCGGACTGTCGATCCGGTATCGCTGGCCCGCGGCGACCGCCCAACCGGCCTCGAGCAACCGGGCCATCACGTCGGACTCGTCGGCGACCGGCACCCATACGTTCAGCCCGCTCTCGCCGCGCCCGGTCACCCCCACCGCATCGAGCGCGGTCACCAGTTCCCCGCGGCGCTGCGTGTACACCGCTGCCGCATCTGCCCGCCACCGGTGCGTGTCGTCGCCCTCCAGCAGCGTGGCGACAAGTTCCTGCAGCAGTCGACTCACCCACCCGGCGCCCAACCGGTGTCGGCCGGCGATCCGGGCAATGGTCTGGTCGTCGCCGGCCACAGCCGCGACCCGCAGATCGGGACCGAACACCTTGGAGGCGGACCGGACCACGGCCCACCGTGGAAGCACGGTCACGCAGGGATTGTGCGGCACCCCGGCAACCAGTGCCGCATGGTCATCCTCGATCCCGAGGATCTGCGGTGCCGCGGTCAGCACCCGCCGCAGTGCTTCCGCCCGGTCGGCCGTGATCGCCGCTCCGGTCGGATTCTGGGCCCGCGGCGTCAGCACCACCGCCGAGACACCGGCGCCAACGGCCCGTTCGAGTTGGTCGGGCCGCATCCCGGCATCGTCCAACGCGACCGGCTCCGCCCGCAGCCCGAGCGCGCCGAGCAGGTCGAGCAGGTTGGCGTAGCCGGGGTCCTCGACCGCGACCCGGTCGCCCGGCCGCAGGTAGGCGCCGAGCAGTCGCTCGATCCCGTCCATCGCGCCCCCGACGACGGTCAGATCACCGACCGAAACGCCGTCCGCCCGGAACTCCGCGCCGAGCAACGCCTCCAATCGGGCCAGCACCGGCGGCTCGTCATACAGCGCCGGACGGGTCGGCAGCTGCCGCAGCGCGGCACTCAGCGGCGGCAACAACCGCGGATCCGGCGCCCCGTCCGCGAGGTTGCGGACTCCCGCCGGCAGGGGCGGAGCGGTACGGGCCGGCTGGGCCGGCGCATGGTTCACCGTGGTGCCGCGGCGGCGGGCCCCGCTGACCAGCCCACGTTCCCGCAGCGACCGGTACGCCGCGGCGACCGTGTTGGGGCTGACGCCGAGCTCGTCGGCCAGGGTCCGCACCGGCGGCAGCGTCGCGCCGGGCGGCAGGCTGCCGGACCGGATCGCGGCCTCCACGCTCGCCACGATCTCGCTGGCACGATGACCCGACAGCCGATATTGTTGCGCTACAGACATTAGTTTGTACTATCACAAATTCGCTGAGGTGTCATGCTGATTCACCCGTGGGACGCGGCCGAATCCGACGAGTGGCGACCGTTCGCCACTGCCCAGGGTTTCGGTCATCTCGTCGCCAGTGGCGCCGGCCGGCGGCGGCCGGTGATCGTGCCCACCCAGTACGTGCTGGACGGCGACACTGTCCTCATTCACCTGGCCCGCCCCAATCCGATCTGGCCGGCGCTCGATGAGAATCCGTATGTCGTGCTCTCCATCGCGGGCGACTGGACCTTCATTCCGTCGTCCTGGCGGGCGATCGGCGACGAGGATCCGGCCGCCGGAATCCCGACCACCTTCTACGGAGCCGTGCAACTCGGCGGTACGGCCGAGGTCATCGATGCTCCGGAGGCGAAACTCGACCTGCTGCGCCGCCAGCTGGCGCACCTGCAACCGGACGAGGGCAACGTCGACCCGTCGGCGCATTCGCGGCGCCTGCCCGGGATCCGCGGCATCCGCGTCCCGATCGAGGACGTCCAGGCCAAATTCAAGTACGGCGGCAACACCGATGAGGCCCACCGCCTCGCCGTCGCCGATCATCTCGAACACCGCGACCAGCCGGGCGACGAAGCCGCCCGGGCGCACCTGCTGCGCCGGCTGGAAACCAACGACAGAAGGGATTCCGCGCAATGCCCCCGTCGGTAACGCTCACCGGCCACCACGTTCAGCTCGAGCCGCTGTCTCCGTCGCACGTCGACGATCTGCTCGCAGCGGCCACCGAATCGCGCGACAGTTACGGCTACACCTGGGTGCCGGACACCCATGCATCGATGCAGTCCTATGTGGACGCCGCCGTGGCCGAGCAGGTAGCCGCACAGTCCGTGCCATATCTCGTCCGGTGGCTCGACTCGGGTCGGGCCGCCGGTTGCACCCGGTTCTTCGATTTCCGGGCCTGGTCCGGCCGCGGCCAGCCGGACACGCTGGAGATCGGGCACACCTGGTACGCGGCCTCAGCCCAGCGCACCGCGTGCAACACCGAGACCAAGCTCCTGCTGCTTTCCCACGCCTTCGAGAATTGGCGGGCCAGCCGGGTGCAACTGAAGACCGACGCGCGGAACGCACGTTCGCGGGCCGCGATCGCCCGGATCGGCGCACAGTTCGAGGGAATCCTGCGGTCCGACCGCCCGGCGTCCGACGGTGGACTGCGTGACACGGCCTACTATTCCGTCATCGCACCGGAATGGCCGGCCGTGCGAGAAAGCCTGCGGCACAAGCTCTCCGCCACGGCCGACCGGAGCGGCTGATCAGCCCATGTGCGGGTAACGGTGGTCGGTCGGCGGCACGAAGGTCTCCTTGATCGTCCGCGGCGAGACCCAGCGCAGCATGTTGAAGATCGAGCCGGCCTTGTCGTTCGTACCGCTGGCGCGGGCGCCGCCGAAAGGCTGCTGCCCGACGACCGCACCGGTCGGCTTGTCATTCACGTAGAAATTGCCGGCCGAGAAACGCAACACTCTCGAGGCCTCGTCGACGGCCGCCCGGTCGGTCGCAAATACCGCTCCGGTCAAGGCATAGGGCGCGGCGTCGGCGGCCTGCGCCAACACCGCCGACCAGTCGGCGTCGTCGTAGACATATACCGAGAGAATGGGGCCGAAGAATTCCCGGACGAACAGGTCATTGGTCGGGTCGCTGCATTCGATGACGGTGGGCTGTACGAAATAGCCTTCCGAATCGTCGGCCGTGCCGCCAATCAGGACGGTCGCGGTCGGGTCGTCGGCCACCGCCGCGAAAACGGCCGCGTGCTTGTCGAAGGCCCGCCGGTCGATGACCGCGCCACCGAAATTGCGGAAATCCGTCACGTCGCCGTACGCCAACTGCCGGGTCGTCTCCACCAATGCGTCGCGCAGGCCGTGCTCCCACAGCGACCGCGGCAGGTAGGCCCGGGACGCCGCCGAACATTTCTGTCCCTGATATTCGAAGGCCCCGCGCACCAAACCGGTGACCAGGCTGTCCACCGGCGCACTCGGATGGGCAATGACGAAATCCTTTCCACCGGTCTCCCCGACCAGCCGCGGATAGGTCCGATAGCCCGAGATATTGGCGCCGACCGTGGCCCACAAATGCTGAAAGGTCGCGGTCGATCCGGTGAAATGCACCCCGGCGAGGTCAGGGTCGACCAGCGCCGCCTCGCTCACCGCCTTGCCGTCACCGGTGACCAGGTTGATCACGCCCGGCGGCAGCCCGGCGGCCTCCAGCAGGCGCATCGTGTAGTGCGCGGCCAGTTGCTGGGTGGGCGACGGCTTCCAGATCACCGGGACGCCCATCAACGCGGGAGCCGTCGGCAGATTGCCGGAAATAGCGGTGAAATTGAATGGGGTGATCGCGAGCACGAAACCCTCGAGCGGCCGGTGGTCGAAGCGATTCCATATTCCGGGCGATGACTCGGGCTGCTCGGCGAGAATGCGCCGGGCGAAATGCACATTGAAACGCAGGAAGTCGGCGAATTCGCAGGCGGCATCGATTTCCGCCTGCTGCACGGTCTTGGACTGGCCGAGCATCGTCGCGGCGTTGAGGGTGTCCCGCCACGGACCGGTCAGCAGGTCGGCGGCCCGCAACAGGACGGCCGCCCGCTCGTCGAAGGGCAACTCCCGCCAACCCGGTGCGGCCTGCTTCGCCGCGGCTACCGCGTCCCTCGCGTCGGCCACGGTCGCATTTCCGAGGGTGCCGAGCACGGTGGCGTGCCGGTGCGGTGCCACGACGTCGACCCGCTCGCCGGCGCCCAGTCGGGAGACGCCACCGATCGTCATCGGCAGCTCGGCGCGCTCGGCGGCCAGGTCCTTGCACCGGGCCTCCAGCGAGGCGCGTTCGGCGCTGTCCGGCGCGTAGCCGCGTACCGGCTCGTTGCGTGGCGTCGGCGGGACGGTGACGGCATCCATACTCGAATCCCCCAGCTCAGGTGCGACAGTGAACCCAATACGGCCCATCTTGCCAGCCGCTGCGCCACTCCGCCGTCCCGCCGTCGACTGAGGCGGCCCCGTCAGGGCCACCCCCGTTGAGTCCGGCACCTTCATGGCTCGTCTCTGGCTTGCTACGACATAGCGTCGCGGTCTACGACGCTATGTCGTAGCAAGCCAGACGCGATCCGCTTGCGGCCCTCCCACGCGGCGACAAGCGGGATCAGGAACCACCAACACCAACCCGCGCCAACGCAGAGACCTGCACGAGAACGGCCGCGAAGCGAAAGTGGGATTCGAACAGTTACTAAAGAAGTTCGACCAGCGGGCCGATCTCCTGGGTGGCGTACCACCCCAGTTCGAATCCTTCGGCGCCGTCGACGACGAACTGCGCGTCGGCGCTGCCCAGGTCGGCCTCCATCACCGCGACGGCGGCGGCCCGGACCGCCTTCTCGGCGGCCTCCTCATCGACGTACGCGGCCGCGACCTGCTTGAGCCCGATCGGCTCGGCGATCCGGACCGCGGCCCGTTCCAGGTCCGACCGTACGGTGACGGCCTCATCGGCGACGTCGGCGACGATCACGACCCGGCGCCGCGGGGTCAGCGGATCGGCGTCCAGCAACCGCAGCGAGGCGCGCGCGGCGGCGGTCAGGGCGGCGAACGCGAACTCCTCGTCATCTCCCTCGAGGTAGAACTCGCGCAGCGCACCGGTCACCGCGAACGCCGTCAGCGGCACCGGCCCGAGCTCGCCGTCGTCGACGAGCGTGCGCAGCGACCGGATCGTCGCCGGCTGGTAGATCCTCATCGATTCGGCTCCCGTACGAGGCGGATATCGGGACGTGCCGGCCTTACGCTCACGCGGCACCGCGGGGACAAACCTCATGCTGGCGGACCGGCCGGCCGCAGACCAGCCGACTCACCGGCCGACCGGATCGCGGGGTTGGTCGAAGGCCGCGGCGGTGGTGCGTAACGCGGTCTCCAGCACGGCGATCCGGCGCCGCGGATCCATCAGGTTGGCGCCGAGCTGGGCCAGGTCCTGCGGGCCGGGGGCGAACATGCTGACCCGCGAGCCGGCGGCCCGCACCGGGCCCGCCTCGCGCAACAGCCGTCGGGTCAGCGCTCGCCGCCACCGCCGCTCGGCCCGGGCCACCACCGAACGCGGACGGTCGTAGGCGAAGGACGCCATCGGCGCCAGCACCAGCACCTCGTCCAGACCGGCGTCGCCCAGCAGGTCCAGCGAGGCCGGCGACCAGACACCGCCGTCGATGTAGCGACGGCCGCCGATCAGCACCGGGACGTACCAGCCGGGGATGGAGCAGGACGCCACCACGGCGTCGGGCAGGGACGCGGTCGGCGCGCCCTCCCGGCCGAACGCCACCCGCCGACCGGCGTCGTAGTCGAACGCGACGAGCCACGGGCAGGGGGTCTGCGGCCAGGCCGGACCGGTCAGCCGCTCGACCATCCGGGCCATCGGGCCGAATGTCCCCCGGCCCGGCGGTGCCAGCGCGGTCAGGGCGGCCTGGGTCGGGAGCCGGCGGGGGTGGCGCAGCACCTGGCCGGCCAGCCGCGGCGAGCCGAGGCCGAGGCCCGGCCGGGGCGGCAACGCGCCACCGGAGTCGACGTCGTAGTCCCAGTCGATCATCGGGTCGCCCGGCTCGGGTCGGCCGCGCTGATGGCGCAACATGGCGGCCACCGAGACGCCGCGGCCGAGCATCGCGGACGCCACCGCACCGGCCGAGGTGCCGACTGCGATCTCGGCGGACCGGGCATCGACGCCGTACTTCTGCTCGTAGGAATGCAGCGCCGCGACCATCCAGGTGAAGCCGAGCACCCCGCCGGCGCCGAGGACCAGCCCGCGGCTGACGGTCATGTCGTGTCCACCAATTCGGCGAGCGCCTCGGCGATGAGCGAGCCGATGACGTCCACGTCGCCCATTGCGTCCCGGTCGGCGTTCAGCCCGTAGTAGACGCCGCCGTTGTACGACGTCAGCCCGATCGACAGCGGTTGGCCCTTGGCCAACGGTACGACCGGGAACACCTCGAGCATGCGGGCACCGGTCGCGTACAGCGGCTGTTGCGGGCCGGGCACATTGGTGACCACGACGTTGAAGAACTTGCGGGCGAAACTGCCGGCGGCCCGCGCGCCCAGCGCGTGCAGCGTCGGCGGGGCGAAGCCGGAGAGCTTGATCAGGGCCCGGGCGCCGACCGTCTGGCTGGCCTGGTTGCCAGTCTTGTGCGCCTGCATCGCGTAGCTGATCCGGGACAGCCGCAGCACCGGATTCGGCTCGCCCACCGGCAGCTCGATGAAGTGCGGCAGCACCCGGTTTCCCAGCTCGCCCTGCTCGCTCTCGGTGCGGACCGACACCGGGACCATGGCCCGGATGACGGTCGACCCGCCGACCGGCTCGCCGCGTGTCATCAGAAACACCCGCAGCGCCCCGGCCACGGTCGCCAGCACCACGTCATTCACCGTGCCGCCGTACTTCGCCCGCACCTTGCGGTAGTCCTCCAAGGTGCTGCGTACGACGGCGAACCGGCGCTGACCGCCGATCTCGACGTTGAGCGGGCCGTCCGGCGCGGGCCTGGCGGCGATCCGGGCCGTGGCCAGCAGACCACCGGCGGCGCGGGCCGCCAGCTCCGTGCTGGACCGCACGTCGAGCATCGCCATCCGCACGGTGTCGACGATGGCGGACGGTCGGCGGGCCAGCTCGCTGACCGCGTCCCGGACCAGCGTGGTCGCGCTCGGCGTCGGCGTCGGCATCCACAGCTGCTCGACCGGCGGCGTGCCCTTCGGACTGGCGTCCAGGATCACCTGGCTCAGGTCGATGGCACTGATCCCGTCGACCATCGCGTGGTGGGTCTTGGTGATCAGCGCGAACCGCCCACCGGCGAGGCCCTCCACGCAGTACATCTCCCACAGCGGCCGGTGCCGGTCCAGCCGGCGCGACATCAGCCGTGCGACGAGCTCGGCGAGCTGCTCGTCAGTGCCCGGCTTGGGTAGGGCGCTGTGCCGCACGTGGTACTGGATGTCGAACTCGGGATCGTCGGCCCACACCGGGTTGGACAGGTGGCCGGGGACGGCGACCACCTTCTGCCGGAACCGCGGCACCTGGCCGATGCGCTCCTCAACCAGCGACACCAGGCGGCCGTAGTCGAAACCGCCGCGGGGCCGGGCGAACACCAGCACCCCACCGACGTGCATCGGCGTCGTCGCATCCTCCAGATACAGGAACGACACGTCCAGCGCACTCAGCCGATCGACCATCTCACCCCTTACGCGCACTCCCATCGTGGCACTGTGCGGCGGCAGCGCGCGAGGCGGTGTCCGTACGGTCAGCCGCGGCGCCGACGCGGTCCGGCCGGTATGCCGGCCAGCGACCGGGCCAGCTCGGTCAACGCCGCCCGCAACGGACTGCCGGGCGCCACCTCGGCGAGCGTCTTGCCGACCCGCAGCGCCGAATCGGCCGCCGATCCGTCGTGCGGCAGGAACACCGGATCGGAGACGCCGGCGTACCGGGCCAGCGCCGCGGCCACCTCGCGCCGCGGGTCACCGGGGATCACGCCCCGCCGGACCCGGTTGACCACGACCCGCGGGGTCACTCCGGGCAGCACGTCGCGCAGCTCGGTCAATGCCCGTACGGCCCGCTGCAGGCCGACCGGATCGGCCGAAGCGACGCAGAGCACCACGTCGGCCGACTCCAGCGCGGCGACGGTGGCGCCGTTGCGGCGGGGCGCCATCGTGTCGTAGACGATCTCCTCGTCCTGCTCGACCGAGAAAGCGCAGTCGACCACGGTCAGCGGACCCATCGCCCGGGCGATGTCCAGCACAGCCTCCATCGAGGACGGGCGCAGCTCCGGCCAGCGGTCGGCCCGGGCGATGCCGGTGAGCACGCGCAGCGACGACCCGACCGAGAACGCGATCCTGGCCAACGCCGCCACGTCGAGCGTGCCGGACGCAGCCTGCCGGGCGGCGGCCGCGACCCCCGGCGACTCATCCAGCAGGCCGAGCACCTGGGCGACCACGCCGCCGTACACATCCGCGTCGACCAGCAGGGTCGGCACACCCAGCCGGGCCGCCTCATCGGCGAGTCCGACCGCGACCGTGGTCCGGCCGGGTGCGCCGGTCGGTCCCCAGACGGCCACCACCCGACCCGGCCCGACCAGCGGCGGCAGCTCCTCGGACTGTGGCTCAGGGGAATCCGTACGGGCCGCGGCGTGCGGGTTGGCCATGAGCTGCCCCGCGGCGCCGTCGACGAACCCCTCGACCGCCTCCAGTACGGCGGCCGAGATCGCCTCGGCGCCCGCGTCGGCCGGAAGCACGTAGCGCACACCGAGTTGGCGCAACCGTCGCTCGCCCTCCTCGTCGCCGGGATTGATCAGGCCGACCACGGCCACGGCCGCGGAGGACAACCGGGTGACGGCGTCCCGGTCGAGCCGGCGCAGATCGGCTGACAGCAGCGCGGCCCGGGCCTGACCGGCGGCCGCCGCGGCCAGCAGGTCAGCCAGATCGACGCACCGGCGGACCACCGTGACGCCGTGGTCGGCCCGGTCGAGCTGCGAGACCAGCTCGACCTCCCAGACCGCGCCGGTCACCGCGGTGAGAACGGGAACGGCCATCAGCGGCTGGGGGTCACGGTCGGGGTCACGGTCGGAGTCACGGTTGGGGTCACGGTCGGCTGCACGCCAGGCACGGCGGCCGGGGCGTCGTCCGAACCCGGGCCGACCCGCTGCACCACGTAGAGCGTCCCGGCCGCGAGTCGCTTCACGACCTGGTCCTCCTGTGCCGGCGGGATCGTCACGGTGATCCGGGCCTTGCTGTTGTCCGAGGCGAGACCGCCGCTGCCGAGGCCCGAGACCGACTGCACGACGGCATCGGCCAGGATCTGCTCGGTGGTGCCGTTCTGATCGGCGGCGCCGGGCACCACGTAGACGTCGATCCGGTCGCCGTGCCCCAACGCCGGCGGCGCGTCGTCCACGGCCACGGAGAGCGGGAGTACGACGCCGGCCGGCGAGTCGATCAACGCCGCGCCGGGCAGCAGGTCGCCGCCGCGCAGGTCGCGATTGACGGTGCGCCCGATCGGCGAGGTCGTCGTCGACAGGTATCGCTTGGAGTCGCTGAAGAGCCGGATCCGCTCCTGCCGCAGGTCACCGTCGGCGAGCCGGGTGCCATTGGAGACGTCGCGGGCCAGCGCCCAGACCTTGGTCGACTTGTCCGAGGATGCGACCACCCGGGCACCGACCAGCACGGCGACCAGCACCATCAGCACGCCGATCACCAGCCGGATGTCCAACCAGGACGGTGGTCGCAACCGGCGCACCACCGGCGACGGCGGCTCGGCGACCTGTTGCGTCATGGTCGCCGCCCTATTTGATTCGCTGCCATCGTCTGGCCCCTATGTCTGGTTCGTCGGTCTGCTGCATACTGCCAAATCCCGGCGCGGTCCGTACGGTGACCGGCACGGCCTGTGGATGACGCGCACCGGAGCCCCGAGCCAGGTGACACACTGTGTGCGCCGGATACGCCGATGCACCTCCCCGCATCCCGGGGTCGGATATTGCGAGTGGAGCTATGCCTGCGAGTGGAGCCAAGCCGGAGGGACGTTTTCTCACCCTTCCTGACGTCGCCGAGATCCTGAACATTTCCGCGTCCCAGACGTACGCGCTGGTGCGCAGCGGCGAGCTGCCAGCGATCAAGATCGGCGGCCGCGGTCAGTGGCGGGTCGAGCGCGACCAGCTCGAGTCCTACATCAAGCGCCTCTACAGCCAGACCCGCGATTTCGTCGAGAGCCATCCGATGGGCCGGGACGAGACGGTCCCGCAGGACTGACCGGCGTCAGGTCGTACGGACGACCGCCAGGGCGGTGAGCGGCACGGTCCGCACCTGCCGGACCGTGTGCGCGCGCCGTAGCTCACCGGTCGGGTGCTCGGCGACTTCGATGAAGTCGGCACCGACCCGGTCGATCGTGCCGCTCACCGAGGTCGAGTCACGCAGTGTCAGCGTCACGCCCGCCCGGTCCCGGGAGACGCCGCGCAGCGCGTAGCGCAGATCCAACTTCGCCTCGACCACTCCGAGCTCGGCCGGCGGCGCCGTCAAGGGGCCGAGCCCGGCCACACTCGTCACCGCGGACAGCGCCACGAGCGCGTCACGTTCGGGACGTTCGGCAACCAGCAGCCAGTCCGGCCCCACCCGATGCAGCGGGCCGGCGACCATCTCACCGCCCAGGCAGGTCAGCCGGACCGGCGTATCCAGCGCCGCCCGTAACCGGTCGCGCAGCCGAAGGGCACCGACCTCGATCCGGGTGCGCTCCACGATCTCGCCGGCCAACTCGGCCGCCTCGGCCGCCGCCACCTGCGCCTGCAGATCGTCGAAGAGCCTGTCCCACCGCATCGCCCTGATCCTCCCCGTTTCGCCGGCGAACGCACGCTAACACATTCAAACGAACGCGCTTGACTTCAAACGTACGAACGCTTATACAGGCAAACACAAGCAAACGAACGTGTTTGGAGTCAGGCGTGATTCAAAGAGCGCGAACGCTGGCCACGGCCGGGCTGCTCACCGTCCTCGCGACGGCGGTGTGGTGGCTCGGCCCCGATCCGCGCTCGCTGGCTCCGGCCGTACGGCATCCGCAGTCCTATGTGGACCGGGTCGGCGCCGATCAGGCGGCGCTGGTGGGGATCTGCGTGCTCTGCTGGGCGCTGCTCGCCTGGTTGGCTGTCGGACTCTCCTTTGCCGCTGCCGCCGCGCTGCCCGGGGTCGCCGGCCAGGCCTGCGAAGCGGTGGCCGACCGACTGCTGCCGGGCACGCTCCGCCGCACCGCCGCGGTCGCGCTCGGCCTGTCCGTCGCCACCGCGGGTGGCGGTGCGGCATTGGCGCTCTGGCATCCCACCGACCGGGCCGGATCCAGCAGCACCGTGGCGGTCGACTGGCCGGACAGCGGCACCCACCTAGATCCCGACTGGCCGTCGGGCGGCACCCCGGACCGGCAGCAGATCACCACCACCCGGAGCCGGCATGCCGCGCCGCGGTCCACGGCCGTACTGGTCGCGCCCGGTGACTCGCTCTGGAGGATCGCGGCCCGACGGCTCGGCCCGGGAGCGGACGACGCCGCGATCGCCCGGGAGTGGCCGCGGTGGTACGCCGCCAACCGCGCCGTCATCGGCGCCGACCCCAACCTCATCCATCCCGGCCAGCGGCTCGTGCCGCCCGCCTGAGCCCGCCACCTCGAAAGGGACGCCCATGTCCATGCCCAGTGCGTCGACAGCCACCGTCATCGGGTACGCCGAAGGTCGCGCGTCCGCTCAGCGGCGCCGATTCTCCGCCCATGTTCGGGCCGCTCCGCAGCTCGAACCGCCGTACGACCCGCCGGAGGAGCAGGGCCGGCCGCACCTGCGAGTGGTCTCCGAGCCGCTGTCGGCCGAGGCGACCCTGCCGTTCGCCGAGCCACTGCCGTTCGCCGAAACATTGCCGTTCGCCGAAACATTGCCGTTCGCCGAGCCGGCGGGCCGCCCGGGCCCGCACGGCGACGACTTCTGGGGCCCGCAGCCCACCGCCCGCCGGGCCCTGCCGGACCCGACCCCGCTGGCCCGCCGTTTCCTGCAGGCGACCATGGAGGCACTGGCTGGTTGGCGGTCCACCACGCAGCTACAGCAATGGACCAGCCCAACCTTGTATGCCGACCTGACTCGGGCCCGGCAGGTTCCGGCGCAGCGCCGCGCCGCCGCGCCGACGGTGACCTCGGTGCACGTCAGCGAGCCGGCCGACGGGGTCGCGGAAGTGGCGGCGGTGATCCGCCGCGGGGCGCGCTTTCACGCCGTCGCGGCCCGGTTGGAAGGCGTCGATGGACAGTGGCGCTGTGTGCAGCTGCAGATCGGCTGAGACGGCAGCCGGCCCGCCCCACCGGAGTGGAACGGGCCGTCTGTCGGATCCGCTGTCTGTGCTCGACCGCGTATTCTCAGCCGTTCTCGCCGACCAGTCAGTGAGCGCCCGGCGCGCCGTGGCACTTCTTGTACTTCTTGCCGGAACCGCAGGGACACGGCGCATTCCGGGCCGGCTCACTGCCGGTCACCGTGGTGGTGTTGGCCGCCGCGCCCTGTCCATTGTGGACCTCGGCGTCGTCTCCGGAGGTGTCCAGCGTCGGCGCTGAATACTGCAACGCCTCCCGGCGTGCCTGCGGAGCCTGTAGGCCCTTGGCGTTGACCGTCGGCTGGTGTCGCTCGACCGGCGGGGCCGGCTCGGGCGCCTGCTCCAGCACAGCCGGGGCGACCGGTGCTCCTACGGCGACCGGCGGCTCCTGGTCGAGCACCATTCTCGTCCCGTCGCCCGGCTCCATGCCCTCGGGCTCCGGCTCGACCTGGACCTCGACGTTGAACAGATAGCCGACGGACTCCTCCTTGATGCCCTCGAGCATCGCGGAGAACATCGCGAAGCCTTCCCGCTTGTACTCGACCAGCGGGTCGCGCTGGGCCATCGCCCGCAGGCCGATGCCCTCCTGCAGGTAGTCCATCTCGTACAGGTGCTCGCGCCATTTGCGGTCCAGCACAGTCAGCACGATCCGGCGCTCCAGCTCGCGCATGACCTCCTCGCCGACCTCGGCCTCGCGGGCGTTGTAGGCGGCGTGCGCGTCGGCCTTGACCTCCTGCAGCAGCAGCTCCGAGGTGATGCCGGACATCTCGCCGCCAGCCTCCTCGACGACGTCATCGACGGTCAGCGTGATCGGATAGAGCGTCTTCAGTGCGGTCCACAGCTGGTCGAGGTCCCAGTCCTCCGGGTAGCCCTCAGCGGTGGCTCCCTGCACATACGCCGTCACCACGTCGTCGATCATGTGCCGCACCTGCTCGTGCAGGTCGGCGCCCTCCAGCACCCGCCGGCGCTCGCCGTAGATGACCTCGCGCTGCCGGCTCATCACCTCGTCGTACTTGAGCACATTCTTGCGGATCTCGAAGTTCTGCTGCTCGACCTGGGTCTGGGCCGACCGGATCGACCGGCTCACCATGCCCGCCTCCAGCGGCTGGTTCTCCGGCATGTTGAAGCGGTTCATGATCGCCTCGACGGCGTGCGCGTTGAACCGCTGCATCAGGTCGTCGCCGAGGGAGAGGTAGAACCGGGACTCGCCCGGGTCGCCCTGCCGACCGGACCGGCCGCGGAGCTGGTTGTCGATCCGGCGCGACTCGTGCCGCTCGGTGCCCAGCACGTAGAGCCCGCCGGCATCGACGACCTCCTCGTGCGCGACCGCGATCGAGGCCTTGACCTTCTCCAGCGTGGAGGCCCAGGCCTCCTCGTACTCCTCAGGCGTCTCGGCCGGATTGATGCCGCGCTGCCGCAGCTCGGTGTCGGCGGTGAATTCCGGGCTGCCGCCGAGCATGATGTCGGTGCCCCGGCCGGCCATGTTGGTCGCGACCGTGACCGCGCCCTTGCGGCCGGCCTGAGCGACGATCTTGGCCTCCTGCTCGTGGTACTTCGCGTTGAGCACCTCGTGCGGGATGCCGCGGCGCAGCAGCAGTCCGGACAGCAGCTCGGACTTCTCCACGCTGGCGGTGCCGACCAGGACCGGCTGGCCCTTCTCGTGCCGGCTCGCGATGTCGTCGACCACGGCGTCGAACTTGGCCGGCTCGGTCTTGTAGACGACGTCGGTCTGGTCCATCCGCACCATCGGCCGGTTGGTGGGGATCGGGATGACACCGAGCTTGTACGTCTGGTGCAGCTCGGCGGCCTCGGTCATGGCCGTTCCGGTCATGCCGGCGAGCTTGTCGTACAGCCGGAAGTAGTTCTGCAGGGTGATCGTCGCGAGGGTCTGGTTCTCTTCCTTGATCTGCACGCCCTCTTTGGCCTCGATGGCCTGGTGCATGCCCTCGTTGTAGCGCCGGCCATGCAGCACCCGGCCGGTGAACTCATCGACGATCAGGACCTCCTGGCTGGGCGAGACGATGTAGTCCCGGTCCCGCTTGTAGAGCTCCTTCGCCTTCAGGGCGTTGTTCAGATAGCCGACCAGAGGCGTGTTGACCGCCTCGTAGAGGTTCTCGATGCCGAGTTGGTCCTCGACCTTCTCCACCCCGGACTCGGTGACCGCGACGGTGCGCTTGCCCTCTTCGACCTCGTAGTCGGTGTCACGCTCCAGGGACGGCACGATGCGGGCGAACTCCACGTACCAGCGGGCGCTCTGCTCAGCGGGGCCGGAAATGATCAGCGGGGTCCTGGCCTCGTCGATGAGGATCGAGTCGACCTCGTCCACCACGCCGTAGTGGTGCCCGCGCTGGACGAGCTCGTCCGAGCTCCAGGCCATGTTGTCGCGCAGGTAGTCGAAACCGAACTCGTTGTTGGTGCCGTAGGTGATGTCGCACGCATACTGCTCGCGGCGATGGTCGGGGGTCTCATTGGCCAGGATGACGCCGACCGTCAGGCCCAGGAACCGGTAGACCCGGCCCATCTGCTCGGCCTGGTACTTCGCCAGGTAGTCGTTGACGGTGACCAGGTGCACGCCCTTGCCGGTCAGTGCGTTGAGGTAGACCGGCATGGTGGCGACCAGGGTCTTGCCCTCGCCGGTCTTCATCTCCGCCACGTTGCCCAGGTGCAGCGCGGCGCCGCCCATGACCTGCACATCGAAGTGGCGCTGACCCAGAGTGCGCTTGGCCGCCTCGCGGACCACCGCGAACGCCTCGGGCAGCAGCTCGTCGAGCGTTTCGCCGTCGGCCAGCCGTTGTTTGAACTCGTCGGTCTGCTCGCGCAGCTCGTCGTCGCTGAGGTCGACGTAGTCCGGCTCGAGCGTGTTGACGTGGTCGGCGATCCGGGAGAGGCGGCGCAGCAGCTTGCCCTCTCCGGCGCGGAGAATCTTCTGGAGTACCACGGTGCGACTTCCACTCCTCGGCTTCGACAGGACCGACAGCTCGGGCCCATGGTAGGCGGTCGAGGCAGACCGTTCAGATGGCCGGCTTGTCTGCCTATAACCAACGCGCCCGGAACGCCGAGGTTCCCCGAGTGGGACAGCACTCACCGCGCCGCGCGGCACCTGCCTCGCAGGCCCGTCGAGCAAACCGCACGCCCGCCGGCGCAGACCCCGGCCGGACCGGATCACCTACCTGTACGGGACGCCCGTGGGCGGCGGTCGTACGGTCGGTCATTCCGGCCCGGCCGGGTGTTGCGTGCTTAGGAACGGGCCGCGAACGCGGCCGGTCGTGGAACGACGCCGTCGACCGGAGTGGTCGGCGCGGTGGCCGACTCGGGCTCCCGCGGCGGCGCAATGACTGGAGCGGCGAGTCGGATCACGCCGTACGCATATCCCTTACGTCGGTAGACGACGCTGGGCAGGCCGCACTCGGCGTCGGCGAAGAGATAGAAATCGTGCCCGACCAGCTCCATTTCGTGCAGCGCCTGGTCAACCGACATCGGCTTGGCGTCGTGTGCCTTCTCGCGGACCACTCGGCCGAGGGTGTCTTCGTCCGGCTGGCCGTCGATCCGGTCCGCGGCCTGGTGGGCAGCGGTCTCATCCGCGCCGAAGCCGTCGTCGTGGCTGGCGCCGTGGCTGGCGTCGTGGCTGGCGCCGTTCAGGTTGCTCGACTCGGCCGGCTCCAGCTCGGCGCCGACGGCGTCCAGGACGGACTGCGGCCGGCGTTGTCCGTAATGCACCCGGCGACGGTCGGCCGCCCGCCGGAGGCGCGACTCGAGCTTATTGGTGGCGGCATCCAGCGCGGCATAGAAATCGGCGGCGCATGCTTCGGAACGGACCACGGGCCCTCGCGATTTACACGTGATCTCCACGTGCTGGCAGGCGCTGGACTGCCGGCGATTGGGTTCGTGTTGCAGCTCGACGTCGATCCTGATCACTTTGTGGTCGAACCGCTCTATTTTACTGAGTTTCTCCGCAACGTGTTGCCGGTAATGATCCGGTACCTCAACGTTCCGTCCACTCACGACAATGTCCACGCGACCTCCACGGTGCTCTTGACCCGGTAAACCCCGGGTACGTACCGAAGGCTCCGACATTTCGTCGATGCCCGCTCTCCGTCGGGACAAACAGCATTCCGACGATCGCACGAACGCCAAGCCGCCGAACTAGCGATGCAGCAGACCCCCGTGCTTGCCAGACTCGTCATGGTGTGATGCCTATTGATCAAGCTAAGCGCATCAACTCACCCTCGCAGTAGTTCCGTGTCTGCACGCTAGCCGAGCGACGGGAAATCGGACACCCCCTGGACACGGGTTTATTACGAAGTTAACGAATGGTGGTGGCGAAGCGTGCCGGCAATGGCCGCTATTGCGGCAACTTTTACCCCGCCGGCGCGTAACGCCCGGGTCGCCTCCACCGCGGTCGCCCCCGTCGTCACCAAATCATCGACCAGCACCACCGGGCTGCGGCTCGGACCGGCCCGGATTGGTCCGCCACGCTGCGCACCGCGTGGAACCACACCGAACGCGCCAGAGGCGACCTCGAAGGCGCCGGCCACGTTGGCCGCCCGTCCGGTCGCCGACAGGCCGGCGGAGTCACGCACCGCGCGGCCCACCCGCAGGCACGGCACCACCCGCACCGGCAGACCCAGCAGCGCCAGCGGAGCCACGCTGGCCCGGGCCAACCGAAGCATGTGGTCGCCGCCGCGGGCCCGGGCCGCCGACCGACGGGACGGCACCGGCACCAGGACCACCGGCGGGCCGGGGGCCTGCACGTGATGGCAGACCGCGGCCGCGAGGGCGACACCGAGCGGGCCGGCCAGATCACGCCGGGACCGCTCCTTGTATGCCAGCAGCGCCGAACGGACCTGGCCCTCGTACGCCGCGGACACCACCACCGGCGGCAGCCCGTCCGGCCACGGGTCGGGCCGGTGCGCACGAGGTCGGCGCAGCCCGTCCGCGCAGCGGGCACAGAGCGAGGCCCCGGGCCGACCGCAACCGGCGCAGTCGGTCGGGAAGAGGAGGTCGAGCAGGACACTGGGCACGCCACCACCATCGCCCGCCGGGGCAGCTCCATGGGCCCGACGACGCGAATTGTGGACAACGGTCCGGGCTGTGGATGACCGCTTGACAGGCCGGCCGAACCAGTCCGGACGGGAGTCAGTCCGGATACGCGGGTGCGGTGCCGCGCAGCGTGACCGAGTTGCCGCTGGCGGTCACCTTGGACCAGGTCGCCCGGTCGTAGTACCAGAGTTCGTTCTTGGAGGAGACGACAGTGAGCCGGTCAGACGCCGCGGCGACGCTGTCCGGCTGGGCCGGCAGGTTGTCGATGCCCTCGGCCTGCCGGCTGGATCCGTCGACCGAGATGTCCCACGGCGTCCGGGTCCCGGTGCCATTCGGCGCCAGTCCGACCAGTTCGTCACCGGATGCCCAGGTCACGTCGGTGAAGTGGGTCTGGGTTGTCAGCAGGCGCAGTCCGTCGATGGTGAGGCTGTTGGCGGTCCGGGAGACCCGGGCGAGGTAGAGCCTGCCGCCGTTGCCGATCAGCGCCACCCGGGTGCCGTCACGGGACAGCTTCAACTCGCTGACCGGTCCGACCTTGGAAACCTCGGGAGAGGCGACCATCTGCGCCTGGGCCTCCGCGGCCAGGGGCACCCGGATCACATCCGTGCCGTCTCGCACGGTCCAGACCTCGGAGGACTGAGCCCCCCAGGTGGGGGTGGTCAGCCGCTGAGCGTCGAACCGGTCGGCGAGCGTGCCGCCCATCGGACCGACGAAAAGCCGGTCGGTGGTCTTCCGGTGCGAGATGCCGGCCATCTTCTTGCCGTCGAGCGGAACGGCCACCGAATTCAGCTTGTAGTAATTCTTGCCGGCATATCCGCGGACCGCCTTTCCGGCGCCGCTCCAGGCCGAACCCTGCTGTACGAAATACAACGGCGCCTCCGCGGGCAGCGCCTCCGCGTCGTAGGACTGCCAGTCCGACTCCTGTTGCTCCGAACCAACACCGGGCACGACCAACGGCTGTCCCTCATTGAGAATGCGCACCGACGATGAATTGTATTTGGCCAGCGTGAAAACAATCTGCGCCGACATACCCCGCAACTGCGATCTGCCCATGTTGCCCGTGCCGAGGCCATTGAGATCCACCGAGACCGTAGGCGAATCATCGACCACATTGGTACGCAAGGTGGCTTTCTTGGGAATATCCGTGGTCACCGCAGGCATGAGCCACTGCGACGGTCCGCTGATCAGAGCCTGCACCAGCCGGTTCGCCATCGCGGTCGTCGGCACCTCGAAGTAGCGCGGATCCGGCACCACAGCCGTGCCAGACGAATTAAGAAAGTACACGTCGGCGCTGTGGAAGTTCTGAATGAAATCCGATTGGCGTACGTAAATGCCGGGCGGCGGATTCTCGATCCGCCACTCGCCTTTCACCTTGGTGAGGGAGAAATGCACCACGACCTGTCCGACCTGCGACTGGTACGCCCCATCTCTGGTGACGGTCGCGATCTGGTGCGCGGAGACCTTGACCACGCCGCCGGCCTGATCGTCGACCAGTGGCTGGTTGTACACAATGGACTGTGCGGTGTCCTGCCAGGATGCGGCCGCTTTCGGGGTGAGGAATCCGCGAGCCACCTGGTGGCGCACATCGACCCCGTACGAGGAGGCCTGCAGGAAACCGTTCACCACGTCACGGCTGCTCATGTGCTTGGTCGGGCCGGGCGGCACCACCTGTATGGCGACCGGTGGTCCGGCGACGTCGCTGGGGTCGACGTGCCGGACCGCGACCGGCTCGGAACCTCGGGGCACGCTCGCGCAGGCGCTGCTCACCGACAGCAGCGCGAGCGCCAACGCCGTACCGAATCTGCGGTAGCTCCTCACCCGCGCTTCCCCCCGTCGGAACTGTCGGGCGCGACGCCGGGATGGTGGCCGCCCACCGTGATCGTGTCCGGACCGGGATCGCGCTCGGCCAGGTGCAACTGGCTGAACGGCAGGCCGGTCACCGGGTCCAGGTCCGGAGTCGGCTCGCCGCCCCACTCCGGATCCAGTGGCCAACCGGGCGCCTTCGGTGGCAGCTCCGGGCTGGCATCCGGCGGCCGCAGCGCCAACGGCGACTCGACGATCACGCCGCCGGCCCGTACCGGGACGGTCAACCGGAACAGCGCGCCCTTGTCGAGCTCGCCCCAGACGTCCAGCCAACCGTTGTGCAGATGGGCGTCCTCGAGGCTGATCGCCAGGCCCAGCCCGGTGCCGCCGGTGTGCCGGGCCCGCGACGGGTCGGCCCGCCAGAACCGGTTGAACACCAGACCCACCTCCTCCGGCCGCAGACCGACGCCGTGGTCCCGCACGGTGATCGCCACCGCCTCGTCGTCGCCGGCGAGCACCAGTTCGACCGGCCGGCCCTCACCGTGCTCGAGCGCGTTGCCGAGCAGATTGCGCAGCACCCGCTCCACCCGCCGCGAGTCGACCTCGGCCACGACCGGATCCTCGGGCAGGTTGATCTGCAGCTCGCTGCCGGTGCGTGCGGCCAGCGAGCTGACGCCCTCGGCGACCCGGGTGATGACCCGGCGCAGGTCCAGGCGCTCGGACTCCAACTCGGCCGCCTGGGCGTCGTGCCGGCTGATCTCCAGCAGGTCGGCGAGCAGCGACTCGAACCGGTCGAGCTCGCCGCGCAGCAACTCGGCGGACCGGCTGACACCAGGCGGGAAGTCCGCCCGCGCGCCGTGGATGATGTCCGCCGCCATCCGCACCGTGGTCAGCGGGGTGCGCAGCTCGTGCGACACGTCGCTGGTGAACCGGCGCTGCACCCGGGACAGCTCTTCGAGCTGGGTGATCTGCTGCTGCATGCTGGCCGCCATCTCGTTGAACGAGGAGGCGAGCCGGGCCAGGTCGTCGGTGCCGCGCACCGGCATGCGTTCCTCGAGATAGCCGGCCGAGAGGCGTACCGCGGTCGTCGCCGCCTCCCGCACCGGCCGCACCACCTGGCGGGTCACCAGGTCGGCGATCACCGCGACCAGCAGCACCAGCACAAGACCGGCGACCAGGACCGTGCGCTGCACCAGGGCGAGGGTCCGCTGCTCGGTCTGCAGGGGGAAGAAATAGTAGAGGCCGAAGTTGCCGATCTGGCTGCTCACCGGCTCGCCGATGATCAGCCCCGGGACAGTTCCACCGCCACGTAACGGAATCGAGGCGTATTCGTACGCCTGCCGGGACTGCTGGACCAGGCGCTCCAGCCGCGGCGAGACGTTTCCGGGCTTGATCAGACCGGAGGAGACCACGTCCTGACGCTTGCCGCGCGGCAGCAGCGCGACGTCGAAAAGGCCGGCATTGCTGCCTTTTGCTGACAGGGTGGTGACGATCTGGCGGAGCGAGTTGTGCATGCTGTCGGCGCTGGCATCGGTGACGACCGACAGCTCCGAGGTGGCGACCCGCAGCCCGTTGTTCGCCTCGGCGAGGGCCGCCTTGCGTTTGGCGTCCAGCAGGCCGCCGGAGATCTGACCGAGCAGCACGACGCCGATGATGAGCACGACAACGGCGGACACCAGCGCGGTGGTGGTGGCCACTCGGAGCTGCAATGAGCGCCGCCATCGGTGCAGCAACCATTGGCTGCACCGGCCGGGGATGCCGAGCAGCCGGCGCGAAGGTGGGGCTGCCGTGACTGTCATGACCCCTCAAGACTCTCCGAATTGCGGGCCGTACGCCAGCGGCGAGCGTAGCGTGGCCGGACCTAGGCCGGGCCCGCCTTGTACCCGACTCCACGGACGGTGAGCACGATGCGTGGATTCTCCGGATCGCGCTCGATCTTCGAGCGCAACCGCTGGACGTGCACGTTGACCAGTCGGGTGTCGGCTGCGTGCCGGTAGCCCCAGACCTGTTCCAGCAGCACCTCACGGGTGAAGACCTGACGCGGTTTGCGGGCCAACGCCAGCAGCAGGTCGAACTCCAACGGCGTCAACGGCACCGCCGCGCCGTCGCGGGTCACCGAATGGCCGGAGACGTCGATGACGAGATCGCCGACCGACAGCGATTCCGGCGGAACGTCCTCGTTGCGCCGCAGCTGCGCGCGGACCCGGGCGACCAGTTCCTTGGGTTTGAACGGTTTGATGACGTAGTCGTCGGCGCCTGACTCCAGCCCCAGCACCACATCGACGGTGTCGGATTTGGCGGTGAGCATCACGATCGGTACGCCGGACTCGGCCCGCAAGGCACGGCAGACATCGATTCCGTTCATCCCGGGCAGCATCAGGTCGAGCAGGATCACGTCGGGTTTTATCCGCCGGAAGGCGTCCAGCGCCGTCGATCCGTCGTAAACGAAGGACGTCTCGAAACCCTCGCCGCGCAGCACGATGCCGAGCATTTCGGCCAGAGCCGAGTCGTCGTCGACAACGAGCACTCGTACAGTCATATTGCTATCGTCCCACTCAGAGGGCCGCGAGCGTGGCACCTGCGCAGAAAAGATCGTCTGGCGTCGACCGATAAGCCGAACGCGGTCAGCTGCCCTGCTCCCAGGAGTCCAGGTATTTCTCCTGGACCGGCGTGAGCGCGTCGATCGCGATATCCATGGACGCCAGTTTCAGCGTCGCCACCTCGTTGTCCACCTCGACCGGAACATCGTGTACGCCGACCCCGAGCGTGTCGGCGTGCCCGGCCAACCACGCGGTGGTGAGGGCCTGGTCGGCGAACGACATGTCCATCACGGCCGGCGGATGTCCCTCCGCCGCGGCCAGGTTGGCGACCCGTCCCTCGGCCAGCAGCACCAGCCGGCGACCGTCGTCGAGCACGTACTCGTCGGCGCTGGGCCGGACCTGGCGGTGCACCGATTTCGCATTGTCGGCGAGCCAACGCACGTCGATCTCGACGTCGAAATGGCCTGCGTTGCAGAGGATCGCGCCGTCTTTCATGGTCCGGAAATGCTCGCCGGTGATGACGTCCCGGTTTCCGGTGACGGTGATGAAAACGTCGCCGACCCGGGCCGCCTGGGACATCGGCATCACGGTGTAACCGGACATGGCGGCGTCCAGGGCCTTTAACGGGTCGATCTCGGTGACGATCACCGACGAGCCGAGCCCCTGGGCACGGCTGGCGACGCCGCGACCGCAGGAGCCGAAGCCGGCCACCACGACCGTACGGCCGGCCAGCAGCATGTTGGTGGCCCGGAAGATGGCGTCCATCGCCGACTGGCCGGTGCCGTACGTGTTGTCGAAGAGCTGTTTGGTGCCGGTGTCATTGACCGCCACCATCGGGATGCGCAGCGCCCCGGCCCGGCTCATCGCCCGCAGCCGCAGCAGGCCGGTGGTGGTCTGTTCGCAGCCGCCGCGGACCTTTTCCAGCAGATCGGTGCGTTCGGCGTGCAGGGTGCTGACGAGGTCGCAGGCGTCGTCCAGCACCAGATCTGGCGCGCGGTCCAGGACCGACCCGATGTGGCCGTAGTACTCCGGCAGGCTCACCCGGGCCCGCGCGTAGACGGCGACACCGAATTCGGCGACCAGCGCCGCGGCCGTATCGTCCTGTGTGGACAGTGGGTTGGAGGCGGCGAGCGCCACCTCCGCGCCGCCCGCCACCAGGGTGCGCATCAGGTTGGCGGTCTCGGCGGTGACGTGCATGCAGGCGCCGACCCGCAGCCCGGCCAGCGGCTTGTCCGCGGTGAAGCGGTCGCGGATCTGGCGCAGCACCGGCATCGCGCGGTCGGCCCAGTCGATACGCGCGATCCCGGCCTCAGCGAGGCCGGGATCGGCAACATCAAACGGTTTCACGGCTCAACCCGTTTCCCGCCAATGTGGCGTTGGGGCAATCTAGCCGCCCCAATGCCACATTGGCGGGGAATGCGGGCCCGGGGTGGGGCTTTCGGTCGGATCAGTAGCGGTAGTGGTCGGACTTGTACGGGCCCTCGACCGGGACGCCGATGTAGTCGGCCTGCTCCTGGCGCAGCGTCGTCAGCCGCACGCCGAGCGCGTCGAGGTGCAGCCGGGCCACCTTCTCGTCCAGGTGCTTGGGCAGGACGTAGACCTGCCGGTCGTACTCGGCCGGCTTGGTGAACAGCTCGATCTGCGCCATCACCTGGTTGGTGAAGGAGTTGCTCATCACGAAGCTCGGGTGCCCGGTGGCGTTGCCCAGGTTGAGCAGCCGGCCCTCGGACAGCACGATGATCGCGTGGCCGTCGGCGAAGACCCACTTGTCGACCTGGGGCTTGATGTTGACCTTCTCGATGCCAGGCAGCTTCGCCAGGCCGGCCATGTCGATCTCGTTGTCGAAGTGGCCGATGTTGCCGACGATCGCCTGGTGCTTCATCCGGGCCATGTGCTCGGCCATGATGATGTTGAAGTTGCCCGTGGTGGTGACGAAGATGTCGGCGGTCTCGACCGCGTCCTCCAGCGTCTGCACCTGGTATCCGTCCATCGCCGCCTGCAGCGCGCAGATCGGGTCGACCTCGGTGATGATCACCCGGGCGCCCTGGCCGCGCAGCGACTCCGCGCAGCCCTTGCCGACGTCGCCGTAGCCGCAGACCAGCGCGACCTTGCCGCCGATGAGTACGTCGGTGGCGCGGTTGATGCCGTCGATCAGCGAGTGCCGGCAGCCGTACTTGTTGTCGAACTTGCTCTTGGTGACCGAGTCGTTGACGTTGATCGCCGGGAAGAGCAGCTTGCCGTCCCGGGCCAGCTCGTAGAGCCGGTGCACACCGGTGGTGGTCTCCTCGGTGACGCCGCGGATGTCATCGGCGATCCGGGTCCACTTGCCCGGCTGCTCGGCGATGGTGCGGGTCAGCGTCTCCAGGATGACGCCGAACTCCTCGGAGTCGGCGGTCGAGGGGTCCGGCACCGAGCCGGCCTTCTCGAACTCCGCGCCCTTGTGCACCAGGAGCGTGGCGTCGCCGCCGTCGTCCAGGATCATGTTCGGTCCGACCGGGGCGCCGTTGCTGTCGGTGAAGTCGAACAGCTGCTCGGTGCACCACCAGTACTCCGGCAGGGTCTCGCCCTTCCAGGCGAAGACCGGTACGCCGGCCGGCGACTCGGGGGTGCCGTTCGGGCCGACGACAACCGCGGCGGCGGCGTGGTCCTGGGTGGAGAAGATGTTGCAGCTGACCCAGCGCACGTCGGCGCCGAGGGCCACCAGCGTCTCGATGAGCACGGCGGTCTGGATCGTCATGTGCAGCGACCCGGCGACCCGCGCCCCGGCCAGCGGCTTGCTGCCCGAGAATTCCTTGCGGATCGCCATCAGGCCCGGCATCTCGTGCTCGGCCAGGTCCATCTCCTTGCGGCCGTAGCCGGCGAGGCTCAGGTCGGCGACCTTGTAGTCCTGCTTCGCACCGGCGCGGGCCGGGGTAACTGTCGTCATGCGTTCTCCCTCATGTGGTGATCAAGCGGTCTTCGTCGGCATTGCGGTTTTAGGCGGCATTGCGGTTTTAGGCGGCATTGCGGTTTTCGGCGGCATTGCGGTTTTCGGCGACATCGCGCTGGCCAGCAGCCGTTCATGCTTCTGCTGCTCGAATCGCAGCCACTCCGACGGCGTCACGTCCTGCGGCCGGCGCGCCGTGTCGGACAGCCACTGCTCGATGGCGGTCCGCAGCTTGGGCTCGGCCAGCAGCCGGCGGGCGAACCCGACGTCCCCGAGCCCGATGTCGTGTCCGGTCAGCAACTCACGCAGCGTGCGCAGCCGCTGGAGCTCCGCCGGTCCGTACAGCCGGTAGCCGGCACCCGAACGCGCCGCCTCCACCAAGCCGATCGACTCGATGTAGCGCAACATCCGGGCCGTCCAGCCGGTCGTCTCCGCGGCCTCGGCGATCGTTAGTCCATCCATCGCGCAAGACCTTAGCACGACCCTGTCAAGGTTGAATCACGACATCCGACGGTCGGTAGGCTCGCCGGCCAAGTGAACTGATCACTTGAGGACTTTTCCGGAGGCTGTATGAAGATCGTCGACATCCGAGCCACGACGGTCACGGTGCCGTTGCAGGCGCCGCTGCTGCATTCGAACGGCGCCCACTGGGGGCGGTTCGTCCGCACGATCGTCGAGGTCGAGGCGGACAACGGGCTGATCGGCCTCGGCGAGCTCGGCGGCGGTGGGCAGAGCGCCGAGGACGCGATCCGCGGATTGTCGAGTTATCTGCTCGGCCACGATCCGTTCCGGTTGGAGGCGCTGCGGTTCGCCATCGCCAACCCGACCGCCAGCCTGTACAACAATCGCACCCAACTGCTCGCCGCAATCGAATTCGCCTGCCTGGACCTGATCGGTCAGCAACTCGACGTGCCGGTGTACGACCTGCTCGGCGGCAAGCTCCGCGACTCCGTGCAGTTCGCGTCGTACCTCTTCTTCCGGTACGCCGACCCGGCCACCGGCCTGGGTGAGATCCGCACCCCGGATCAATTGGCGGCGCACGCCCGGCAACTCAAGGAGCAGCACGGTTTTTCGGTGCACAAATTAAAGGCCGGGGTTTTCCATCCCGAGTATGAATTGGAGTGTTACCGCGCGCTGGCCGATGCCACCGACGGCGATCTGCTCCGCTACGACCCGAACTGCGCGCTGTCATTGGGCCAGGCCCGCCGGTTCGGCCGCGCCATCGCCGATCTGCCCAACGACTATTACGAGGACCCGACCTGGGGCCTGGGCGGAATGCGATCGCTGCGCGACCTCGGCCTGCCGATGGCGACGAATACCGTGGTGGTGAATTTCGAGCAGCTGGCCGCGAATGTCACCGACCGCGCGGTGGACGTCATTCTGCTCGACACCACCTTCTGGGGCGGAATCCGGCCCTGCATAAAGGCGGCCGCGGTCTGCGAGACATTTCAACTCGGAATCGCGGTGCATTCCTCCGGCGAACTCGGCGTCCAGCTGTCGACGATGCTGCACCTGGGCGCCGTCCTGCCGAATCTCGACCATGCCGCCGACGCGCATTACCACCACCTCACCGACGACATCATTGTCGGCGGGAAGATGACCTACCGCAATGGGGAAATACCGGTACCCGACGGCCCCGGTCTCGGCGTGCGGCTGGACCGCGACAAGCTGGCGCAATACGCCGAGCTCTACCGGGAACTCGGCAATTATCCGTACGACCGCGATCCCGGCCGACCCGACTGGTATCCGCTGGTGCCGAACGACCGCTGGGCCGACCCGACCGCCGCGCAGCCGACGGCTCTCTGACCCACCCGCCCCGACCATGATCATGAGGCAATTTCGCCGCGGATCGCCGACGAAATTGCCTCATGATCATGGAAAAGGGGGAACGGCCTAGGCGGCCCGCTCCAGCCAGCTCTCCGGCACGTCGGCGGTCTTCTCCGCGACGTAGGCCAGGTAATAGAGCGGCTCACCGGAGACGGCGAGTCGATGCTGATACCGGTGCTCGGCCAGTGGAGCGGCGAGCACGCCCTCGTCAAACATCCGCCGGATCAACAGGTTGAATCCGGTGGGATCGGTATCGGTGACGAAATTCTCCTTGATGGTGAACGCCAGCAATCCCTTGTCTGAGACGTAGTTGTACGCCTGGGCGAACGCCTGCGGAGGAATGTCACCGAAACCGAGGGCCGCGACGCTCGTCATGCAATTGAATCCCGCGCCGGAGAGATACTTGTCGTCGTCGGCCGACACGTCCGTCAGGTCCACAACGCGGTATTCGTCATACACACCGGGACGATCGCGCTCCGTGGCATCCGCGGCCTCGGACAGGATGTCCACTCCGACGACCGAGCCGACCCCGATATCGGCGAGCTGTTCGCCCACCATTCCGTTTCCCGCGCCGACGTCCAGCACCGTCAGGTCGGCCGGATCCATGTCCCTTTTCCCGATGACGTCGTCGACGAGAGAGCACACCGTCCGAGGTGAATCGCATTTCAGCTCGGAATAGAACAGCTGCTCGTACAGCCCTGGAACGGCAAAAATCTCGTCGTAGTCATGAAAGCGGACGCGTCTGCGCTCGTCCGACGTTTCCACGATGCACCACTCCGTGTCCTGGGAATGGGCGGCGTCTGCTCCACTGGGTAGGTGGACGGTGAATCCGGGCTCGCTGGCAGCATCTGCTGGCGGCATCAAGACCTCCTTCGTTGGCGTCCGGCCGGTGGGCCGGGCTGGGCGAAATCGGTACGGAGGCTGACCGATTGTCAGACAGCCACTGATCCCATCACATCGGAAAGCAACCGGAAGATCAACTGGTACCCCGACCAAACCTCGCATACCGGGACGCCCGAGTCCGGCAGCGGACTCCTACGCGTGACTCTCGTCACGAGTGTCAGGCGACGCCGGGCGCATCGAGGTCGGTCGTGATCCGGAATCCGGTCCCCGCGCCGCGTACCTCCACCGGTCCGCCGGCGGCGCTCAGATATGCCGCCCGGCCGCGCGACAGATCGCCCACCTCGCCGTCCCGGGCCAGCGACAAGGCGCCGTCGGTGACGACCACGATCTGCGGGCTACCGGCGGGCAACCGGACGCCGCCGGTGATGCGGGACAGCACGAACTCCCGGGCCGGCGTCGGATAGGTCAGTTCGCCGTTCGCCCCCGGCACACCGTTCTGAACGTGCGGCGCACCCGGCTCGGTATCCAGGATCGCGAGCAGTTCGGCCACGTCGATGTGCTTGCTGGTCAGGCCCCCTCGCAAAACGTTGTCAGAGTTGGCCATCACCTCGACCCCGACACCGTCCAGGTAGGCGTGCGGCACGCCGGCCGGCAGGAAGAGCGCCTGGCCGGGCCGCAGTTCGACCAGGTTGAGCAGCAGCGCCACGACGATTCCGGGATCACCGGGAAAGGCGTCGTTGAGCTCGCCCGCGCACTGCCGCTCGGCCGCGAAATCGGGTCCGGCGGTCCGGCAGGCCGCGACCACATCGGCGACGAGCGGGCCGCACTCGGCGGCAGGTAGGCGGAGCAGGTCGCCGACGATGCGGCGCAGTCCGGCGGCGCCGTCGTCCAGGGCCGCGGCGAACGGACGCAGCGCCGGCACCGCGAGCAGGTCGAACAGCCGCGCGGTCTGCTCCACCGGCCGGAAGCCGGCCAGGCCGCGGAACGGGGTGAGCGCGCAGATCAGCTCCGGCTTGTGGTTGTCGTCCTTGTAGTTGCGCGCCGGGTCGTCGATGGCCACGCCGGCCGCATCCTCGGCCGCGAATCCGGCCCGGGCCTGCGCCGAGGTCGGATGCACCTGCAGGGACAGCGGCCGGGCGGCCGCGAGAATCTTGCCCAGGAACGGAAGCCGCGGCCCGAATGCGGCGACCGCACGCTCCCCCAGCTCGCCGGCCGGGTCGGCGGCGATCCGAGCCTCGAGCGACGTGCCGTCCGGCAGTACGGACGGGTCGCCGCTGTGGGCGCCCATCCACAGCTCGGCCTGCGGGCCGGGCGAGGGCGACTCCGCACCCAGCAATTCGGCGATAGCGGTCCGGGATCCCCAGTCGTACGGGCGGATCGGGTTCGACAGAACAGAAATAGCCGGGCTGGTCACTGACGTGCTCCCCTGTCCAGATCGGGCTCGAGATAGATGACCCGGGCCGTCGGCTCGGCCAACCGGACCCGGTGTTCGGCGTCGTCGATCGCGGCCGCGACCTTCTCCAGCGTGGTCGTGCGAGGCACCGCGATCTTCGCGGCGACCAGCAGCTCCTCCGGCCCGAGGTGCAGCGTGCGCAGGTGGATGATCCGGTCCACGCCCGGGCCGACCAGGGCCGCCTTGATCCGGTCCAGGGCATCGGGCGCCGCGGCCTCGCCGATCAGCAGGCTCTTGGTCTCGATGATCAGCACCACCGCGATCCCGCCGAGCAGCAGGCCGATCGCGAGCGATCCGACCGCGTCCCACCGCGGATTGCCGGTGAGAGTCGCCAGGCCCACGCCGGCCAGCGCGAAGACCAGACCGATGAGTGCACCGAGGTCCTCCAGCAACACCACCGGCAGCTCCGGGGCCTTGGCCCGGCGGATGTAGCCGAACCAGGAGGTGCCGGCCCGGGCCGAGCGGGACTCGACCATCGCCGTACGGAAGGAGAATCCCTCCAGCCCGATCGCGACGAGGAGGATCACGATCGCCACCGCGGGCGAGTCCAGCTCGACCGGGTGTTGCAGCTTGTGGATTCCCTCGTACAGCGCGAACAGCGAGCCGAGCGAGAAGATCACCAGGGCCACGACGAAGGCGTAGAAATAGCGGTCCCGGCCGTAGCCGAACGGGTGTTCCTCGGTGGCTGCGCGCTGCGACTGGCGCCGGCCCAGCAGCAACAGGCCCTGGTTGCCGGAATCGGCGAGAGAGTGCACGCTCTCGGCCAGCATCGACGCGGACCCGGTGACGGCGAAGCCGACGAGCTTCGCCACGGCGATGCCGAGGTTCGCCGCCAGCGCGGCGATGATGGCGCGGCCGCCACCGTGCGCACTCATTCCTGACCCCTCTGGTTAATGCCGCTCTGGTTAATGCCTACCGGCAGGCTCATGCGGGACGGAATCCGTCGGCGACTTCCCGCGCCGGGTCGAGCCCGTCGGCGATCGCCAAGTAGGCGGCCGCCAGGTCGAGCTGCTCGATCAGCTGGGCCAGGCCGACGAGCGGCGGCCCGTCGTCGACTACCAGCTCGGTGACGCCGAGCTGGTAGTACTCGGCCAGATCGGCGGCCCGCTCCAGACCGGGGTGGTTGCCGGACTCCCGCAGCAGGATCGGATGAATCCGCCGCTCCTCCGGCTCGTCCAGCCGGTCGGCGAACAGGTCCTCGACGGTGCGCACCCCGGCCAGCGGGCCACCCAACAGCCCCATCGCCGGCGGGTCGCCGTCGAGCAGATAGTGCGGCGCCGGTACGCCGGCCATCCCGGCCAGCGACTCGCTGAACCGGTGGGCCGCGGTTGCGGTCAGCGCCGAGCCGGCCCACACGACCGGTGTCGCGTCCAACAGCCGGATCGTCAGCTGTTTGGCCGGATTGAGCACCGATTCGCTGTCCGGCCGGCAGCGCACCGCCTCTTCTTCCAGCCGGACCGCCGTTTGTTCCAGCACATCGGCCGGCACGTCGATGACTCCGGCCGCGGCGGTCAGCGCCACCAGCCCGGCCAGCAACGGCCAGAACGAGGTACGCCGCCAACGGGCGTCGATGATCGGCAGGAACGGCCCACGGGCACCCACGACCAATGCCGCCAGCGGTGAGTTGTCGGCCCCGACACCGACCACCCGGGCACCCCGGCCCGCTGCCGCTCCGGCGGCCGACAGGGTCTCGATACCGGCCCCGCTCGGACTCAGCCCGACGACCATGTCCGCCGGTCCGACCCAGCGCGGCAGCTCCGCGCCACGGTGCAGCACGATCGGCGCGGTCGCCGATGGACCGGCCAACGCCGCCAGGGCCTCGCCGGCCAGCGCCGCGACTCCGGTGCCGAGCACGACCACGCAACGCGGCGTGCCGTCGTCCGCGAGCGACGCGACGTCCGCCTCAGCCGCGGCGGCCCCCGTACGGCGCACCTGCGGCCCGGCGCTGGCCAACGCCCGCAACATGCCCTCCGGGTCGGCCTGTCCGATCCGCGCCGGATCGTCCAGGACCGACTCGTCCCTCATGAGCGGGCGACCGATCCGGTCAGGCTGTGCCGTCGCCGGCGTCGGGGCGGATCGCCTCGTCGACCAGCAACACGGGGATGTCGTCGCGCACCGGGTAGGCCAGGCCGCAACCGGTGCAGACGAGCTGCTGGGCAGCTTCGTCGATCTCCAGTTTGGCGTGGTCGGCCGGGCAGGCCAGAACTTCCAGCAGCGATGAGTCGAGGTTCATAGGGGCTTACTCCAGTGGCGTCTGTCGGGATACGGCTGGTACGTCAGGTGATGCTGCTCAGGACCGGATGATCCCGAGCACCTCGTCGCGCAGCCTACCCATCTGCTGCTCGTCGGGGCCCTCCACGTTGAGCCGCAGCAGCGGCTCGGTGTTGGACGGGCGCAGATTGAACCACGATCCGCCGGACAATTGCACAGTCAGCCCGTCCAGGTCGTCAATCTCAGCGCCGTCCCGGTCGACGAATGCCTCGCGGACGGCGGCGGCCCGGCCGGCCTGATCGTCCACTGTGGAGTTGATTTCGCCGGAGGCGGCATAGCGGGTGAAACGGGCCACCAGCTCCGAGAGCGGCTTGTCCTGTCCGCCGAGCGCGGCCAGCACGTGCATCGCCGCCAGCATGCCGGAGTCGGCCCGCCAGAAATCCCGGAAGTAGAAGTGGCCGGAGTGTTCGCCACCGAAGATCGCCCCGGTGCGGGCCATTTCGCCCTTGATGAACGAGTGTCCGACCCGGGTGCGGACCGCGACACCGCCGTTCTCAGCGACAATCTCGGGCACCGCGTGCGAGGTGATCAGGTTGTGGATGATCGTCGCGCCGGGCTCCCGGGCCAACTCCCGGGTCGCCACCAACGCGGTGACCGCGGATGGCGACACCGGCTCACCGCGCTCGTCGATGACGAAACACCGGTCGGCGTCACCGTCGAACGCCAACCCGGCGTCGGCGCCGACCTCGCGGACCTTGGCCTGCAGGTCCACGAGGTTGGCCGGCTCGATCGGGTTGGCCTCGTGATTGGGGAAATTGCCGTCCAGTTCGAAGTACAGCGGGGTGACGTCGATCGGCAGTCCGTCGAAGACGACCGGCACGGTGTGCCCGCCCATCCCGTTGCCGGCGTCGACCACGACCTTCAGCCGGCGGATGCCGGAGAGGTCCACCAACGTGCGCAGATAGGCCGCGTACTCGCTGAGCAGATCCCGCTGACTCACCTGTCCGGGAGTGCCGTCGAAGGCCGGAACGCCCTGTTCCACGAGCTCTCGGATCTCGGACAGCCCGGTCTCCTGACCGACCGGGGCGGCGCCGGCCCGGCAGAGCTTGATCCCGTTGTACTTGGCCGGGTTGTGGCTCGCGGTGAACATCGCGCCGGGGATGTCGAGCGAGCCGGCGGCGAAATAGAGCAGGTCGGTCGAGGCGAGCCCGGCCTCCACGACGTCGGCGCCCTGGCTGGTGGCACCGGCCGCGAACGCGGCGGCGAGCCCGGGTGAGGACGGCCGCATATCGTGGGCAGTGACGATCCGGTCGGCCCCCAGCACCCGTACGAAGGCGGCGCCGAAGGTGCGCGCGAGCTCCTCATCCAGCTGATCGGGCACCACGCCGCGGATGTCGTACGCCTTGACGATCGCCGACAGATCAGGCATCGCAGGTAGCCTCACGTCGTTGTCCGCCCTCGGTCAGGGCAGCGGAACTCCGAGCGTACTGGCCGGACGGCCGCCGTATCAGCGGGGATCGGGGACCACACGCAGGTGGCCGCGCCGACCGGAGTTACCGGCCGGTGACCGCCCGTCGGACCCCTCGGGGACCGGATCGGGGCGACGCTCCGGGCGGGCCGCCTCGCGTACCGCGTTGGCCAACGCCTCGAGGTCGTCACTGCTCGGCTCGGCGAGGTCGTAGTCGCCCTCGTGCCGGACCACTTCCCAGCCCCGCGGCGCGGTCAGCCGCACCGCGTGCGCCTCGCACAGGTCATAACTGTGCGGCTCGGCGTAGGTCGCGAGCGGGCCGACGACGGCGGTGGAATCGGAATAGACGTAGGTCAGCGTGGCGACAGCCGAATTGGTGCACCCGGTCCGTGAACAGCGCCGCACATGTCTCACGAACGGGGACGATAGACCTCCCCGGACTCCGGACGCAGCATCGGATAGCCGTGTCGTGTGGCCGATCCTCGATAGTCTGGCGATGTGCACCCACCGAACGACTTCACCCCGACCGGCAGCGCGACCACCGGCCCAGTCGGCGGACCCGGCCAGCCCCGCCGGTTCGTCCGCCGTGACCGGCACGGCCGAGGCCCGCGCGGCATGGTGGTGCCACCGTCACTGCCGCTGTCCAGGACCCGTTCCCAGCAGTTCGACGACCGGGTGCTGGACGCGGTCGAGCATCTCGAGCAGCGCTGGTCCAAGGAATTGGACGGGGTGGAGTTCGCGGTCGAGGAAGTGCCCCTGGTGGAGCCGCCGGGAGGGCTGGGCGGCACATCGGGGTCGACATATGACGACGAGGTGTTGGAGGACGGGGCGGTGCCGCTGGCCCGGCTGATCCCCGGGCACCGGGAGAACGGGCAGGCGTACCCGCCGCGCATCGTGCTGTACCGCCGGCCGCTGGAGGCTCGGGCGGTCGATCACCTGGACCTGGACGACCTGGTACACGACGTGGTGATCGAGCAGGTGGCGAGCCTGCTGGGAATGCATCCGGACGAGTTGGACCCGCCCGGCGGCTCCTGAGCAGGCCCGATTCCCCAACGGGCCTGCCAGGGCTGGATCAGACTGCTACCTCATAGGACTGCGTACATCAGGCCACTAACTTCAGACGGCACGGCGTTTGAGGCGTCGGCGCTCACGCTCCGACAGGCCGCCCCAGATGCCGAACCTTTCATCGTGCGCGAGCGCATATTCCAGGCATTCGTCCCGGACCTCGCAACCCGTGCAGATCTTCTTCGCCTCGCGGGTGGACCCGCCCTTCTCCGGAAAGAAAGCCTCCGGATCGGTCTGGGCGCACAGCGCGCGTTCCTGCCATTCCGGCTCGGTGTCCTCATCCCCGACGAGGACACCCAACGCGCCCGCGAACTCCTGCTCTGTGGGCTCACTCATCGTGACGCCCTCCCAACTGACTCGACCCACCCCGTGACGGGGCCCGTAGTCCCCGATGCCAGACGCGTCGATGCGAATGACACATATGTGATTACACCCGTGTCGTTGCAGGCAAGTCAAGCCGAGATCTGCTAGGCGGGCACATTGGGTCCCTCACGCAGCGTGTCGGGAGCGCCGATGACGCTACGGGACGGGGCCGGATCGGAGCCCGGTAGGCCCTGATTCAGGCCGCCGGCGGTGCTGCTATCCGAATCCAGATCGGACCCGTGGCGGAGCCGTATCAGGGTCGCCGGACAACCGCGGTACGGACAAACCCGTGGGCCGGCGCACGACGCACCCGTGGTGGCGCAGTAGTCTGCCGCGCATGGTTTCACCGTCGGCAACCCGGTTGCCGGCCGCGGATGCTCGCAGCGACGGAGACCGCCGAATCGCCCGGTTGGTCACAATCGGGGTCGTCGGCGCCGCAGCGACATTCGTCGGGCTGGCACTGATCTGGATCTTCGCGGTCCCGCCCTTCCTCCCGGCCGACGAAAGCGCGCACACCGATTACGCGATGCAGGTGACGCACGGGCACCTGCCGATCGCCGGTCAGCCGTTCCACGCCGAATTTCCGCACCAGGGGCAGCGGACGCTGCGCCAGCACGTCTCCAACCACCCGCCGCTCTACTACGTCTTCGCCGGACCGATCCTGCGGATCGGCGCGCACATCGGCCGGCCGATGGTGGGAATCCTCGCGACCCGCGGCCTCAGCGCGCTCTTCGGCCTCATCGCGGTTGTCCTCACCGCCGTACTGGCGGGCATCATCGCGCGCAACGCGAGCCGGCGGGCCCGCGCCCAGCTGATGATCGCCTCGGCCGGCCTGGTCGCCACCGTGCCGTCGTTCATCGCCTCTGCCGGCGCGATCCAGAACGACTCCATCACCATCGCCTTCACCCTGGCGGCGCTGGCCCTGCTGGCCCGGCTCGTCCAGCGCGGCCCCACCCGGAAGCTGGTCGCGGCGCTCGCGATCTGCTGCACCGGCGGGATGCTCTCGCGGGCGACCTTCATCCAGGTGCTGCTGGTCGTGCTGATCACCGTCCTCGTCGCCGCGGTGTGGCCGTCCGACGGCAGCCCGGTGTTTCCACTGCAGGGTGACCGGGTCAGGGCCGGCATCCTGCGGGCGGTGGTGATCGGCGGCGTCTCGTTCCTGGGCGCCGGCTGGTTCTACATTCTCAACAAGCACCGGTACGGCGACTTCGTCGGCGGCTCGGCCGTGTACGCGATCGTCGCCAACCGGGCGATCGAACCGGGCGCGGACAGCCTGACCAGCTTTTTCCTGTACCCGCGCTCCTGGTGGATCCAGGTGGTCCAGCTCGTCGGTGGCTACGGCGAGCTGAAGGTCAGCCAGCCGCCCCGCATCGTGCACCTGACCGCGGTCCTGTCGGTCATCCTGATCGCGGCCCTGGCCGCCGTCTTCGTGGCGCTGGCCCGCAACCGGCGCTGGGACGACCGACGGGGTTGGCTGCTGATCGGCGGGCTCTTCGTGGTGCTGGCCATCTCCTTCATCGAGATCGCCGACCACGCCACCCAGCACGGCAGCGAGAACAACCGCTACCTGCTCGACGGGGTCGCGTTCTGGGGTGTGGGAGTGGGCGCCGGCCTGCTGCTGCTGGGTTCCCGTCGGCTGCCGGTCATGCCGCTGGTGGTGAGCCTGCTCGGTATTTACGGCTCGATCCACTTCACCCTGATCATCGCCGGACGGCAGCCACTGCTGCGCGGCCGCGGCTGGTTCGATGCGCTGGCCACCAGCATGGATCACCTCGGCATGCCGGCGCCGCGGCTGATTCTCGGGCTGTTCCTGGCGCTCATCGCAGCCGGTGTCCTGGCCCAGGCGGTCGCCCTGTGCTGGCTGGGCAACTGGTTGGCGCACGATCGGACCCCGGTCGTCGACCGAGAGCAGGCACCACAAGAAGCCACGGCGTGACGGCTGAGATCGTCGCGACGAGGCCCCCTGTCGCCGAGCTGCCCCGGTCCGGGCAACGGCTGCTGCGCCTCGGACTGGGCGGCGCGTTGACCACTCTCATCGGCGGCGCGCTGCTGCGCACCCTGGCCGGCGTGCCGTTCCTGCCCGTCGACGAGAGCGCCAACGTCGCCTACGCCATGGAGGTGACGCACGGGCACATCCCGTTGGCCGGGCGGCACCGGATCCAGGTCGACTTCCCCGGCCAGCGCCTGGCCGCGCAACACGCCTCCAACCACCCGCCGCTCTACCACGCCATCGTCGGGCCGATCCTGCGGTTCTCGCTGTACCTGCACCACCCGACGGCCGGGATCGTCGCCGCGCGGCTGGTGAATCTGCTGTTCACGATCGTGACGGTGCTGCTGGCCGCCTGGCTGGCCTGGAGTCTGACCGCCGGCACCCGGCGACCGATCGACCGGCGCCAGCGGGCCATGTTTGCGGTGGGCACGGCCGGACTGACCGGCGCGCTCCCGCATCTGGTCACCGCCAGCGCAATCGTCGAGAACGACACCCTCGCCACGGCTCTGGTCCTGGGCGCCGTGGTGATGCTGGTCCGCATCGTCGTCCTGGGCCGTACGACGGCTCGGATCGTCGGGCTGACCCTGTTCGCCGCGACCGCGTCGGTCACCCGGGTCACCAGCGTGCCGGCCGTGCTCATCATCTGCGCCGTACTCGGCCTGGCCGGCCTCTTCTGGCCACACCAACCCGATCAGCCGCCGCTGCGCCGGCTCAGGTCCGCGTCGTGGCCGCCCGCGGTCGTCCTTGTCATGACCGCCGCGGTGGCCGGCTGGTTCCTGGTGCTGAACCAGCGACGGTACGGCGACTGGAGTGGCGGCAAGGCGGTGGCGTCGCTGGTCAAGTCGCACGAGCCGGGCGCCCAGCACGGCGAGGTGCACTACCTGCTCGACCGCTTCAGCTATCTGCTGCAGCTGCAGCAGATCGTCGGCGGGCCGGACTCCCGGCATGGCGCCTTCCCGCACTCGACCCGGCCGCTGGCGCTCGTTCTCGCCGGGCTGCTGGGTTTCGGGCTCGTGATGCTGGTGATCAAGGTCGCCGCCCGCCGGGTGCGGATCGATGCCCGGCTCGCGCTGTGCGTCGCCTTTCTGGTGGTGCTGCTGTGCGCCAGCATGGGCGAGATCGCGGTGCACGCCACCGGCGGCGGCATCCCGCACGGTCGTTATCTGCTGCCGGCCGCCGGCGCCTTCCTCACCGCCGGGGCGGCCTGCCTGCTGGCGTACCCGCTGCGGCTGGGCCCGCTGGCCATCGGCGCCGCGATCTGCCTGGAGTGCTGGGGAACGCTGAAGACCTTCACCGTGCAGCTGCACCGGCACTACCCCACCCTCAGCGCCACCGACGCGCTGCGCGCCGGCCTGCACGACATGGACATCCCCGATCCGACCGTGGCGCTGATCATCCTGCTGGCCGTGATGGCGCTCGGCGTACTGCTGCAGTTCGGTGCGCTCTTCGGGATCAACCAGGTCGGCCGACGCCCCGCCGCTGATCCGGTCGTCGCTGATCTGACACCATGAACGGGTGCACATCGTCGCTCTGGCCGGCGGCATCGGGGGAGCCCGGTTTCTGACCGGACTCAAAGCCCTCCTTGCCGATCGGGCCGACCACACCGATCACCGCATCACCGTCATCTGCAACACCGGGGACGACCTCACCCTGCACGGGCTGCGGATCTGTCCCGACCTCGACACGGTGATGTACACCCTCGGCGACGGCATCGAGCCCACCCAGGGCTGGGGCCGCAGTCACGAGACCTGGAGCGTGAAGGAAGAACTCGCCGCGTACGACGTCGGGCCGGAGTGGTTCGGCCTGGGTGATCGGGACATCGCCACCCACCTGGTACGCACCCAGATGCTCGACGCCGGCTATCCGCTCTCCGCCGTCACCGACGCGCTCTGCGCCCGCTGGCAGCCCGGCGTACGGATGCTGCCGATGAGCGACGAGCGGGTCGAGACCCATGTTGTGATCGAGGATGCGGACGGCCGGCGGGCCATCCACTTCCAGGAGTGGTGGCTGCGGCTGCACGCCCAGGTCCCGGCCCGGGAGTTCGTCCAGGTCGGCGTGGAGTCGGCCAAGCCGGCGCCGGGCGTGCTGGACGCGATCGGCGGCGCGGACGTCGTGCTGCTCGCCCCGAGCAACCCGGTGGTCAGCGTCGGCATGATCCTCGGTGTGCCGGACATCGCGGACGCGCTGCGCTCCGGTCCCGCGCCGATCGTCGGCCTGTCCCCCATCGTCGGCGGGGCGCCGGTGCGCGGCATGGCCGACGCCTGCCTGTCCGCGATCGGCGTGGAGACCTCGGCCGAGGCCGTCGGCCGGCATTACGGCGCCCGGTCCAGCGGCGGGCTGCTGGACGGCTGGCTGATCGACTCCGGCGACACCGCCGACGTACCAGGGGTTTCGGTACGGGCGGTGCCGCTGCTGATGACCGACGTGCCCGCCACGGCGGCGATGGCGCAGGCCGCCCTCGACCTGGCCGGAGTCGGGCAGTGACCAGTCCGGAGCGGTTGGAAATCCTTCCGGTACAGGGCATTCCGGAGTTGCGGCCGGGTGACGACCTGGCCGGCCTGATCGCCAAGAACGCCCCGTGGCTGCGCGACGGCGACGTCCTGGTCGTCACCTCCAAGGCAGTGTCCAAAGTGGAGGGACGGCTGGTCTCCGTACCGACCGATCCGGAGGGTCGGGAGGCGGCCCGCCAGCGAGCGGTCACCGACGAGAGCGTCCGGCTGGTGGCGACCCGGGCGCAGACCCGGATCGTGCAGACCCGGCACGGCTTCGTCATCGCGGCCGCCGGAGTCGACGCCTCCAACGTGCGCGGCGACGAGATCGCCCTGCTGCCAACCGATTCCGACGCCTCGGCGGCGCGGCTGCGGGCCGGCCTGGCCGAGGCGCTGGGCGTCGAGGTGGCGGTCGTGGTCAGCGACACCGCCGGCCGCGCCTGGCGGGTCGGGGTCACCGACCACGCCATCGGCGTCGCCGGCATGTCGGCGCTGGTCAGCCTGCGGGGCGAGACCGACCCGATGGGCAACCTGCTGATCGTGACCGAGGTGGCGGTGGCCGACGAGGCCGCGGCCGCCGCGGATCTGGTGAAGGGCAAGCTCACCGGCATTCCGGTCGCCGTGATCCGTGGACTGCCCACTGTGGATGACGGCCGCGGGGTGCGGCCGCTGGTCCGCGGTGGCGAGGACGACATGTTCTCCCTCGGCACCGCCGAGGCGCTCACCCAGGGCCGCCGGCAGGCGGTCACCGGCCGCCGCTCGGTCCGGTCGTTCACCGCCGAACCGGTCGACCCGCAGGCCGTACGGGACGCGGTCGCGGCCGCGATCACCGCACCGGCGCCGCATCACACCACGCCGTGGCGCTTCGTCGTCGTCGAGACGCCGGCGGCGCGGGACGGACTGCTGACCGCGATGCGCGAGCAATGGACCCGCGATTTGCAAGGCGACGGCTTCACCCCGGAGCAGATCGCCCGGCGGTTGCGCCGCGGCGACCTGCTGACCGAGGCACCGCTGCTGGTCATCCCGTGCCTGGTGACGACCGGCGGGGCGCACGCCTACCCGGACGAGCGGCGCTCGGATGCGGAACGGACGATGTTCCACGTCGCGATGGGCGCCGGCGTGGAGAACTTCCTGGTGGCGCTCGCGGCCGAGGGCCTGGGCTCCTGCTGGGTCTCCTCGACGCTGTTCTGCGCCGACCTGGTCCGGACCGAACTCGAGCTGCCCGAGGACTGGTGGCCGATGGGGTCGGTGGCCGTCGGCCATCCCGCCGGCGACCCGGCGCCCCGGCCGCCGCGGGACCCCGGCGACTTCATCCTCACCCGATGACCTTGGACCCGATGACCTTGGACCCGATGACACTGCACGACGAAGCCGTATCGCTGCTGCGGTCGTACGACCCGGCCGAGGTCGGGCAACGGGCGGTGCGGGAGGCGATGTTGGCCTTCCTGGCCGCGCGCTCGGACGGGATGCAGCGGTCGTGCGAACCCGGCCACATCACCGCCAGCGCGCTGGTGGTGGACCCGTCCCGGGGTGCCATGCTGCTGACCCTGCACCGGCGGATCGGCGCCTGGCTGCAACTGGGCGGGCACTGCGAGGCGGGTGACGCATCGGTGCGCGATGCCGCGTTGCGCGAGGCGGTCGAGGAGAGCGGGATCGCCGGGCTCACCATCGATCCGGAGCCGATCGACCTCGACGTACACCCGGTCACCTGCTCGCTGGGCATACTGACCAGGCATCTCGACATCCGTTTCCTGGTCACCGCGCCGGCCGGCGCCGAGGCCACGATCAGCGGCGAATCGCTTGACCTGGCGTGGTTCCGCTACGACGCGCCGCCGACCCCGCTGGGTGAGAGCGTGGCCGAATTGATCGACCGCGCCACCGTCCGACTCGCCGCCCGCGACCATCGCGTCAGCCGACGGATCAGCGCCGTCATCGACTGACCCGTCCCCGTCGGCCCCGTGCCCGGCCCTTTGTTGATCATGCGGAAACTGTTCGGGACACGCCGGTGAGAGCAACAGTTTCCGCATGATCAACAAATGGCGAGGGCGCGAGAAGCGCGGGACGGGGCCGCGAGATACGCAGGGGCCGCGGGCTAGCGGGCGTGCCGGCCGCCGGTGCGGGGCGGTTCGGCGGGTTCCGGGTCGGGTTCGGGATTGGGGTCAGGGTCCGATTCGGCTGCCCCATCGGTTGAGTCGTCGGTCGCGTTGGCGCCAGGGCCGTTGCGGCGCTTGGCCCGGCCGTGCAGCACGCCGGCCACCATGGCCCAACCGCCGTCGCCCAGGGTCTGCACCACCCGCGACACCGCCGCCACCGCGGTCGCCGACGGCGTCGACATGACCGTGGAGAGCGTCAGCACCAGCGCGGCGTCCCGGACACCGAGCCCGGCCGGCGCGATGATGAAGATGAACCCAGCCGACCAGGCCAGCGCGTACGCCCCGATCGAGGCCGGCAGCGCCTTCCCGCCATGCACTCCCAGCGGGGCAGCCATCACCAGGATCGACAGGCCGTAGAAGACCCACGTCACGATCAGCCAACCGGCGGCCTTCGCCAGGCCGTACGCCCGCAGCGGCCGCTCCAGCGCGGGCCGCTTGAGGATCTTGAAAGCCCGCCGCAGCAGGGGATTGAGCACTTTCGGGTGCAGGATCGCCAGCCCGATCGGCACGATCAGCAGCGACCACCAGTACTCCCGCAGCGTGTGCGGGCTGACGAACGGCAGCGTCACCGCGCCGACGATGATGCCGGTCAACGGGTTGAGCCCGAGGAACAGCAGACCGGCGGTGCCGGACCGTTCCCGCGGAATGCCGAGGTCGCGGGTCATCTCCATCTGCGCCACGAACGGCCAGACGCTGCCGGGCAGGTACTTCCCGACCTGGGACAGGAAGAACACCCGAATGCTGGCCACCATGGGCAGCGGGCTGCCCAGTTCGGACATCAGGGCACGCCAGCACATGCAGGTGAAAAAGAGCCCGATGATGGCGAGCGCCAGCGACCCGATGACGGGCAGCGGGCCCATCCGGGACAGCGCGTCGCGCACATCGCCCCATTTGCTGGCAACGGCGTACACAAGCAGGGCCACAGCGACGAGGACGAAGCCAACACGCAGGGCCGTATTCGCCTTCGGGTGCAGCTTCACGGTAGCTTCACGCCAGGCAGGCTAACGAAAGCGCGGCACGCGCCCTAATCTTGGTCCGGTTCACCACCCGGGCCACGGAGGATTCAGACACCGATGTCCACGAATACGTCACCGACCCAGACCGCGACCGCGCCGGAGACTCCCGGCATCGTCATCGGCAACCATACGGCGAAGTACACGGCGAAGAACCCGGCGATCCGGTATCTCACCAACCGCTGGGTGGACCGCCTCGATGAGATGCTGGCCCGGATCGGCGCGGAGCCGAAGCCGCCGACCAGCCCGCTGGAGGTCGGCGCCGGCGAAGGCGTCATCTCGCAGAAGCTGCATACCCGCTTCGGCCGTGCCACCGGCATCGATCTGCCCGACGCCGGTCTGCGGGCCGAGTGGAAGACCCGGCCGGGCCCGTCGTACCTGCACGCGGACGCGCACCGCCTGCCGTTCGCGGACAACTCGTTCGACCTGATCGTCTGCGTCGAGGTCTTCGAGCACCTGACCGACCCCGAGGCCGGGCTGGCCGAGCTGGCCCGGGTCGGCACCGGTCAACTGCTGCTGTCGGTGCCCCGCGAGCCGATCTTCCGCGGCTGCAACCTGTTGACCGGCCGGTACCCGAAGGATCTGGGCAACACCCCGGGCCACCTCAACCACTGGTCGACCGCGAAGTTCGTCCAATTCGTCTCGAAGGTCGCCGAGGTCCGCGCGGTCTCCAAGCCGTTCCCGTGGTCGGTTGTCTGGGCGACCCTCCGCTAGTACGCACTCCCTTTTCGCTTTTCCTTTTGCGCCAATGTGGCGTTGGGGTGGCTAGATTGCCCCAACGCCACATTGGCGCAATTTGGTTTGTGCTCGTCCGGGAATGCGGGTCGTCAGGTCAGGTCGGTGCGGCCGGCGGCCTTCAACTCGTCCACCAGGGCCTTCACGTCCTGGGCCCGGTCCCGGTGGCAGACCAGGACGGCATCCGGGGTGTCCACCACCACGAGGTCGGTGACGCCGAGCGTCGCGACGATGCGGTCGGTGCCGCCGTAGACGAGCGTTCCGGCGGTGTCGTGGGCCAGCACCGTCCCCGGGCCCAGCCGGACCACGCCGTCCGACCCGGCCGGCAGCACGTCGGCCAGCGTGTCCCAGTCCCCGACGTCAGTCCAGCCGAGATCGGCCGGCACCGTCGCCACCAGGCCGCGCGCACCGGCACCTTCCATCACGGCCGTATCGACCGGCCGCTTGGGCAGCGTCGGCCAGATCGCGCCGAGCGTCTCATCGCGCCGTGGCGTGTCCCAGTCGTCGGCGATGCGCTGCAGCCCGTCGTACAGCTCCGGCACCTGCCGGCGCAGCTCGGCCAGGAAGGTCTCGGTCTGCCAGACGAACATCGACGCATTCCACAGGTACCGGCCGTCGGCGACATAACGGCGGGCGACATCGACCGGCGGCTTCTCGGTGAACTCCTCGACCCGGTACGCGCCACCACCCAGCGACTCACCGCGCCGCAGGTAGCCGAAGCCGGTCTCCGGTCCGGTCGGGGTCAGGCCCAGCGTCAGCAACAATCCGTGCCGGGCCGTCTCGGCGGCCAGCCGCACCGCGGTGTGGAACGCCGCAACATCCGTGACGAGATGGTCCGCGGCGAACGAGCCCATCACGGCATCCTGATCGCGGCGGTGGATCAGGGTCGCGGCCAGCCCGATGGCCGGCGCACTGTCCCGCGGGGCCGGTTCGACGATGATGTTGCCGGCCGGGAGCTCCGGCAGCTGGCGGGCCACCTCGGCGGCATGCGCGGACCCGGTGACGATGAGCGTGGTCTCCGGTTTGGCGAGTCCATCGAGTCGGGCCCGGGTCTGTTGGATCAGCGTCGGGGTAGTGGTTTGGCCGCCGGAGCCGACATCCCCCAGGTCGAGCAGGAACTTCGGCCGGTCGGACCGCGACAGCGGCCACAGCCTGGTACCGCTGCCGCCGGCCGGGATCACCGCGTACATGGACTCCGTCGTTGGACTCACTGGCGCATCGTAGATGCCGGGTGACCACCGGGGCTCGGACGCAACGCCGGACGGGGCAATCCGCAGCGGTAGGGTTCCAAGCCACTACGCTGGCGCCGTCCATACGCGGGCCGGCGTGTCCCTGATCCACCGGAAGTCGTGATGCCTGACCAGACGCCCGGCACGGGTCGAACTGACCAGAGTGCCTTACCAGATAACCGTGCCTTACCAGATAACGGTGCCTTCCCGCATGACGCTGCTCCCGTCGTGGACGACCCCGCTGCCCCCGTCGTGGACGACGATGTCGACTTCTACGACGACGAGCCCGGCGTCGACCGCGCCGCGATCAGCCCGCCGGTCGAAAACCAGCCCGGCGAAAACCAGCCCGGCGAAAACCAGCCCGTCGATAACCGGTCGGTGAAGCGCGAGGCGGAGAAGAGCCGGCCGGAAAATCCGTGGCGCGAGCCTCAGGCACCCCGCGAGGCCGACCAGGGGAGGCCCGACCAGGCGACGGCGGCCGACCAGCAGGACACGGTCGCGACCCCGAGCGCCGTCCCGGACCCGGCGCCGGTGTCAGAACCAGAACCAGAACCAGCCGCCAGCGACACTCCCACGTCGCGCGAGCCGTTCTTCGTACCCGACTCCGCGCCGCACCCGACCCGCCGCGTCCCGACCTTCGACGACGTCAACGACGAACGGACCGCCTATATCGGCGGCATCCGGCTGCCGGCCAGCATCGAGTCCGACCTGCAGGACCGCGAACGGCCGGCCTGGCGCCCGCCGCTGCTGGTCTGGGTGATCACCGGGCTGTTCATCTCGCTGATGACGATGTGCACGTTCCTCTACCCGGCCTTCACCGGGTACGACGAGCCGTTCCACGTCGACATGACCTACAGCTACTACAACGGCAACGGCTTCTACGC
>DATAVB010000117.1:0-56019 GCA_036267955.1 Mycobacteriales bacterium | reverse complement strand
GCGGTCGACGCAGTGCCGTGCAGGCCGGTCGGCAAAGTCGGACCGCTGCCCTGATGCGGTGTGATCCGGAGCAGCCGCGAGCCGTGCGCCGGCAGGCTCGCCCCGAACGCGTCGGTGGCCTTTCCGAGATTGCGGAGCGACCACAGATCCCGGATGTCCGCCGCTCCGGAAATCCCCAGGTCGCCCCACTCGGCGGTGACCGTCGCCGCCGTACTGTCCATATTGAACAGTGCGACCGTGTAGCTGCCGTCGGCATTCCTGGCCGACCACACCTGTTGGTTGGAACGTTGACTCACCGGCTTCGCCGGAGGGCCCGACTGGTCGAGGGCGAGCACCTCGTCGTTGGTCAGCAGCGACATTCCGTAGCTGTCGAGCGTGGTGAGGTCGTCGCCGGAGAACAGCGGCGCCTTCTCGATGGCCCACAACGTCATGTAGCTCTGCCGTTCGGCCTCGGTGAGCCCGTCCATCTTCCCGTTGCCGACATCGAGGGAATCCAGATTGTTCCAGGAGCCATGTCCGGCATCGGGGATCCACTGCACCACGTCGTTCCAACGCTGTTTCACCGATGCGTCCCAGGTGACCAGCGTGTCGCAATAGCATTCGACGTCGGTGTCGATCCGCCAGCCGTTGGTGTATTTCTTCCAGGTGTCGGCCTGCTGGTGGCTCAGCGCCCACGAGATCGTGTACTGGATCGGCCGGCCGGTCTGCTTGAGCGCCCGCCCCCAGGCCGCGACGTCAGCGGTGTTGTCGTAATTCGCCCCGCCCTGGAACGAGCCCGGCCCGACACCGTCCATCTTGACGAAATCGACTCCCCAGCCCGCGAAGAGATCCGCGATCGAATTGGCATAGGCCTGCGCGCACGGGCTCGCGTAATTGATCTTGTACGCGCCGTTCCAGCCGTTGGTAAGGCGCAGGTCCGGATAGACGATGTCACTGGTGTGGCAGTCCTTCGTACCGTAGATCTTCGTCTTGCCGCCGTTGTAGGCGTCCATGCCGAGCCCGACCACCGTGTAGATGCCGAGCTTCAGACCCTTCTTGTGGACGTAATTGGCGACGTACGGAATCCCGTCCGGAAAGGTCGAGAGTTTCGGCTTCGGCCGGCCGTACGCGTCGACGCCGTCCTGCCAGCCCGCGTCGATGTTGATGTATTCATATCCGTGCGATTTCAGCTTCGCCGCCATCACATCGGCCTGCTGCAGGACATGCGCCTCGGTCAGCCAGCTCGCGCTGCCGGTCGGATTGACGCCCGGGTAATTCGTCGATTCCAGGCTCCAACTGCTCCACCCCAGATACGGATGCTGGGCCAGACCGTTGATTGCCGCGCCCGCGGACGGTGCGCGGCTGACCGTGACCGACAGGAATGACGCCACCAGGAGCGCCATGACCAGCACGGCCCGACCCGCCAATCCCGTACGACCGATACACCGACGTGACGCTGCCATGGCTCCTCCGAGAGGCCGGCATGGTGGAGGGTCTCGATTCGTCGAGTCCACACCTCCGTCGAGTGCGGGCACTGTATCCAGAGTTTTGTTCCGTCGTCAATATAAAGTGGACATCTGGTCGAACCCACGCGCCATGCACCCTGCCGACTTTCGATATGACGAAGAATGTTTCGGCCCGGGTGATCGTTTCCACCGGAAAGCTATGATCAGGACTGTGGACCTTCCCAACCGAGCGCCGGCCGCCGCGCTGGTGTTCCAGACCATGCTCGCCCACGGCCCGCTTACCCGGGCCGAGGTGGGCCGGCGCACCGGGCTGTCGGCCGGCGCGGTGACAAAGGCGGCCACTCCACTGCTCGAGGACGGCTGGATCGTGGAGGTCGGCCGACCGACCGGCGACCATCTCGCCGGGCGGCCGGCGACGCTGGTGGCGGTCCGGGGCGAGCGGGCCAGTTTCCTCGGGGTCAAGATCACCACCGACGAGCTAATCGGGGTGCTGACCGATCTGACCGCGGCCCCGTTGGCGACCCGGCGGGCCGAGCTGGATTCCCGCGATGTCGACAGCGTGGTGTCGGCGATCGCCCGGCTGGTCAAGCGGTTGACGCAGTCGGACCGGCCGGTGCACAGCCTCGGGGTGACAATCTCCGGCGACGTCGACGGTGCGACCGGCACGGTGCATCACTCCCCCTTCCTGCACTGGCACGGCGTGCCGCTGGCGCAGCTGGTCGAACGCGCCACCGGGATCCCGACCGTCATCGAGAACGATGTCCGGGCGTTGACCGTCGCCGAGCAATGGTTCGGCGCTGGCGCCGGGATGGCGTCCTTCGCGCTGATCACGGTGGGGACCGGGATCGGCTGCGGATTGGCGATCGACGGACGGGTGGTGAGCGGCGCGCACGGGGTGGCCGGGGAGGTCGGTCATCTGCCCGTCGGTGGGACCGACCGGATGTGCACCTGCGGCAACACCGGCTGCGTCGAGGCGGTCGCCTCCACCCAGGCGATCGTCGAGCAGGCCCGCCAGGCCAGCGGTAAGGAGCGGCTGTCGATGACCGAGGCGGTACGGCTGGCGCACGCCGGCGACCCGGCCGTACGCGCCGTTTTCGCCCGCGCCGGGCACGCGCTCGGGTTGGCGATCGCATCGGTCGCCAACCTCATCGGACCGGAGCGGATCATCATCTCCGGCGAGGGGGTCGCCTCATACGACCTGTTCGCCGACCACATCCGGGAAACCTTTACCGCGCAGGCTTTCGGGGCGGCGTCCGACTGCGAACTGATCGTCCGCGCCCTGCCGTTCGAGGAATGGGCCCGGGGTGGAGCCGCCGTCGCAACGCAACGCATGGTGGCGCCGAAACCCCGCCCCCGTTAACCCCTGACTGAGCGCGGCCGCCGTTTCCCGCTGAACCTGATCTCCGCCGATCCCCCGCTGCCCCCGCCCCCGCCGAACCCGCCCCCGCCGAGCCCGCCTGGCCTAATGCGTCCCGCCCCTCCTCGTCGATCTTGATGATAAAGCCCCGCATTTCGGACACCGGTGGGCGATAACTTCAAGATCGACGAACAATTGGCCGCCCACATTCGTGATCATGCAGAAACGGCCCGCGACACGCCGTGGAGACGAGCCTTTTCTGCATGATCACCAACTCGCTGCCCGGATCGCGGCGATCGCGGTGCCCTGCCGCGATATACGGCCGCGGTGCGCCGATCGAAGTGCGCTTTACCCGCTTCTACGGCGACTTCTGCTGGGTAAAGCGCACTTCGATCGCCCAGAACCGGCCCACCGCCGGGTAAAGCGCACTTCGATCGGCCAGAACCGGCCCACCGCCGATGAAAGCGCACTTCGATCGCAGACAGCAGGGCTGCCGCCGGGTAAGGCGCACTTCGATCGGTCGAGGGATCGCTGACCTGACCGCCGCACACCGAGAGCTATTTCGCCCACGCCTCGGCGCTGGTCACCACGGGCTTCCCGGTGGCCACCGATTCCCCTATCGCCAGGCCGATGTGGTGATCCTGGCAGGCGTCGGCCAGCGGGTACGGCGCCGGGCCCTCGTCGCGGCACCAGGCGCCGGTCTGCTCGATCAGCGCGGCGACAGCGATGTCGTCGTCCGGGAAAAGTGCGCCGTTGTAGGGATTTCGGTACACCGGCTTGCCGTCGAGGCTGATGTGCTCCAGATCCAGCCCCGCCACCGTGAGGTCCCCGGCGGTGTGCCGGCGCAGGAACGGCGACTGCACCGGAGTGCTGCCGTCCAGCATCCGGATCACCTCGTTGTCGACGATCTCGCCGAGCGAGCCGCGCACCACCAGCCGGTTGGTGCGAATCGGATTGCGCCACTGGTTGTCGGTGTAGTCGTACAGCCCCATCCGGCCGCCGAAGTCAATCGTCGCGAGCGTTGTGGTGAGGTCCTGCGGCGTGGTGCCACCGGTCCAGCCACCCCGGGTGGACGGATTGGCGGCCGGCGCGACGAACGCCCGGGCGCTGACCTCGGCCGGCTCGAACCCGATCCCCAGCAGGCCGCGGATCAGCGAGACCGCGTGATAAAGCTGGGTCGAGGACAGCTGCACCGAGGTCGGCCGACCGATGACGCCGTCCCGGACCACGGCCAACGCCGCCGCATAGGGCGGATCCAGCAGATACTGCTCGGCGACCTGCACCAGCCCGCCGGCCCCGACGTCCGCCCACAGCGCACGCAGCCCGTCCAGATCGGGCGCCGGCGGCGTCTCGGCCAGCACCGGGATACCAAGGGCGACCGATTCCCGGATCGCATCCGGGGTCACCGACCACGGCACCGAGATGATCGCGAATTCCGGCCGGTCGGCCGCGGTCAGGTCCTCGAGCGTACGGAAGGTCGGGACACCCCATTCGGCGGTGACCTCAGCCCCGCGTTCCGCGGTCCGGGTCACCACCCCGGCGACTCGAAACCGCTCGGGCAACGCTCGGGCGATGCGGAGAAAATAACCGGAACGGTAACCACTGCCGACGATGGCATAGCTGGTCGGACTCACACACACTCCTCAATTGCGGCCACACCTGTCACCACCATCATCCCGCATATCCGTCAGGCCAGACCCAGTTCCCGGATCGTCTGGCCGGCTGCGGCCAGGTTGTCCAGCTGCATCTCGGAGTATTTCCGGGACAGGATCACACCGTCAGCGCCACCCTCGAAGGCCCCGGCGACGCCGTCCCGGACATCCTCCGGCGTTGTCTTCTTCTCATCGGGGGCGGTCGGGATGTCGACGTCGATGCCGGGATAGACCGCCGCCGCACCGTCGACCGCGGCCACCACCCGGGCGGTCTCCCGGCGCACGTAGTCACCCGACAGCCCGGCGGTGGAGATCTCCTCGACCGAGCGCTTCTCGGCATATCCGAGCGTGCCCTGATAGACGTCGAAAAGCGTGCTCTCACTGACATCGCGGAACACGGTCTCGCGCAGCTGTTCGATATGCCGGTGCAACCGCGGACCGGCGCAGTTGTGATAGAGCACCGGCTTGATGAAGTCCGAATACCGCGCCATGTCGGCGAAGTCGACCTCGGCCCGGCTCAGCGGCGAGAACGAGTTCTGGTGCCAGACGTGCCAGCCGACCGGTTTCTCCGGTGCGATCGTCTTCGCCACCCCGTAGAGCTGTCGCTGCAGGCCGGAAAATCCGTCGTGCCAGAGCTGCTCCCAGGCGAGAATTTCCGGGTATTTCAACAAGGCGCGCAGGAAGAGCACCAGCGCCCGCTCGCCCTCGGGTTTCGAGCCGGCCCGCTCCTGCCGCCAGGCGTAGAGCTGGGTGTAGCCGGCGATCGCGCGCTCCGCATCGATACCCCGGATCTCGGCCGCGGTCCGGCAGTGTTCGCAGAAACAGTGCGGCACCGCGGAAACCCCGGAGATGCCGCCCTTGAGCAGGTTGCCGAGCGGTCCGAACCGCTCCGAGCCGTACTGGATCCCGTCAAAGTCGTAGCTTTTGAGCTGGTCCTCGACAATGCTGAGCCACCAGTTGAGGTAGCTGGGGTTGCGGAAACAGGGTAGCCGGTGGCGCCGGCCGAAGACGTCGACCTGCAACACCCGCGACCAGTTCGGCACATGCGCCGCGATGGAGGAGTACGGATTCTCGTAGATCCAGGAGAAAACCTTGACGCCGCGACTGCGCGCCTCCGGAATGAGCCGCTCCAGTACGTCGACGCCGTCGAATTCCGGATCCCGGGTACGGAACGCAGGCAGCACCGTGCCCGCGTAATAGCGCGCGTGCGGGGTGGCGTACGAACCGCCGACCGGGTAGTTGAGCTCCTCGCGGCCGTGCCCGGACCACGGCAGGTCGGTGGGGGTACGGCGTTGCTGCACGGTGCCGAACGACTGGGTGGGCACCACCAGTGTATTGACCGCTCCGTGCTCGACGAGCCGGTCCACCAGAGCGCCGAATCCCTCGTCCAGAAAGGAGATTCCGGCCACCTGGACGCCTACGAAAGCTTTGTTCATGCCCGTCACCGCCCCACCGTCAGCGCCGCGTCCGGGATCAAGCCGGCGGCGAGCGCGTCGTCGATGCCGCGGCCCACCGCCTCCAGGTTCTCCATCCGCATCTCGTCGTATTCCCGGGACACCAGCAACCCGGCGGCACCGGCCTCGAACGACCGGTACACCGACCGGTGCACCCGGTCCGGCGCGCTGCGCATCGGATTTCCATCCGTCGGGACGTCGAAGCCGACCCCGGCGTAGACCGGGATCTTCCCGTCCACCGCCACCACACATCGCCGGACCTGCCGCCACACGTATTCCGGTGACATGCCCTGGGTCGGCAACTCATCAAATTCCGCCTCAGCCGCCGGGTCGTAGCCGAGCGCCTCGAAGAGAAACGTGCGCAGCGTCGCCGGCGACAGGTCACCGAAAATTGACCGGGACAGCGGGGTGAGGAACCGGTCGCGGATCCGGACGCCGGCGATGTCGTGATAGACCACCGGTTTCAGCCAGTCCGAATAGGACACCATGTCGGCGTAGTCCATCTCGGCCTGGTAGATCGGATCCCAGGTGACGGCGTGGTAGACGTGCCAGCCGACCTGCACCGAAGGATTGATCGTCTTGACGGTTCCGTAGATGTCGCGGGCCACTGATTCCTTGGCCTGGTGCCATTCGTATTCCCAGCGCAGCACCTCGGGATAATGCAGCAGGATGCGCAGGAACGCGACCAGGTATCCGTCCGGCGGGCGTTTCCCGTCCCGGCAATCCGCCGCGAGCCGGTCCAGCGCGGTGAATCCGGTGATCGCCCGGTCGACGTTTATGCCGCGTCGATGCCCGGACTGCTGGCAGTAGGTGCAGAAGCAGCCCGGTGTCTGCCCGCGGGTCAGCAGGTTCGACAGCGGGCCGCTGCGCTCGGAGCCGTACATGTAGCCGTCGATCGCGTGGTGGCTCACCACGTCCTCGACCGTCGAGACCAACCAGGTGCGGTAGTCCGGGTTGTTCCAACACGGAAGGGCGCCGCGCCGGCCGTACACATCGACGGTGAGGATCTTCGGCCAGTTGTCGACGTAGCCGGCGATCCAGCCCTCGTGTCCCTCCAGCATCCGGGCATATACCTGCATCCCGCGGTCGGCGGCCGGACCGGCGACCTCATCGAGCACGTCCCGATCGGCGTACTCGTCGGCGGACCGCTCGTGCCGCAGAAACGTGCCGGCGTAGTGCTCGTCGTGCGATGTCACCCAACTGTGCCCGACTGCCTGGCGTTCGCGCCGCCGCACACCCCGGCCGTGGTCGGCCAACCCCTCGGCCGGCCGGTTCTGCGCGAACCGCTGGTACGCGTGGTTGTAGAGCAGCAGGGTGTTGATCCGGGCCTTCTGTTGGAGGACGTCCAGGACGTGGTCGACCCCCTCGTCGAAAATGCTGTGCGAGCCGAGTTGGACACCGATGAACGGCGATGCCATGAAATCCCCCAGACCGGCGGCTATTTGAGGCCGCTCATGCTGATGCCACGGATGAAATAGCGCTGGGCGGCCATGAACAGCACCAGCGTCGGGACCACGGACAGCAGCGTGCCGGCCATGAGTTGGGTGTACTGCGTCGCGTTCTCCCCCTGGAAGAACGCCAGCCCGGCCGGCAGGGTGAATTTGGAGACGTCGGTCAGGTAGATCAGCGGGTTGAAGAAGTCATTCCAGCTGTTCATGAAGGTGAAGACTGCCAGCGTTGCCAGCGCTGGTTTCGACAGCGGCAGCATGATGGTGAGGAAGATCCGCAGGTGCGAGGCGCCGTCCAGCAGCGCCGCCTCCTCGAATTCCTTCGGTATCCCCATGAAGAACTGGCGCATCAGGAACGTGCCGAAGGTATTGGCGACGATCGGCGGCACGATGAGCGGGAAGTGCGTGTTGATCAGGTGCAGCTTGGCGTAGACGGAGAACAGCGGGATCACGGTCAGCATGTCCGGGATCATCAGCGACGCCAGCAACATGACAAAGGCCGCATTCTTGCCCGGGAAATCCAGCCGGGCGAATCCGTACGCGCCGAGCGAGCAGACGAGCAGCCGGCCGATCACCACGAGTACGGCGATATAGCTGCTGTTGATGAAGAATCGGCCGAACGGCAGGATGTCGTTGTTAAACAGGTAGGTGTAATTCTCCAGGACGAACGGCTTCGGTATCCACTTCGGCGGGAAGGTGACTGCCTCGGTTGGCAGCTTGAACGAGGTCGACAGCATCCAGACGAACGGCCCGACCGTGGTGCAGGCGATCAGGACGCAGGCCAGATAGACCAGGGCCTTCGACCAGCGGCTCTCGCGGCCGACGCGGGCCGGCTTCGCCTTGACGGCGACCGGAGACTCGGAATCCACCGTGCTGACCGTCTCGATCATTGGTAGAACACCCACCTCTTGGAAAGGCGCCACTGGAGCCAGGTGATCACGCCCAGCACGATGAAGAGCAACACCGCCATCGCCGAGCCGAATCCCATCTTCCGCAGCTGGAAGGTCTGGTACCAGAGCTCGTAGATGTAGACGTAGGTGCTGTCACCGGGGCCGCCGCTGGTCATCACGAAGATCAGCGCGAACACCTGGAAGGACCCGATCGTGGAGGTGATGATCAGGAAGAACAGGGATGGCGTCAGGACCGGCAGCATGACGTGCCGGAAACGGGCCCAGGCACCAGCTCCGTCCACTTTGGAGGAGTCGATCAGCTCGGCCGGGACGTTCTGCAGCCCGGCGAGCAGGATCACCATGTTGTAGCCCATGATCGCCCAAATGCCGGTGATCAGAACCGCGATCATGGCCGACACCGACCCGCCCAGCCAGTGTGGCCCGGTGATCCCGACCAGGCTCAACAACCAGTTGAGCACCCCGTACTGCGAGTCGAAGATCCACCGCCACACCATGCCGATCGCAACCAGGGACGTGACGACCGGGATGAAGAACAGCGCCCGGAATATCGTGATGCCGCGACTCTGCCGATTGGTCAGCAGGGCCAGGACCAGACCGACGGCGATTCCGATGGGCACGTAGGCAACCGTGTAGATGATCGTGTTGATCAGGCTGCGCATGAACTCCGGGTCACCGCCACTGAAGATCTGGTGGTAATTGCCGAATCCGATCCATTGCGGCGAGCTGATCCCGTCCCAGTTGGTGAGGCTGGTGTAGAACGTCGGGATCATCGGGATGACGTTGAACAGCAACGTTCCTACGACGACCGGGCCGATGAACAACCAGCCCCGCACGGCCGGCCAGACGGCGCGTTTGCGGGCCCGCGGTCGGCCGACCGCCCGAACGGCCTGCTGGGTGGCAGCCATGGCCTAGGAGACGACCTTGGCGTTGGCATCAGCCAACGCGCCACTCGCCTGCAGCCGCTTCAGACCCTCGTCCGAGGTCCATTTCTCTTTCTTGATCTCGGCATTCACCTGGGTCCGGGCGCGAGAAATGTAGTCCTTCGTCGCCATCTTGCCGCTCATCAGGCCGTTGGCCAGGGTGCCTTCCACGAAGGCGCTCGCCCAGGCCAGTCCGATCGGCCCGCGCGGCATACGGATCATCACCGGATGTTCGCCGGTGGAGCTCAACGTCTCCGACCACACCGCCTTGTTCGACGGCGACGGGTGGTCGGTGAACGCGGCACCCTCGGCCGAGGCCTTGAAGTTCGGCACGGCCCACTGCCGCTTCGCCATCACCTCCGACGCGGCCTTGCCGCACAACGCCCGCAGCGCCAGATAGGCGGCCTTCGGTTCCTTTGCGCTGGTGGGGATGACGAATGCCCGGGCGTAATTCTTGGTGGTGGCGTAGATCGGCGATTTCGGCCACGGCATGATGTCCCACTTGACGCTGGTGCTGATCGTCGCGACGAAGTCCATCGCGTTCCACGTCATCGCCAGCTTGCCGGAGTTGAAGAGCGGCAATTGTTCGACATCGACAGTGGGCGCGTTGCCATCGCGGACCAACTGAGCCATCGCGTCGATCGAGGCCGCGGCCGCCGGTGTCTGCACGCCGCACTGGGTCTGCTTGTCGATCAGCGCCTCGCCCCCGGTGCCGTAGAGCATCGGCTCGACGATATTGACCGGGAAACCGGCTCCATAGACATTGGTCCGACCACCCGACTTCTGAGTGAGCTTCTTGACGTTGGTGACGAACTCGTCCCAACTCCAGGCCTCCTCCCACGTCTTCGGCGCCTGAATGCCGGCCTTTTCGAAGAGGTCCTTGTTGTAATAGAGGACGTTCGCACTCATCGCCGGCTCCATGCAGAACTGGTAGCCTTCGACCGAATTGTCAGTCCAGAAGCTGTCGAAATAATCGGCCTTGTTCATACCGTCTTTCTTGTCCAGCATCCACGGATCGAGCTGATGGATCTTCTTGTCCAGGGCGAGGCTGTAGACCCGGTCGTCGTCCATCCTCGTGATGTCAGCGGCCGTGCCGGAGGCGAACAATGCGGTGGTGCGGGACCAGTCGGTGCCCGGCGCGGGTTGCCATTCGATCTTGATCTGTTCCTTGTCCAGGCTTTCTTTCTGCGCGGCGGCGATCATGTCCTTGAACATCTGCTGATCCTGGGCGTCGCCGATCGACATGAAACTGATGCTGGTCCAGCCCTTGGGCACCGAGGCGCCGGTACCTCCGCCACAGGCCGACAATCCCAGGCCACCGGCGGCGGCGAGCCCGCCGCCAAGGAAACGGCGGCGCGTGGTGCGGTGATTCGCGCTCATGTTTGTCTCCCTTTTCTTCCACTCCGAATGTGCTGGCGTCAGCCGAAATTGCGTGACGAATCCAGGGCTGGGTGAGAGAGCCGGTCCGCGCTGATATACATCGCGACTCCACATTGTGGAATTGCGATTCTGATATGAGGGGAGGGTAGGCCGATCACGGATGCGGGTCAAGACCTCATGCGCAACGCAGCCGGGACCGGCCAGCCCGCCCCATTCGGTCGCTCACCGAACGGGAGGCCAAGGTGATGAGCGACTAACGTCGAGACGGTCCGGGCCACGACGTTCATTCGGGAGAGGTCAGCAACATGCGCATTGTCGAAATTCGCGACATAACCGTTCCGCTGGAAACCGATATGCGCAACGCGTTCATCAACTTCTCCACGATGAGCGTGAGCGTTCTTGCCCTGGTCACCGACCAGGTCCGGGACGGCCGGCCGGTCATCGGATACGGCTTCAATTCGAACGGTCGGTATGCGCAGAGCGGGTTGCTCCGCGATCGGTTGATCCCGCGGGTGCTCGACGCCGAGCCGGCGACCCTGCTCGATCGCGACTCCGGCCACTTCGAGCCAGGGCGGCTGTGGGCGGCCGCCATGCGCGATGAAAAGCCAGGCGGCCATGGCGACCGGGCGGTCGCCATGGGCATCTTGGACATGGCGGCCTGGGACCTGGCCGCGAAACTGGCCGGCCAACCACTGCATCGCTTCCTGGCCGAGCGCCGGCAGACCGCGCCGCTGCAACGGGTCTGGGTCTACGCGGCCGGTGGCTACTACTACCCCGGCCGCGGCGTCGACGCGCTGCAGACCGAAATGCAGGGATATCTGGATCTCGGTTACCGCACGGTGAAGATCAAGATCGGCGGGGCGGCACTCGCCGAGGATCTGCGACGAATCGAGGCCGTCCTGGCCATTCTGCCGGCCGGTTGCCGGCTCGCCGTCGATGCCAACGGACGGTTCGACGTACCCGAGGCACTGGAGTACGCGGCCGCGCTGGCCCCGTACGAATTGCAGTGGTACGAGGAGCCGACCGATCCACTGGACTACGCCGCGCTGGCCGAGGTTGCCGCCGCATATCCGGGTCCGCTGGCCACGGGTGAGAATCTGCTGTCCTGGCAGGACTCCCGGAATCTCCTGCGCTACGGCGGCTTGCGGGACGACCGGGACGTGCTGCAGATGGATCCGGCGCTGAGCTACGGCCTGACCGAATACGGGCGCACCCTGACCGCGATGAGTGACCTCGGGTGGAGCGCGGCCCGGTGCGTGCCACACGGCGGGCATCAATTCAACCTGGCAATCTCGTCGGCTTTCCAGCTCGGCGGCTGCGAATCGTATCCGGGCGTCTTCGCGCCGTTCGGCGGATTCGCCGACGGCGACGCGATCGAGAACGGCTATATCCGGCCGACCGACCTTCCCGGAATCGGTCTGGAAGGCAAGGCGTCGCTGGACGGAATACTTCGGAAACTCGCCGACTGACGACACATTCCGCCGGCGCCGATTGTGGACGGAGCCGGCCACCGGCAACTCGTTGCGCCCCGAGGCGCGGGAAGCGTAACATCCAGTATCGGAGTCAAGCTTTCGCCATGCGAAATCTTCTCGAGGAGCCGTCCAGTGGACGACCGGGACACGGCTGTCATCGACAGCGACATTCACATCACCCTGCGGTCGCTGACGTCGCTGCATCCCTATCTGGAGCGGCGGTGGCGTGACTATCTCATCGAGAGCGGCACCGGCAGCCTGGAGTCCAACCTCTATCCCAAAGGCACTTCATTGGCGGCCGCACCGGAGTTCACCCCGCCGTCCGGCGACGTTCCCGGCTCCGACCTCAACACGCTGCGCACCGCACTCCTGGATCCGTGGAAAATCAATTACGGCATCGTGAATTGCACCTACGGCGTGCCGATGATCCACAACGACGACTGGGCCGCGGCGATGGCGCGGGCGCTGAACGACTGGCAGCTCGCCGAATGGCTCGAGCCCGAGCCCCGGCTGCGCGGTTCGATCATCGTTCCGCTGCAGAACGCGGACTTCGCGGTCGAGGAAATCGACCGGTTGGGCGACGACCCGAGATTCGTGCAGATCCTGCTGCCCGCGCGGTCGGAAAATCCGCTGGGCAAGCGGCGGTACTGGCCGATGTACCGGGCCGCGGCCCGGCACGGTCTCGCAATCGGCATCTACGCCGGCGGATCGACCGGCAACCCGATCACCTCCGCCGGCTGGCCGACGTACTACCTCGAGGATTACGTCGACATGGCGCAGGCCTTCCAGGCCCAGGTCATCAGCCTGGTGAGTGAAGGTGTGTTCAGCAAATTCCCGCGGCTGCGGGCGGTGCTGATCGAGAGTGGTTTCACCTGGTTGCCGTCGATGATGTGGCGCTTTGACAAGAATTGGAAAGGGCTGCGCCGGGAGGTGCCGTGGGTCGACCGGTTTCCGTCGGAATTCATCCACGAACACATCCGGCTCAGCCTGCAGCCGATCGACGCACCCGAAGATCCGGTCCAGGTCAGGCAGGCGATCGACCACCTTGGCAGCGACGACATGCTGCTGTTCTCCACCGACTTTCCGCACCGGCAGTTCGATACCCCGGAACGTGCGACACCCGCCGGCCTGCCGCCGGCCCTGCGGCAGAAGATCATGGCCGGCAACGCGGCCACCACGTACGGGCTCCCGCTGACGTCGTCCGTTGGCGTCTGACCGTCAGGACAGGTGAATATGAGGCGACAGCGGGGCCCGATCATCGACTGCGACATTCACAACTCGATACCGTCCGGCGCGCTCCGGCCGTATCTCCCCGAGCGCTGGCGCGAACACGAGGACCTCATCGGAATGCGCGGCCACCAGGGCTCGGTGTATCCGAAAGGGAGCCCGCACGGCGCGCGGGCCGACTCCTGGCCGCCGTCCGGACTGCCGCCGGGCGGCGATCTGGAATTCATGCGCAAGCAACATCTGGATGGTCTCGACATCGAATACGGAATGCTGAACTGTCTCAGTGGAGCGGGCAGCCAGCTCAATCCGGAGTTCTCCGCCGCGTTGACCCGGGCGGTGAACGACTGGCAACTCGCCGAATGGCTCGAACCCGAGCCGCGGCTGCGGGCCGGAATCACCGTCCCGCAGGAGCACCCCGACCTCGCCGTCGCGGAAATCGAACGGATGGCCGGTACGCCCGGATTCGCGCAGATCCTGCTGTCGGTACGGACGACCGAGCCGCTGGGCCGGCGTCGCTACTGGCCGATCTACGAGGCCGCGGCCCGCCACGACCTCCCGGTCGGCATTCATTTCGGCGGCGGTGTCCGCGGAAATCCGATCAGTGCTGCCGGCTGGCCGTCGTACTACATCGAGGACCACACCGGCATGGCCCAGTCGTTCCAGGCCCAGGTCGTGAGCCTCGTGTGTGAAGGGGTGTTCGAGCGGTTCCCGTCGTTGCGGGTCGTGCTGATCGAGGGCGGATTCGCCTGGCTGCCACCGCTGATGTGGCGATTGGACAAGCACTGGAGTCGGCTGAAGGCCGAGGTCCCACACCTGAGCCAACCGCCATCGCATTACGTCCGCGAGCACATGTGGTTCACCACCCAGCCGATGGAGGAGCCGCCCGATCCCCGCCACCTGTTGCAGGTTTTCGAACATCTCGGCTCGCTGGACCGGGTCATGTTCGCGACCGACTACCCGCACTGGGATTTCGACAATCCGGACCGGGCCCTGCCCGCCGGGCTGTCCAAAGAGAACAGGGAACAGATATTCTCTGGGAACGCTCGAAGTCTGTACGGCCTGACATAGACCGGATCGGGAGGACAGCGCATGGCCAGGTACGTCGTCGGAACGGTGGACGAGATCCCCGTCGGATCCCGCAAGATCGTCTTCGTGGCACGGCGCTCGGTGGGCATCTTCAACATCGACGGCGAATTCTTCGCGGTCCGCAACCAGTGCCCGCACGAGGGCGGCCCGTTGTGCGAGGGCGTGCTCTCCGGGTTGGTGCGGTCCGACGAGCCCGGCCAGTACGACTACGTGCGGCACGGGGAAATTCTGCGCTGTCCCTGGCATATGTGGGAATTCGACGTCAAGACCGGACAGTCGTGGTTCGACCCGGCCAAGACCCGGGTCCGCAGCTACGAGGCGAGCGTCGTGTCGAAGGAACGGCTCGACGCAGAAGCCAGCGAGGCCGGTTTCGAGCCGGGACCATACGTCAGCGAAACCTACGACGTCGAGGTCGACAAGGACTACGTGGTGGTAAACATCTGAGCGTCACTCCCAGGCGAAACCCGGGCCCTGCGGCGCGAGGGCGCACCCGTTCTCCAGGCGCGGGAACGCGTCCGGCGAATCACGCAGCCCGGTCTCCAACCAGATCGCCGTCGGGACGCTCAACAACAGGCTGAGCGCAGCCGGACCGCCGCCGTGCGAGGCGTACGGAATTCCGAAAGCACCGGCCAGCGCCCCGATGGCCCGGATCTCGGTCGGGCCGCCGGCGCGGCGCAGGTCCGGCTGCACCACCCCGAATGCCCGCCGTTCGAAGAAATCGCGGAATTCCCGCGCGCCGTACAGGTTCTCGCCGGTCGCAATCGGCAATGGGGCGCGGCGGACCAATTCGGCATAGCCGGCCGCGTCATCGGCCCGCAGCGGCTCCTCCAGCCAGCTCACGCCGAGGCCGGCATAGACGGTGCCGCGGCGCAGCGCCTCTTCCAGGTTGAGCACCTGGTTGGCGTCGACCATGATGCTGACGTCCGGACCGACCTCGGCCCGGACCGCCTCGATGCGGCGCACGTCGTCGTCCAGGTCGCCGGCCGCGACCTTCATCTTGACCCCGCGAAATCCCTGCTCCACCGCGCGACCGCACTGCCGGCGTACCCCGTCGAGGTCGAAATTCGACCAGCCCACCATCGCGTAGGCCGGCACCCGGTCGCGGTAGGGCGCCCACAGTTGATACGTCGGGACGCCATGCGCCCGGCCGAGCAGATCCCACAGCGCGACGTCAAGGACACTGATGCCGAAGGTCGTCAGCCCGGAGCTGCCGTGATATTCGGTCTCCACCTTCAGCGATTCGACAATCGCGCCGATCTCGGTGACGTCGCGGCCGAGCACGACCGGGACGAGCTCCTCCTCGATCAGGGTCGCGAGGGTCCGCGGCGCGCCGTCGATCCGGCCGAACGAGGTGCTCCCGGTGCCCACCAGCCCGTCGGTGGCCTCGATCTCCACCGTCACCGAACCGCCGCCGCTCAATGTCTGCAGCGCATCCCGGATCGGCTCGGCCGAATGCGGTCGCTGCTGGTGTCGGACGCGTATCTCTTTGACCCGCACGTGATCTCCTCTGCTCCCGCCCATCATCCGCCAGTCGGCCGCCGTATTGGCCGTCCCGTCCAGGATCGGCCGCCCTCCCGAGCCCGTTGCTGGTTGAACTAACATCTGAGGCCTTTCCCGGCGGCCCGAGGAGGCCTCGATGCTGGCGGTCGAGCGGTCCGCGTTGATCATGCAGCTGGCCCGCCGGTCCGGCTCGGTGCGGGTCGCCGAGCTGGTCACCCGGCTGTGCGTCTCCGATGTGACGGTGCGCCGCGATCTGGATCGGCTGGTCCGGCAGGGCATGCTGCACAAGGTGCACGGCGGTGCCGTACTGACCGATCCGCCCGGCCGGGTCCGGCGTAGCCAGCCGCCGCCGCCGACCGCCGCCACCGCCGCCACCGCCGAACCGGTCCCGACCATCGGCGTGCTGGTGCCGAAGTCGCCGTATTACTTCCAGCGCGTCATCGACGGCATCCGGGCCGCATTGCCGGCCGCGCAGAACCGGTTGCTGCTGGCCGTCTCCGACTACGAGCCGGCCCGAGAACGGGAACTGGTCGACGGGCTGCTCGGCTCCGGCGCCGAGGCGCTGCTGATCGCACCCGCCGCGATCGGCGACCACACCGACCATGACTGGGTCGGCCGGCTGGAGGTGCCAACCGTACTTCTGGAACGGCGATTCGCCGACCCCGAGACGACTGGGGCCTCCTCGGTACGGACGGCGCACGAGAGCGGCGCAATCGCCGCGATCAGGCACCTGTACGGGCTGGGGCACCGGCGGATCGCGCTCTTCGCCCGGGGCGACACTCCGACGTCGCAGAGCGTGCGGCAGGGCTGGCTCGACGCGATCGGCAACCTCGGTCTGCCCGACGGTCTGCCCGATGTCTCCGGCGCCGAGATCGCCGGCTGGCCCAAGTGGGACCGGCCGCGGACCAGGCGGCTCGGCCGGAAGTTGCGCAAGGCCGGGATCACCGCGTTGCTCTGCCACTCCGACGAGGACGCGCTGGGGCTGCTGCAGAACGGCCTGTCCGACGATCTCCCGGTGCCGGCACGGTTGTCGATCGTCGCCTACGACGACGAATTCTCCGAATTCGCCCGGCCGACGCTGACCGCGGTATCGCCGGCAAAACGGCAACTCGGCGCCCTCGCCGCCCGGACCCTGCTGGAACTGGTGGCCGACCCGGACGCCCCGGCCCGCCATATCGACGTGCTGCCGCGCTTGATCGTCCGCGACTCGACGGCGCGGAATGCAATCTAGTTCTGTTTCTGATCGATTGGCGCGGTTTTTCTTGACATCCGATCGGTGGTGAACAACGGTCAGCTCACCGGTGCACCGATCGCAGGATCGCGACGACAACCGAGGAGCCGTACATGAATCAGCCAGGAATGTCCCGCCGCACCCTGCTGCGTGCCGCCGGCGCGGTCGGGGTCGGCGCCGCGGTGAGCGCAACCTCGACCGGCCGCGCGTCGGCGGCAACCGGCCGTACGCCGTGCCTGGTCGACCCAGCGACGCCGCGGCGGGTCCGCCCCCGAAGCGGTGTCCGGCCGCATTCGACATTGGTGTTCAGCGACGAATTCACCGGCACCGCGGTGGATACCGGGAAATGGAACATTCTCGATGTCGACCGCGGCACCCAGAGCAACGGGATCGACTACTGGTACAAGGCATCGAACGTTCGGGTGACGAATGGCGCCCTCGCCATCGACATCAGCAACCTCGGCCCGAGTTCGTACGGTGGTGGCCGGATCGACACCCAGGGGAAATTCGGCCTCACCTTCGGCACCATCGAATACAGCATCCACATTCCGCCGACCCAGGGGCACCTGGCCGCGGCCTGGCTGCAGGCCGTCAACGGGCTGACCCCTGGCGGAGTCGTCGACGGCACCGCCCGGGACGGCGCCGAAATCGACATTCTGGAGAGCTTCAGCGCCTCGGACCAGTACGGCGTGACGATTCACTGGGACGGGTACGGCGCGGACCACCAGTCGTCGAATGTCGTCGCGACCGCCCCCGGCCTGCACGACGGGACCTGGTATCACACCTTCACGACGAGTTGGACGTCCACTCAATTGACCTTCAGCTACGACGGCACGGTCGTCCGTACCATCACCGACCCGAAACTGATCAGCCAGGTTTCCGAATTCGCCATCGCCTCGCACGAGATCATCCCCTACGCACAGGGGAATATCGCCGACGCCCCGCTGGATTTCACCTCCACCATGTACGTCGACTACGTCCGCATCTGGCAGTAACCCGGCTCAGCGGCGCTAGTCGTTCAGCGTCGTCGACCACGAACGTACCTCCGGGTGATACGACGAATGATCTGTCATTCGTATCCCGGCGGAGTCAACGCCGCCTTCCGCAATGTGTCCGGAAAGCGACCGGTGCGGCAACGAATCCGCTGCCGCACCGGTCGTTCCGGTCGAGAAAGTCAGCCCTGCCGCAGGCTGCTGATCTCCTCGCTCCGCACCGCTGTGGCCGCACCCAGCGCGACATCCGCTGTGGTGTTCAGGGCGTCGCGAATGGTGACCGCCGCGGTCCCGCTCTCGTACGTGTTGGCCGCGATCGTGTAGTCGCCGCGGGGCAGATCCCGCAGCTCGTACCGGCCCGCCTCGTCGGTCGTCACCGTCGCGACAATGTTGCCGTCGACGCCGATCAGGGCCACCGCGACATCCGGAATCCCCTTCCCGGTAGGCGATGTGACCACCCCAGCCAACGAGCCGACCGGCACCAGGGCCAGCACCGTGCCGACCGTGCTGCCCTGCCGGATGTCCACGGTGGCGATCGCCGGCCGGTGTCCCGGCGCCTGCGCGGTCACCGTGATCGGCCCGCTCAGCAGCCCGGCCATCCGGAATTCGCCGGCCGTATCGGTGCTCGTCTGGGCGATCACCTCACCGTGCGCGTCGGTCACCACCACGGTCGCCTCCGGCGTGCCGGTCGCGGTCCCTGCCGTACGGACCTGCCCGGCAAGCACGCCCGCGCCGGCCAATCGGAAATCGTGCCGGGCCGTCGCGCCCGCACTGACCGTCGCCGTCACTGCCTGCGGCGTATACCCCGGGGCGATCACGATGAGCGTGTAGCTGCCCGGCGCCAGCGCGGAGACCGAATACTGCCCGTCCGGCCCGATCGCGGCGCGCTGCGCCTGCGAACCGCTCGGACTGGTCACCGTCACCACGCCGCCCTTGGGAGCCCGGCCATCCGCGTCCACGACCCGGCCGACCAGCATGGTGCCGGCATGCCGCGGGAACCCGCTCGCCGATCCGCCATTCGTTGACCCGCCGTTGCCAGCGGAGCCGGTGCTGGCGCCCGCGACGGACTCCAGGGCGGCCGGGGTCGCCGGCTGGACCAGCTCGGTCGGGATTTCGCCGGCATCTCCGGCGACACTTGCCAATTCCTCACCTACCGTCAGCGGCGCGGCAATCTTTTTCTTCGCGGGTCCACAGAGGAACGACGCCACCGCGCCGATCAGGCAGGCCGCGATCGCGAACCAGAACGCGACGGTCAGACCGTCGGAGAACGGGCCGGAAATCAGATTCGGGAAGAAGCTGCGTCCGGTGAGGAAGTGCGCCTGGCCCGCCGGCAGCGAGGACACGTGCGTCCCGAGCAACTGCTGGATCGGGTTATAGCCCAGGAACGCCGCGAAGAGCACGGCCACCGCGGGCAGGTGCGCGATCTGGTTCGCCGAGTGGGCATCCAGACCGTGCGTCACCAGACCGTGGTCCATCGCGGTCGGCAGGTTGCGGGACAGGCCGGCGATGATGAGGCTGAAGAAAATGCCGATCGACAAGACCATGGCGGCGTTCTGGAAGGTCGTCATCATCCCGGCCCCGGAGCCGCGGGCATTGCCGGGCAGGCTGTTCATCACCTCGGCCCGGTTGGGCGCGGCGAACAGGCCCATGCCGACGCCGTTGAGCACCAGGATTGCGGCGAAGGCCCAGTAGTTGAAGTTGACCGGGAGAATGATCAGCAATCCGAAGGTCAGGGCCGTGATGGCCAGACCAGCGGTGGTGAACCAGCGGGTGCCGATCCGGTCGGAGATCACGCCGGCCGCCGGCGCGGCGACCAGGAATCCGATGGTCAACGGCAGCATGTAGATGCCGGCCCACAGCGGGGTCCGGTCGAAGCTGTAACCGTGCTGCGGCAGCCAGATGCCCTGCAACCAGATGATCAGGATGAACTGCAGACCACCACGGCCGAGCGAGGCCATCAGGTTGGCGATATTGCCGAAGGTGAAGGACCGCATTTTGAACAATGCGAGATTGAACAGCGGGTTGGCCACCCGGGTCTCGATGACCAGGAAGGCCACCAGGACCACGACGCCGCCGATCAGGGAGCCGAACACCCAGGGGTTGGTCCAACCCATCGACTTCCCGCCGTAGGGCTGGATTCCGTAGGTGATGGCGACCAGGATCGCGATGAGACCGACCGCGAAGGTGATGTTGCCCCACCAGTCCATTTTCGCGTGCTGCCGGACCCCGGTGTCGTGCAGTTTCAGGTAGGCCCAGATGGTGCCGAGGACACCGATCGGCACCGACACCAGGAAAATGAGGTTCCAGTCGACCGGGGCGAGCAGGCCGCCGAGGACCAGACCGAGGAAGGAACCGGCAATCGCCGCGACACCGTTGATGCCGAGGGCCAGACCACGCTGATTGGCTGGGAAGACGTCGGTCAGGATCGCGCTGGAGTTGGCCATCAGGAAGGCGCCACCGACACCCTGTACGACACGCCAACCGATCAGCCACAGGGCCGCGTTGCTGCCGTCGAACCAGGTCGCGGCCAGGAAGATTGACGCGATGGTGAAGACGGCGAAACCCATGTTGTACATCCGGGCCCGGCCGTACATGTCGCCGAGCCGGCCGAAACTGACCACCAGCACCGCGGTGACGACGAGAAAGCCCATCATCATCCACAGCAGATAACTGGTGTTGCTGGAGTCCAGCGGGTTGATATGGATGCCCTTGAAGATGTCCGGCAGGGCGATCAGCACGATCGAGGAGTTGATCGTCGCGAGCAGCATGCCGAGGGTCGTGTTCGACAGTGCCACCCACTTGTAGCGGGGCCCGAGCTCCTCGACCGAACGCTGTCTCCGATCGTTCCGCGGCGTGTCGAGCACCGGCTGCGACGCAGTCGCCACGTGTCCTCCTGTCAGTGCCGCGCGGGCGGCACAGTTCTATCCTGAGAATTACTGAGCCAGGCTAACAATATTTACTTGCTTGCCGCAATTATCGATGCTCGTGATCCCGCTCACCGACCTTCTGGCCTCCATCTCCCGCGATCATGCAGAAAGGGTCCGTCCGCACGGCGTGTCCCGAGCCCTTTCTGCATGATCACCGCCGGAGGGGGGTCCGTCCAGCGGGACCTCAGCGCAGGAATTGGGCGAGATAGGCGTCGACCTGGGCCGGTTCCCAGTGGTACGTCTCGCGGAGCCCGGTAGCCAGTGTGTCCAGGTAGGCCACGGTTGGCCGGGTGTGCTCGACGTCGGCCGCCGTCCACGGCGCGGTGAAGGTGAGCAGCGGCCGGCCGTCGCACTCGCCGACCCGCAACAACGTCTCGTACCGGCCCGGCCCGATCGTGTCGCGCCCGTGCCGCAGCACCGGCGCGAGATCGAGCCCGGGGCCGGGTGCGCGGTGCATCTCCTGGTCGACCACATCCGCGAACTGGGCGGCCGTGATCAGATAGCCACGGGCGGCGACCCGGCCGGGCAGCGCCGGGTCGTAGAAGGCCATCCCGCCGCCCCACACCCGGGATCGCAGGGCGAAGTAGATGCCACCCGGGAGCCAGACCGGCACCGCCCGGCGCGGCGGGGTCGGGTCGGCGCAGCCCGGGTAGTCGCGGGCAGCGCCGAGCGGTCGCCCGCCACCGAGGTAACAGGCGAACCGGGCGGCGCACAGATTGGAGCCGTAGCTCACGTACCAGACGAGATCCACATCATCAGCGTCCTCGGCGGCCCCGGAATCCACGACGTACCAAGCTTCCAGGTGCGACGCTTCCCCGCTACCGGAGCCGGCACCGTTGAGCCGATAGCGGACAACTGACGCCGCAGACCTTGACAGACCAACGGCTTCTGGTGTGTTTTGGTCCAGACCCCGTACCGTCCTGACCTCGGATTTCCGGATTTGATCGAAGCGCTTCGATCAGCTGGCCCGGATGGCTCCGTCGTCGACCAAGAGCTGAGGGATGAGCACATCATGACAGCAGGAGCAGACAGCCCGATCCGGGTCACGGTGTGGAACGAAGGACGGCACGAGAAGGAGGACGAGCCGGTCGCCAAGCGGTACCCGGAGGGAATCCACGGCGCCGTCGCCGCCGGCATCGAGGAGAACCTCGGCTCGGCCGCGGTCGTGCGCACCGCAACCCTCGACGAACCCGAGCACGGCCTGACCGAGGCCGTGCTGGACGAGACCGACGTGCTCACCTGGTGGGGGCACAAGGCTCACGGCGCGGTCGACGACGCGATCGTGGAGCGGGTGCAGCAGCGGGTGCTGGCCGGGATGGGCCTGGTCGTACTGCACTCAGGGCACTTCTCGAAGATCTTCCGGAAGCTGCTCGGCACCACCTGCTCGCTGCGGTGGCGCAGCGAGCAGGACCGCGAGCTGGTGTGGACGATCAACCCGTCGCACCCGATCGCCGAGGGCGTTCCCAGCCCGATCGTCATTCCCGAGCAGGAGATGTACGGGGAATTCTTCGACATTCCGACGCCGGACGAGTTGGTCTTCGTCAGCTCCTTCACCGGCGGTGAGGTGTTCCGCAGCGGCTGCACCTTCAACCGCGGCCGCGGGAAGATCTTCTATTTCAGCCCGGGCGATCAGGCTTTCCCGGTCTATCACCACCCGGACGTGCGGCGCGTCATCGCCAACGGCGTGCGGTGGGCCCGGCCGGCCGAGGACGTCGCGCTGCCCAAGCTGCAGAATTCGCCGCTGAACTGGTTCGAGTGATGGCCGAATTCCGCACGATCCCGGGCGATCAGCCGCTGCGGGCGGTGGTGGTCGGGGCCGGTGGCATGGGCCGCGGCTGGCTCCGGAATGTGCAGTCCTCCGAGCTGGTCGAGCTCGTCGGCGTGGTCGACCTCAATGTCGATGCGGCGAAGGCGGCCGTCGAGGGCCTGGGTGTCAGCGGAATCGCCGTAGGCAGCTCACTGGGCGACGTCGTCGCGCAGTCCACCCCGGACTTCGTGGTCGACGTGACCGTGCCCGAGGCGCACCATCCGGTGACACTGCAGGCGCTGTCGCTCGGCTTACCCGTCATCGGGGAGAAGCCACTGGCCGCGAGCATGGCCGAGGCGGCGAGCCTGGTGGCGGCCGCCCACGCGGCCGGCGAGCTGTTCGTGGTGAGCCAGAGCCGGCGGTACGAGCAGACCCTGTTCACGTTGAAGGCGCACGCCCAGCGGCTCGGCGGCATCGGCATTCTGACCCACGAATTCTTCAAGGCGCCGCATTTCGGCGGTTTCCGCGACGCCATGGACCATCCATTGCTGCTGGATATGGCGATCCACAATTTCGACGCGGCGCGTTTTCTGCTGGACGCTGAACCGGTGGCCGTCTATTGCGAGGAATACAACCCGGACTGGAGCTGGTACGCCGGAGATGCGGCGTCCACGGCGATCTTCGAAATGACCGGCGGGATCCGGTACGTCTACACCGGATCGTGGTGCAGCGAGGGTCTGCAGACGGAGTGGAACAGCAATTGGCGGGTCAGCGGCCGGCACGGGACGGCCAGCTGGGACGGCACCGCCGAGCCGCAGCTGGAACTGGTCGACGAATCGGTGCCCGCCACGGCCGCGGCCGTGGCGCCCGGCCAGGGGATCGCCGGGTCGCTGCGCGATTTCGTACACGCGCTGCGGACCGGAGAAACGCCGATGGGCGAGTGCGGCGAGAACATCCTGAGCCTGGCGATGGTCTATGCCGCGATCGAGTCCGCCTCCCGGGGCGAACGGGTCCGCATCAACGACATTCTGTCCCGCGCCCAGTCGGAAGCCGCCACCACCTGAGGCCGCTATCTCTCGCCGTCCGCCCCCTCCCCGTTTCCATGATCGCGCCACCGCTGTTTTCCATGATCGTGAGTGGATTTGGTACCCATAGAGGTATCAAATCCACTCACGATCATGGAAACGGCGGGCAGGAGAGAGCGGCAGAAATAGGGCGGGGTCAGGCGACGGTGGCGAGCCATTCGCGGGCCAGCAGGGTGTGCCCGGCCGGGGTGGCGTGCACTCCGTCGGCGCACCAGATCTCCGGCCCGCTCGCGGCGGCGGCGCTGGCCATCGCACCGTCGGCGGCCACCAGGAGCGCACCGAATTCGGCCGCCAGCCGCCGTACCACGCCGATCCGCGGATCCAGATCAGCCCGCCATTCGTGCTGGTCGGCCCGCACCGGGATCAGATAGGGCTCGATCAGTACGAGCTGCGCCGCCAGTGATTCCTGGGTCCGGCGGAGGATTTCGCGATAGTCGCGTTCGTAGTCCGCTGTGGACGTCGGGTCATTCTTGTCGAATCGGCGCCAGGTATCGTTGATCCCGATCATGATCGAGACGACATCCGGCTCGAGTTTGAGGCAGTCGTCCTCCCACCGGGCCAGCAGATCCGGTACGCGATTTCCGCTGTTGCCGCGATTGAGGAATTCCACCCCGTCGTTCGGGTGGTCGGCGGTGAACTGGCCGGCAATGAGCAGCGGATATCCGCGGCCGAGATCACGGTCGTTGTCCCGATCCCGGCCGCAGTCGGTAATGCTGTCGCCGATGAAAAGGACCCGGCTGTCCGGAGTTATGGTCATCGGGCGTTACGCGGGACGCCGGTAGACGACCGGAAAGGCGTCACCCTCGAGCTTCCGGCCATCGGCGACCGCGACGAATTTCTTCATCGGGTGATTTCCGCTCGCCACGAATTCGGTGTCCCCGCCCATCAGGTGAATGGCGATCGCGCGCCGCGGCCGGCCGCTGGTGTTGTTGTGCGAACCGTGCCAGGTCAACGAATGGTGGTAATGCACCTCGCCCTTGGCGACCGGACGGCTGACGATCTCGACCGGCTTTCCCTCGTACTCGCCGGGCAGCTCGAATCCGCCCTCCGCCGTGCGCAGGAATGCCATCTGGTCGCCCCAGCGATGCGAGCCGGGCACCATGCTCATGCAGCCGTTGGAAACATCCACATCGTCCAGCGCGACCCAGGCGGTGACCTGGGTGTTCGGCCGCAGCACCGGCCACAGTGGAGCGTCCTGGTGCCAGGTGTTCGTGCCGCCCTGCTGGGCCGGCTTGTACTGGATCTGGTCGTGCCAGATGCGCAGCTCGGCGGCCTCGGTCAGTTGCGCGATCTCCTCGGTGATGCGGGGATTCCGGATCAGATCGGCGTACGGCTTGCTGGCCTGCCAGATGTTCACGATCTGCCACACCGGGCGGTCCTCGGTGCCCAGGTTGGACAGCTGCACCGGCTGCGGCACATCGGCACGGTCACGCTCCCCGATGACCCGTTCCATCTCGGCGCGCAACGCGTCGACCTCGACGTCGTCCAGGGCCCGTTCGCCCTTGACGAATCCGTCGGTCTGAAACCGCGCCACCTGCTGCTCGGTCAGCATGTGTTTCTCCGCATCATCATCAGGTCGGGCCTGCCGTCTGTCGCAGTCTAGGAGCCGGCGGCGCGTACCGCACCGAACGTCCGGATATGGTCACCGGCACCGAAACAACGGCTGCTAACCGCGGAACGACGCCCGGTACTGGCTGGGGCTCAACCCGAAACAGGCCCGGAACCGGCGACTCATGTAATTCGGGTCGTGCCAGCCGACCCGGGTTCCGATGGCCGACACCGGAAGCTCGGTCTCGATCAGCATGCCGGCGGCGCGTTCGGCGCGGAGTCGGGAAAGGTGTGCCAGCGGCGGGATCCCGACCTGGGTGGTAAACAGCCGGACCAGATAGGACGGCGCCATGTTCACCGACCGGGCGAGCTCCGCGAGAGTCCAGGGCCGGTCGAGCTGATCCTCCAGCAACCGAGCCGCCTGCAGTACGGCGCGGTGAGTCAGGTGCGGTTCGCCGGCGCCCCGGTCGTGGTCCGGCGCGCTGCCACCGGCGATCTCGTTCACCACCAGCAGCAGGTGGCCGAGCCACCAGGCCGCGCCCGCTCCGCGATCGCCGTCCTGCAGGTCAGTCAGCCAGCCCTGCACCCGATTCAGCGACGCCGGCGCCAGATCGGCCGTACGGTAGCCGGCCGCCGAGCGTCGCGCCGTTCCCGGCCACAGCAACGGCCCGAGCTGCGGATCCTCGCGGACCCAGGACAATTTGTGGCGGAACAGTTCCGGGCCGATATAGACGTTGTGTACCGCGAGATTTCGGCTGGTCTCGTATCCGTGCCAGGCGCCGGGGCGGACGATCAGCACCGACCCGGAATGCAGCTCGCGGCGTCCGGTGGCCGACACGTGGTCCGCCGATCCGCGAGTGATGACGGCGATCTCCAGGAAATCGTGCCCGTGCGGCGGCACCACTCCGACCGGATCCAGCAGCTGCGCGGCGACCGGCACGTTCGGATCGGGAAACACGTCACGGCGGAAGAGCCGGTGCATGGCCACGCTCCACGGAACGGCTGACTGTCCGCCCATCGTACGGTGGCAAACTCCGGCCAGCGCCGGTCAGCCCCGCTGTTCCAGCCGGTCCCGCGCGGCCAGCAACGCGGCGGCGATCTCCCGCTGGCGGGCCGCCGTCATCCGGGCGGTCGGCACCGAGCAGCTGATCGCGTCGCGGGCCGGCCGGTCATACCGCAATGCCACCCCGACACAGCGCAGCCCGGTGGTGTTCTCCTCGCGATCCACGGCGAATCCGCGTTTGCGGGTCCGGGCCAGCTCGGCGAACAATGCGGCCCGGTCGAGCACGGTGCGGGTGGTCAACGCCGTCAACTCGGCCGGCAACAGCGCCGCGACCTCGGCGTCGGAGCGTTCGGCCAGCAACGCCTTCCCCAGCGAGGTCGAGTACGCCGGCAATCGGCGGCCCACCCGGGAGAACGGGCGCAGATAATGCTTGGACTCGCGGGTGGTCAGGTAGACGACGTCGCCGCCGTCCAGCCGGGCCAGGTGGACCGTCTCGCCGGTCTCCTGGGCCAGCCGGTCCAGGGTTTCGCGGGCCGCCGAAACCGCGGCGTCGCCGTCGATGTACGCGGTGCCGGTGAGCAGCGCGCGCAGCCCGATCCGGTAACGGGTGCCGGTCGGGTCGGTCTCCACCCAGCCGAGCTCGACCAGCGTGCGCAGCAGCACATAGAGGCTGCTCTTGGGATAGGCGAGCTCCGCATGCAACGCACCGAGGCTGTGCAGACCCTGGTGGGTGGCGAAGAATTCCAGCAGTTCGACGGTGCGGACGGCCGACTTGACCGACCCTGCCGCCGGAACGTCCGCCGTGCTCATTGGTGAACCCTAACCCGGTCAACCCGCCGCCGGACGCAGCGGCCACAGGTCGCCGCCGGCCGCCTCGGGCATGGCGCCGAGGGCCTCGGTCGCCTGCGGGTCGCCGATGTCCGCCGCGGCATGGATCACCTCGCGCGCCCGGCCGACCTCGAAGCTCAGCTCCGGATGCGGCCAGGCGGCGGCACCCGCGACCGCGGCCGGCAGCAGAAAGTGAACGGCGTCGAGGATTCCGCTTCCGTTCGGTCCGGCGTGCCGCCAGAGATCGACGCCCACCTTCTGGCCGATGCTCGCCAGCCGGGTCAGCGCCACCAGGTTGAAGACCGAGTAATGCCAGCTGCGGGTGCGGCGCAACTCCTCGGGCTGGCTGCCGTCCGCCGCGATCTGGGCATCGATCCGCTTGTGTGCGGCGGTTTCGGCGATTTCCCGGGCGAGCCCGCGCCGCCCGGTGTAGAGCGCCAGGGCCGCGGCCTGCTCGTCGTAGAAACTCCCGTGATTGTTCTCGGTGGCGGCCTCGTCCATTCCGTTCTGGCTGGTGAGCAGCCAATCCAGGAAGGCGCCGAACCAGTCCCGCAGGCCGCGCCGGTCCGTTTCAGACCACGATGGCGCGCCGGCGTCGAGAATGGCCGCGGCGTCGATGACATTCGGCAGGGCCTGGGCAAGATCGATGATGCCGATCCCCCGGCCGTCGAGCATTCCGGGAATGAACTGGGTGTAGTTGAGGCTGGGATTCATTCTGGTCACCGGATCCAGGAACCAGGTGCGTAGATCCAATGCGGCCCGCCCGGCGTACGCCGAATTTCCGGTGTAGAACCAGGCCAGGGCCAGGGTGTAGATCGCGTCGAACGCGGCCGCCCTCGCCGCATGGTCGGGGATCTCGCGGATGGCCGGGTTGCGCTCGCCATCGCGCCTTTCGTACGGGCAGCCCCACGGATTGTCCGGCGTCGCCGGCGCCGTCGGCCACCAGTAGGGCGCCTGGCTCAGGTAGTCGTGTCTGTCGCCGCTCGGCGGCAATTGCGGCTTGTCGGTGACCGACCACGGACCGGTGGTCAACGTCGCGTCGGCCCGCGCCACCAGGGTGCGCAGCGCCGGTTCGTCGGGCCCGAGCCGGCGGCGCGCGGCGATGAGCCGGGCTCCGTCGAGCGTGACGGTCTCCGGCATTTCCCGGACAGCCATGAATGCTCCGTTCAGCCATTGTTGCGTATCCCTTGCATCGTTGCATGCAACGATGCAAACTAACTTCCGACCCGCACCCGCCTTCGGGAGAGCCGCATGCGTATCAGGCTGACCGCACTCGCCGCAATCGCCGTTCCACTGCTCGCCGGCACCGTTCTCACCACCGCCACACCGGCGGCCGCGGACTCCCCGGGCACCGCGATGTACACCCCGACCAGTACGGCCGAGAGCAACGCGTATGCCCGGGTCATTCAACTCGCGCACGCCGGAAGCCGCAATGGCACACTGCTCGGCACCTTCGAGCACTGGTACGGGGACGGGACGCCGTCGCAGTACATCATCCGCAGCAGCGCCGACAACGGCGCATCCTGGTCCACCGCGGCCACAGTCCCCGATCCACAGACCGGACCGGGACATCCGGTGTCGCAGATGTGGCAGCCGAGTCTCTTCGAATTCCCGCATCAGATCGGCAAATACCCGGCCGGCACGATTCTGCTGATGGGAAATCTGGTCCCCGCCGACGGCTCCAGCACCGAGTTCTACAGCTGGCGCTCGACCGACCACGGGCACACCTGGACACCGATCGGTGTGGTGCAGCTGGGCGGCACTTTCGGAAAGGGCATCTGGGAGCCGTTCATCGCGCTCGACGCGGCCGGCCGGCTGGTCACCTATTTCTCCGACGAGCGGGATTTCGCCGCCCACAGCCAGAAACTCGACGAGATCGTCTCCACCGACGGCGGTGACAGCTGGGGCGCGCCGGTGCCGGTCGTCGCCAGCGCCGTCGCTGCCGACCGTCCCGGAATGGCGACCGTCACCCGGATGGGCCCGAACGGGAAATACGTCATGTCGTACGAGGTGTGCGGGCGGGCCAACTGCGAGGTGCGGTACAAATTCTCCCCCGACGGCGTGGACTGGGGCGCCGCGACTGATCTCGGCCAGGTGGCTGTGACCACCGACAACCGCTATCTCGGGCACAGCCCGTTCATCACCTGGCTGCCGAAACAGCACGCGCTGGCGCTCGCCGGGCAGAGTGTCTATTCCACGGTCGACAACCAGCCGACCAGCGAGAATTACCGGGCCGTCTTCCTCAACGACAACGGCGGTCGCGGCGCCTGGTCGTGGGCGCCGACGCCGTGGGCGGTGTCGAATGCCTCGACGGCCTGCAACGCCAACTACAGCCCGGATCTGCTCGCCACCGCCGACGGAATGTTGCGCTACACCGCTCCGACGAGCACCGGCTCCAGCGGCCCGTGCGCCGAGAACACCGGCGTGGCCTCGGTCGGTCAGCTGCCGTTCCATGACTCGTTCGCCGCCATGGGCGAGGCCGGCTGGAACACGTACGGCGGGGGCTGGAAATCGGCCGGCGGGGTCTTCTCGGTCATCTCGGGCGGCGCGGACGGACCGAAGGCGCTGACCGGATCGACCGGCTGGACCAACTACACGGTCTCGGCCGACCTCGAAGCCACCTCGACCGCGGGCGAGGTGGGGCTGCTGGCGCGGGCGAGCAATCCGGCGGTCGGCCCGGATTCGCATCAGGGTTATCTCGCCTTCTTCGACGTGTCGGCGAAGACGCTGACCATTGCCCGGCAGGACTACGCGTACGAACCACTCGCCTCGGTCCCGCTCCCGGCGGTCGCCGCCAATACCTGGTATCGGTTGTCATTCACCGCCTTGGGCAACGCCCTGACCGCGACCCTGCGGCCGGCGGCCGGCGGCGCGGCAACGACGATCAGCGCCACCGACCCGTACAACTCATTCCCCGCCGGCATGGTCGGGCTGCGCGCCCACTCCGGGACCGCCGCCTTCCGCAACATCACAGTCTCGCCGCTCCCGTAGAAATCCGCCCAGCCCTTAGAGCTGGCCGGAGCGCAGCTGGGTGAAGAAGGTTCTGATGTCGTTGACGAGGAGCTCGGGTTCCTGGTGGGCGGCGAAATGGCCGCCGGTGTCGTAGACGTTCCAGGAGACGATGTTGGCGTGGTCGCGTTCGGCGAAGCGCCGGATCGCGTGCTCGTCGTCTCGAAATTGCGCCAGCCCGAGCGGCACGGTGGTGCGCTCACCGGGACGGTCGCTCCTGCCGTCCTCGTAGTAGATCCGCATTGCTGAGGCGACCGTGCCGGTCAGCCAGTGGATCATCACGTTGGTCAATACGAAGTCCGGGTCGAGGCCGCCGCGGTAGATGAGGTTGTGCCAGCCGAGCAGGCCGACCGGGGAGTCGGTGAGCGCGTGTGCCAGTGATTGCGGTTGCTGTGTTTGCAGGTAGTCGTAGGCGTCCATGTTCCGGCGAAACCAATCGAGTCCCTCGGCCGCGGCCCGCTCCTCGGCGGAGCGTCGGTCGAGTTCGGTGGGATCGACCTGGGAGAAGATCTGAGTGACGTGAACGCCGAGTACGGCGGTCGGCGCTGCCCGGCCAATTTCTGGGCTGATGTGCGAGCCCCAGTCGTTGCCGACCGCGCCATATCGGTCGTATCCCAGGCGCCGCATTAATTCCGCCCAGGCGGCCGCGATCCGATAGCAATTCCAGCCTCGTGTACTGGTCGGCCCGGAGAACCCGAAGCCGGGCAGCGATGGGATCACCAGGTCGAACGCAATGCCGGGCTCGCCGGGTTTGGTCAGCGGCTCGATGATGTCAAGGAATTCTGCGATCGACCCCGGCCAGCCATGCGTGAGGATCAGCGGCAGCGCGTTCGAATGCGGCGATCGCACGTGCAGAAAATGAATGGTCTGCCCATCGATGGTGGTGGTGAATTGCGGGTATCCGTTGAGCCGGGCCTCCCAGACACGCCAGTCATAGCTGGATTTCCAGTATTCAACCTGGGTCTTCAGCTCATCGACCGGTGAGCCGTAATCCCACCCGGCGCCGTCCATCTCCTGCGCCCACCGGACACGATCAAGCCGATAGCGCAGGTCGTCGAGATCGGCTTGCGGTACATCGATCCGATACTGCGTGATTTCGCTCATTGCATGCTCCGTGGTCTGGGTATCCGGGTGGCGATCCATCCACTATGCCGACGAAGGTGATCAGGTGAGATCGACACCACGGTAGTGAACGGCGCACGGGGGCTAGCACCACCGCGATCCGGGAGGTACGACCAGTGACGGCACCGGTCGATGGGACAGAGCATGGCGGTACAGCACGGCGCTTCGGAGAAGGGACAGACCCATGCCGACCGACAACCCGCTCACCCACGACAGTTTCACCGGACTTCGTCCGGTGTCCGACCTGACGGCTCCGGGCCAGATGCGGGCCGGCGACGCCGACCGCGAGGCGGCAGCCGTCCGGATCCGCCGGGCCTACGTCGAGGCGAGCCTGACGCTGGAGGAGTTCGACGCGCGTACGGCGGCGGCGTGGGCTGCCACCACCCGGGCCGAGCTTGCCACGCTCACCGCCGACCTGCCGGCGCCAACCGACCCGCTGCCAGGCCCACCGCCGACGTTCACGGTGCATCCGCTGCCGGTCCTGCCGATGCCGGCCCGGCCGAGCGGCATCTCCAAGGGCCGCCGGGCCCTGCACATCATCACGATGATCTGGCTGACGCTCAGCATGGTGAACGTCGCGATCTGGGCGCTGGTGTGTATCGGCAACCTGTCCTGGATCTACCCGTGGTGGATCTGGGTCCTCGTGCCGGTCGGCACCGCGCTCGCCGTGATCCGCCGGTTCGTCAATCCGCGGTCGGGCTAGCGGAAAGAGCGGCGCGCACCGGCACGAACCCGGTGCCGGCGAGGTAATCCGGCGATTGATGCCGGAAATAGGCGTTGTAGACCTCACCGTATTCACCGCCGAGCCGCATCAGGGTGGCGTGGTCGCCCTGCTCCACGATGCGTCCCTTGCGCAGCACCACGATCCGGTCGGCATGCTCGATGGTGGATAGACGGTGCGCGATCACCACCGATGTGCGATCGGCGAGCACCACGTCCAGGCCCTCCTGGATCTGTGCCTCGGTCAGCGGGTCGACGCTCGCGGTCGCCTCGTCCAGGATCACGATCGCCGGATCCTGCACCAGCATCCGGGCCAGGGCCACGAGCTGGCGCTGCCCCATCGACAGCGACTTGCCGTATTCGCCGACCTCGGTCTGCAGCCCGTCGGGCAGCGAGTCGAGCCAGTCGCCGCCGCCGACGTGGGACGCGGCCGCCGCCACCTCGTTGTCGCTGGCGTCCGGCCGCGGATACCGGATGTTCTCGGCGACTGTGCCGGAGAAGAGGAACGGTGTCTGCGGCACGACGCCGAGCTGGCGGCGGTACTGGCTCAGGTCGAAGGACCGGATGTCCTGCCCGTCGAGCAGGATCCGGCCGCCGGCGAATTCGTAGAACCGGGTGATCAGCTTGCCCAGTGTCGATTTGCCCGCTCCGGTGTGGCCGACCAGCGCCACCGTCTCGCCGGCCGCCACGGTCAGGGTGAACTCGTCGAGCACCCGGTCCTTGTCGGTGTAGCCGAAGACGACGTCCTGGAATTCGATCTTTCCGGACAGCCGCCCGACCGGCCGTGAGTCGGTCTGCCGCACCTGCGGCTCGGCATCGATCAGCGCGAACACCCGCTCGGAGGCGGCCAGACCCTGCTGGAACTGGGACCAGAACGACGCGATCGAGGTCAACGGAAACCAGAACAGCGCCACGCTCTGCAGGAACAGGTACCAGTCGCCGGCCGACAGGCCGCCCGACAACACCCGGTGCCCGCCGATCGCGACCAGCAGCACCGTGCCCAGCCCGGCGACGAAGAACAGCAGCGGGAAGATGGCGTTGAAGATGAAACCCTGCCGGACCGTCACCTGATAGTTCTGCTCGTTGATCGGCACGAATTCCTCGTACAGCGTCGCTTCCTGCCGGAAACTCTTGGCGACCGCGATGCCGCCCATCGTCTCGGCGACGTTGGCATTGACCCGGGCCAGTGACCGCTGCGCGCGCCGGGTGCTGTCCCGGGCGATCCGGCGGAACAGCAGCGCCATGGCCATCACCACCGGAGTGATGGCCAGGGTGATCAGCGCCAGCCCGAGGTCGCGGGCGAACAGCAGCGCGGTGATCACCACGACCAGCAGGATCTGGCTCAGCAGGTTCATCGTCAGCGAGACGACGTTGGCGAAGTCGTCGGTGTCGGAGGTGACCCGGCTGACCACCCGGCCGGTCGGGGTCTCGTCGTAGAAGGCAAGGTCCCGTTCCAGCACGGCGCCGAACGCGTCCTCGCGCAGCGTCAACACGACATCGCCCACCACCCGGGCGCTGTAGACCTGCCGGACGTAGTTGAAGACCCAGCCCAGCACGCCCGCGACCAGGATCGCGATCGTCAGGGTGGCGATATTGCTGGTCGAGGAGTCGCGGACGATCCGGTCCAGACCCCACGCCGTGACGACCGGAATCGCCGACTGCATAAGGGACGTCAGCACGATCATCGTCGCCACCAGCGTCATCGGGCCGGCCGCGGGCCGAAAATAGCTGGCGATCCGGCGCAACAGCACTCCGTCGCCGTACGTGCGGTCGTAGTCCTCGGCGCCGAGCCCGTCCATGATGAAACCCATGTCAGACCTCTCCGCTGGTGACGAATTCGGCCACGTCGGCGCCCTGCCCGGTTACCTCGTCGTAGTGCGCGAAGATCCGCCGGTAGAGCTGGCACCGACCGAGCAGCTCGTCGTGGCTGCCGATATCGACGAGCTCGCCGCGGCGCAGTAGCAACACCTTGTCCGCCCACCGGATCTGCGACAGCCGATGGGTGATCAGCAGCGTGGTGCGACCGGTGAGGATCCGCCGGATCGCCTTCTGGATAAGGTCTTCGGTGGAGCTGTCGATGGCGCTGGTCGAGTCGTCCAGCACCAGAATGCCCGGGTCGGTCAGCAGCGCGCGGGCGATGGCCAACCGCTGGCGCTGGCCGCCGGACAACGTCACGCCGTTTTCCCCGATGACCGTGTCGTAGCCGGCGTCCAGGTCGCGGATGAACTCGTCGGCCTGGGCGTCGATGGCCGCGGTGACCACGGCGTCCCGGTCGGCCTGCTGGCCGAGGGAGAAGGCGATGTTTTCCGCCACCGAACGGGAGAACAGCACGATGTCCTGCTCGATCGCCGACACCTGGGAGCGCAGCGAGTCCAGATTCCACTCCCGGACATCCACCCCGTCGACCAGGATGCGGCCGGAATCGACGTCGTTGATCCGGTTGACCAGGTGGGTCAGGGTTGTCTTACCCGAGCCGGTCTCGCCGACGATCGCCACGGTCTGGCCAGGCTCCACCCGGAAGGACAGGTCATGCACGGCCGGCCGGTCGTCGCCGTAGCCGAAGGTCACGTGGTCGAAGACAATCTCGCCGTGGACCGTGCCGCGGTGGCCGGACGGATTCTGGTCGAGCTCGGTCTTTTCCTCCATCAACCTCAGGATGCGCCCGGCGCTGACCACGCCGAGCTGCAGCAGGGAGAAGGTGAAGCTGGACATGCCCATCGGGAACCCGAGCATCGACATCAGCCCGAGATACGCGACGAGCTGGCCGAGGGTGATCTGGCCGTCGGAGTGCAGGTAGAGGCCGTGCAGCAGGGCGCCGGCGGTGGCGAGCGCGAGCAGCAATGTCGGCAGGTAGCGCGCCTGCACCACGCCCTGCCGTACGAATGAATTGCGATAGCGCCGCGCATTGCGGACGAACCGGCGCATCTCCTGCGGCTCCTGGGCGGTCACCTTGACCACCTCGATGCCGCGGACCGCCTCGTTCAACCCGGCGTTCAGGTCGCCGAACTGCTCGCGCATCTGCAGTGAAACCGGACCGAGCCGCTTCATGTAGTGGCGCAGCGTGATCACGAACCCGATCGCCAGCAGCCCCGGCGCGAGCAGCAGCCGCGGGTCGATGAACCCGATGAAGACCAGCGGAACGAGACCCTGCAGCATCGAGTCGACCACCAGGTCGGCGCCGGGGTTGATCATCGCGTTGAGCTGGCGCACGTCGTTGGCCGCGCGGGCCATCAGATCGCCCACCCGCTGGCGGTTGTGGAAGGTCTGGCTCTTGCCGAGCAGGCTCACGTAGAGCTCGTCGCGGGCGGCCCGCTCCATCCGCTGGGCCAGCACCGCCGTGCTGAGCCGGGCGACGATGTCGAGCGCGCCACGCAGCAACACGATCGCGAGCAGCTCGAACACGATCCGGGTGAGCTTGCCGGCCCGGTCGCCCGAGCCCAGGACCACGTCGAACGCGTCGCCGGTCAGGTTGGGAATCGAGGAGTTGAGCACCACCATCGCCAGCGAGCCGCCGAGGAAGCCGAGCAGATAACCCTTGTTGCGCAGCTGGTGGGACAGGATCCAGCGCACCGGGCCGGCCCGGTTGGACCGGAACTGGTCGGCGACCGTGAACTCCGACTGGTCGGCAACCACGACAAAGCCTCCGGGCACGGATAAATGGACAACCTGACGCGCCCACTCCGGACGCGGATCGTGTCTAACACAGCGCACCGACAAAATGCGATCCCGTTGTTTGCGGAGTCCGTCAGAACAGCCCAACCACCCCGCAGGCCCCGGATATCGCTGATAGCGTCGACTGATGGATCCCGCGTGTCACCCCGGCCGAATTTCCCTGCTGCGTCGAGGGGTTCGCTGAATGCGGGTCATCGGCATGATCAGCGGCACGTCCTACGACGGGGTGGACGCCGCGGCGCTGGACCTGACGCTGGACGGCACCACCCTGAAGGCGGTCGACCTCGGACTGCTCAGCGTCCCGATGCCGGCCGCTCTACGCGCTGACATCGCCGCGGCGCTGCCGCCGGCCTGGTCCTCGGTGGAGCAGGTCTGCCGGCTGGACGCGCAGCTGGGGCAGCTGTTCGCCGACGTCGCCGCCCGGGCTGTGGCGGAGCTCGCCGGAGACCGGGCCGATCTGATCGTGTCGCACGGGCAGACAATCTTCCACTGGGTCGAAGGCGGCACGGCCCGCGGTACGTTGCAGCTCGGCTCGCCGGCCTGGATCGCCGCCGCCACAGGGCTTCCGGTCGTCTCCGACCTCAGGAGCGCGGACCTCGCGCTCGGCGGCCAGGGGGCCCCGCTGGTGCCGATGTTCGACGACCTGCTGATTCTGTCCGATGCACCGCGGCGGGCGGCGCTCAATCTCGGCGGCATCGCCAACCTGACCGTCCGCATCGGCGACGCGGTGATCGCCTACGACATCGGCCCGGCGAATGCGCTGATCGACGCGGCGGTCACCGAGCTGAGCGGCGGCGTCGAGCGGATGGACACCGACGGGACGCGGGCCTCCCGCGGGCTGGTGCGGCCCGACCTGTTGCAGGCCCTGCTCGCCGAGCCCTACTACGAGCAGGTGCCGCCGAAATCCACCGGCAAGGAGCTTTTCCACGCGGCGTACGTGGCGGAGCGGCTGGCGCACCTGGACCCGGTACGGCCGGACGACCTGGTCGCCACGCTCACCGAGCTCACCGCCGTACTGGTGGCGCGGACCTGCCAGCAACACGGCGTGACCGAGATGGTGACGGCCGGCGGCGGGGTGCGCAATCCGGTCCTGATGGGGAGCATCCGGGAGCACAGCGCGCCAACCATCGTGTCCACAGTGGATGATTTCGGGATTTCTTCGCAGGCGAAGGAGGCGTGTGCCTTCGCGGTGCTGGGGTTCCTCACTGCGCACGGCCTGCCCGGCACCATCGCCGGGACGACCGGGGCCAGCCGACCGGCCATACTCGGCTCGATCACTCCCGGAAAAGGCCCGCTGCGGCTGCCCGAGCCGGCCACCACCGCCCCGACCCGAATGCTCGTCACCCCAGGCTGACCCGGGGATCAGCCGAGGCGGTTGTAGAGCGGGCCGTGGTCGAGTTTCGGCAGCACGTACCGGGCGAAGAGGTCCGCCTCGGTCGCGTGCGGATACCCGGAGAGGATGAACGACTCCATCCCCAAGGCCTGGTACGCCTGCAGTTTGGCGAGCACCTGGTCGGGGTCGCCGACGATCGCCGCGCCGGCGCCGGAGCGGGCCCGACCGATCCCGGTCCACAGGTTGTCCTCGACGTAGCCCTCGTCGTCGGCATCGGTACGCAGTTCATTCTGCCGGGCCACCCCGGCCGACCGGGTGTCCAGCGATCGGCTGCGGATTGCGGATCCGGTGTCGGGGTCGAGCTTGGAGACCAGCCGGCGGGCCGCCGCCCGGGCCTCGTCCTCGGTCTCCCGGACGATGACGTGCGCGCGGTAGCCGAACCGCAGCTCCCGGCCGTACGTCGACGCCCGCGCCCGCATGTCACGCAGCACGCCCTCGACCCCCGGCACGGTGTCCGGCCACATCAGAAATACATCCGCGGCCCGGGCCGCCACGTCCCGAGCTGACTCGGAGATCCCACCGAAATACAGCGGCGGGCAGCCGCCCACGGTCGGGCAGATGCGCGGTGGGTCGAGGGTGATGTCGATGAATTCGCCGTGCAGCTCGACCGGCTCGCCATTCAGCAGGGACCGCAGCACCTGCATGTATTCCAGTGTCCGCTGATAGCGCGGCGCGGATTCCCAGTGCTGGCCGGGCAGCTCGGAGGAGATGATGTTGATCGTCAGCCGGCCGCCCATCATCTGGTCGATGGTGGCGAGCTGGCGGGCCAGCTGCGGCGGCCACATCTCCCCCATCCTGGCCGCCACCAGCAGTTGCGAGCGGCGCAGCAGCGGCGCCATTCCGGCGGCGAAGGCGATCGAGTCGATCCCCATCGCGTAGCCCGAGGGCAGCAGGATGTTGTCGAAGCCGCCCTGCTCGGCGGCCAACGCGATGCCACGGCAGTGTTCCCAACTCGACTGGAGCGCGGGATCGGAGACACCCAGAAACTCGTAGTCGTCATCGCACAGCGCGGCGAACCACGATACTTCGCAACCCATCAGAACTCCCAGCGTCGGCGCCAGACCTGATCGCACCGAGCATAGTGGCTCAGCCGCTGAGCCCACCGGATCGGCGGATCCGCAGCGTCGCCAGCCCGGCGAAGACCACCGCGTACCCGGCCAGGATGCCGATTCCGGCCAGGTTCACCGAGGCGTCGTGAATGACATTGTTGCCCAGCTCGTACACCCGGAACGAAGGCAGCAGATGCGCGACCGTGCGCAGCCCACCGGTGTTGACCGGGAAATACAGCCCACCGAGAAATGCCAGCAACGAATGCAACAGCGCGGACGCCATCCGGGCGCTCTCGCCGTCGAGCACGTATCCGATCAGCACGCCGATAGCGGCGAACGGCAGTGACCCCAGCCAGATCGCGGCCACCAGCTCGACCCAGTGACCGGCCCCGAGATGCACGTCCTTGAGGAAACGGGCCGCCAGCGCCACGGCGACCAGGGACGGCAGCGCCGTCGCCATGGCGGTGGCGATCTTCCCGCCGAATACGGCCCGTTCGGAGATCGGCAGCAGCCGCAATTGCCGCAGCCAGCCGGCTTTCCGCTCGTTCGCGATCGCCGGGCCGGTGGTCATCAGAATGCCGCCCATGACACCGAACACCGACATCGAGCACAGATACGCGACGGCGTACTTGTGTGAATCCGGGCCGCTGATCGACGCCGTGATCGCGATGTAGAGAATTAGCGGGAGCCCCACGGTGAAAATGAGATAACGCTTGTTCCTCAGAGTGGCAAGCAATTGGAGTTTCAGATATCCAGTCATGACAGCGGTCTCCGGTGGAATTGAATTAGCGGGTCTCGGTGGTGACCGCGAGGAATGCCTCTTCCAGGCTGGCCCCGCTCACCTCGAGATCGGGCACGTCGGCGCGTTGCGCGAACAGCGCCCGTACGGTCGCTTCCGGGTCTTTGGTACGCAGGGCGACCGCGTCACCGTGCCGCTCGACTGCCAGTACGCCGGGCAGCCGGTCGAGCCCGTCGATGCCCCCGCCGGCCAGGCTGAACCGCACTGTCCGGGCGCCGACACCGGCTTTGAGCTGGGTCACGGAGCCGTCCGAAACGACCTTCCCGCGGGCCATCACGATGACCCGGTCGGCGACCGCGTCGGCCTCCTCCAGGTAATGCGTGGCGAAAAGCACGGTGCGGCCCGCGTCGGCGAAAGCCCGCATACGGGCCCAGAAAAGCCGCCGCGACTCGACATCCATGGCTGCGGTGGGCTCGTCCAGCACCAGTACGTCGGGATTCCCGGCCAGCGCGAGCGCGAACCGGACCCGCTGGGTCTGGCCGCCCGACAGCTTGTCGGCGCGTTTATCGAGGATGTCGGCCAGCCCGGCCACGTCCACCACCTCGTCCGGCGGCATCGGCCGTTTGTAGAGGCCACGGACGAAATCGAGCAGCTCGCGGACGGAGACGCCCTCCATGAGGCCGCCGTCCTGTTGCATGGCGGCGATGCGGCCGGACATGATCGCCTCCCGCGGCGACTTTCCGAATATCCGGATGTCGCCGCTGGCCGGGGACAGCACCCCGAGCAGGTTCTTGACCGTGGTCGTCTTGCCGGCCCCGTTCGGGCCGAGCAGCGCCACCGTCTGTCCACGGTGGATGGTCAGGTCGATGTGGTCCACAGCGGTCACGGCGCCGTAGCGGGCGACCAGGTCGGATATGGCAATGGCAGGTGTGTCGTTCATGGCACCGACGCTAGGCAGCGCAGCGGCCCGGAAGAATCCGTCTGAGGCCACAACGGGGGTGGGGCTAGGTCAACCCCCGGCCGGGGCCCAGACGGAATGCCCGCCGCCCACAAGTCAGTCACACTGTGTCGTGTGCACACTGGCCCGATAGAGCTTGCCGCGTCACCCGGCCTGTCATGGCTGGCTGATCGGACCCGCTGCCTGCTGCGCGGGTTCGCGCTCAGCGGCTTCGCCCTGGCCGGTGGCGCAGTCGTCGCGATGCCGGTGCTTGCGGTGCTGTCCGGGATCAGCTGGATCGGGTCGTTCACCTTCCCCGCGCTGTGCGCCGTCGGCCTCGGCGCCCGGGCGCTGGCCGGCCTACGCCGGCAACTCGCCGCCGCCTGGGACGGCGTCGCCATCCCGACTCCGTACTTTCCCCGGCCCACGTTGCAGCGGGTCCCGCACGGTTGGTACTGGACCGGCCACGATTATCACAAGCGCCGCTGGATGGCGTGGTGGTCGCTCAACTTCACCTGGTTCGGCCGGGATCCGGCCACCTGGCGGGACATCCTGTGGCTGATCTGCGAGCCGGTGGTCGGCGTCGTACTGGCCCTGCTGCCAAGCCTCCTGCTCGGCTACGGCCTGCTGGGCGTCGCGTTCCCGTGGGTCTGGCGGCCGGTCACCACCGGCACCGTCGACTGGTACGCCGCTGCGCACGTCACGTCGGCCGGCTCGGCCTGGGTCGCGGTCCCGCTCGGTGCGCTCATCGCGTTCGCCGGGCTGGCGCTGGCGCCGCGGACCGTACGGCTGCACACCCGGTGGAGCGCGCTGCTGCTACGGCCCACCAAGATCACCTGGCTCAGCGACCGGCTGCAACGGGTCAGCAAATCGCTCGGCGAGGCCACCACCACCCAGGCCGCGGAGCTGCGCCGGATCGAGCGCAACCTGCACGACGGCGCGCAGGCCCGCCTGGTCGCAATGGGTCTGAAACTCGGCGCCGTGGAGAGGTTGATCGATCGGGATCCGGCCGCGGCCAAGGCGCTGGTGGCCGACACCCGGGAAGCCTCGGCCCAGGCCCTGACCGAGTTGCGGGCCCTGGTCCGCGGTATCCACCCGCCGGTGCTGGCCGAGCGCGGCCTGGCCGACGCGGTCCGCGCTCTGGCGCTGGACACGCCGCTGCCGGTCGCCGTGACCGTCGACCTTCCCGGGCGGGCCGAGCCGCCGATCGAGGCGGCCGCCTATTTCGCCGTCGCCGAGTCATTGACCAATATCGCCAAACACGCGGCGGCGAGGCAGGCGTCCGTCGCGCTGCATTACTCCGGCGGCGCCCTGCACCTCGAGGTACGTGATGACGGCCGCGGCGGGGCGGACGTCGACGCCGGTGGCGGGCTGGCCGGAATACGCCGGCGGTTGGGTACATTCGACGGCGTTCTCACCGTTTCCAGCCCGGCCGGCGGGCCGACCGTGCTGACCATGGAGGTGCCGTGCGCGTTGTCCTCGCCGAAGACCTCTACCTCCTCCGGGACGGAATGACCCATCTGCTGACGGCGCATGGCTTCGAGGTCGTGGCGGCGGTGGAGAGCGGTCCAGAGCTGGTCACGGCGCTGCGCGAGCATCACCCGGACGTGGCGGTGGTGGATGTGCGGCTGCCCCCGACCTTCACCGATGAGGGGCTGCAGGCCGCGCTGGTGGCTCGCGCGGAGCTGCCCGGACTACCGATCCTGGTGCTGTCCCAGCACGTCGAGCAGCTCTACGCCCGCGAGTTGTTGGCCGACGGATCCGGAGCCATCGGCTACCTGCTCAAGGATCGGGTGCTCAACGCGGACCAGTTCATCGACTCGGTAAAGCGGGTGATGGCCGGCGGCACCGTCATGGACCCTGAGGTCATCTCCAAGCTGCTCACCGGAAATGCCGCCGACGAGCCGTTGGCGGCGTTGACGCCGCGGGAGCGCGACGTGCTGTCGTTGATGGCCGAGGGCCGGTCCAACGCCGCCATCGCGCAGCGGCTCTTCGTCAGCGAGGGCGCCGTCAGCAAGCACACGGCCAGCATCTTCGGAAAACTCGGGCTCGGCCCGTCCGACGACGACAACCGCCGGGTGCTGGCCGTACTCGCCTATCTCGGCGGCCCCCGCCCCTAACGCAGGGTCGTACACATCAGAAAGACGTTGTACGGATCCCACTGCGACAACGTGAAATACAGCTCCGGACCGGTGGACCACGGATGCATGAAACCGCCGTAGGGGGACGGATACTCCGCCGCGTCGACGACGGTCTTCCCGTTGCTCCACGGACCGGTCGGCGCGGCCGCCGCACGCAGCACGATGGCGTTGCGCGATTCGTCCAGATGCAGGGCAAGCCACGTTCCGGTGAAATCGTTGAACTGCACGGAAAGCTCGCCCACCGGCCCGGAGAACACCGGCGAGGCAACGGAATCCGGCCCGGCCTGCCAATCCTCACCGGTCCAGTATTCGTACGCCGCCTTGTCCAGCACCCGGTCTTCGGCGACCCGGGCCAGGTGCGCATTCCCGAACCGCCCGTTCGGCGTGCCGAACATGAAGACATAGCCGTCCCGCCGGACGAGGGCGCACAGCTGGAACGGGTCGTCGTAGCGGGGCGAATTCGGCCACTGCGCCGTCGCCGACTTCGTCCAGGTCTCGCCATTGTCATCGGAGAAGGCGATCCCGGCGTGGCCGGTCTGCCACTCCCCTGGCTCGCCCCAGTGCCGGACCGACATGTAGGTCAGGTACTGCCGGTCGCCGACACTCACCGCTCCGGTCGGAATGACGGTTTTCTCGTCGAGGTCGACCTTCTTGGACGCGAGGATCTCCCTGGCGTGCCCGGGCCGGTCTTCCGCCATGCTGTCGAAACGCATTCCGGCGGCGAGATCGCGGTCGGTGCTGCGGGCCAGCAGGTTGCTGCGCCAGTCGATGGTGTCCTCATCACCGAGTCCACCGCCCGGGCCGGTCCAGCCGGCGCCGAAGCTGTCGCCCAGGGCACACAGGAGCTGGCCCGATCCGTTGTCCCAGACGATCCCCAGGTCGGTCGACTTGAGTTGGAAGCGGGCCTCGGTGTCGTTGATCGAGCCGGGTCCGGTGAGCTTGGCGATGAGCCGGACCGGTCCCGGGGTGATCGTCATGAGGTCGTCTCCATCGTCCTGAGGTAACTGTCCGGCGCGAGGTAGAAATGCACCCAGGCGGGCGTTCCCGCCGCGGTTGTCCAGCCGCCGGGCCCGCTGGTGAGCCGGCGCCAACCGGCCCGCTCGTAGAGCGCGATCGCGCCGCCGGAGTCGGCGACCACGATGAGCCCGGGCACCAGGCCGGCCGCCGTCGCGCCGGCCGCGGCGGCGGTGAGCAGGTCGCCGGCGAGGCCGAGCCGCCGCGCCCGCGGCACCACGAACAACCGGGCGACGAACGCGAAGTCCCGGCCCGGGGCGGCGTTTCGCAGCTCCGCGGGAATCGAATCCTCCCGGATCAACGCGACGTGGCCGACGATCCGGCCGTCGTGCTCGGCCACCCAGGTGGCGATCAGCTCGGGCGGAGCGAGCCAGCCGCCCGGGTCTTCCGGCCAGTGCACCGGATAGCCGTCCGAGCGGTGCACCTCGTACAGCGCCGCCACGCAGTCATCGCGGTCCGTATCCAGAGCAGGTCGAACCGCAGCCATCCGGAACCTCCGCAGGTATGAACAGCCCCATTCTGCCGGCCCATTCCGTGGTGATCATGAAGCAGGCGGAAACCGGTCAGCCGCGGGCTCCGGTCACGGTAACTGTGTCACCGGCGGTCAGCGTCGCTGACTCAGGTAGCTGGCACGACCCGAGGCCGGCCAGCTCCACCGAGTCCAGCCGCAGCGAGCCGCCGTGCACCTCGATCTCGACCGCCAGCCCATCCGCGGAATGCCGCTGAACCGCGGTCCCCCAAGCATTCCCGGTCGAGAAGAACCAGCGCACACCGTCCTGCCCGCGCAACTGCAGCCGGCCGGTCCGGGCCTCGTACCCGAAGCCGGTGAACGCCAGCAACACGCCCCAGGACGCCATCGCCCGCGCGTAGTGGTGGCCGCACTCGGCCTCGTCGAACGGGCTGCGTCGCCACCCGTCGTACCGGTCCCTGACATCGCGGACCACCTCGACCGCCTGCTCGGTCCGGCCGTGCTGCAGCAGCCCGATCGCCGCGCTGTACTCCAGCCCGGTCCAGGCCTCATGGGCATACGGGAACGGGTTCTTCGGCCGGCCGCCGTCGGGATAGGTGCAGATCAGCAGCGCCGTCTCCTCGCCCAGGACGTAGGTCCGCATGTGGTTGAAATGGCCTTGCACGCCGCTGATCCGGTTGTACGTCACCACGCTGTCGAGGGCGCGGGTGGCGTTGCCGTCGTCCAGCAGCGCGCCCAGCCCGCTGAGTTGGGCGGCCGCGTCGCCGACCAGCTGGTCGGTCAGGCAGCCCGGCCCGATTTGCAGGTCCGGGTCGGTGACGTCCGCGGCACCCACATTGATGAGCCGCAGGTTCGGCGCAACGTCCTCGATACTCCGGGCCGGCCGGATGTGCTGCTCATACCACCGGCCGTTGAAGAGATTCTCGTCGATCCATTTCGAACCGCGGGAAAACAGATCCTGGCAATGCGCGGCGAATTCGGCCTCGCCCAGATAACCGGCCATTTCCGATGCGGCCCGCAACGCGCCGAGATACCAGCAGCCGATCTGCGGGTTCGGTCCGTAGAACTCGACGTCCATCGTGTCGTGCTGGCAACCCTCCATCACGCCGTCCTGATCGGCGTCCCAGCCGCCGGGAATCCAGCAGAATTCCAGGGCCTTCCGGGCCGCCGGCCACAGCGCGCGCAGCATCTCGTCGTCGCCGGACAGCCGCCATTCCCGGAAGAGCTTGATCAGGCAGCCCATCTGACCGTCGGCCGCGGCCAGCGCCCATTCCCGCGGATTGCGGTCCAGCGGCAGCTGGACCCGGAAGCTCATCAGCCCGTTTTCGTCGGTGCCGTAAGCGAATTCGATTTCCCGCATGCTCCGGGCGAGGTCGCCGAACAGGTGCGCGGTGGCCGGCTCGTAGTTCCAGACGTGGGTGCAGTTGCCGAAGCAACTGCCCTCCTTGTCGCTGCATCCCTCCCACCCGAAGAACCGGCCGTCGGCGGTGCGGAAACAGGTCTGCGTCCGCAGCGTGCTGATGTTGGAGAGCGCGGCGTCCAGCACCGGCACGGGCACATCGCTGGAGCAGACGGCCGACACGAATTCGACGGTCCGGGATTCCAGTTCATCGGCCCGTTCGGCCAACTCGGTCGCGACCGCCCAGGCGTCCGCCCACACCGTGCCGTAGTAATTGCCGACCGTGTTCTCCGGGGTTTCGTGCTTTTCCCAGACGGTCCGGTTGGGAAAATGCCAGGTGAGCAGGAACGTGATCTCGGTGCTCTCCCCGGCCGGCACGGTGCGGGTCACCGCCAGCGACGCGGTGGGCTGGTCCTCCGGCCGCTCAGGGTCCTGCAGCCGGCCGTCCTCGACCAGGTCGTCCCAGAAATCCAGCAGGCTGGTGCCCCAGTTGGCGGCCAGCCAGGCCGTCCGGTGCGACACCTCGTCGCCGTCCGCGGCGAGCGCCGAAAGCGCCATCGTGCCGAATTGTTCGGCGGTCGCCTCGACCTCGTCGCTGCGGCAAAAAACGCCGCGCAGCGCACCTTCGGAACGGAATTCGTTGTGCCCGCCGGTCGCCTTGCCGTTCGTGCCGTCGTTCCCGATGAAATTGGGCAGGCTGCCGCACACCGTCGCCGTCACCGGCGCGTCGGTCGGATTGTGCAGCACGTAGCGGAGCACCGCGCCGGGAATGCCGCTGGAGCGGGCATCGGTCGGCAGCAGTGGGTTGAACGCCTGCAGCCGCACCTGCAGCGGCACGTCGGCGTCGTCCAGGACGACCTGGCCCAACGGGTAGGCCACCTCGAACCGCGCGTTCCGGAATCGCGGCAGGCCGTGATTCGGCACCGGCGAGCCGTGCGCGCCCTCGTAGTCGGCCGGGTCGATCGGCCCCTCCAGCGCCCGGGTCGTGACGGCGTCGCCGGTCTGGGTACGCAGCGCGAAGAAACCGCGGGCCGGGGTGAATCCCTTGGCCGGCCGGTTCGCCACCTCCCAGTCGCGCAGGTCGCCGCGACCGCCGAGACTCACCGTCCCGGTGCCGATGCCGCCCAAGGGCAGCGCCACCCGCCGCAGGTGAGCCGCGTCGTACCAGGTCAGGACCGGCCAGGAATCGTGCCGCGACAGCCCCATGTCACAACCTCTCGTGTGGACCGACAGTGCGCTGAGAAATCCATTTCCCACCCGGTCGACATGGTAGTCGAACGGCCTGCCCACACCCTGCCGTGACCGGACCCGGTCAGGACCACCGGTCAGCGCTTGCGCAGCGGATGCTTCGCCAGCACGGACTCGATTCCGGTCCGGTAGGCCGGCGAGGAGATCGACGGTCCGCCGCCGCCCAGCATGCTGCGCTCGACCTCCTCGAGCACCACCACGTCGCTGTTGATCAGCGTGTTGGCGAAGGTCTTCGGGAAGCCCAGTGACGCCTTGTTGTGCAGCGGCGTCACGTTCGCGAACAGCGGATATAGGACCCGCCGGGACGTGTCGGTGAACGAGTCGCCGAGCAGCATGGTCTTCGGCTGGAAGAGCGGCGCGTCGGTCGTGGTGTTGTGGATCGGGGTGGGCCGCTGCGGCAGCGACGGCGCCACGGTGTAACCGGTCTTGACGCCCTTGCGCTGCACGTCCCAGCCGGGGCTGGTGTCGGTCTTCGGGGTGCCGAGCAGGTCCGACAGGTCGCCCTGCCGCTGCGCCGGGCCGGTCGAGACGACCTTGGTGTCCTTCCACAGCCCCGGATCCAGCTTGGCCGCGAGCTGATGGGCGAAGACGGCCGCACCGCGGGAGGTCCAGTGGCTGTCGGTCTTCCAGTAGATCGGCTTCCCGTCCTCGCGTTGCGCCTTCTCCAACGGCGCCCGCAGGTCGACGAAGCCGGGCGGCGGGTTGGCGCGGATCTCCCGCCAGAAGTCGTCCTCCCGCTTGATCATGCAGTCCTTGCCGTAGAAGTGATCCGGCAGCTTGTCCCGTTCGATGGTGGTCTTGTTCGGCGCCACCACGAAGATGAACCGCCGCCCCGACGCCTCGACCGCCTTCGCCAGATCGGCGACCCGGGCCAGGCCGAGCGACAGCGGCGCCTTGGTCTCGCAGGCGCCCGACGCGTCCTCGCCGAGGAACATCCAGCCGTCCTTGCCCTGCAGGACCCGCGGGTAGCTGTTGGTCGGGTTCGGATCTTCCTGCTTCTGCCCGGCGTGGGTGCCGATCGCCGCGATCCCGGTGTCGGCATTTCCGCCGTAGGCGGGGGCCTGGTTGAACAGCGCCTCGGACAGGTTGGCGTTGCCGCGCACGGCGTACTGGCGCAACGGCAGGTGGTCGATCGACCACTGGTCGAAGCCGGTGAAGAAATTCCAGCTCTGCAGCGCCGGGAACGTGGCCAGTTTGTGATTCTCCAGCTCGATGGCCTTCTGCCCGGAAAGGCGCGCCACCAGCGGGGTGAAGAAGAAGGCGACGGCGCAGACCAGGGCGACCGGCCGCAGCAGCCGGCGGCGCTTCTTGGCCCCCTGGGATTCACTCACGACGGCAGACCTCAGAACTGGTAGTAGAGGAACGGACTGAAGGTGCCCGCGGCGACCAGGATCGCGGCGTACGGGGCCGCGACGGCCATCACCGCGAACCGGGTCATCCAGGCGACCCGGCCGGTCCCGGCCTCCATGAACTTGCCGACCACCGTCGTACGCGGGAGCAGCAGCACGGTCAACGCAAGGATCAGCACGAGCGTGCGCTGGTGCACCAGCGCGGCGTGCACCGCATCCGGCAGGCCGACGCCGTAAGGCGAGAGCATGTGGGTGATGATCCGCATCGCCTGCGTCAGCGACGAGGAGTTGAAGAAGACCCAGCCGATGACCACGAAGAACATCGTGATGATCCGCCGGATGACGAACAGGATCCGGTTGGTCGGCTCCGCGGCCCAGCCGGTGGCCCGTTCGACCACCAGCAGCGCCCCGTGGAAGAGGCCCCAGATCAGGAAGGTCCAGTTGGCGCCGTGCCAGAAACCGCACAGTACGAAGATGGTGACCAGGTTGCGGTAGGTGCGGACCCGGCCGCGCCGGTTGCCGCCGAGCGCGATGTAGACGTAGTCGCGGAACCACCGGGACAGCGACATGTGCCAGCGCCGCCAGAATTCGGTGATCGTGACCGACGAGTACGGCCGGTTGAAGTTCTCCGGCAGCCGGAAGCCGAACATCCGGCCGAGCCCGAGCGCCATGTCGGAATATCCGGAGAAGTCGAAGAAGATCTGCACCGTGTAGGCGAGCGCACCCAGCCACGCGGTCGTCGTGGTGAGCTGTGAGCCGGGTGTCGCGAAACAGGCGGATGCCACCGGCGCCACCGAGTCCGCGATGATCACCTTCTTTGCCAGCCCCAGGGCGAATCGCGGGAATCCGGCGGTGAAATCGTCGAGCCGGTTGGTGCGTATCTCGGTGAACTGGTCGGCGATCTCGTGATAGCGCACGATCGGTCCGGCGACCAGCTGCGGGAACATCGCGATATAGGTGACGAACGTCAGCGGATTCCGCTGGGCCGGGCGGTCCTTGCGGTAGACGTCGATCACGTACGACATGTGGTGGAACGTGAAGAACGAGATGCCGATCGGCAAGGCCAGATCGATGATGTGAGTGCCGCCCAGGCCGAGCGACTTGGACAGGTTGTTGATCTGGTGCGAGGCGAATCCGGCGTACTTCCAGATCAGCAGCGCACCCAGGTCCCAGACGATCGCGCCGATCAGCACCGACTTGCGGCCCCTGGTCGACCCGGCCAGCCGGTCGGAGTCCAGCAGCAGTCCGGCGGTGAAGTTCGCCGCGATGCAGCTGAGCAGCAGAAAGACGTACGCCCCCGCGCCCCACACGTAGAAGATGAGGCTCGCGGCCGCGAGGATGCCGTTACGCCACCGCCGCGGCAGAATCCAGTAGACGAGCAGGGTCGCCGGCATGAAGTACCAGAGGAAAACCGGCGCGGCGAACGACATGTGTGCAATCCCTGCTCAGGGCCGCAGTCGGCACTGGCGTCTCTCAAGGCCCCGAGCCCGCTGCCCGGTCGACAAACCCCGTGGAGGATAACGTCCGAAGCTGAGCCGGCTCAGTCCCCCGCCAAACGTGGCGGCCGGCGTGCGGCAGCACGTGGCGCGCGTCACTACCGGCCGGCGATCAGAGGCGGGTCCACGCCTCCGACAGCACCGAACGCAGGATCTGCTCGATCTCGTCGAAATGCGCCTGGTCGCAGATCAGCGGCGGCGCCAGCTGTACGACCGGGTCGCCCCGGTCATCGGCCCGGCAGTAGAGGCCGGCGTCGAAGAGCGCCCGGGAGAGAAACCCGCGCAATAACCGTTCGGACTCCTCCTCGTCGAACGTCTCCTTGGTGGCCTTGTCCTTGACCAGCTCGATCCCGTAGAAGAATCCGTCGCCGCGGACGTCGCCCACGATCGGCAGGTCGGCCAGGCGCTCCAGCGCGGACCGGAAGCTCGCTTCGGTGGCACGGACGTGGGCGCAGAGGTCCTCGCGCTCGAAGATGTCCAGGTTGGCGATGGCGACCGCCGCCGACACCGGGTGACCGCCGAAGGTAAAGCCGTGCGCGAAGGTGTTCGTACCGGTCAGGAACGGCTCCATGATCCGGTCGCTGGCGATCATCGCGCCGATCGGCGAGTAGCCGGAGGTGAGTCCCTTGGCGCAGGTGATGATGTCCGGCAGGTAGCCGTACCGTTCGGCGGCGAAATAGTGCCCGAGCCGGCCGAAGGCGCAGATCACCTCGTCGGAGACGAGCAGCACGTCGTGCCGGTCGCAGATCTCCCGGACCCGCTGGAAATACCCGGGCGGCGGCGGGAAACAGCCACCGGAATTCTGCACCGGCTCGAGGAATACGGCCGCGACCGTCTCCGGTCCCTCCATCTGGATGGCCAGCTCGATCTGGTCGGCGGCCCACCGGCCGAAGGCGACCGGGTCGTCACCGTGCTCCGGGGCACGGTAAAGGTTCGTGTTCGGCACCTTTATGGCGGTCGGCACCAATGGCTCGAAATCCTTCTTCGCGGCCGGAATTCCGGTCAACGACAGGGCGCCCATCGTGGTGCCGTGATACGCGACCGCGCGGCTGATCACCTTGTGTTTGGTGGGCATTCCGCGCAATTTGAAATACTGCCGGGCCACCTTCCAGGCGCTCTCCACGGCCTCGCCCCCGCCGGTGGTGAAGAAGACCCGGTTAAGGTCGCCCGGGGTCAGCGACGCGAGCCGTTCGGCGAGCTCGATCGCTTTCGGATGCGCATAGGACCAGAGCGGGAAGAACGCCAATTCGCTGGCCTGCTTGTACGCCGCCTCGGCCAGCTCGACCCGGCCGTGCCCGGCCTGCACCACGAAGAGCCCGGACAGACCGTCGAGATAGCGGCGGCCGTCGGCATCCCAGATATAGGGGCCTTCGCCGCGGACGATCACCGAGACCGGCTGGTCGCGGTAGGTTGACATCCGGCTGAAATGCATCCAGAGGTGGTCCCGCGCGCTGCCCGACAGTGCGGCGGAATCGGCCGGAGTGCTCATCGCGTCCCCCAGGAATAGGTCTGCTTCGTCAGATGCAGGTAGACCAGCGTCTCGGTGTCCCGCACGCCGTCGACGCCGCGGACCCCGTCGTTGAGGACCTTGAGCAGATGGTCGTCGTCCTCGCACACGACCTCGCAGATGATGTCGAACGAGCCCGCGGTGATCACGACGTAGTCGACCTCGGCCAGCTCCGCGATGTGGTCGGCCACCGCCCGCAGGTCACCGTCGGCGCGCACCCCGATCAGGGCCTGCCGGTTGAAGCCGAGGGTGAGCGGGTTGGTGACCGCGACGATCTGCATGATGCCCGCCTCGGTGAGCCGGGCGACCCGCTGCCGCACCGCCGCCTCCGACAGCCCGACACTGCTCGCGATCGACGCGTACGAGCGCCGGCCGTCCTCCTGCAGGGCCTCGATGATCCGCTTGGCGATCTCGTCCAGCGGACCGTGCGATTCCCGACCTGTCGTTGGCAGCTGATTCACGCGTCGATCGTAGCAATACGGCACCTAATCCGTGATTTGACGGTAGGAGAACTTCGGAATCGCTTGCGGAAATCGGGGTTATCTGCGAATCTCGTTGTTACCGGCCGTCCGAGTGTCGGGGGGCGCTCGGACGGCTCTTTCGCGCGCTGGCAGAGGTGCTCAATGACCGATCTGACCCTCACGAACATCATCGGTGGCCGCGCGGTGGCCGCGGTTTCCGGCGAGACGACGGACATCGTCGATCCGTCGACCGGACAGCCGTTCGGCACCGCTCCACGCTCGAGCGTGGCCGATGTCGATCGGGCGATGCGGGCCGCGACGACTGCTTTCGAAGGCTGGGGCGGCACGACGCCGAGCGAGCGCAGCCGGGCCCTGCTGCGGATCGCCGACGCCATCGAGGAGCACGGCGAGGAGTTCGTCGCGGCTGAGTCGCGCAATACCGGTAAACCGGTCGCGCTGACCCGCGCGGAGGAACTGCCGCCGATGGTCGACCAGATCCGCTTCTTCGCCGGCGCGGCGCGGTGCCTGTCGGGCGTCTCGGCCGGTGAATACATGACGGGTTACACCTCGTTCGTCCGGCGCGAGCCAATCGGCGTCTGCGCGCAGGTCACGCCGTGGAACTACCCGATGATGATGGCGGTCTGGAAATGGGCGCCGGCCCTCGCCGCCGGCAACACCGTCGTGTTGAAGCCGTCGGACACCACACCGGTGACGACGGTACGGATGGCCGAGATCATGCAGGAATTCCTACCGCCGGGCGTTTTCAACGTCGTCACCGGCGACCGGGACACCGGGCGGGCGCTGGTCGCGCACGAGACGCCGGCCATGGTGTCGATCACCGGCAGCGTGCGCGCCGGCCGCGAGGTGGCCGCCGCCGCCGGGCTCAAGCGGGTGCACCTGGAGCTGGGCGGCAAGGCGCCGGTCATCGTCTTCGACGACGCGGACATCGCGAAGGCAGCCGAGGGAATCGCCGGCGCGGGCTATTTCAACGCCGGCCAGGACTGCACGGCCGCGACCCGGGTGCTGGCCGCCCCCGGCCCGTACGACGACCTCGTCGCCGCACTCGCCGAGCAGGCGAGGGCGACCGTGACCGGGCCGCCGTCCAACACCGACGCGGCCTACGGGCCGCTGAACAACGCCAGCCAGCTCGACCGGGTCGGCGGCTTCGTCGACCGGCTGCCGGACCACGCGGCGGTCGCGACCGGCGGCTCACGGGTCGGCGATGCGGGCTATTTCTACGCCCCCACGGTGGTTTCCGGGGTGCGGCAGGACGACGAGATCAGCCAGCAGGAGGTCTTCGGACCGGTCATCACCGTGCAGCGGTTCACCGACGAGGACGAGGCGGTGCGGCGGGCCAACGGCGTGCCGTACGGCCTGGCCTCCTCGGTCTGGACCCGCGACCACGGTCGGGCCATGCGGGTCAGCCGCCGGCTGGACTTCGGCTGCGTCTGGATCAACTGCCACATCCCGCTGGTCGCCGAGATGCCGCACGGCGGTTTCAAGGATTCCGGGCACGGCAAGGACCTGTCGCTCTACGGCCTGGAGGACTACACCCGGGTCAAGCACGTGATGAGCTATATCGAGGATTAATCGGTGTCGACGAGCGGCACCGCGGAATCCTCCGGCACCAGCACCGGGGTGCTGGCATTCAGCGTCTCACCGCGGAAGAACGGCGGGCGGATCGCCTCGTAAATGAACATCAGGACGACACCGAGCACCATGCTGCCGACCCCGAGAATAAAGATGCCGCCGATATGCCAGTGCGGCCAGAACGGCATCAGCCAGGAGGTATAGCCGAAGTCGGGGTGCCAGTCGTCGTACACCGTCCGCACCAGTGCGGCGAACAGCATGACTCCGCCCAGTAGCGGGATGATTCCCTTGATCCACAGGTCGTGCGCCGACCCTCTCAATTCCCGCCGGTAGTACCAGAAACAGGTGAATCCGGTGAGCCCGTAATAGAAGGCGATGGTCAGCCCGATCGCCGACACCGAGTCGGCGATGACGTTGCCGTGGGACGCGTAGTTCATGACGATGTACGCCGCGAGCGATACCGCACCCATCACCACCGTCGAGGAGGTGGGGGTCAGATAACGCGGATGCATCTTGGCGAACGTGCGCGGAATCGCCTTGTAGACGGCCATCGACAGCGTAGTGCGGGCCGTGGGCAGGATCGTGGTCTGGGTGGAGGCCGCCGCGGAGCTCAGCACCATCAGGATCAGCAGCTTGGTGAAGACGTCGCCGGTCGTGGAGGCGCCGAACACGGCATGGCCGAGCACCGAGATGACATCCCCGGAATTGTCCGCGTTGCCCAACCCGATTCCGGTCGCACCGGTGCCGGCGAATGCCTGCGCCGCCACCGCCACCAGTGCGTAGGTCACCAGCAGCACGATGGTGGACAGCACCGCGGCCCGGCCCGGCGTCTTGTCCCGCTCGGCTGTCTCCTCGTTCACCGAAACCGCGGAGTCCCAACCCCAGTAGATGAAGATCATCAGCAGCACGCCCTCGGAGAACGCGCTGAAGGACGGGATCTTGGTCGGGTCGAACCAGGATGCGGCCGGATGGACCGAGACGCTGGCTCCGTGTCCGATGTAGACACGAATCAGCGCGACCACCGAAAAAACGGCCAGCATGACGATTTCGATCGACAACAGCACCTTCTGGAACTGGGCCGACAATTCGATCCCGCGGTAACAGATGTAGGTCATGACGATCATCCACAGCGCACCGACGAGCAGGACCCAGCCGCTCGTGGCGTTCGAGCCGATGCCGTCGGCACCCACCAGCAGGAAGAGGTACTGCCCGGCGACCTGCGCCAGGCTCGCCATCACCAGGACGTCGGCGACCACGATGGCCCAGCCGCCCAGCCAGCCGGTCCGCGGACCGAACGCCTTGGTCGCCCAGGTGAAGGTGGTGCCGCAGTCCGGCTCGCGCCGGTTGAGCTCTCGATATCCGATTGCGACGAAGAGAATCGGCACGAAGGCGATGATCACGATGATCGGCGCCTGCGGCCCGACGACCGCGACCACGAAACCGAGCGTGGCCGCGAGGCTGTAGGCCGGAGCGGTCGAGGCGACTCCGATGACGACGCTGGAGAGCAGCCCGAGAGCGCCGCCCTTCAGCCCCTTCTCGGCCACCTCACCGAGCGCCGTCGCCGTGCCGGGCGATTGGCCGGGCGACTGGCTAGACGACTGGCTGGACGACGAAGACACAGCCATCACACGCTCCCCATCCTGCGTTTATCGCAGTCGATCACGATTTTCACAAGCCATTCAGTCGATCAGGTTATTTTCTGTTACGTTTTCCGTAGCAAAAACGGTCATAAGTGGGGGTAGTGCGATGCGCGTGCTCGTGGTCGGGGCCGGCGGGGTCGGATCGGCCGTCGCGCTCATCGCGGCCCGGCGATCGTTCTTCGAGGCGATGGTCATTGCCGATTACGATCCGTACCGGGCCGAGCGGGCAGTCGATGCCGCCGGCGATTCCCGACTCAGCGCCGCTGCCGTCGACGCCCGGGACGAGCGGGCCGTCGGTGAACTGTTGGCGTCGCACGGGTGCGATGTGCTGCTCAACGCCACCGATCCCCGGTTCGTCATGCCGCTGTTCCGCGCGGCGCTGGCCGGCGGAGCGCACTACCTCGACATGGCGATGTCACTGTCGCATCCGGACACCGAGGCGCCGTACCGCCGATGCGGGGTGAAACTGGGTGACGAACAGTTCGCGATCGACGAGGCCTGGCGCGCGGCCGACCGGCTCGCGCTCGTCGGAATGGGCGTGGAGCCAGGGCTTTCCGACGTATTCGCGCGTTATGCCGCCGATCACCTGTTCACCGACATTGACGAAGTCGGCGTCCGGGACGGAGCGAATCTGGAGGTTGCCGGATTCGCCTTCGCGCCGTCGTTCTCGATCTGGACGACGATCGAGGAATGCCTCAACCCGCCGGTGATCTACGAGGCGGGCCGGGACTGGTACACCACCGAGCCGTTCAGCGAGCCGGAGATCTTCGATTTTCCGGACGGCATCGGCCCGGTCGAGTGCGTCAACGTCGAACACGAGGAGGTGCTCCTCGTTCCCCGGTGGGTGCCGGCGAAACGGGTCACGTTCAAATACGGCCTGGGTACGGAATTCATCGACGTGCTGCGGACTCTGCACAAGCTCGGGCTGGATTCCACCGAGCCGGTACGGGCCGGCGGGGTCGAGGTCTCGCCCCGGGATGTGGTCGCCGCGTGCCTGCCGGATCCGGCGACGCTCGGCGACCGGATGACGGGCAAGACCTGCGCCGGCACCTGGGTCCGCGGCACCGGCACCGACGGGCGGCCGCGCTCGACGTACCTGTATCACGTCGTCGACAACGCCTGGTCGATGGGCGAATACGGTGCACAGGCCGTGGTCTGGCAGACCGCGATCAACCCGGTCATCGCGCTGGAACTGATCGCGGCCGGCACCTGGCGGGGGGCCGGTGTCCGCGGACCCGAGGCCTTCGACGCCGTACCGTTCCTCGACCTGCTCACCGCGTACGGCTCGCCCTGGCACCTCCGCGAACTGGCCTGACGCTCGGTCCGTTTACCGGCTGGTACGGGGCCGCCGCCGATCGAAGTGCGCTTTACCCGGCTAGGAACGCGTTTCACCCGGGTAGGGCGCACTTCGATCGGGCAAATCGGGGCCGGCGCTCCACTCTGCGCGACCGGCCGACCGGAACGGGCCCGCATGCGCCGAGACGATGCGGCCACCCCTCCAGCCTCGCCGATCTTGAAGTTATCGCCCATCAATGTCCACTATGTGGGGCTTTATCGTCAAGATCGACGCGGGATAGCGCTTTCCAAGGTGGGGGGTCGGCCCAGTGACCACCGAGGGACCGACCCATTGGCGCGCGACCGCCCCGCACCCGCACCCGTGTCACATTTCGTGAGCCGTCCACTGTCGCCGTGAATTTCGTCTACCATACGGTCGTATGAGTAAACAATACAGTCGTATAGTAGTCCCGTTCATCGGCGCTTCGATCGCTTTCGCCGCCCTGCAATGGCTCCAGTGGGCGGCGACCGGCGGCCCGTCCCGGCACGGGATGCCGAGCCCGGTCTGGTGGTGCG
>DATAVB010000116.1:0-91367 GCA_036267955.1 Mycobacteriales bacterium | reverse complement strand
CTCCGCGGCCGACACCGCTATCGGCAACATGATCGCCGAGGCGATGGACAAGGTCGGCAAGGAAGGCGTCATCACCGTCGAGGAGAGCAACACCTTCGGCCTCGAGCTCGAGCTCACCGAGGGCATGCGCTTCGACAAGGGTTACGTCTCGGCGTACTTCGCCACCGACACCGAGCGCATGGAAGCCGTGCTCGATGACCCGTACATCCTGATCGCGGACTCGAAGATCTCCTCGGTCAAGGACCTGCTCCCGATCCTGGAGAAGGTCATGCAGGGCGGCAAGCCGCTGCTGATCATCGCCGAGGACGTCGAGGGCGAGGCTCTCGCGACCCTGGTCGTGAACAAGGTCCGTGGCACGTTCAAGTCCGTCGCCGTCAAGGCTCCGGGTTTCGGCGACCGCCGCAAGGCCATGCTGGGCGACATCGCCATCCTGACCGGTGGCCAGGTCGTTTCCGAGGACGTCGGCCTCAAGCTGGAGAACGTCGACCTCAGCCTGCTCGGCAAGGCCCGCAAGGTCGTCATCACCAAGGACGAGACCACCATCGTCGAGGGCTCCGGTGACGCCGACCAGATCCAGGGTCGGACCAACCAGATCCGCGCCGAGATCGACAAGAGTGACTCCGACTACGACCGCGAGAAGCTGCAGGAGCGGCTGGCCAAGCTGGCCGGCGGCGTTGCGGTCATCAAGGTCGGCGCGGCCACCGAGGTCGAGCTAAAGGAGCGCAAGCACCGCGTCGAGGACGCCGTGCGCGCGGCCAAGGCTTCGGTCGAGGAGGGCATCGTCGCCGGCGGCGGCGTCGCCCTGGCGCAGGCCAGCCAGAAGGCCTTCGAAAAGCTCGAGCTCGAGGGTGACGAGGCGACCGGCGCGCAGATCGTGAAGATCGCGCTGGAGGCCCCGCTCAAGCAGATCGCTGTCAACGCCGGCCTTGAAGGTGGCGTTGTGGTGGAGAAGGTGCGCGGCCTGAAGGTTGGCTGGGGCCTGAACGCCGCCACCGGCGAGTACGTCGACATGCTGGCTGCCGGCATCCCGGACCCGACCAAGGTCGTCCGTTCGGCGCTGCAGAACGCCGCATCCATCGCCGCGCTGTTCCTCACGACCGAAGCGGTTGTGGCGGACAAGCCGGAGAAGGAGAAGGCTCCTGCCGGTGCCCCTGACGGCGGCGGTATGGACTTCTAGTCCGACAGCAGTACGAGACGAGGGGCGGCTCCTGACGGAGCCGCCCCTCTTTCGTACGTTCTACCGGGTGCGACCTACCAGTCGCTGCCACCGCTGAAGAAGCCGCCCAGGAGCAGGCTCAGGTTGAGACCGAGGAAGCCACCGCCTCCAAATCCATAACCGCGCATCGTTGCACCCCCTCTCGCCGTCTGTTGCCCTCCCGTGCGGCCGAAATGCCGCGCGATCAGGCACTCTCGACGGGTCGTTCGGGCTGGCGCGGGCACCGGTTCACCCGATCTGCGATGTTCCTGCTTCTTCCGGCGTAACAGCCCTGCACACGTGCGGAGTCCTAGTTGCTCGGCTGCGGTGACGGTGTGGGTGTCGATGAGCTGGGTGTCTGGGTCGGGGCGCTGGTCGACGGGGCCGTGGTCGACGGCTGCGTCGACTGCTGGCTCGGTGTCGTGGACGGAGTTGTCGACGGGCTGCTCGAGGAAGGGGAGTCCGACGGCGACGAGCTGTCCGAGGAGGACGGGCTCGAGGACGGGCTGCCGGACGGCGGCACCGAACCCGACGGTGTCGACCCGGACGGCGTGCTGGACGGAGTCGGTGACCGCCGCTGATCCTGCGGTGTGCTGTGTCCGGAGTCGGAGAACGCCTGCCCCAGCGTCGTCCGATGGCCGCTGCCGGAGAGCGAGCTGCCGTGGGCCACCTCGATCACGGTGACGATGCCCAACGCCAGCACGAAGGTCGCCAGCGCGCCGGCACCGGCCATCGCCCAACGCCGCCCCGGCGAGTGCACCAGCCCGGCCAGGTACGAGCGCACTCGCCCGTGCCCGCCGTCCGCTGCCGCGACCGGAGTCTCGTAGCTGAGCGGCCTGGTCTCGTCGGTGGACGGCACCCGGGCGGACTTGAGCCGATTCAGCCCGCCGTTCTCCTCCAACGCCGAGAGCCTGTTGCGCACCGCGACCCGGCCCCGCTCCACGGAATGCTCGTAGACGGTAGCGGCCGTGCCGCTGATCAGGCTGATGAATCCGGTGCCGACGAGTGTGCCCGCCACGCCCAGCCGGGAGGACAGCGCCGCGCCGGTCACCGCCGCCAGGGTGCCTGCGATCAACCGCGGGGCGTTCAGCTTGAGCTTCGTCGTTTCTTTCGGATCGTGGTCAGGCTGGGACTGAGTGCTCATAATCCTCTGTGTCGTCGTTGGTGGTTTTCCCTACCAACGACGAGGACGCCCGAGACCTATCCCGAGGCTCGCCATCGTGACCGATCACACGATGTCTACAGTGGACGGTTAATCGGTATTACTCCTTGTGTATCAAGGTTTTTACCCCTCGCCGCGGAGTCGGGCGGCCGCCTGTTCGGGCGTGACGTCATTGATGAAGACGCCCATACCCGATTCGCTGCCGGCGAGGTACTTCAGCTTTCCTTCCGCGCGCCGGATCGTGAAGACCTTCAGATGCAGATGGGCCAGGTCGCGGTCGATCCGGACCGGCGCCTGCATCCAGGCGGCGATGTACGGCGTCGGCGCCTGGAAGAGCGCATCGAATCGGCGCAGCACCTCGAGGTAGACCCGGGCCAGGTCGCTGCGTTCGGCGGCGGTTAGGGCCGGCAGATCGGGGACGTGCCGGCGCGCGTACAGGTGCACCTCGTACGGCCAACGGGCGGCGTAGGGCACGAACGCCGTCCAGTGGTCGCCCTCGACGACAATGCGTTCCCCGGCCGACCGCTCGGCTTCCAGCACATCGCAGAAAAGGCAGCCGTCATGCTCGTTCCGGTGCTTGCGGGCGCTCTCCAGCATCCGCTTGATCGGCGGCGGCAGGAACGGGTACGCGTAAATCTGGCCGTGTGGATGGGCCAGCGTGACGCCGATTTCCTGTCCTCGGTTCTCGAACGGGAAGACCTGTTCGACACTATCCATAGTGGACATCTCTTGCGTCCGGTCGACCCACGCCTCGATCACCGTCTCGGCGCGTTCCTGGGTCAGCTGCGAAAAGGATGAATTGTGATCACTGGTGAAACAGACCACCTCGCATTTCCCGTTGCCCGGACCGGCGATGAACAGCCCGTCGGACGACGCCTCGGCCTGGGTCTCCGGAGACAGCGACGGGAAGCGGTTGTCGAAGACCGCGACGTCGTAGTCCGCCGCCGGGATCTCGGTCATCCGACCGTCCCGCGACGGGCACAGCGGGCACTGATCCGCCGGCGGCAGGAAGGTGCGGCCCTGCCGGTGCGACGCGATGACCACCCAGTCGTCCTGGATCGGGTCCCAGCGCACCTGCGAGTGCGTGGCCGTTTCCGGCAGGTCGCGTTGATCGACCGCACCACGGGCCTCGCCGGGCTTCTCATCGAAGTAGATGAGGGTCCTGCCATCGGCGAGCTGAGTGATCGTCTTGGTGGCGGTCACGACGGGTGCCTCCTCGGTACGGAGCGGAGCTAGGCAGTCGAGCGGGACGGGCAGATGCACGTTAGCCTCAAGGCGGGAGTGGCGCTGACCCAAGGGGTCGCGCCCGAGGAGTGGGAGGCATCGTGGGAGAGGCCGCACGCCTCGGCCCGGACCAGCGCCGCAGGGACGCGGAGACGCTGCGTACCCAGGAATTCGACGTACTCGTCGTCGGCGGTGGAGTGACCGGCGCCGGCATCGCGGTGGACGCGGCCACGCGTGGCCTGAAGGTCGGGTTGCTGGAGGCGCGGGACTGGGCCTCGGGCACATCGAGCCGGTCCAGCAAGCTGATCCACGGCGGGCTGCGTTACCTGGAGCAGCTGAATCTGACCCTGGTCCGTGAGGCATTGAAGGAGCGGGCGCTGCTGCTCGGCTCGATCGCGCCGCACCTGGTGCGGCCGGTGTCGTTCCTCATCCCGCTGACCCATCACGCCTGGCAGCGCGCGTACTACGGCGCCGGCGTCACGCTGTACGACTCGCTCGGGGCGGCCTTCCGCTCGGCCCGCGGGCTGCCGCACCACCAGCAGTTGTCCCGGCGCCGGGCCCGGGCCCTTTTCCCGTCGCTACGGGCCGACGCGCTGGTCGGCGCGATCCGCTACTGGGACGCGCAGGTCGACGACGCCCGGTTCACCATGACGCTGGTCCGGACCGCCGCGCAGTACGGCACCCACGTCGCGTCCAGCACCCGGGTCACCGGCCTGCTCCGGGACGGCGAGCGGGTCACCGGCGTGCACGCGCGCGACCTGGAGACCGGCGAGGAATTCGACGTGCGGGCCCGCACCGTCATCGCGGCCACCGGGGTCTGGAGCGACGATGTCGGTTCAATGCTGGACGACTCCACCGGGTTGAAGGTGCGCGCCTCCAAGGGCGTGCACCTGGTGGTGCCGCACGATCGGATCACCGGCGACGGCGGGCTGATCCTGCGCACCGAAAAGAGCGTGTTGTTCGTCATTCCCTGGGGCCAACACTGGATCATCGGCACCACCGACACCGACTGGAGTCTGGACCGGGCCCACCCGGCGGCCAGCGCGACCGACATCGACTACATCCTCGACCACGTCAACCGGGTGCTGGAGCGGCCGCTGTCCCGGGACGACATCGAGGGCGTCTATGCCGGGCTACGCCCATTGCTCTCCGGGGAGTCCGACGCGACCAGCACGCTGTCCCGGGAACACGCCGTCGTCCATCCGGCGCCCGGCCTGATCCTGGTCGCCGGCGGCAAGTACACGACCTACCGGGTGATGGCCGCGGACGCGGTGGACGCGGCGGCTCGCGATGTCGCCGGCGTGCCGGAGAGCCGTACCGAACACATTCCGCTGGTCGGCGCGCACGGTTTCACCGAGGCGTGGGAGACCCGCGGCCGGATCGCCCGCGAGCACGGCATGGCCGTGGCCCGGGTCGAGCACCTGCTGCACCGGTACGGGTCGCTGACCTACGCCCTGCTTGACCTGGCGGCCGACCGGCCGGAGCTGCTCGAGCCGCTCACCGGGGCGCCGGAATATCTGGCTGTCGAGGCGGTGTACGCCGCGCTGGCCGAGGGTGCGCTGCACCTGGACGACATCCTGACCCGGCGGACCCGGATCTCGATCGAGACCCTCGATCGCGGGGTGGCCGCCGCGCCGGCCGTCGCCGAGCTGATCGCGCCCGTGCTGGGCTGGGGCCCGGAGACGATCAAGCGCGAGGTCGAGCACTATCAGGCCCGGGTGGACGCCGAACGGCAGTCCCAGCAGCAGCTCGACGACCGCACCGCGGACGCCGCCCGGCTGGGGGCGCCGGACGTCCGCGGCGCGGACCTGCGCATCGCCTGACACTGGCTCACCGCATTCTGCGCGAACGTGGCGTTGGGGCGTTCTAGTCGCCCCAACGGCACATTGGCGCACAATTTCGGGGCGCCGGGTCGGGTTCAGAAAAAAATCTGAATCCGACCGAACCTTCCGTACCCCTCGGCAGTCGTTTATGGCAGGGGGGACAGCAAGGGACGGGCGACCGCGTCGGGGGCGGCCGCCCGTTCCTTTTTGATGTACTCCTCAGATCTCGCCGGACACCGATCCGGCCGGGTGCCGGACCGCTGAGCCGTCCCGCGCCACCAACTCAACCGGCACCGGCGACGTCACCGAAACCCGGTTGCCCCGGACCTCGACAGTCACCGGCCCGTGCGGGGTCGGCACCGTCCCGGTCACCCACTCCAGCGCCCCCAGCCGCGGCGCGACCCGTACCGTTCCGTAGCCGGGCTCTCCCGGCGTGACCCCCAATGTGTACGTGATCAGGTCGCGGGTCGGCGTCGAGGACCAGCCATGGGCGTACGAACCGCCCTCCCAGACCTCGCGCCAGGCCGTCGGCCCGCTCTCCAGCAGCGGCAGCCAGTCCCGGACCAGCTCGCCGATCCGGTCCGCTGCGCCGAGTTGGGCGAGCGCATCGTGCACCACATAACGGAAGTACGGCTGCGCCGCGACGACGAGCCGCTCGGTGTCCCAGTCCGGACTCTCCGGGCTCGGCAGAATGCCATGGGCGCCGGTGGGCTGCAGGAACATGGCCCGGCTGATCATCGCGTCCCGATCCAACAACAGATCCTCGACCCGCTGCAGCCGCTCATCGGGGACCAGCCGGGCGCAGACCGCGGCCGCGTGCGCGTGCTCGGTCACCGCGGCACCGTCCCGGAGTTGCTCCCGGTACGCACCGCGGCCGGCATCCCAGAACGCCTCGAAACCGCGCTTCAACGCGGCGTGCTCGGCCCGGGACCGGACGGCGCGGGAGCCGTCCCCCAGCCAGTCGGCCAGCTCGGCGAAGTCGAGCAGGGCCCGACCCCACAGAGCGTTCAGCGAGGCGCTGGTGCCGTGCACCGGCACCGGCGCCCAGTCGATCAGCACCCACCCGGTGACGTCGTGCACCAGCCCGTCCGGCCCGGCGAAACCACTGAAGAAGCGCAGCGTCTGCTCGGCGGCCGGCATCAGATCGGCCACCAGAGCGCGGTCACCGGTGTAGCGGTAGAGGTTGTGCAGCGCCCGAATCCAGTGCAGTGCCCAGTCGGGAATGGCCACAAAGGCCGGGTCGGCGAAGTCGCCCACCCCGACCATCGGCAGCATCCCGTCGGATCGCGGCGCGGCGCAGAGCTGCGGATTCCACCGCGGCAGGCTCCAGTCCGGATTGGCGACCAGGTCGACCGACTGGTGCACCACCGAATCACCGGTCCAGGCCCGCTGCTCCCGGGTCGGGCAGTCCAGGTAGGCGTCCTGGGCGGTCAGGTCGACCGTCCGTACCCCGACCGCGTAGATCCGGTCCAGGTCGGAATCCGAGGCGGCGAAGGCCGGCCCGTCCGGGCGGGGTCGGTTGCGTTCGACAACCTCGACCGTCTCGAGCCGGGCCGTGCCGGTGCCGTAGAGCGCGAGCACCAGGAATCGGCCGCCGCACGGGTCCTCCCGGACGAACTCGTTGTCACCGTCCCGCGCCACATAACGGAATGAGGCGGCGTGCCGCAGCCCCTTCTCCGTGGTCAATTCGGTCAGGGCTCCGTCGACGGTGATATTGCCGCTGGTGTGCAGCTGTAGATATACGTGCCCGGCGACGATCTGCCCGAAGTCGGCGACCACCAACCGTGGGCCGGCGGACAGGTCGAGGTCGCGCTCCTCGGCCTCCGGCTGTGCGGTTTCGGCCGCTGCGGCGAGGGCGAGCGTGATGCCGCCCGGTTCGCCTGGTGTCCAGCTGATCGGTGCCGTCCGGACCGACTCAGCGGGCACCGGGGTCGGGATCGGGTGCGGCAGCGGCGAGGGCAGGATCGAGCCGAAGGGCTCCGACGGCGGCCGGCCGTCGGCCGAGCCGCCGTGGCTGTAGTCCCGCAGCACCTTGGCCGGCTTCCAGTCGCCGTCATCGAACTCCGGCGTGATCCAGGCCGGGTCGAGCTTGGTGGCGTCGAAGACCTCGATCAGCTGCGCGGAGACCGTGTCGATCGGAAGCGAGGGCGTCCAGGCAGTGGTGTCGTGATAGCGCCACTGCTCGTCCGTGCCGATCCATTCCTGGCCGACCCGCACTTCTGCCACCAGTGAACCGCCGCCCAGCGTCAGGGTCGCGGGCGACGGCGCCCACCACGCGTTGTGCCGGCCGAAGAAACGGGCGTGCACAGCAACCACGTTCAGACCTGGACGGAGCGCATGGCGCAGGTCTCCGTGGTCGTACCGCAGTTGCCGTGGGCCGTGCCGCAGCGGTCCGCGGAGGATTTCGATCCCGTTGACGTAGAGGATGTAGCGCGAGTCGGCGGTGATACGGAACGGCGCTGTCGCGGGGATTTCGGCGAGCTCGAAGGTGCGCCGGAAGAGCACGCGCCGGTCGTAGTAATCCGGGTCAAGGTCGATGTGAAAGGCATCCTCGGACTGCAGGTGCGCGGTCCGGTCCGACCAGATCCATTGGCCGCGCCACCGGCCGGCGGCGAATTCTGTCACTGCCACTCCTTCATTCGCGGACAATGGCTGCATGCTCCCGCAGAATTGCCGAATTCGGGCGGCCGATCCCGGCGCTCAACCGGCCAGCACGGTGAAGAAGATTGGTGGCAGCCCGGTCCTGGGTTAGCCGGCGTTCGGCGGTACGAGCGCGCAGAATTCGTTGCCCTCGGGGTCGGCGAGCACCGTGGTGAGCCAGCCGTTGTCGTCGAAGGGCCCCCGCAGGACGCGTGCGCCGAGGCCGAGCAGCCGGGTCAGCATCGGCTCCATGGCCGGGATGCGCAGGTCCAGGTGCATCCGGTTCTTACCCGATTTCGGCTCGGGGACCTGCTGCAGCAGCAGTTCCGGCCGGATGCGGTCCGGATCGCGCAGGCTGATGTACGGCAGGTGGGTCCCGCCTCGTTCGTACCCGAGAGCGGCGGCCCAGAATTCGGCCAGCCGGTCGGCGTCGACGCAGTCGAGCACGCACACCAACTCGTACTCGGTGGTCATTCGGTTTGTCCCGGCACCCGCTCACCATCCCATGATCGACATCGAGTTGGTGCCGCCATAGCGACACTTAGTCGATGTCGATCATGGAAAAGGGCGAGGCTGGGATGGTGGCGGGTCAGACCCAGCCGGGCATCGGGTACTCGGTCAACAGCTCCCGCACGTTGCCGTGGATCCGCTCGATGGTGGCCTCGTCGCCACCGTCGGCCGCGGTGATGACCTCGTCGATCCAGGCCGCGAGCTGGGGCATCTGCTCGACCCCCAGGCCGCGGGTGGTGATCGCCGGGGTACCGATCCGAATTCCGGACGGGTCGAACGGCTTGCGTGAGTCGAACGGCACGGTGTTGTAGTTGAGCTCAATCCCGGCCCGGTCCAGCGCCTTGGCCGCGGGCTTGCCGGCGATCCCTTTCGAGGTGAGGTCGACCAGGATCAGGTGGTTGTCGGTGCCGCCGGAGACGAGCTCGAAGCCGCGCTCGGTCAGCGCGGTGGCGAGCGCCTTGGCGTTGGCGACGACGGCGTGCGCGTAGTCGGTGAACGACGGCTGGGCCGCCTCGGAGAGCGCGGTCGCGATCGCGGCGGTCGTGTGGTTGTGCGGACCACCCTGCAGGCCGGGGAAGACCGCCTTGTCGATCGCCTTGGCGTGCTCCGCGTCCGACAGCAGCATCGCGCCGCGCGGGCCGCGCAGCGTCTTGTGGGTCGTGGTCGAGATGACCGGGGCGTGCCCGACCGGCGAGGGGTGGGCCCGGCCGGCGATGAGGCCGGCGATGTGGGCGATGTCGGCGACCAGGAGGGCGCCGGATTCGCGGGCGATCTCGGCGAAGGCCGGGAAGTCGATGGTGCGCGGGATGGCCGTGCCACCACAGAAGATGATCTTCGGCCGCTCGCGCAACGCGATCTCGCGGACCTCGTCCAGGTCGATCCGGCCGGTGTCCTTGCGCACGCTGTACTGCACGCTGCGGAACCATTTGCCGGTCGCCGAGACGCTCCAGCCGTGGGTGAGGTGGCCGCCCATCGGCAGCGCCAGACCCATCACCGTGTCGCCCGGCTCGGCGAACGCGAGGTAGACCGCGAGGTTGGCCGGCGAGCCGGAGTAGGGCTGCACATTCGCGTGCTCGACCCCGAAGACCGACTTGGCCCGGTCGATGGCGAGGTTCTCGATCGGGTCGATGAGCTGCTGGCCCTCGTAGTAGCGCCGCCCGGCATACCCTTCCGAGTACTTGTTGGTCAGAACCGTGCCGGACGCCTCGAGTACGGCCTGCGATACGTAATTCTCCGACGGGATGAGCTTGAGCGTCTCGTACTGCCGGCGGGCCTCGGCCTCGATGAGCTCGGCGAGCGCGGGGTCGGCCGCGGAAAGCTCTGGAATGTGTGGAATGTGCATGAATCCTCCAGCGCGTATCGGTGGTGAGCACCCAGGCGTTCGGTGCCCGACCTACGGCTCGCTCCCCGGTGGTTTCTTCCACCCGCGCACGCCAGTTGCGAGGTGGCCAGTCTAGGTCACCCGTGCCGGCGCGCTAACCGGTAGCGTCACCGGCAAGATCGAGAGAGGGGACACGCGTGCAGGCGCTGCCAGCTGGGGTCACAGTCGCGCTCGCCACACCGCTGCGCGATGACGGCGGGCTGGACGAGGAGGCGCTGGGCCGGTTGCTCACCCGGGTGCTTGACGCCGGGGTGGTGGGGATCAGCCCGCTCGGCTCGACCGGGGAGGGCGCCCGCCAAGCGACCGCGGCGCGGCGGCAGGTGATCGGCGCCGTACGAGGGCTGATTCCGGCCGGAATGCCGATCGTCGCCGGGTTGCCGGTGACCACTGTGGAGAGTGCGCTCGACGAGCTGCCCGCGATGGCCGAGGCCGGCGCGGATGCCGCGCTGGTCGCGCCACCGACCTATTACCCGGCCAGCGACAGCGACCTCGAGATGCTGTACACGACTCTGGCCGACCGGTCGCCGATACCGCTGGTCATTTATCACATTCCGCCGCTGACGACGGTCCAGATTTCGCCCGCTGCCGTCGGCCGGCTGGCGCAACACCCGCGCATCATCGGGATCAAGGACAGCAGCCGCGAGTTGGAATTCCTCCAGGCTGTCATTTATGCCTGCGAGGGTGCGGAATTCAATGTCATGACCGGCAGCGATTCGATGCTGCTGGCCAGCCTTCTGGTGGGTGCGCACGGCACGATCGCAGCCAGTGCCAATCTGGTGCCGGCGTTGAGTGTGCGGCTTTTCAACGCGGTACGGGACGGTGCGCTGGATTCGGCCCGCGATATCCAGCGCGAATTGTTCCTGATTATTCAGGCGTGCCGTCGCGGTGCGCCACCGGCCGGCTGGAAAGCGGCGCTGGAGATCGTCGGCGTCTGCTCGGCCCGGCTCGTGTCTCCGGCCAGTCGGCTGCCCGATGAGCTCTACAGCGCGGTTCGGGCCGATCTGGAGCGATTGTTGCCGCAGGACGTGGTCGCCGGTGGCTAGTGTCCAGGTGGTCGTGCACCGTCCGGCCCAACTCGCCGAGGGTCCACTGTGGGACGAGGAACGGGGCTGCCTCTGGTGGGTCGACATTCCCGCCGGCGTGCTGCACCGTTTCGATCCGGCCGACCGGAAGGACACCGAGGAGACGGTCGGTGTCGAGGTCGGAGCCGTCGCTTTGCGTCGCGATGGCGGCCTGCTCATGGCTGCTGGCAAGGGATTCGCGACCTACGACGACGGTTCGCTGAACTGGATCGGCAAGGTTGAGCTCGGCAACCGCATGAATGACGGGAAATGCGACCCGGCCGGCCGATTTCTGGCCGGCACTCTGGTGAGTGAAGAGGAATCCGGCCGGGCCGGGTTCTACCGGCTGGAGAATGGCAAGGTGTCACTCGTTTTCGACGGGGTTACCGTCTCCAACGGTCTCGGTTGGAGTCCGGCCGGCGACATCATGTATTACATCGATACGCCGGCCCGCCGGGTCGATGCGTTCGATTACGAGGTTGCGAGCGGCCGACTGCGCAATCGTCGTACCTTTGTGGACCTTTCCCAGGTTCCCGGTGCGCCCGACGGCCTGACGGTCGACGCCAAGGGTGCGGTGTGGGTGGCGATGTCCCGCGGCGGTGCCGCGATCAGGCGGTTTCTCGCCAACGGCATGCCGGATCAGATGGTGGCCATGCCGGTCCCGAACGTCACCAGCCTGACCTTCGGCGGCGCGGATCTCGACGAGTTGTATGTGACCACGTCGCGGCAGGGCCTCGGCGAAAAGGTTGCCGCGGCGTACCCGCTCGCCGGTTGTGTGTTCCGCGTCCGCGGGTTGCGGGTGCCGGGACTTCCCTCCCACCGGTACGCCGGTTGATCACGAAAGGTTGGTCATGGCACCAATTCCCACAGCATTGACGCCGGAGCTTTTCGACTATGTCGTGAGCCATTCCGGTCAACCCGACGAGGTGCAGGCCGCGTTGATCGCCGAGACGCAGGCGCTCGGCGGCCCGGCCGGATTGCAGATATCGCCGGACGAGGGCGCTTTCCTGACCATGCTGACCCGGCTGTTGGGTGTGCGGAACGCGCTGGAGGTCGGCACGTTCACCGGATTTTCCGCATTGTGTATCGCCCGCGGACTCGCACCCGAGGGTCGGCTGACCTGTTGCGACGTCAGCGAGGAATGGACGTCGATCGCCCGCAGGCACTGGGCGAGCGCCGGGCTGTCCGATCGGATCGAGTTGCGGATCGGGCCGGGCGTCGAGACACTGCGGAAAATGCCGAAGGAACCCACGTACGACTTCGCGTTCATCGACGCGGACAAGCCCGGATATCCCGATTACTGGGAAGAAATCGTCCCGCGGGTGCATCCCGGCGGCGTCATTCTCGTCGACAACGCGCTCTACCACAGCGGCGTACTACAGGCGGATTCCACCGACCCGGGCATTCAGGGCGTACGCACACTGAATGACCGGGCCCGCTCCGACGATCGGGTCGAGGCGACGATGCTCACCATCTCCGACGGGATCCTGCTCGCCCGCAAACTCTGAGCGGGCCAGTGTTCCGAGCCGGCCAGCGTCAGCTGGCGAGAATGTCGTCGGCGTCGACGATCGTGTAGGCGTAACCCTGCTCGGCCAGGAACCGCTGCCGGTGGGCGGCGTACTCCTGGTCGACGGTGTCGCGGGAGACGACGGTGTAGAAATGCGCGGTCTTTCCCTCGGCCTTGGGTCGCATGATGCGACCCAGCCGCTGCGCCTCCTCCTGACGTGAGCCGAAGGTGCCCGACACCTGGATCGCGATCGCCGCCTCCGGCAGGTCGATGGAGAAGTTCGCGACCTTGGAGACGACCAGCGTCGACAGTTCACCGGTGCGGAATGCGTCGAAGAGCCGCTCGCGCTCCTTGTTGGTGGTCGAGCCCTGGATGATCGGGACGTCGAGCGCCTCACCGAGCTCGTCGAGCTGATCCAGGTAGGCGCCGATCACGAGCACCTGGTCGTCGGCGTGCCGGTCCACCAGCCGTTTCACCACGGCCAGCTTGGTGTGCGCTGTGGCGCCGACCCGGTAGCGCTCCTCGGGCTCCGCGGTGGCGTAGGTCATCCGCTCGGCATCGGTGAGCGTCACCCGCACCTCGGTGCAGTCGGCCGGGGCGATCCAGCCCTGCGACTCGATGTCCTTCCACGGCGCGTCATAGCGTTTCGGCCCGATCAGGGAGAAGACGTCACCCTCACGGCCGTCCTCGCGGACCAGCGTCGCGGTCAGCCCGAGCCGGCGGCGGGACTGCAGATCGGCGGTGAGCCGGAAGATCGGCGCGGGCAGCAGGTGCACCTCGTCGTACACGACCAGACCCCAGTCGCGGGAGTCGAAGAGCTCCAGGTGCCGGTATTCGCCGTTCCGACGGGTCGTCATCACCTGATAGGTCGCGATCGTCACCGGGCGGATTTCTTTCCGCTCGCCCGAGTATTCCCCGATTTCCTCCTCGGTCAGCGAGGTGCGGGCGATGAGCTCCCGCTTCCATTGCCGGCCGGCGACGGTGTTGGTAACCAGGATCAGCGTGGTCGCCTTGGCCTTCGCCATGGCGGCGGCACCGACGATGGTTTTGCCGGCGCCACAGGGCAGCACGACGACGCCGGAGCCACCGGCCCAGAAGTTGTCCACGGCCTCCTGCTGGTATTCGCGCATCGTCCAGTTGCCTTCGGCCAGCTCGATCGGGTGCGCCTCGCCGTCGACGTAGCCGGCGAGGTCCTCGGCCGGCCAGCCGACCTTGAGCAGCGCCTGCTTGAGCCGGCCGCGCTCGGACGGGTGTACGGCGACGGAATCCTCATCGACCCGGTCGCCGAGCATCGGCGCGATTTTCTTCTGCCGCAGCACCTCCTCCAGCACCGCGCGGTCGAGCGCGACGAGGAGCAGGCCGTGCACCGGGTGCTTCTGCAGCTGCAGCCGGCCGTACCGGTCCATCGTGTCGGCGACGTCGACGAGCAGCGCATGCGGCACCGCGTACCGGCTGAATCGTACGAGGGCGTCGACGACCTGCTCGGCATCGTGCCCGGCCGCGCGCGCGTTCCACAGACCGAGGGGAGTGAGGCGGTAGGTGTGCACATGCTCCGGCGAGCGCTCCAGCTCGGCGAATGGTGCGATCGCCATCCGAGCGGCACCGGACTGCTCGTGATCGACCTCGAGCAGCAGTGTCTTGTCGGATTGGACGATCAGTGGGCCATCGGTCATGAGGCGCCCTTCGGAGTGAGCATCGCTGCGGAGCCTGCGGAGCGAGGAGCGGAGCGGAGATGGGCGCCGGGGTGGTCGGTCACGAGGGGTCCTTCGGAGTGAGCATCGCTGTGGAGCCTGCGGAGCGAGGAGCGGAGCGGAGATGGGCGCCGGAGTGGTCGGTCACGAGGGGTCCTTCTTGGTGAGCATCACCGGGTCATTGTCCTCTCTACGGGTGACAACCTCGCTCCGGTGCCGGGCTGACCGGGCTCCGGTCGCCTCCCCGAGTGCCCAACGACCCAACCCCCGGAACGCTTCCCTCTCCGGCCGGGCCATTCCGCGGCGAGCCCTACGACCTTGCTCCGCACCTCGGAGCAAGGTCGTAGGGAGGTTGGCTGCCAATCTCGCTACGACATTGCTCCGCGGGATGGAGCAGGGTCGTAGGTGTCCGGGGCGGGGGCACTGCTGCGACCGGGCCAGCTCAGTCGAGGTAGCCCGCGAGGCCATCGGCGAGGTTCTCGCGATCTCCGGTGCGCCAGGCCGGCAGGGCCTGCTGCAGCGCGAACGTGCCGGCGTACGCGCGGGCGGCTGGCACCAGATCCGGGGCGATTTCCGCGGCGGCCGCCCCACCGACCGTCACTGCCCCGTCCTGCCCGGCCGCCGACCTCAAGTGAGCTCAGCAGCTGGGTGATCCGGGGCAGTTGTGCCCGCGCCTCGTCGGTACGCGGAAATCGCACCGCCATTTCGTCACCGACGATCACGACGTCGTTGAATTGTCCGCGTTCCAACCGGCATTCTCGGTCGCCCGGGTCAACCCCGGCGACCTCGAGGCAATGGCTGAGATCTGGCATCGATCAGACGAGCTGGCCGTCGTCGAGCATCGCGACCGAGGTGATGCGGTGCAGCGCGAACGTCCGGTTCTCGTCGTTCTGGTGGTCGTAGCCCTGCAGGAATCCGCCGCCGACCGACGTCGGCTCGACCACGCGCTGCGACGCCGAACCCTGCGCGTTGACGTAGCCGAGCCAGATCGAACGGCCCTCCTGCACGGCCCGCTGCAGCATTCCGAGCGTGGTTGCGGTGGTGACGCCGGGGACGGTGCTGGTGACCGATTGGGAACGGGCCTGCCGGGCGGCGCGGTCACCGGCCTGCACCTGCCGGACCAGCGTGTTGATCTGCTCCTCGGTGGGGATCGGCGGCTCGGTGGCCCGGGCGACCTGCCGGGTCCGCGCGCTGGCCCGCCGGGCGTCCGGACTGCTGATGACCACGGCGCCCTCGGGCGACTCGGCCACCGGCGCGTACCCGTGCGCCCGTAGCACCTCCAGCAGCTCGACCACCGGTGATCGGGACAGCACCACGGTCGGCGCGATGCGCCGCAGCCGCAGCAGTTCCAGCGCCCGGTCGGCCGTCATCTCGGCGAGCACCGCCGGGTCGTCGCAGCGCAGGTACGCCGCAGCGGCGCCGACCCGCAAGGCCCCGTGCCGGCGCGCCACGTCGTCAATGAGGTATGTCAGTCCCTGCGGCACCGGTGTCCGGGACCGCTTGCCGAACAGCTCATGCAGCTCATCGGCCGAGCGGCCGGCATCCATCGCCCGGCGTACCGAGGAATCGGTGACCCGGTAGACGGTGGCTCCGCCGGAGGACTCGACGTCGGCGACCAGCGCCATCTCGCTGGCCAGCTCCGGCTCCAGTGGCCCCGGCGCCACCACGGTGAGGTCCGCCTGACACAAGACGTAGTCGATCGGCTCGGGCAGCGCGCTGGCGATCGCCTTGGCGGCATCCGCACCGGCGAGCAGCGCCCGACCGAAGGAGGTGAGCGCGCCGCGGCCGGTCACCCCGAACGTCTCGGCCTCGGCCAGGACAGTCGAGACCGTCGTACGGAAGTTCGGTCCGCTGCGGCGCGGCGCGAGCCAGTGCAGCAGGTCGACGAATGCGTCGAGGTCCGGCGCCGCGCCCCGCCCGGCGTCCTGCAGCGCCTCCAGGATCCGCCGCCGCAACGCTCCCGCGCCGGACCGCCCCGCCTCGTAGGACAGCGCCACGATCGCCTTGTCCTTGTCGTCGCGCTGGCCGATGAGCGCCGGCATCCGCGGCATCGTCAGCCAGGTGGACACCAACCGGGACCAGCGCAGCTGCGGCGGCGCCGTCGTCCACAGGTCGAACTCCGCGGTGGGCAGCCATTCCGGCTCGGTGCTGCCGCTGGCGGCGAGCAGGCCGGCGCTGTGCACGACCTCCAGCAGCAGCGCGGTGTCGCCCTCGGAGACGTCCAGTTCGCGGGCCAGCCGGCGCAGGTCGCGTACGCCCAGACCACCGGAACGCAGCGCACGGGCCGGAGCGGCGCTGAGCTGGTCCAGCAGCGATTCCGACAGCCGTAGCACGGTCACGGCCTGCCCGGCCGCGACGCTGTCCACTGTGGATCCACCGAGCTCGCGGACCGGTGACTCCGGCCGGACCGCCGCGCTGCGCCCCAGCGGGTGGTTACCGCGCACGGCGATCCCGACCTCGCGGGGCAGCTCGACCGTGCTCGGCTCGACGCCCACGATGAGGCCGCGGGACAACAGCCAGCGCACCGGTGTCTGCGGCGCATCGGCCGTCGTGGCCCGCTGGGCGTCCCGGACGGTGCCGAGTGGCGGCCCCTCGGCCAGTTGCGCCAGGACCGCCCGCTCCTGCTCGCCACAGGTCGCCAGCAGCTCCGCGAGCCGGGCCGGGTCGGCAATCAGGGTGGCGATCTCTGCCGCCGCCGGTTCCCGGCCCGAGTGGTCGGGCAGCCCCAGTGCGGCCAGAATCGGCCTTAACTGGACGAGGTCGTACGCCAGCAACACGGTGTCGATCGGCCGGCCGAGCCCGGCCGGGAAGGGGCCGATGGCATCGGCGACCCCGCCGCTGACGTGCAGCGCCTCGTCCTCGCCCCACACCAGCGCCAACTCGATGAGCCGCTCCAGGGCGGCTCGGGCCTGGGTTTCCGGAGCGTCGAGCATGGCCAGGACCGATTGGGCCGTGGGCGGTTCGGTGGCCAGCACGATCGCGTCGAGCACCTGGAGGGTGAACTGGTCGAGGGTGTCCAGCGCGCGCAGGGCGGACAGTCGCGCGGTGGCCCGGCTGGCCACGACACCGAGGTCGGGCGGCGCCGGCACGGCGATATCCAGCCGCTGCCGGAACAGCGCCGCCAACTGTTCATCGGAGCGGGTACGCAGCCAGTCGACGAATCGCTTGGGCTGCCCTGGCGTGCTCATCGGCACCACGTTAGTCGCCTCGGCTCGCCGTGGTCGCGGGGTTGCTCCCAGCCGCCCGACCCGGTACGGCACACTGGGTCGGCTGTCAGACGATCATGAGGCGGTGGACATGGCGGACAAGGCAGAACGCGTGCGGACCCATCGGGAGCCGACCTGGCCGGTCGCGGACGGGGAGCACGCCGTATCGGAGTTCGCGGCGGAACTGCCCGGCGCGCTGTCCCCGTTCGGCGAGGGCCCGGAATTCCCGTTGCCGCTGGAATCACTGGGATATCAGCACCCGGGGCCGGGCGACCGTCCCAATCGTTGAGGCCCAGTCGTTGAGGCCCAGTCGTTGACGGTGTTGCCCGCGCCTGCGCGGGGGTGCACGATTCCGGTAGGAACTCGCTCCGCGGGAGGCAACCGGTGTCTGGTGCTCTGTCCTATGCGTCGGGTGTCGGCCTGACGCCACTGCTCGGCGACACCATCGGGGCGAACTTCGACCGGGCCGTGCACGCCTTCCCCGGGCGCGACGCCCTCGTCGACTGCGCCGCCGGGCGCCGATTCAGTTACGCCGACCTGTCTGCGTCGGTCACCGACTGCGCGCTCGGCCTGCTCGAGGACGGAATTCAGAAGGGCGACCGGGTCGGCATCTGGGCGCCGAACTGCAGCGAGTGGGTGGTTCTGCAGTACGCGACGGCGAAGATCGGCGCCATTCTGGTCAATATCAATCCGGCCTATCGCACGCACGAGCTTTCTTTCGTCCTCAACCAGGCGGGTATCCGGCTGCTCGTCAGCGCCGCCTCGCACAAGTCGAGTGACTACCGGGCGATGGTCTCGGCGGTACGGTCGGACTGTCCGGAACTGCAGAATGTCATCTTCATCGGCGACCCGGAATGGGACGCGTTGTTGTTGCGTGGCGCCGAGGCCGGGATATCCCGGTTGGCCGAGATCGAGCCGACCCTATCGGCCGACGACCCGATCAATATCCAGTACACCTCAGGCACGACCGGATTTCCCAAAGGTGCGACGCTTTCACACCACAACATATTGAACAACGGATTCTTCGTCGGCGAATACTGTCACTACACCGAGCAGGACCGGATCTGCATTCCAGTGCCGTTCTATCACTGTTTCGGAATGGTGATGGGAAATCTCGCGGCGACCAGTCATGGCGCCTGCATGGTGATCCCGGCGCCGTCGTTCGATCCCGCCGCGACCCTGCGCGCGGTCGCGGACGAGCGGTGCACCTCCCTTTACGGCGTACCGACCATGTTCATCGCGGAACTCGGCCTCGACGACTTCGCCTCGTACGACCTGTCGACCGTCCGGACCGGGATCATGGCCGGCTCGCCCTGCCCGATCGAGGTGATGAAACGCGTCATCGAGGACATGGGCATGGCTGGCGTGACGATCTGTTACGGCATGACCGAGACCTCGCCGGTGTCCACCCAGACCCGCACCGATGACGACCTCGACCGCCGGGTGTCTACAGTGGGCACCGTCCATCCGCACCTCGAGGTCAAGGTGGTCGACCCGCTGACCGGGGTGACCCTGCCCCGCGGCGAATCCGGCGAACTGTGCACCCGGGGTTATTCGGTGATGCTCGGTTACTGGGAACAGCCGGACAAGACGGCCGAGGTGATCGACGAGGCGCGCTGGATGCACACCGGCGACCTCGCGACGATGGACGACGCCGGATACGTGAATATCGTCGGCCGCAGCAAGGACATGATCATTCGCGGCGGGGAAAACATCTATCCCCGCGAAATAGAGGAATTCCTCTATACCCACCCCGATATCGTCGATGCCCAGGTGATCGGCGTGCCGGACGCCCGGTACGGCGAGGAGGTCATGGTCTGGGTGCGGTTGCGGCCCGGCGCACCGGATTTAACGCCGGCCGCATTGCGCGATTACTGCACCGACCGGCTGGCCCACTACAAGATCCCGCGTTACGTGCACGTGGTCGAGGAATTCCCGATGACCATCACCGGAAAGATTCGCAAGGTGGAGATGCGCGAGATCTCCGTCGATCTGCTCGGGCTCCGCGACATTGCCGCCCCGCGCGGCTGAAGGTCAGCGGACGGCGACCAGGACCCGGTCGTCGCCGGACTGCCACACCGTGCCGACCTCGGCGAAACCGGCGGACCGCAGCAGAGCGCGGTGATCGTCGATGGTGACGCCCGGATCGGCGGTGTGTTCGTACTTGCGGGCAGCTCGCTCGGCCAGCAGGTCCGCCAGGCCGGGCTCGTCGGCGATCGCCTCCCACCACTGCGTCCAGTCCTCGCCGCCGGCCCCGACCCGCTCGGCCCGCCGGTCGCGGACCGCGTGCATCACCCGCCGCAGCGTCGGACTTTCCGGGCCGTTGAACAGATGATCGCCGTTGACCAGTACGCCGCCGGGCCGAAGCAGTCCGGCCGCCTCGGCGTACGTCGCGCCGAGTTCGTCGCGGGTCAGCCAGTGCAGCGCGGTGGTGCTGACAACGGCGTCGGCCGGCCGGTCCAGTCCGAGCGCGTCACGCCAATCGTCCGTACGCAGGTCCCGGTCCACCAGACGCAGCCGGTCGCCGTACACCTCGCGGGCCAGGCCCAGCAGCAGCGGATCGCCGTCGATCCCGATCACGGTGGCCGCGGGCAGCCGGTCGAGCAGCCGGGCCGCGAGCGAGCCCGGGCCGCAGCCGAGGTCGACGACAAGCGGATCGGGACGGCCGGCGGTTTCCTGCACCACATCGGCGATCACGGCGAACCGCTCCTCGCGGTCGGCCATGTAGGTCTCCTGCTGGCGGTCCCACCGCTCCACCCAGCGCCGTGCGACAGTCTCGGTCGACATCGGTCCTCATTTCGTAACTGTTGTTAAGGTGTTTGGCAGTGACGAAAACTAATCGAAGGTGCGTAACTGGTCAAGTGAACTTCAACAGTCACACGGATGCGGTCGTCCTCATAGCCGTCGATCTGGTCAATGTCGCGACGCCGGGCGAGGCGCAGGGAAAGCCTTACGCAGTGCCGGAAGGCGAGGGGTTACGGGACGTCGTGAGCGGCGTACTGCACACCCGGCGCCCGTGGCTCGGCTCGCTGGACATGGTTGGCGCCCGCTCGGTCGCGAGCACCGCCCCTCGGTTGCGCGCGGTATTCCAGGCGATCGAGGACGACGATCTCGACGGAGCAGCGGCGCAGGTCAACGAGCTGCTGCAACACAGCGGTGCCCGGCCGGTGCTGCTGCGCCACGACAACGAACCCTGGCATCTGCACTATCACGGCGTTGACGGTGACGCCGCCCAGGATTGGACCGCAGGGTTCGCCACCGGTCTTGCTGTTGTGCTCGGCAGCGAGCACGCGGACCGGCTCGGCGTGTGCTCAGCGCCGCACTGCGACCGCGTCTACGTCGACTCCTCCCGCAACGGCACCCGGCGGTTCTGCTCCACGAACTGCCAGAACCGGGTCAAGGCGGCGGCCTTCCGGGCCCGTCGGGACTGATGGCCGATAGCGGACCGTCCGGGTCCGGCCAGTACTGCCGGGCGGATCACGTTCCGCGCGCAACCGGCCGCGGTCGCCGTAGGCTCGGACCGTGACCTTTGTTCTCAACGACACCCCACCGGCGCTCGCCGACCGTCTCGCCGAGCTGCGGCGCCGACTGCAGGAGGCGGGCAGCATCCTCGTCGCCTTCTCCGGCGGCGCCGACTCCGCATTCCTGCTCGCCGCGGCCGCCCGGGCGCTCGGGCCGGATCAGGTCGTCGCCGCGACGGCCGTCTCCTCCAGCCTCCCGGCCAGCGAGCTCGCCGACGCGGAGGCGTTCGCCGCCGAGCTCGGCGTCCGGCACGAGGCGGTCGCCACCGACGAGATGAGCCGGGACGGCTACCGGGCCAATGCCGGCGACCGCTGCTACTTCTGCAAGGCGGAGCTGCTCGACGTACTCGGCCCGGTCGCCGAACGGCTGGGTCTGGCGACGGTCGCCACCGGCACCAACGCCGACGACGCGATCGCCGGATTCCGGCCCGGGATCCGGGCGGCCGCCGAACGCGGCGCCAGCACGCCGCTGCGCGATGCTGGTTTCAGCAAGGACGATGTGCGCACCGCGTCCCGGCTGTGGGAGCTGCGGACCTGGGACAAACCAGCGGCGGCCTGCCTGTCCAGCCGGATCGCCTTCGGGATCCAGATCACGCCGGGGCGCCTGGCCCGGGTGGAGAATGCCGAAGCGACGCTGCGCGCCCGGATGCACGAGGCGGGCCTGCCGGTCCGCAATCTGCGGGTACGCGACCTCGGCGACGACGGCGCCCGGGTGGAGGTCGACGCCGAGCTGGTGGAGCAGTTGGCGGCCCGCCCCGACCTGCTCGAGGCGGTCGACGGGTTCGCCCAGATCACCGTGGATCCGCGCGGCTTCCGATCCGGGTCGATGAACGAGATGCTGGCCGACGCCGGCAAGTACCGCTAGCCCTTCTTTCACAGCACGCACAGAGCCGCGTCACCCCCGTTGGCGACGCGGCTCTGTGCGCGATACGGCTAGTTCAGCACCAGCCGCAGGTGTGCGGTGGCGACGTTCCCCTTGCTGGAGGCCGTCAGCCCGAACGCCTTGAACGTGCGGGCGTTGGCCGGCAGCTTGTCCGACTCGGACGAGGCGAGCTTGGAGATATCGCCGTACATCACGAAACTGGCGCCGGCCGCGTCCGGAACGGCCCGCTTGAAGGCGTCCTGGTCGCCGAGCGAGCCGCCCTTCTGCAGGGCGGCGGCGTAGTCGTCGCTGGTCGCCATCACCACGCCGTCGCTCGTCTGCTTCACCGAGATCGGTGAATGGGAATTGGCGCCCAGCTTCTGGGCGACCGCGGCGGCCTGTTGCGGGTCCTTCGTCGTCGACACGATGCCGACCTTGTTGGTGCTCGAACCCATCGCGATGACAGTCCGGGATCCGACCAGCGTCTCAAGGTCGCCGGGCAGGGTCAGCCCGGTCTTCGCCTCGAACTGCTGCAACTGGTACGGATCGGCGGAGTTGATCAACTGCTGCAGCTCCGGCCAGGCGTTGGCCACGATCTTGTCGCCGTCGGTCAGCCCGACCGCGAGCGAGGTGTCGTCCGGCAGGGCGCCGACCTTCTCGCCCATCGGGCTGGAATTGTTGATCTGTGGGGTGCCGATCGCCCGGAACTGCAGGTCGGCCGTGGAGTCCTGGAACCGCAGGCCGAATGCGAACCGGCCGGGCAGCTTGGCGGTGTCGACCCCGTTGGTCTGCATGCCGACGCTCTGGCCGTACTTGAGCCCCTGCTTGACGTTCACCCAGGCGTTGAGGACCGAGTCGCTGGGCAGCGCCTTAATGTCGGTGTTGTAGTCACCCGACCCGCGGATGGACGAGCTCTTCGCCTGGTTGGAGGCGTGCTGTGCGGCCGAGGTGGAGTCGCTGATGATCGCGTACTTGTCGCGGAAGACGAAGCCGATGTCACTCTGGCCCTTGGTGTACTTCGTCAGCGTGGTCCGGGCCTTGCCGACGTCCTTGACCTGGATGGCGACGACCGGATGCACCCGGCCGCCCTGCGGCTCCGCGGCGATCGAGATGTTGTCGCCGAGCCACGGCTGGATATCGGTGCCGTAGTCCACGCCGGCGGTGTTGTCGAAGAGCGGCTTGATCAGCCCGGTGGAGATGCTGTTTCCGGTGCTGCGCTGGGCAATCTCCGGGAACTTGCGGAAGAACTTCAGCGCCTCGACGGTCTCGCTGCCACCCGGGCTGAGGTTGGCCGACATGACCGCGATCGAATCGGACGGGATGTACTGGGCGGCCAGGTCGGCCTTGCCCTTGCCGCCGTCCTTGTTGGCCAGCACCGCATATGCCCCGCCCGAGATGCCGAGCGCGATGACGACGGCGGCCGAGCCGATGATCAGGCCGCGGCGGCTGCGGCGCTGCGGTGGCTGCGGCGCGGAAAGATAGTCCGGTCCGTAACCGGCCGGCGGGCCGCCGTACATGGGCTGCTGCCCCGTTGGTGGCGGGCCGTTGTAGACGGGCGGCTGACCGGTCGGCGGTCCGTAACCGGGCTGCGGGGGAGGCCCGTAACCGCCGCCCGGCGGGGTGCCGTACGGAGCCTGCTCGTACGGGGGCTGCCCGTACCCGGGCTGCTGCGGGGGCTGCCCGTACCCCGGCTGCTGACCGCTGTACCCGCCGGCCGGCGGCCCGTAGGGCGGCTGCGGCTGCTGGTATCCGGGTGGTTGCTGTGGATCGGGCTGCTGCGGTGGACCCGCCTGCCACTGCCCCTGCGGCGGCGGACCGTACGACTGCGGATCCTGCGGCACGTTCGGGTAGGTCGGCTGCTCCCCGGTCGGATGGGGCTGGTTGGAGTAAGGCGGCTGCTGATCGGTCATCGTATTATCCGGGTCATCGTAGTATCCCAACGTGGCGATCGCTTATCGCCGTAGTCGACGTGTCGATGGAGGCTCCGGTTCCACCGGGTCTTGAGGATAGGTGAGGTTCTACCTGCTCCCGGGTCGAACGCGCTTCCCGGGCGAAATAAGAGCCGAACAGCAGTTATCCGGCGGTGCGATCGGCATGAGCCGGCTAGCCTGTAGCGTCTGGCAATTCAGTCGCACCGTGGCGACGTACGTCCGGCATCCGTCCCCATACTTCAGCGAGCGAGGCAAACCGTGCCCAGCGGCAAGGTCAAGTGGTTCAGTGCGGAGAAAGGCTTCGGCTTCCTCTCCCGCGAGGGCGGCCCCGATGTCTTTGTGCACCGGGACGCGCTCCCCAACGGCGTGACCGAGCTGAAACCTGGGCAGCGGGTCGAATTCGGCGTCGCCGAGGGTCGGCGGGGCGAGCAGGCGCTGTCGGTACGGGTGCTGGATCCGCTGCCGTCGGTCTCCGCCGCGCAGCGCAAGTCGCCGGACGAGATGACCGTCATCGTCGAGGACGTGATCAAGCTGCTGGACGGCGTCTCCAACACGCTGCGCCGCGGCCGCTACCCCGACCGTCCGATCGCCCGCAAGATGGCGACGCTGCTGCGTGCGGTGGCCACCGACCTCGAGGGCTAGCGCTGGCCGGTTCTGGTCAGCGCGGCCGGCGGGGTTGCTGGCGCGGTTGCTGGCGGTCGGCGGTGCGGTGATCGGCGGTGCGGTGATCGATGGTGCCTGCTCCGGGCGGCCCTCGGCGGTCGTCCGGCCACGAGGGCGGTGGCGCTGACGGTGGTGGTGCTGATGGTGCGCCGCCGGGTCCGCCCCGACTGCCGACCGGCGCCCGGCCGTGCCGACGCGGCAACTGCCCGCCCCGTTCGGTGAACATCACCAGGGCGACGGCGCCGGCGAGAATGGCCGCGGCGACCCCGAATCCGAGCCGGCCGTTCAGCGGCAGCGCGATCCCGATCGCGCCACCGACGACCCAGGCCAGCTGCAGCACCGTTTCCGACCGGCCGAAGGCCGACGCGCGCATCGCGTCGGGCACGTCGCGCTGGATGATGGCGTCCACCGACAGCTTGCTGAGACTGTTGGCGATGCCGGCGACCAGCGCGGTGGCCACCGCGAACTCGACGTTGTAGATGATCGCGGTCAGCGCGCACATCGCGGCTGCCGCCCAGGCGCACAGCAACACCACGCGGTCGGGCCGGGACAGCTTGAGCCGCGCCCCGGCGGCCGTACCGAGGAAGCTGCCGCCACCGGCGGCCACGGCGAGCGAGCCGAGCGCCACCGCGGCCTCGAAGCCGTGGTACTTGTGCTGCAGCAGGAAGGCCAGGAACAGCGTCAGGAAACCGGACAGGCCACGGAGCGCGGCCATGCCCTGCAGCGCGGTGATGACCGGCCGGCCCAGGGTGCGTCTGGTCCGCGATCCGTCAGCCGCGCGGAGGGTGGCCACCCGCTCGCCGCGGGCGGAATCCACGTGCTTGGGCAGCCGCAGGGCGAGCACGGCCGCGGCGATGAATACCGCGGTGGTGACCCGCAGGGCCCACGAACTGTCGCCGAGCTTGATGATCCCCGCCGCCAGACCACCGCCGAGCGTGGTGCCGCCGAGGGCGAAGATGGACAGCCGCGCGTTGGTGCTGACCAGCGTCAGCCGCTCGGGCAGCACCCGAGGTACGCAGGCTGCCTTCAGCACGTTGTACGCCTTCGACAGCACCAGGAAGCCGAGCACCGCCGGGTAGAGCCCGACGTTGTGGAAGTTCTGCGCCATCACCCAGGCGAGCACGCCACGGCCGATCATCGTGCCGGCCAGGGCATAGCGACGGCCGTGCTGCAGCTTGTCCAGCAGCGGGCCGATGATGGGGGCGATGATCGCGAACGGAGCCATCGTGATCGCCAGGTAGAGCGCGACGTTGCCGCGCTGCTGGCTGGTCGCGGCGGAGAAGAAGATCGTGTTGGCCAGCGCGACGGTGATCATCGCGTCCGCGCCGGTCTGGACGACGTTGAGCCAGATGAGCTTGGTCAGCCCGGAGAGCTCGGCGCCGTACGCCCGGCTTGCGTCGTTGATCCGGGTGACCGTCCGTTGGGACAGCTGCTTGGCTCGGCTGGCCGCGACCCGGGTGACCGTGATCTTGGGCTCGCGGGTGCCGATGGCGGGATGCGGCTCGTACGTCGGCGGCTGCTGCCCGGGCCGGTTGTTCTCGGCGTCCTGCGGGCCCGGCTGCGGGCGGTCGGCGCGTGGTGCGGCGGGCGGGCCGAGCGGTCTGGTGTCCCCGTCGCGCGGCGTCGCGTGCTTCTCCCCGCCGGGGTGGCGGGGAGAAGGTGGGAAGCCGGGCAAGGTCACGGCTACCATCCTGCCGCAACCGGGCCCGGACTGTCGTGCGCACCATGCGGATTTATGGTCGGCGTCAGGATCGATCGGCCGGTAGCGTGACGATCCGCCGCCCGCCCGGGCCGCGGATTCACGACGATGGGTGCAGAAAATATCGAGGGTTGCCCTGGTGACCGGCGCCAACCACGGCATCGGTGCGGCCGTCGCCCGACGGTTGGGGGCTCGCGGTGTGGATGTGCTGCTGACCTATCTACGGGTTGAGGATCCGGTCGACCCGGCCACCCCGGAGGCCTACCGGCGGCACCGTGCCGCCACCGCGGACGCGGTCGCGGCGGAGATCTGCGCGGCCAGCGGGCGCGCGGTGGCGGTGGAAGCCGACCTGTCTGAGCCGGGCGCGGCCGCGGCTCTCTTCGACCGGGCCGAGGCCGAACTGGGTCCGGTGGACATCCTGGTCAACAACGCCACCGGGTGGGTCCAGGACACCTTCACTCCCGCGGCGGCCTCGGTCGAGCTGGCCGGCCTGGGCATCACCGCGAACGTCGTCTATCCGCCGGTCACCGACACCGGGTGGGTCACCGACGCGGTCCGGGAGTCGGTCCGCGCCAGCGACGACCACGTCCATGTCGCCACCCCGGACCAGGTCGCCGAGGTCATCGACTTTCTCCTCTCCGACGCCGCCGACCTGGTCACCGGGAACGTGCTGCGGCTGCGCTGACCCGCTCAATGCCCACGCAGATATTGTCGAAGTAGGTCCAGATACCGGCCGCGTTTACTGCTGCTGTGCCATTCAGTGGCGCTTTCCACGGCGGTGTTCTCACCCCATTCGTCGAATGTCGTGATGAGCTGCCAATGCGCCTTGCTGGCCACCATGGAACGCACCGCGGCGGCCCAGTTCTTCGTGCTGCGGGCCAGCGTCGAATGGGCATCTCCGTTACGCCAGAATCCCGGCGAAATCGAATAGGCGTGCGCGCCGACCGACAGTCGTTCGCTGGCCGGACCGTACGCGTGCCAGCTGGTCGGTTGGTAATGGCAATTCTGCCAGTGGTAGTAGTCCTTCATCACCAGATAGAACCGTCCTTTGTTGACGGACGTCCACCGGTGGGTGAGGCTGCAGTTGTTCGAGCCGCCGGCCCAGACGAATAGCACGGGCTTGCCGTCGACCCGCAGGAAATTCCGGTCCCGGGTGTAATGCCGGGCGATGTAATTCAGGTCATCGCCTATTCCGCGGATCGACTGTCCGGCCGGCTCGTAATAGAGGCTCCACTTGAAACCGGTGCCGTCGGCGGCGCGCAGTTCGGCGGGGAATCGGCGGTCCGACGGGCTGCCGCGCCCCATCCAGGAAGCGATTCCGGCGTCGAGTTGGGCATACTGCATTTGGCTGATCGTCCGTTTCGGAGCGTCACCATGTATGCACGGATCGTCCGATCCGTACGTCGGATGGTAATGCGAACTCCGGGAGGTCCAGCCGTAATAGAACGCGGCCCGGATCGGGAAATGCGGCTGCACTTTCTGGGCGGCCGTTTTTGCCGTGACCGGAGAGGTCGCATGCGGCGGGCAGGGCAGCGCCTGCGGAGTCGCGACCGATGCGGGTTTCGGCTGCGCGGATGTCGCTTGTGGACTGATATTGAAGGTGAATAACGTCAATACGGTCACGAATAGTAGCGATAGCCGCACCCTCAGTGCCTTATTCATCCGCGGCTCCCCACTGTGAACGAAAAAGCGCAGCAGGTATCGCGGAATGTCCCGCTGCGATTGGAATGGGAGCGTCTCCGATGGCGTCCGAGGAGAGTTAATTGCCCGGTGTCCGTCCGTGTCAATACCTGTGATAGCGAAAATGCGTCAGTGTCGGAAATTGGTCAGCTTAAAACGTGAAACTGCCACGATCCGTGAAATTGCGAATGCGCATTGTGAGTGAATCGGGAATGCGGTTTCCGGCCGACTACTGTCAGGAGTCGGCCGGTCGGCGGTGTCCGGGCCGGCCGGAAGGTCGACGCCGCCGCAACGGGTACGCAGGCGGTGCGTCATCATGGAGCCGTGGCAACGCGAACCGCACCTCGCACCCCGACCGCCCGTAGCACGGCGGCATCCCGCAGCGCCGTCGACAAGTCCTGCGCCGACGCGGTCGAGTTGGCCCGGGCCGCGGCGGTCGCCGAGGGCGGCTCGGCGGTCGGCGAGCATCTCGGCCTCGAGGCGCTGGGGCAGCGGGTCGTGCAGCACTTCTTCGCCTCGACCCTGCCCGGGTACGACGGCTGGCGATGGGCCGTGACGGTGGTCCGGGCGTCCCGCGCCAAGAGCGTCACCATTGATGAGGTCGTTCTGCTACCCGGTGCCGGAGCCCTGCTCGCGCCGGAATGGCTGCCGTGGAGCGAGCGGCTGCAGCCCGGCGACCTCGGCGTCGGCGATCTGCTGCCCGCCGCACCGGACGACGAGCGGCTGGTGCCGGCCTACGTCCAGTCCGACGACCCCGCGGTCGAAGACGTCGCGCTGGAGGTCGGCCTGGGTCGGGTGCGGGTGATGTCCCGGGTCGGCCGGGAGGACACCGCCGAGCGGTGGCGCAACTCCGAGACCGGTCCGCGTACCGCGATGGCCTCGCATGCGCCGGCGAAATGTGCGGCCTGTGGCTTCTACCTGCAGGTCGCGGGCTGGCTGCGTCCCGCCTTCGGCGTCTGTGGCAACGAGTTCGCGCCGACCGACGGCAAGGTGGTGGCGGCCGACTACGGCTGCGGCGCGCACTCCGAAGTGCTCGTCGAAATGCCGGCGGCCGTGGAGCCGGCGCCGGTCTACGACGACCGGGCGATGGACATCGAGCCCCGCCAGCCGGCTGATTCCGTCGAAGCGGCCACGGATCCGGCCGAGGAGGACGGCTCCGCCACCGGCGAGCTCGGCCACGACTGACGTGGCCGATCCGTTCGGCACGGCCGAGATCCGGCAGCGGGTCCTGGCGGCCTGGGCCGCGTCGCCGGCCCGGTTCCGGGAGGACGCCAACGCCGAGGAGGACTACGCCCTCGGCGGCTACCGCGACCGGCTCGTCGTCGAATTGGCGCAGAACGCGGCCGATGCCGCCGTCCGGTCTGGCATTCCCGGCTCGCTGCGGCTGACCTTCGACGGCGCGGTGCTCCGGGCCGCCAATGTCGGCGCACCGCTGGAGGCCGACGGCGTGCAGGCGTTGGCCACCCTGCGGGCCTCGGCGAAACGCGGCGCGGCGACGGTCGGCCGGTTCGGCGTCGGATTCGCCGCCGTACTGGCGGTCTGTGACGAGCCCGAGGTGCATTCGAAGACCGGCGGGGTCCGGTTCTCGCGCTCGGAAACGGCGCGGGTGGTGAGCGAACTTCCCACTCTCGCGGAGGAGTTGGCGCTCCGGGACGGCGGCGTACCGGCGCTGCGGCTGCCGTGGCCGGCGGACGCGCAGGTGCCGGACGGCTTCGACACCGAGGTCGTACTCCCGATCCGTCCCGACGCGGTCGATCTGGTCGCCGCGGCGCTGCAGGCGGTGCCGGCGGAGTTGTTGCTCGGGCTGCCCGGCCTGCAGCGGCTGCAGCTCGGCGACCGGGTGCTGAGCGCCCACCGCGACGGTGCCGAGGTCGACCTGACCGACGGGGATCGCACGAACCGGTGGCGGCTGCACGAGGCGTCGGGCACGATCCCGGCCGAACTGCTGGCCGGGCGGCCGACCGAGGAACGGGACCGCGACGCGTGGACGGTGACCTGGGCGGTTCCGCTCGGTGCCGACGGGACGCCGGCGCCGGTGACCGACGGTGTACTGAATGCGCCGACGCCGAGCGACGAGCCGGTGTCGCTGCCGGCCCGGCTGATCGCCACGATCCCACTCGACCCGGACCGCCGGCATGTCGCGCCGGGCCCGCTCACCGACCATCTGATCGACCGGGCCGCGGCCGGCTATGCCGCGCTGCTGACCGCATTCAGCGCCGTACCCGAGGTGCTCGGTCTGGTGCCGCGGCCGACCCTGGCCGCCTCGGCCTTCGACGGCGCGTTGGTGCGGGCCACACTCGATCTGCTCCGCCAAACCGCCTTTCTCTCCACAGTGGATGAGACGGTGGTGGCGCCGGCCGACGCGGTGGCCCTGGACGGGGCCGCCCCGGCCGCCTTCGCGGATGTCCTCAATGGACTGCTGCCGGCTGAGTGGTCGACCGCGCGGTGGTCTGGTGCATTGCGCGCGCTGCGGGTGCGGCGGCTTGCCGGCGCCGAGCTGGTCGAAACTTTGTCAACTGTGGACAGACCGCCGTCGTGGTGGCACGCGATGTACGACGCGCTTTCCGAGTCGCCGGACCGGGAGGCGCTGGAAGGGCTGCCCGTTCCGCTGAGCGACGGGCGTACGGTGACCGGCCCGCGCGGTCTGTTGCTGCCCGACGTCGAGCTGCCACCGCTCGATGCGCTGGGTCTGCGCGTCGTGGCCCGCGCCGCGGTGCATCCACTGTTGGAACGGTTGGGCGCCCTGTCGGCGACCGCGCACGGTCTGCTTGCCGACGACCGGATCGCGGCGCAGGTCGAGATCTCCGTGGACGAGGAGGATCCCGAACCGCTGATGGAAGCGGTACTGGGTCTGGTTGCAGCGGCCGGCACCGGTGTCGGCGAGCTGCCGTGGTTGTCCCAGTTGGCGCTCCCCGGCTCCGACGGCGACTGGTACCCGGCCGGCGAACTGCTGCTGCCCGACGGCGAGTTGGCCGACCTGGTCGAGGATGACGCGCCGTTCGGCCGGCCCGATGCGGAGCTGCTGGAACGGTATGGACCAGCGGCCCTCGAAGCGGTCGGCGTGCTACGCGGATTCGCCATACTGCATGCCGATGACGTCGATCCGGCGGACGCCGACCTCGAGCTGGACGGCGAGTCGGAGTGGTACGACGCGGTGCTCGACGCGGTCGATGGGCACGCGCTGGTGTCCGGGGTCGCCGCGATCCGGGACCTAGAGCTGATCCGGCTCGATGCCTGGCCGGCCGCGCTGGACCTGCTCGGCGGCCGGGAGTTGCGTTCGGTGGTGCTCGCGCCGGCCCGCGCGGCCCTCGACGACGGCCGGACTGTGGACGTCCCGTCGTACACCCGGTGGTGGCTGCGGACCCATCCGGTGCTGGACGGTCAGCGGCCGGACCGGCTGCGGACCGCGGCGGCTGGCGAGTTGGCCGGACTGTACGACCTCGCGCCGGTGGACGACGCGCTGGCCGAGCTCACCGGGGTGCGGACCGGACTGGCCGACGTACTGGCCGATATCGATGCTCTGCCCGACCTGCTGCGCCGGCTGGGCGACCCGGACCGGACGGTGCCGGCCGCCGCGCTGCGCGACATCTACGCCCGGATTGCCGTCGCGGCAAGGGATTTCGCTCTCGACCGACCTGAGTGGGTCCGCGTCGCGGCCGACCGCGTGGTACCGGCCGACTCCGTCGTGGTGCTCGACTGCCCGTTCGTACTGCCGCTCCTGTCGCACCCGTTGGTGCCCGCGGGCGGCGCGGCCGAGGCGGTGGCCGATCTGCTGGACGCGCCACTCGCGTCGGGGCAGCTGGACGTGGTCGGCCCGGATGCGGCCGGCGACCCGGGCCCGTGGTCGGCCGTCGACGGCGTTGCGCTGGCGGCGGCCCGCTGCGCCGGAGCGGTGCCTGACGCGACAGTCGAAGTCCACAGTGGACTAACCGTGGCCGGCAAGCCGGTGCCGTGGTGGCCGGCGGCAGGTGTGGATCACGTCGACGCCGCCGCCGGAGCGGACGCGCTGGGACGGGCGCTGGCCTGGCGGCTGGGCCGGTGGGATTGTCGGACGGCGGCGGCCGAGGCGCTGCGGCATCCCGACCGGGCCGATGAATTGGCGGCCGAGGACGGCTGCGAGCCCGCCGGCCGCGACTAGCCGCCTGCTGCAGGTGGGCGCCTTCGGGTCCGCCGCGAACGGGCGAGTTCGGCGTCGATGACGGCGTCGGCGGTGCGCTTGGCCGCATCGATCCAATCGATGTCTGACTCGACCTGTGCGCTGCTCATCGCGCCGTCGTAGAGCAACGTGAGTTGTGGAGCGACCCGGTCGGGGGAGGGCAGGCCCGCCTCCGCGAGAAGGCCGGCGAACAACGTGCGGACCCAGGCGCGGTGCTCCAGATTCACCCGATGTCCGGGCGCTTCCGGAGTGCTCTCGGCCTCGGAGTTGATGAATGGGCAGCCGCGGAAGCCATCGGTGGTGAACCACTCGCCGAGCAGATCGAACACGGTCAGGATGCGCGCTCGCGGATCGCCGCCGCGCCCTTCCAGTTCGTGCACAACATGCGCCCGCCAGGCGCCGCTACGCCCACGCAGGTATTCCGCCACGAGGTCGTCCTTGGTGTGGAAGTACGTGTAGAGCGTGGCCTTGGAGACATTTGCCTCAGCAGCGATCAGGTCGACGCCGGTCGCGTGCAGCCCGCCCTCGTAGAACAGCCGGTCAGCGGTCGCGATCACCCGCTCCAGGGCCGGCCGCCGCCGAGGCTTCGTCGTCATGGCTTGACTTTACCAAACAGATCTGTTCAGATGAGCAGACTTGAACAGATCTGTTCAGTTAGTGTGAATGGAAGGAACACGTTTCTCCATGTCTACCGATCTCGAAGGTTCTGTAGCGCTGGTCACCGGTGGAAACAGCGGCATCGGTCGCGCAACAGCGATCGATCTCGCAGCTCACGGGGCGCACGTCATTCTTTCCGGCCGTGATGTGGATCGGGGCGACCGCGTGGTGGCGGAGATCCGTGCGGCAGGCGGGAAAGCCGACTTCGTCGCCGTTGACCTGATTGACGAGGAGAGCGCTCGTAATCTCGCCCGCCGCGCCGTCGAGTTGGGCGGGCGTGTCGACATACTGGTCAACAACGCCGGTGTCTTTCCGTTCGGCCCGACGGACGCGACGTCCGAGACAGAATTCGACACGGTCTACGGAATCAATGTAAAGGTGCCATTCTTTCTCGTCGCCGAGCTGGCGCCGGCAATGGCGGCGCGGGGAAAGGGATCGATCGTCAACATCACGACCATGGTTGCTCAGTACGGACAGGCCAATATGGCGCTGTACGGCTCAAGCAAAGCCGCGCTGGTCCTGCTGACAAAGTCCTGGGCCGCCGAATACGGGCCCTCAGGTGTTCGTGTCAATGCGGTGAGCCCTGGCCCGACCCGGACGGAGGGAACGGCAGTGATGGGTGACGGGCTCGACCAGCTTGCCGCCACAATTCCCCATGGTCGACCCGGTATGCCCGCGGAAATCGCTCCGGCCGTCACCTATTTGGCGGGGGATGACGCGAGCTTCGTCCATGGAGCCATTCTCCCGGTCGACGGTGGACGTATCGCGGTTTGATCGGTGACTTCAGCCGCCCTCGGCGATCCGGCGGATGGCGTCCAGCCGGGTGCTCCACCGATCGGCGACGTCGTTCATCCAGCGGGCGGTGTCGACCAGTTGCTCCGGTCGCACCGCGTAGCGTCGCTCCCGGCCGTCCCGCCGACTGCGGACCAGCCCGACATTCTCCAGTACGGACAGGTGTTTCACCAGGGCCTGCCGGCTGACCGGCAACTCCGCGGAGAGCACCGTCGCCGTGGTTTCGCCGTGCGCGGCGAGCCGGTCCAGCAGCTGCCGGCGGGTCGGGTCGGCCAGTGCGGTAAGCACCGGCCCGGCCCCGTCCGGCGCGGCGGTCATGCCGCGGTCTGCTCCACGTACTTCTGCAGGTTGCCGAGCGCGTCGGGCCAGCCGCCGGAGTGACTTGCGTGCGACGCGTGCTGCTCCCGCTCCGGTGGGATGGTCAGAGTGGCGAATCCGCTCTCCACCAGGCGAAGCCGGGTGCCGGTCCCCTCCGCGGAGAGACTGAATTCCACCAGCGTTGAGTTGTCGTCGGTGGCGACCACATTCGGATACGCGCTGGCCCACCGGTACGAGAAGTAGCTCGGCGGCTCCACCTTCTCGATCCGGGTCAGGAAATCGCCGTACTCGCCGTGGTCGAGCCGCATGATGCCGCCCGGTCGCAGGTCTATCTCGGTCGGCTTGCCCTGGCCAAACCACTGGCCGATGTGCTCGGGCTCGGTGAGCACGGCCCAGACCCGCTCTACCGGTGCCGCGATGACGATCTCCCGTTCGATGCGATCTGCGCTCATCGGACTGCCTCCGTAGCTTATCGATTTGACGTGCAACTGGAGGATTGCACATGAGAGGCGGCCGTGCAACTGGAGGGTTGCGCCCTGGAAATACGCTGGTTGTGCCGGCGCGGCTACGCTGCGCTGAGGTCAGTCGCGGTCGGTGTTGCCCATTCCGCGGCGGGCGGCGGTACGCCGCTGCGCCGCGATCAGCGGAATCCCGAGCAACCCGAGGCCGGCGCCGGCCAGCGCGGTCCACAGCCAGCTGTCGTGCGAGCCACGGGCGAACAGCAGCACCACGACCGCGATCACCCAGCCGGCGGTGCCGACGAGCACCACATGCAGCGCATCGGCCCGGATCGGTTCCAGGGTGCGTTCGGCCGGTCCGTTTTCATCTGCGCTGCTCACATGAGGCAGGCTACCCGCGGATGATCCGCCCCAGCCGCCGGAGGACAGCAGATGACGGGCACAGCCACCCGACCGGAGTCCACTCTCGACCGCTACTTCTCGATCTCGGCCCGTGGCTCCACGGTGCGCAGGGAGATCCGTGGCGGCGTCGTGACGTTCTTCGCCATGGCGTACATCGTGGTGCTCAACCCGCTGATCATCGGCACCGCACCGGACGCGGACCACCATTTCCTCGGCATCCCGCCGGTTGCCGCGGTGACCGCCCTGGTCGCCGCGGTCATGACGATCGCGATGGGCGTGATCGGGCGCTACCCGTACGGCCTGGCTACCGGACTCGGGCTGAACGCGTTCCTGGCGGCGAGTGTCGCCAGCCAGATGTCCTGGCCGGACGCGATGGGGCTGGTGCTGTGGGAGGGCCTGGTCATCATCGCGCTGGTGCTGACCGGATTCCGGTCCGCCGTGCTGCGCGCCATTCCGCAACAACTGCGGACCGCCATCGGTGTCGGCATCGGGTTGTTCATCACGTTCATCGGCTTCGTCGACTCCGGCATCGTGCGCCGGATCCCGGATGCGGCGGGTACGACGGTCCCGGTCCAGCTGGGGACGGGCAGCCTGCGCGGTTGGCCAGTGCTGGTATTCGTCGTCGGGCTGCTGATCATGGCGTCGCTGATGGCGCTGCGGGTCAAGGGCGCGATCCTGATCGGCATCGTGATCAACACGATCCTGGCGATCATCGTCGAGGCGATCGCAAAGGCCGGGCCGGCCGTGGACGCCAAGGGCAAGGTGCACCCGGACGGCTGGCAGCTCAACGTCCCGAAGCTGCCGCACAAGGTGGCGCAGAGCCCGGATCTCTCGCTGTTCGGGCACTTCTCGCTGCTCGGCGGATTCCAGCGGATCGGTGTTGTCGCCGCCGTATTGATCGTCTTCTCGCTCGTACTCTCGGATTTCTTCGACTCGATCGGCACCCTGATGGGCGTCGCGGCCGAGGGTGACCTGCTCGATGAGAACGGCGAGCTGCCGGGGATGGGTCGGGTGCTCTTCGTCGACGCCACCGCGGCCGCGGCCGGCGGTATCGCCAGCGCGTCCTCGGCCACGGCCTACGTCGAGTCCGCCGCCGGCGTCGGCGACGGCGCCCGGACCGGCCTGGCCAGCGTCGTCACCGGGGCCCTGTTCGTGGTGGCCCTCTTCCTCACCCCGCTGGTGTCGGTCGTGCCGTCGGAGGCGGCGACCCCGGCACTCGTCCTGGTCGGCTGCCTGATGATCGGCCAGATCAAACGGTTGGACCTGAACGACTTCTCGGTCGCCGTGCCGGCGTTCCTCACGATGGTGCTGATGCCCTTCACGTACTCGATCACCGACGGCATCGGCGCCGGCGTGGTGAGCTACGTGATCCTCCGTACGGTCAAGGGCAAGGCCCGCGAGATCCATCCGTTGCTGTGGATCGTCGCCGTCGCGTTCGTCATCTATTTCGCCATCGACCCGATCAAGGCGGCCCTGGGCATCAACTAGTCCACAGTGGACGGTTTCGGTGGCGGTGAGATACTTCGTGAGGTATGCTAACGATATGTCCGAGACCGTAGTGCCACCGGTGGGGACGCTTTCCAGCTCCCTCCGGCTCGCCGTTGTGCGGCTGAACCGGTGTCTACGGTCCCAGCGTGCCGATCCCTCGGTCACGCTGACGCACATTGCCGCTATGAACACGCTCACCCGGTTCGGTCCGATGACCCCGGGGGAGTTGGCTGCACACGAGAAGGTGCAACCGCCGTCGATGACCAGGGTGCTCGCCTCCCTGGAGGAGCGTGGCCTTGTTGCCCGCGCGCCGCATCCCACCGACGGGCGTCAAGTGATCGTCGCTCTCACCGAGGCCGGTACGAAGCTCATCGAGGAGGTGCGAGCACGCGAAGCGTGGCTGAGTCAGCGTCTGAAGAAGCTGTCGAACGAGGATCGGGAAACACTGCGGGCAGCAATAGAGGTGATGGACCAACTGATCGATTCGTGAGGACCGCCGAGCCGGCAAAACGGCCGGACGGGGGAATGTTCCGCTCGTTGCGGATCCGCAATTACCGGCTTTTCGCCGGCGGCCAGGTCGTTTCCAATATCGGCACCTGGATGCAGCGGGTCGCGCAGGACTGGCTGGTCCTCGATCTCACACACAACAGCGGCACCGCGCTCGGCGTCGTCACGGCTCTGCAGTTCACCCCGACCCTCGCGTTGGGACTGTGGGGCGGCGTCGTCGCCGACCGCTACGACAAGCGCAAGATCCTGCTGATCACCCAGATCCTGATGGGTTTCTGCGCGCTCTCGCTCGGCCTGCTCGAGTTGGGCGGCGTGGTCGCGATCTGGCACGTTTATCTGGTGGCGTTCCTGCTGGGACTGATCACCGTTATCGACAACCCCGCGCGACAGTCCTTTGTGGTCGAGATGGTGGGCCACGCCGACGTGAGCAATGCGGTGAGCCTGAATTCCGCGACCTTCAACAGCGCTCGCATCATCGGGCCGGCCGTGGCCGGCGTGCTCATTTCATTGGTCGGCACGGGCACGGTATTCGTGTTGAATTCGGTGTCCTATATCGCCGTGCTCGTCGGGCTCCTGTTGATGCGGGTCTCGGAGCTGCACCGGTCGAAACCGGTGCCGCGCAAGAAGGGGCAGTTGATCGAGGGGCTGCGATACGTACGCTCCCGGCACGATCTCGTACTGCCCATGGCGCTGGTTTTCGTCGTCGCCACCTTCGGGCTGAATTTCCAGGTGACCATCGCGTTGATGGCCAAGGGAACGTTCCACACCGGCGCGGAATCGTACGGCCTGCTCTCCACGATGATCGCGGTCGGCTCACTCGGCGGCGCGCTGCTGTCCGGGCGACGCAAGGCGCGACCGCGAATCAGGCTGCTGCTCGGTTCGGCCTTCGCGTTCGGGGTGCTGGAGACGATGACCGGCCTGATGCCGACCTACGTGACGTTCGCGATCCTGCTGATCCCGACCGGGGTCGCGTCGCTGACCTTCACCACGGCGGCGAATGCGAGCGTGCAGATGGGCATCAGCGCCTCGATGCGCGGCCGGGTGATGGGTTTGTATCTCCTGGTATTCATGGGTGGTGCGCCCTTCGGCTCGCTGCTGATCGGCTGGCTCGCCGAGGTGACCAGCCCGCGGGTGAGCATCGTCGGCGGGGGCGTGGTTTCGTTCCTCGCGGCCCTCGTGCTTGGGCTGGCTTTCGCCCGCAGCAAGGGACTCCGGGTGGAGCGGGCGCCGGGAGTGGCGCCGTACCTGCGGGTGCTCACGCCAGCCGAGCAGGACGAACGAGCCGAGCAGGACGAACGGGCCGAACTGATTGGACCGCGGCCGGTGGCACACTGACCGGGTGCGCGTCTTCGTTGCCGTGAGTCCACCGGAACACGCGATCGGGCACCTGGCCGGCGCGGTCGACGGGTGCGTCGGATTACCCGGCGCACCCAGATGGACCCCGGCCGAACGCTGGCACCTCACCCTCGCCTTTCTCGGCGAGATAGAAGAATCCACAATGGACAGAATCGCTGCCCGGCTCGACACGGTAACCGGGGTTTCGTTGCGGCTGGCGATCGAGGGCGCCGGCACCTTCCCCGAGCGGGGCGAGCCACGGGTGCTGTGGGCCGGGCTGAGCGGTGACATCGCCGCGTTGGAGAGCCTGGCGAAACGGATCCGGATTGCCGTACGGGCGGCCCGGATCACCCTGGAACGACGCCCATTCCGGCCGCACCTCACGCTGGGCCGCTGGCGTCCCGGTGATCCGTCCGGGTTGGGCGTGCTGACCGCGCTCCGCGAATACCGGGGGCCGGAGTTCGAGGTAACCCGATTTTCCCTGATCCGCAGCCACCTCGGCCCGCAGCCGCGGTACGAGGTGCTGCGGGAGTGGCCGCTGCATTGATCCACGGCCCCGTTATGCGCCAATGTGGCGTTGGGGCAATCTAGTCACCCCAACGCCACATTGGCGGGAAAAGCGGCGGTTGGCGGGAAAGGCGGAGTGCTACCAGGCGTAGTGCTCCGGGGCGGTCTTGTAGCCCGGGAAGATCTCGTCCAGCGCGTCCAGCGTCTCGTCATCCAGTGCGAGCTTCACCGCGCGCTCGGCGCCGTCGAGCTGCTCGATGGTGCGCGGCCCGATGATCGGCGCGGTGACGGCCGGCTGGTGCAGCAGCCAGGACAGCGCGACGTTGGCCGGCTGCTCGCCGAGGGTCTCGCAGAGGTCCTCGTACGCCTTGATCTTCTTGCGGTTCTTCTTCAGGGTCTCCTTCGAACGACCCTCGCGGCGGCGCACGCCCTCCTTCTCCTTGGCCAGCACGCCACCGAGCAGCCCGCCGTGCAGTGGGCTCCACGGAATGACGCCCAGACCGTACTCCAGGGCCGCGGGCAGCACCTCGAGCTCGACCTCGCGGGTGAAGAGGTTGTAGATCGACTGCTCGCTGACCAGGCCGAGGTAATTGCGCTTGGCGGCGGCCTCGTTGGCCTTGGCGATGTGCCAGCCGGCGAAGTTGGACGAGCCGACGTAGAGGATCTTGCCCTGCTGGGTCAGGATCTCCATCGCCTGCCAGATCTCTTCCCACGGCGTATCGCGGTCGACGTGGTGCATCTGGTAGAGGTCGATGTAGTCGGTCTGCAGGCGCTGCAGCGAGGCGTCGCAGGCGCGCCGGATGTTCAGCGCGGACAGCCTGCCCTCGTTCGGCCAGTCACCGGTGGCACCGAAAAGTTTTGTGGCCAGGACGGTCCGCTCGCGGCGGCCGTCGCCCTGGGCGAACCAGGTGCCGATGATCTTCTCGGTGTCGCCGCCGCCGTATCGGTTGGCGGTGTCGTAGAAGTTGATGCCGAGATCGTGGCCGCGATCCATGATCGCGTGCGAGTCCGCCTCGGAGGTGTGCGGGCCGAAGTTCATCGTGCCCAGGCACAGGCGGCTGACGGAGAGGCCGGTACGGCCCAGGTGGGTGTATTCCATGTGTATAGCTTTTCATTACGACCCGGACGATGCAATTAGCGAATTACTTCTGGGGCTCCAGGGCGGAGTTCACCGTCGCTCATGGACAGTACGCGGTCGCAATGGTGCCAAGTGTCGGGATTATGTGTCGCGACGAGAAATGTCGAACCCGCGCGGGCAAGTTGCCGCATTCTATCAAATAGGATGTCGGTGAAGTCGGAGTCCTGGTGCGCGGTCGGCTCGTCGGCCAGGACGATGTCCGGAGACAGGACGAGCGCCCGCGCGACACAACAGCGCTGCTGTTCGCCGAGCGACACCTGATGCGGCCGCCGGCGTGCCAGCTGGTCGATCCGGAAAAGCTCCATGAGTTCCTGCGCCTGCCGGCGTTTCTCGCCTATATTTCCGGCAATGCGGGCCGGCATGGTGATGTTTTCCTCGATGCTGAGATCCTCCAGGAGTCCGAGCGTCTGCGGCACGAGCGCGAGCCGGGACCAGGCCAGGGCCGCCGGATCGGCGCCGGTGAGCCCGCCGCCGAAATCCAGCGTCCCCTCGTCCGGCGTTTCCCAGCCGCAGAGGGTGTTGAGCAGGGTCGACTTGCCCGAGCCGGACGGCCCGGCGAGGCCGACCACCTCCCCGGGGTGCAGCGCCACCGAAACCGCGCGCAGGGCGTGGACCGCCTCCGCGCCGCGCCGGTAGGTCTTGACGCCGTTGGTCAGGGTCAGCAGCGCGCCAGTCACCATGTTTCGGTCACCCTTCCGTGGTCCAGGCGCAGCAGGTGATCGGCCGCCGCCATGACCTGCGGGTCGTGGGAGGAGACGATGAAGCACACGCCTTCCGCGGAGAGGTCGCGAAACGCCTCCAGCACCCGCTCCGAGGAGCGGGTGTCCAGCTCCGCGGTCGGTTCGTCGGCGACCACCACCGCCGGCCGGCCGACTACGGCACAGGCCACCGCGAGCCGTTGCTGCTCGCCGCCGGACAGCTGCGCCGGTCGATGGTCCGCGCGGTGGTCCAGGTGCAGGATCTCCAGCACTGCGGTCAATTCCGCGATGTCCGGCCGGACCCCACGCAGTCGCCCGGCGAGTTGCAGTTGCTCGATCGAGGTCAGGTATTCGACGAGATTGTCGATCGGGTCCTGGAAGATGTATGCCACCTCCAGCCGGCGGACGGCCCGGCGGGCTCGCCGACCCAGCTCGCCGACATTCGTCTGTCCGACGTGGATGGTGCCGGTGTCAGGCTGATCTACACAGGACAGGATCCGCAGCAGCGAGGACTTGCCGGACCCGGACGGACCGACGATCGCGGTCACCCGGCCGGCCGGGAAATCCTTGTCGACGTCCCGTAGGGCCTGCACCTCCTCGTCAGCGGTGCGGTAGATCCGGCCGATGCCGCGGCAGGCCACGGCGATAGACCGGTCGGCAACGGTCGCGTCACGCATCAAGGCGCATCACCTCGCCGATATCGGCCCGGTTGGCCGAATGTTGGGCCGACATCGCGGCCACCCCCGCCACCACGACGACCGCGATGGCCGAGCCGATCAGCGCGCTTGTCGGGACGGTGAGGAGCGGACCGGGCCGCCGGGTCGGATCGAGGTCGATGCGGTGATACACCAGGAAAACCGCCGCCGTCGCCAATGCGACACCGACCAACCACGCCGCCGCGAGCAGCAGGCCCAACTCGATCAGGAGGGAACGGAAATGGCTCCGTTCCGACAGTCCCATCCGGCGGGCCATCGCGTACGACGCCGTGCGGGATCGTTGCCGGGTGGCGAGATACAGCAGCAGACCACCGATGGCGATCAGCCCGACCAGCGCGGCGAGCGCCTCCAGATAGCCGAAGGTCCAGCCGACCGCGAGGTAGTTGCCCTGCCCGATCGATGACGGCGTGTAGGCGAAGAGCGGCCGGGCACCCTGTGCAGTCAACGCCGCGCGGGCCGCCGACTGGCTGTCCCTGGTCCACAGTTCGTCGATGTGCTGCACCATGGGGTCGACCGGCCCGAGCCGGGTGGCGTCGACCACGACGAGGTCCGAATACTGATCGCGCGTACCGGGAAATGCTTTCGGCGTGGGCAGAATGTCGAGCGTCCTGCCAGTGGTGTTCATCCGGAGATCGGTCGAGCGCTCATTGGTGTAGCGGACGACGATCGCCGGCAGCCGGCCGTCGGACCGCCGCTGGGACAGGGATTTCATCATGGTATTCAGCGACTCTGCGGAGAATCGACTGTCCCAGTAGGCCGATCGCGCGAAGGTGGCCGGGTCGATCGCGATGACCTCGGCGTCGTCGCTGCCGAGGGAGACGTTGCTGTAGCGGTTCACGATGGTGCCGACCCGGTCGGTGGCGGGTGTCCGATGCAGTGTGTCCACTGAGGACAGTGCGACCTCGCTGCCGGCGTAGATCAACGACTTACTGGCGATTGTCTGCTGCGAGGTCGCGGTGATTGCGCCGGAATAGCTGAGTACGGCGATGGGTAGGCTGGCCGCCGCGAGCAGGACCACCGAGACGATCGGAGCGCCGGTGATCCGTCGGATCGCGAAGTAGCCGGCGACCGGCCACCGGCTGCTCCACCGCCGTACCGCGGGCAGCGCGAAGGCGATGAGTCGTACGACCAGGGCGGCGCCGCCGGCGAGCAACAACAGCGGAAAGGCGACCAGCAGCAGGTTGACCTGGGCGACGTCGTCCACCTCGGTGACGGCCGCTTCCCCCCGCAGCCTGAGGAACAGGACACCGGCCGCAGCGAGCAGCAACAACTCCCACGGCACGATAGCCACCCAGCCGCGCCGGTGGCCGATCGGTCGTTCGGTGGCGTTGCGGGCGCGCAGCCCGGCGACCACCGCCAGTAGCGCCAGACCGCAGCAGAATCCGATCAGTGCGGTGTAGCCGGCGGTGATCGGCGCCCGGTGGTCGAGATCGGCGCTCGGACCGATCCGTTTGATCAGCTGTACCGCGAGGCCCCAACCGAGCACCGTGCCGATCACCGCCGGCGCCGCCAATTCCAGCGCGGCCTTGCCGGCCAGGGCACCGGGTCCGACGCCGCGGGAGGAGAGCAGCCGGACCTCGCGGGACCGACGGTCGGCCCAGTAACTACCGGCTGCGCCGATCAGCAGCAGCGCCAGGATGCTTCCGCCGATCGCGATCGGCACCACCGGGCCGGTCAGGCCCTGCCGGATCAGGTGGGTGCGGTGCAGCAGCTCGGACAGTTGCGATCCGCCGCTGGTGCGGGTGTCGGGTACGCCGACGGCTCGGACGGTCCGGGCCAGCCCTGCCTGGGCCGCGTTCTGTTCCGCGACGAGCTGTTGTGTCTTGCTGACCGTCGTGTGCGGGTCGGCGGCCGGCACCAGCCACTGGAAGGTCGGGTTGTCCGATATGCGGTGCTCGACAGCGAGAAACTGGCTCGGGGCGGTGAAGATCAGCAACTTCATTCTGCTGTCCGCGCCGATGCCGGCGTTCTGATAGAGCTGGCTCTGCGAGCACCAGTACGTCCCGATCGGTCGCGACTTGAGGTCGCGGTAGACACCGACGACGCGGACCTGGTTTCCGGGCCCGACCGACAGGGTCCCGCCCGGTTTCAGCTTCCACAACCTGGCGGCATCGTCGGAAATCCAGACTCCGGCGCCGCGCACCGAACTCAGCTTCTGGACCGAGTTGAGGGCGTTGTCCCCGAAGTACAGCTGCAGCGGCGCCGAGGTGGTGGTCGGGGTCCCGCCCTGCGGCTGAGCGGTCGCGATGAGCCGGCGCTCGGGTTTGGGTAGGCCGGCGGCCCGGAGCGCGTCGTCGGCGGCGCGATCGACCCGGGCGTACTGGGCGGCGTTGTACGGCCCCGGCTCCCCGGAGCGCCCGGGCGAGGTGACAGACAGGCTCGGCAACGGCTGGTCCGCGCACTGTGCGGCGATGAATTTCTGCAGCGCCTTCGACGTGGACGAGGAGAGGAACAGGGCCGCGGAGGATCCGGCGCAGGCGAGGATCGCGGCGGCGCCGATGACGGCCAGTAGCACGGCGGGTTGGCGGAAACCCAACCACGGGGCGCGGGCCCACGGCGGCAACAGAATCGTCCCGCCGCCGGATGCCCGGCGCGGCGGGCCCTTGCCGTCGCCCGAGTGCTGATGCCGCGCGACCGGAGTGGGCTGGCCGAGCGGGCGGCGTTCGGCCGTCAGGCTCGTCGGTAACACCATCAGGCGGTGCACCCCTTTCGGCCATCGGGCCAGCCCGATTCGGCCGGAGTTTATGCAACGAAAGGACCCCGCCGCAGGTGGTTTGCCGGATAAAGAGGTGGCTCAGATCCGCCGGCCCCGGGCAGACTGGACCCGTGTCCGGATCGTTGCGCGCCCACCGGGTGACCCTGTCCCGCGGGGCCGTCGTCGTTCTCGACGGAATCGACCTCACCGTCGGGCCCGGCGACCGGGTCGGAATCGTCGGTCCCAACGGGGTCGGCAAGACGACCCTGTTGCGCGCGTTGGCCGGCGAATTGACGCCCGATTCCGGCGCCGTGCACCGGCATCCGGAGTCGCTCACCGTCGTCCATGTCCCGCAGGAACCCGACGCGGTACCCGGCGAACGGCTCGTCGACTACCTGTCCCGCCGGACCGGCGTCGCCGCCGCCGATCAGCGGATGCAGACCGCGACCGAGGCGCTGACCGAGGCCCGTCGCGGCGCCGACGACGAGTACGCCGAGGCGTTGGAGGCCTGGCTCGCGCTGGGCGGGGCCGATCTGCCGGAACGGGCGGAGGCGGTGTGCGCAAGTCTCGGACTCGCGGCCGACGTGCTCGACGGCGGCGCCGATCGGCTCTCCGGCGGCGAATCGGCCCGGCTGCGGCTGGCGACCGCGCTGCTCGTCCGGTCCGACGTACTACTGCTGGACGAGCCGACCAACGACCTCGACCTGGCCGGGCTCGCGTCGCTGGAGGAACTGGTCGGCGGTTTCCCGGGCGGGATCGCGCTGGTGTCACACGACCGGGAGTTCTGCGCGCGGACCCTCGACCGGATACTGGAGATCGACGAGTTCAGCCACACGACCCGGGAGTACGCCGGCGGTTGGCAGGCCTATCTCGACGAGCGTGCGGCGGCGCGGGCCCGCGCCGAGCAGGACTACCAGGCGTACGCCGAAAAGAAGGACGAGCTGGCCGAACGCGCCCGCCGGCAACGGGAATGGGCCCGGTCCGGCGCCAAGCGGGCAGCCAATCCCAACCGCGAGCAGGACAAGCACATCCGCTACCGCGAGGTGCAGCGGTCGCAGCGGACCGCGGCACGGGCCGCGACCACTGAACGGGCAATAGACCGGCTGGAGGCGGTCGAGGAGCCGCGCGATCCCTGGGAGTTGCGGCTCACGCTCGCCTCGGCGGGCCGGGGCAGCGAGGTCGCCTTCTCCTTACGTGCGGCGGTTGTGGCCCGCGGTGAGGTGCGGCTCGGCCCCATCGACCTGACCGTGACGGCCGGCGAGCGGCTGCGGATCAGCGGCCCCAACGGCAGCGGGAAGTCGACGCTGATTGAGGCGCTGCTGGGCCGGCTGCCGCTGGTGTCCGGCAGTTCGTACGTGGGCCCTGGCGTCGTGGTCGGCGAAATGGACCAGACCCGGATCGCGCTGCGCGGCTGGGATTCGTTGCTGGACGTCTTCCGCGGCCAGTCCGGATTGTCCATTGAGGACAGTCGTACGTTGCTGGCGAAGTTCCGGATCGGCGCGGACGTGGTGCTGCGGTCGGCGGACTCGCTGTCGCCGGGGGAGCGGACCCGGGCCGGGCTGGCGCTGTTCCAGGCCCGTGGGTCGACCTGCCTGATCCTCGATGAGCCGACCAACCATCTCGACCTGCCGGCGATCGAGCAGCTGGAAGGCGCTCTTGCTTCGTACGACGGCACCTTGCTGCTGGTGACCCACGACCGCCGGCTGGCCGACAATGTCGCGGTCACCGGCGAGATCGACGTGACCACACTGCGGGCCGATTAGCGGCCGTGTTTTGATCAGTGCTCCGAACCAGTGCTCCGAATCAGGGCTTCGATCAGGGCGGCAGATGACGACTATCGACGATCCCGGCGACCCGCGATTGGACGACTTCCGCGATCTCACCCTGGCCGACCGGCGGCCGGACCGGCCCGGCGGCCGCGGGCTGGTGGTGGCCGAGGGCCTGCCGGTGGTGCAGCGGCTGCTCGACTCGCCGTACCCGATCCGTGCCCTGATGGGAGTCGCGGCCAAGGTGTCGGCGTTGCGGGCCGAGCTCCCGCCGGGAGTGCCGGCATACGTCGTGTCGTCGTCCACAATGGACACCGTGGTGGGCTTTCACCTGAACCGGGGAGTGCTGGCGACCGCGGACCGGGCGCCGGTGCCAGACCTGGCCGAGTTTCTCGGTCGATCTCGCCGGCTGGTGGTTCTGGAGGGGGTCAACGACCACGAGAACCTGGGCGCGCTGTTCCGTAACGCCGCCGCATTGGGGATTGACGGCGTGCTGCTGACCGAACGCTGCGCCGACCCGCTCTACCGACGTAGCGTCCGGGTGTCGATGGGGCACGTGCTGCGGGTGCCGTTCATTCCGGAGATTCCGCTGCGGGATGCCCTGGATGCCTTGCAGACGGCGGGTTTCCGGGTTGCCGCGTTGACGCCGCAGGAGCCGTCGGTGCCGTTAGACGAGCTCGACACGACCGGCCGGGTCGCGCTGCTGGTGGGCGCCGAGGGGCCCGGGCTGTCGGCGACGGCGTTGGCCGGGGCGGACGTACGGGTACGGATTCCGATGCCGGCCGGCGTCGACTCGCTCAACGTCGCGACCGCGGCCGCGATCGCCTTCTACCAACTCCGCTGACCCCGCCCGCCGCGCTGCTGGCTGGCCCCTGCTCGGGTGGCCCCGCTCCCCGCTCCCCGCTGCCCCCGCTGCCCCCGCTGCCCAGCGGGCGGGCGCGCCGGCGAATGTGTGCCAGCCCGGGTTGGCGGGAAGCTGGGCCGGGATGGGTCAGACGAGCGAGTCGGCCCACGCCTGGTGCAGGTCGGCGAATCGACCGGCACCGCTGATCAGCCGCTCCGGTGCGCCGTCCTCGACGATCCGGCCGGCGTCCATCACCAGCACCCGGTCCGCGATCTCCACGGTGGACAGCCGGTGCGCGATGATCAGCGCCGTACGGTCGGCCAGGATCGTCCGCAACGCCCGCTGCACCAGCCGTTCGCTCGGCACGTCCAGCGAGGACGTCGCCTCGTCCAGGATCAGCACCGCCGGGTCGGCCAGGAAGGCCCGGGCGAACGAGACCAGCTGACGCTGACCGGCCGAGAGCCGACCGCCGCGCTTGCGTACGTCGGTGTCGTACCCGTCCGGCAGCGCGGTGATGAACTCGTGCGCGCCGATCGCCCGGGCCGCCCGGACGATGTCCTCCCGCGACGCGTCCGGCCGGCCGAAGGCAATGTTGTCGGCCACCGAGCCGGAGAACAGGAAGCTCTCCTGGGTGACCATCACGATCGCCCGCCGCAGGTCGTCGTCGCGCAGGTCCCGCAGATCGATGCCGTCCAGCGCGATCTGGCCCCGGTCGGGATCGTAAAACCGGGCCAGCAACCGGGCCAGCGTCGTCTTGCCGGCCCCCGTGGCTCCCACGAGTGCGATCGTCTGACCGGCTGGCACGTGCAGATCCAACTCCGGCAGGATCAGCTTCTCGTTGTATCCGAATTGCACGCCGGTGAAGTCGACCGCGCCGTGCGGGCTGGGCAGCGGCGTCGGCTGCTCGGGCTCGGCGAGACTCGGCTGCTCCTCCAGCACGCCGGACAACTTCTCCAGCGCGGCGGTGGCTGACTGGTAGGAGTTGTAGTACATCGACAGGTCCTGCATCGGGTCGAAGAACCGGCGCAGGTAGAGCAGGAACGCCGTCAGTACGCCGATCTCGAGGTGGTTGCCGAGCACCCGGTAGCCGCCGTAGACCAGCGCGACCGCCATCGTGACATTGCCCAGCAGCTTGACGCCGGGGACGAAGACCGCGATCAGCTTCATCGAGCGTGCGTTGGCCTCGCGGAAGTCGGTGTTGAGCTCACCGAAGATCTCGGCATTGCGCGGCTCGCGCCGGAACGCCTGCACCGCGCGGATCCCGCCCAGTGACTCGACGAATTGCACGATCAGGAGCGCGATGGCTTCCCTGGTCCGGCGATAGGCCAGCGCTGAGTGCTTCCGGAACCACGCCGACAGCCACAGCAGCAGCGGGAACGACAGCATCGTCACCAGGGCCAGTGGCCAGTCGAGCACCAGCAGGATGACGCCGATCGTCAGGATCGACAGCACCGCCGTGACCAGCCCGTCCAGGCCGGCGTCGAGCAACTCCTGCAGCGACTCCATGTCGGAGGTGAGCCGCGAGATCACCCGGCCGGAGGTGTACTTCTCGTGGAAGGACAGCGACAGCTTCTGGAAGTGGATGAAGATCCGGCGGCGCAGGTCGAGCATCAGCGCCTGCCCGATCCGCCCGGCCCGCATCAGGAACTGGAACCGCAGCAGCGCGTCGATGAGCGCGGCGACCGCCATGCCACCGGCGGCCAGGGACAGCGGCAGGTAATCGCCGCGCCGTACCGCCGGGATGCCCTTGTCGATCCCGATGGCGACCAGGAACGGGCCGGCCATCGACGCGAAGTTATCGACCAGCATGATCGCGACGGTCAGCCACAGCGCCCGCTTGTGCGGGCGCAGCAGACTGCCGAGCAGGGCCCGGCTGCGGTCGCGCAGCAACCCGCCGACGGCGGTGGAGATCTCGTCGTTCTGCTCGGCGGCGACCCCGCGCCACCCCAGCACGGGCTCGGCGTTGCTGCCGTCTCGGTTGTCGTTCGGCTCCGCCTGCGTGCCCGGGTCGGACGCGGTCGTACTCATTCCTTACTCCCTGCGTAAAAACTGCTCATGCCGGCTCGAGATCCTCGGCGTCGGCGTCCTGCGAAAGAATCGCCCGGTAGGCCGGGACGGTCTCCAACAGCTCGTGATGGGTGCCGATGGCGACGATCGTGCCGCCGGCGATCAGGGCCACCCGGTCGGCCAGCAGCACGGTCGAGGGCCGGTGCGCCACGACGATGGCCGTCGTATCGGCCAGCACCCGGCGCAGCGCCTCCTCGACCAGTGCCTCGGTGTGCACGTCCAGCGCCGAGAGCGGGTCGTCCAGGACCAGCACCCGCGGCTTGGCGACCACGGCCCGGGCCAGTGCCAGGCGCTGCCGCTGACCACCGGAGACCGTCATCCCCTGCTCGCCGAGCCGGGTCTCCAGCCCCCACGGCAGGTCGTCGACGAAGTCGGCCTGGGCCAACTCCACCGCGCCGCGGACCTCCTCCTCGGAGGCGTCCGGATAGCCGAGGGTGACGTTTTCCCTCGCGCTGGCGGAGAACAGGATCGGCTCCTCGAACGCGGTCGCCACCAGCTGCCGCAGGTTGGTCAGCGGCAGGTCGCGGATGTCCCGTCCGTCGATGGTGATCCGGCCGGCGGTCACGTCGTAGAGCCGGGCCACCAGAGCGGTGAGCGTGCTCTTGCCGCAGCCGACGGCGCCGACGATCGCCACCGTCTCGCCCGGCTCGACCACCAGGTTGATGTCGTGCAGCACTGGGGTGTCACTGTCGGGATAGGTGAACCCGACCGAGTCGAACACCAGCCGACCCGAGGCGCCGGTCAGTGCGGTCGCGCCCGGCCGGTCGACGATCGTCGGCTCGGCGTCGAGCACCTCGTAGATCCGGTCGGCCGCGCTGACCGACTCCTGCGCGTTGGCCAGCAGGTAGCCCATCGACTCGATCGGCCAGATCATCAGCTGGAACAGCGAGCTGAAGGCGACCAGCGTGCCGAGGGTCAGCGTCCCGTGTGCCACCGCGATCGAGCCGACGAAGACGATGACCGCGAGCACGATCTGGGGGTGGGCCTCGATGACCGCCCAGATCACCGCGAGCGTGTGCACCTTGTCCATCTGGAAGCGCCGCAGGTCGCGGGCCTTGTCGTCGAACCGGTCGAACACCATCCGGCGGCGGCCGAAGGACTTGATGATCCGGATGCCGACCGCGGCCTCCTCGGCGGCGGTGGCGATCTCGCCCTGCTGGTCCTGGACCCGGCGCGCCTGCTTCTTGTAGACCCGCTCGAACTTCAGCGACACCGGCGCCAGCGGCAGGGTCAACGCGGTCGCGAGGATGCCCAGCGGCGGATAGATGACGATCAGCAGGATCGACACGATGACGAACGTCGCCGCGTTGACCACCAGGAACACCATGCCGAAACCGACGAACCGGCGAATCGTGGAGAGGTCGCTGGTGGCGCGGGACAGCAGCTGACCGGACTGCCAGCGATCGTGGAAGGCGATCGGAAGGCGCTGCAGGTGGCGGTAGAGGTCGCCGCGGATGTCGGACTCCAGCCCGAGCGAGGACTTCACCAGGCCCCACCGGCGTACGAAGATCAGCACGGCCTCGGCCGCGCCGAACAGCAATGCCAACAGACCGAGCGGAATGATGGCGCCTTTGTCGTGGTGGTGGATCGGTCCGTCGATCATCCGCTTTGTGAGCAGCGGCACAGCAATTCCCACCAGGGTGCCGATCATTGCGGCGGCGGTGGTCATCAGGATCTGCGGCAGATACGGCCGGACGTAACTGCGGATACGCCAGAGAGAGGAAAACTGGGAGCGCTGCGAGCGTGCTGCTGAAGTCGATTTCATGGCGTGATCGAGATTACCGCCGGACACCGACAACAATCACACGATTATCTCGCGCAGCGAATCTTGCTGACAGCGAAATCCCCTGTACCGCAGGGAGTCAGCGGTGCCCGCGAGTGCCGAAGACGATGTCGTCCCAGGACGGGACCTTCGGTTTGCGGCCCTTGCCCGGCTTTGCCGGTGTCTCCGGCTCGTTCGGCTGCTCGGCCGAACTCGAATTGACCGCCGATTTCTCGTCCGGGCTCGTTTCGCTTGCGCTCGCCTCGGCATCAATAACGGGACGCGGATCACGTGGTCCGGCCGGGACCGGGGACGGTCGGTCCGCTCGCGATCGGTCATTCGCCGCGGCGGGCTGCGCCGGCCGGACCTCTGGCACGGTTGGCCGGACCTCTGGCACGGTCGGTTTGGCGCCGGCCGCCGGTCTGGTGCCAGCGATCGGTTCGGGCTTCGGCGCCGGCTCGGCGCGGGCGGTGCGGTCCGTACGTTCGGTGGGCTCGGCGGACTTGATGGGCTCGGCGGATCGGGTGGGCTCGGCGGATCGGGTGGGCTCCGTCGGTGCGGCCCAGCCGTACGGTTCGGACCGGGGACGCGGGGTCGCCGGCTGGTCGGCGCGAGTGCGGCCGGTGGGCTGGTCATGGGTACGGGTCGGCCGCGCCGGGCCGCGCTGAGACCGCCCGCGCCTAATGTCGTCGCGCCTAATGTCGTCGCGCCCAGTGTCGTCGCGACGTTCGGTGCCGTTGCGTCCCGACTGTCCGGACCGCTCCTCGCGGGCCGGCGGCGTTGCCTGGGCCGGCCGGTTGCGCTGCTCGGTCCGGCCGGGCTGATCGGTCGCGCTGTGTGGGCGGGGCGGGATGACCGCCGGCTCGTCGTCGGCGTCCTCCGGCTCGTCGGCCGGAACGAACGGCACGGCGGCGATCTGGCGGCGGCGCGGCTGCTCGGCCTGCAATTCGGCGGCCAGATCGTCGGCCGGGGTGAGCGTGCGCCCGGAGAGATCGAAGGACCACTGCGCGCGGCGCGGCGTCTTCCCGGCCATCCAGGACAGCGACAGCCACCAGGTGCCGTCCTCGCGGCGGCAGGCGTCCCACTCGGCGGTGTCCGGGTCGATGCCCTGGCGGGTCAGCCGGTCATCGACCTGCTCACCGAGCTGCAGGGCGCCGTCACTGCGCCGGATCCGGGTGCGGCGGGCCTCGACCGTGACCTGCTCGCGCTCCTGCAGCACCGGGTAGGCGAACCGCATGACCCGCTGCAGTGGAGCATTCGCGGCGGCGGCCACCTCCTCGGGGCTCTCGCCGGCGCGGATCCGGGCCTGGATCTCGCGCGGCCGAAGCGTGCTGTCCAGTTCGAGCTCGATCTGACCCAGCCGGCTGCGGTCACCGCGGGAGGCCGCGCGCAACCGGTCGTCGACCGGCAGCAGGAACTGTTCCCGTACGTTCGCGGCGTCCTGCAGCAACAGGTGGGCGCCGTCGTCGGACACACCGACGAATTGCAGCTGGCGCATGCCTCGCCCCCTGTCTCTGTCCGGCCACTGTCCTGGGCTGCACTGCCCCGGTCGGCCGGCCCCCCGATGATGCAATGCACGGCTCGACTTCGGCGAACGCGCGCCCCGACCCTACGACAGGAAACCGACTACGGCTAAACAGGCGCGCTGCGGGCACGCCGTCGCAGTTTGCCGATTCCCAGATCGACAATGGTCGACAATTCTCGAAATGGCATCCGGAAGGCGCCCGGAAAGACCCTGACTGTCCACTGTGGATTAATGGCTGTGCGAGTTGGATCGGGACTACAACCGCTCGACGACGAAGTCGATGCAGGCGGTCAGCGCAGACACGTCGTCCGGGTCGACCGCCGGGAAGGTGCCGACCCGCAGCTGGTTGCGGCCGAGCTTGCGGTACGGCTCGGTGTCGACGATCCCGTTGGCCCGCAGCACCTTCGCCACCGCGGCGGCGTCCACCGTGTCGGCGAAGTCGATCGTCGCGACGACCTGCGAGCGATGCGCCGGCTCGGCGACGAACGGGGTGGCGTACGGCGACTTCTCGGCCCAGTCGTAGAGCCGGCCGGAGGAGTCCGCGGTGCGGGCGACGGTCCAGGGCAGGCCGCCGTTGCCGAGCATCCAGTCGACCTGGTCGGCCAGCAGCCACAGGGTGGCGACCGCCGGGGTGTTGTACGTCTGGTCCTTCACCGAGTTGTCGATCGCGGTGGGCAGGTCGTAGAACGGCGGGATCCAGCGGTCGCTCGCGCCGATCTCCGCGGCCCGCTCCAACGCGGCGGGGGAGAAGAACGACAGCCACAGGCCGCCGTCGGCGGCGAAGCACTTCTGCGGTGCGAAGTAGTAGACGTCGACATCCTGGGCCCGCACCGGCAGGCCGCCGGCGCCGGAGGTGGCGTCGACGACGACCAGCGCGCCCGGATCGGCGCCCTCGACCCGGGCGATGTCGGTCATCACCCCGGTCGAGGTCTCGTTGTGCGGCCAGGCGTAGACGTCGATCCCGGCCTCGGCGCGCGGTTCCGGCCGGGAGCCGACCTCGGCCGTGATGACGGTCGGGTCGCCGAGGAACGGCGCCCCCTTGGTCACCGCGGCGAACTTCGAGGAGAACTCGCCGAAGGACAGGTGCTGTGAGCGTTCCCGGACCAGACCGAACGCGGCGATGTCCCAGAACGCGGTGGCGCCACCGAGGCCGAGCACCACCTCGTACCCGTCGGGTAGCGCGAAGAGCTCCCGCAGGCCGGAGCGGATCCGGCCCACCAGGTCCTTCACCGGCGGCTGCCGGTGCGACGTGCCCATCAGGGCCACCCCGTCGGCGGCGAAGGCGGCCAGCGACTCCGGCCGTACCTTCGACGGTCCGGAACCGAACCTGCCGTCGGTCGGCTTGAGGTCGGCGGGGATCAGAATCTGCGTCTCGGTCACCGGATCAGTCTCTCAGCTCTGTCCCGCCCGGCAGGATTTGCCCCAATGTGGCATTGCGGCAATCTAGTCACCCCAATGCCACATTGGCGGGAATCGAAAGGGTCGGCGGCGCGGGTCAGAGGGTGTCGATGTCGTCCCAGCCGTCGACGTCGGAAGGCTGCCGCGGGCCGGGGCCGATGTAGAGCGCCGAGGGGCGGACCAGCTTACCCAGCCGTTTCTGCTCCAGGACGTGGGCGCTCCAGCCGCCGGTCCGGGCGCAGGTGAACATCGCCGGCATCATCCGCGTCGGCACCTCGGCAAAGTCGAGAACGACCGCGGCCCAGAACTCCACGTTCGTCTCGATCGGCCGCTCCGGATGCAGCTCGCGCAGCGCCTCCAGGGCCGCCTGCTCGAGCGCCAGTGCCGCCTCGTACCGCTTGGAGCCCAGCTCCTTGGCGGTACGCCGCAGTACTCGCGCCCGCGGGTCCTCGGCCCGGTAGACCCGGTGTCCGAAGCCCATGATGCGGCCGTGGTTGCTGACGATGTCGTTGATGACCTTCTTGGCGTCGCCGGTGCGCTCGACGGCATCGATCATCGGCAGCACCCGGGCCGGTGCGCCGCCGTGCAGCGGGCCGGACATGGCGCCGATCGCGCCGGACAGGGATGCCGCGGCGTCGGCGCCGGTGGAGGCGATGACCCGGGCGGTGAAGGTCGAGGCGTTCATGCCGTGCTCAGCCGCCGAGACCCAGTAGGCGTCGACCGCGGCCACATGTTTGGGATCCGGCTCGCCGCGCCAGCGGATCATGAACCGCTCGACGATGGTGGACGCCTCGTCGACGCGGGACTGCGGCACGGCCGGCTGGCTGATCCCGCGGGCCGACTGGGCGACGTAGGACAGCGCCATCACCGAGGCGCGGGCCAGGTTGTCACGGGCCTCGGTCTCGGAGATGTCCAGCAGCGGTTTGTAATCCCAGATCGGCGCCAGCATGGCCAACGCGGCCTGTACGTCGACCCGTACATCGCCGGTGTGCACCGGGAGCGGGAACGGCTCGGCCGGTGGCAGCCCCTTGCCGAACTTGCCGTCGACCAACAGGGCCCAGACATTCCCGAACGTCACCTGGCCGACGAGGTCCTCGATGTCGACCCCGCGATATCGCAGGGCGCCGCCGTCCTTATCGGGCTCGGCGATTTCGGTCTCGAACGCGGTCACTCCTTCGAGACCCGGCTTGAACTCCGCCATCGATCCTGCTCCGATCGCTCGTCGTTGACTGCTCGTCACTCGCTTTGCTGTTCGGGTGCCACCCCATTCTTACCTACCGGCCAGTAGACCGGTAAATGGTCGCCGTTGACTGTCATTCCCATCACGTCTACGAGCACGTCTCCGATAACGATTAGCCCACCATGCGGCAGATTCTGGCCTTACGGCCACACCCGGTCGCGGCGGTCGGGCGACCCGCCGGAGTGAGGTTAGGATAGTGACTGATCGTTAGTTTGCCGAACGAGCCAGAGGGTGGGAGAGCGCGGTGCAGCGGGACCCGGCCAACGCCGATCGGCTCGCCGGAATGCGGCGCTCCTACAAACGGGCGGAGTTGTCCGAATCGGCGATCGCCCCGACCTGGCTCGAGCAGTTCGGTCGCTGGCTCGATGAGGCGCTGGAGTCGCTGGCCTTCCCCGAGCCCAACGCGATGGTGGTGGCGACGGCAGACGCCGATGGGGCGCCCAGCGCCCGTACCGTTCTGCTGAAGGGGTACGACGAGCGCGGCCTGGTGTTCTTCACCAATTACACCTCGCGCAAGGGCCGGGAACTCGCCGAAAATCCCCGAGTCTGCGTGGTTTTCCCCTGGTACGCGCTGGAACGCCAGATTCTGGTCACCGGCACGGTGACCCGGACGTCCCGGGCGGACTCCGAGACGTATTTCCATTCCCGGCCGCACGGGTCGCAGGTCGCGGCGAGCATCAGTGAGCAGTCGGCCGTCATCCCCGACCGCGCCTGGCTGGAGTCCGAACGGGACCGGCTCGCCGAGAGCTATCCGGAGACGGTGCCACTGCCGGACTTCTGGGGCGGCTATCGGATCGCGCCGTCGACCGTGGAGTTCTGGCAGGGCCGGGAGGACCGGCTGCACGACCGGCTGCGCTACCGGCGGACCGATGACGGCACCTGGCAGACCGAAAGGCTGGCTCCCTAACCCGCATGACCTCCGCTGTTTCGAGCCGCCTGCGCGGGCTCGCCGTCGACACCCGACCACTCGCCATACCTGCCTTCCGGCGACTCTGGCTGGGTCAGGTCGTGACCGTCGTCGGCAACCAGATGACCCAGGTCGCCGTACCGGTGCAGGTCTACGTGGTGACCCGTTCGTCGCTGGACGTTGGGCTCACCTCGATCGTGTCGCTGATCCCGTTGGTGGCGTTCGGCCTGTTCGGCGGCGCTATCGCCGACGCGATGGACCGCCGCCGGCTGCTGATGATCACCGGTGTCGGGCTGGCACTGACCAGCGTTGCGCTGTGGTTGCAGGCGCTGCGCCAGGGCAACGGATCGCTCCCGATGCTGTGGGGTCTGGTGGCCGTTCAGTCGGCCCTCTTCGCGGTGAACTCGCCGGCCCGCAGCACCGTCATTCCGCGGCTGGTCCGGCCCGCGCTGGTCCCGGCCGCCAACGCCTTGAATCAGGTCGTACAGAACACCGGCGTCATCGTCGGTCCGCTGGTCGCCGGTCTGCTGATCAGCTCCGGCGGCGGGCTGCCGTGGGCGTACTTCGTCGACGCGCTGACCTTCATCGTCGGCATCTACACGATCGTCCGGCTGCCCTCGATGCGGCCGGAGGGCGGCACCCGGAAGGCCGGAATCTCCTCTGTGGTCGAGGGATTGCGTTTTCTCGGCGGTCAGCCGGTGCTGCTGACCTCGTTCCTGGTCGACATCATCGCGATGGTTTTCGGGTGGCCGCGGGCGCTGTTCCCCCAGTTGTCGGCCACCGTGTTCGGCTCCGGCGGGCTGGGCTGGCTCTATGCCGGTACGGCGATCGGGGCGCTGTGCTCGGCGTTGCTGGGCGGCTGGCTGTCCCGGATCCACAGGCAGGGCCTGGCCGTGTTGCTGTCGATCGCGGTGTGGGGTTTGGCGATCGCCGCGTTCGGGATGATCCGGATACTGCCGCTGGCGGTGGTTTTCCTGGCCGTCGCCGGTGCCGCGGACATGGTCAGCTCGGTCTTCCGCAATTCGATGCTGCAGACCGCGGCGCCCGATGTCATGCGCGGCCGGCTGCAGGGCGTGTTCATCGTGGTGGTCGCCGGCGGTCCGCGGCTGGGCGACCTGCGGTCGGGCGGTTTCGCGGCGCTCACCTCGCCGGCGACGAGTTCGATCATCGGCGGCCTGCTGTGTGTGGGCGGAATCTGCCTCGTCGCCGTGCTCGTTCCGTCGTTCCGCCGATTCGACGCCCGTACCGTCGTCGCGCCCACATCGGCCGCTGACGAGGCTGCGGAGAAGGCGGCCGAGGAGTTGCCCGTTGCGGAACAGGCGGCGGAGGAACTGGCCGTCGAGGAACAGGACCCGGTCCGCGAACTCTGACCGCCTCGCCCGTACCCGGCTCATTCCATGATCATGAGTGGATTCAGTACCTCCAGAGGTATCAAATCCACTCATGATCATGGAACGGGAGCGGTCCCCGGAGGCTTCGGATCGCGGTCCCGTGCGCTTCGGGTTGGGGCCGGATCGGGGTGGTGGCCGATACGGTGGGCGGGTGACCGATACCGCAGCGCCGTCGGGGCGCCAGTTCGCGATTTCCGCCGCCGGGCACCGGGCCGTCGCCGTCGAAGTGGGTGGCGGGATCCGGGAGTACGAAACGCAGGAGCGGCCGGTGCTGGCCGGCTTCGCCGAGCCCGCGATGCAACCGCATTCGGCCGGCGCGGTGCTGGTGCCGTGGCCCAACCGGATCGCCAACGGACGGTACGTCCACGACGGCGCGACGCAGCAGCTCGCACTGTCCGAGCCGGCCCGCGGCAACGCCATCCATGGCCTGGCCCGGTGGATCCGCTGGACGCTGGTCGAGCAGACCGCCGACTCCGTCGAGCTGGCCTGCGACCTGCCGCCGCAGACCGGCTATCCGTTCCGGATCCAGACCTCGGTGCGCTGGTCGGTCGGCCCCGACGGGCTGCGGGCCGACCACCGGGCCCGCAATGTCGGCGACCGGCCGGCCCCGTTCGGCCTGGGCACCCATCCGTACCTGCATCTGGGCCGCGCCACCGTCCGGCAGGCCCGGCTGCAGGTGCCGGCGACGAGCCGGTTGCTCACTGACGAGTACAGCATCCCGGCCGGGTCGCAGCCGGTGGCCGACACCCCGTACGACCTGCGGGCCGGCCGCGAGCTCGGCGATCTGCAGCTGGACACCTGTTTCGCCGACCTGGCCCGGGACGGCGCCGGCATCGCCACCGCCCGGGTGTCGACCCCGGACGGCGCGGCCACGGAGATCTGGGCCGACGCGGCGTTCGACTACCTGCAGGCCTACACCGTTTCCGGCTTCGCGCCCGGGGTGGACGCCGTGGCGCTCGAGCCGATGAGCTGCGCGCCCAACGCCTTCAACTCCGGCGCCGGGGTCGTGCTATTGGCGCCGGGCGAGGACTGGAGCGGCTCCTGGGGTGTGCGCACCACCTGATATCGAGCGAGTTTGACACCTTCGTCGGGTGTCAAGCATGCTTTACACCAGTCGCAGGATTGGGGACGCATGCTGGAATTCGATGACGTGGCCAAACGGTACGGCGAGACCGTCGCGCTGGAGTCGCTGTCGTTCGCCGTCAGGCCGGGCGAGATGTTCGGCTTCGTCGGCGCGAACGGCGCCGGCAAGACGACGGCGATGCGGATCGCGCTCGGCGTCCTGGCCGCGGACCGCGGCGAGGTGCGGTGGGTCGGCCGGCCGGTCGATTTCGCCGCCCGGCAGCGGTTCGGCTATATGCCGGAGGAACGCGGTCTCTACCCGAAGATGCGGGTCGCCGAGCAACTGGCGTACTTCGCCCAGCTGCACGGTCTGAGCCCGGCCGCCGCGGCGACCGCGGCCCGCGATTGGACCGAGCGACTTGGCGTCGCCGAGCGGCGGGACGACCCGGTCGAGAAGCTTTCACTTGGCAACCAGCAGCGGGTGCAGCTCGCCGCCGCGCTGGTCTACGACCCCGAGGTGCTGATCCTGGACGAGCCGTTCTCCGGCCTCGACCCGGTCGGCGTCGACGCGCTCGCCGAGGTGCTGAAGGCGAAATGCGCCGACGGCGTACCCGTCATCTTCTCCAGCCACCAGCTCGAACTGGTGGAGCGGCTCTGTGACGCGGTCGGCATCATCAACTCCGGCCGGCTGGTCGCCGCCGGCACCGTCGAGGAGCTCCGCAACCGCGGCGGAGAGCGGCAGTTGCGCGTCGTGGCGCCGGATGCCCAGCCCGGCTGGACGGACGGAATCCCCGGTGTACAAGGGGTTTCCGGACAATCGCCGGAATTTCTGCTGGCACTGGCGGAGGCCGCGGACGACCAGCAGGTGCTGGCGGCGGCGGTCCGTACCGGCCGGGTCGTGCACTTCAGCCGGGTCACCCCGACCCTCGCCGACCTGTTCCGCGCGGCCGTCTCGCCCGAGGCCGCCGCCGGCGAGAGGCAGCTGGCATGAGCAGCCCCGGGTCGACCCGCACCGGGACCGTCTCGCTGATCGCCCGCCGGGAGATCACCACCCGGGTCCGGGAGCGCAGCTTCCAGATCTCCGTCGCTGTGACCCTGATCATCATCGTTGCCGTCATCGTTATCCTGCGGATCGTCTCCGGTGGCACCAAACATTTCGACGTCGGGGTGAGCGGCCCGCAGGCCGGTGCGCTCGCTGCCGCGGTGCAGGCCACACCGCGGCCGGCCAAGACCGAGGTGTCGGTGAAGACGTATTCCGACGCCGCGTCCGCCCGGACCGCGGTCCGGGCCGGCAGGGTCGATGCTGCCTTCGACGGTGGCACGACCGTGGTGGTCAAGTCCAATTTGGACAGCAGGTTGCAGAGCGTCCTGGATTCGGCCCGGAGTTCGCTGGTCGCCGGCGAACGGCTGAAGCAGGCGGGCATCGACCCGGGTGCGGTCGCCAAGGCGCTGGACGTGTCGCACGTGAGCGTGCAGAAACTCACCGGCGGTGGCAAGAACGCGGATGCCAAGAAGGCGATCGCCTATATAGGTGTGATTCTGCTGTACGGACAGCTGATCGCGTTCGGCATGTGGGTCGCGATGGGCGTGGTCGAGGAGAAATCCAGCCGGGTCGTCGAGCTGTTGCTCGCCGCCGTCAAGCCGTGGCAGCTGTTGGCCGGCAAGATCATCGGCGTCGGGCTGGTCGGCTTCGGGCAGCTCCTGCTCACCGCGATCGTCGGACTGATCGTGGGCCGGGCCACCGACATGATCCAGCTGCAGGCCGGGGTGGTCGGCACGGTCATCGACGTACTCGCCTGGTTCGTGCTCGGATATGCCTTCTACGCATGCGCTTTCGCTGCGGCCGGGTCGCTGGTGTCCCGGCAGGAGGAGCTGCAGAACACGGTCAGCCCGCTTTCCCTCCTTCTGGTCGCGAGCTTCGTGTTGTCGTTGCAGGCGATCTCGAATCCGGGCGGTGGGCTGGCCCGGGTGCTGTCCATCATCCCGCCGTTCTCGGCGATGATCATGCCGCCGCGGGTCGCCGGCGGCGCGGCTCCCGGTTGGCAGATCGCGCTCGCGGTCGTACTGATGCTGCTGGCGATCGTGGCCCTGGTCCGGCTCTCGGCCCGGATCTACGCGGCGGCGGTGCTGCGCAGCGGGGCGCGGGTGCGGTGGACCGACGCGCTCCGGGCCAAGCCGGAGATGGTCGGCTAGCTACGGATCTCGGCCAGTCGGCGGAGCGATTCCCGGCGTTCCCGGGCGTGCTCCACGATCCGATCCGGGTAGTCGGTCGGCGGCTCGGGCAGCGTCCACGGCTCGTGCACGTCGGCGCCGGAAATGCCGGCCAGCTCGGGGATGTAGCGCCGCACGTAGTCGCCGGCCGGGTCGAACCGGCGGCCCTGCGTCACCGGGTTGAAGATCCGGAAGTACGGGGCGGCATCGGTGCCGCAGCCGGCGACCCATTGCCAGCCGTGGTTGTTGGACGCGAGGTCGCCGTCGACCAGGTGCTCCAGGAACCAGCGGGCGCCGCGGGTCCACTCCTGGTGCAGATCCTTGACCAGGAACGACGCCACGATCATCCGGACCCGGTTGTGCATCCAGCCCTCGGCGAGCAGCTGGCGCATTCCGGCATCCACGATCGGATATCCGGTCCGACCCTGGGACCAGGCCTGGAACGCCGTGTCGTCGGTGTCGTAGCGCATCTTCGCGAACTCGGCCCGGTAGTAGTCGCGGGCCGATTCCGGGTTGTGCCAGAGCACATCGGCGTAGAACTCCCGCCAGGCCAGCTCCTTGCGGTAGGTCTCAGCGCCGGGCCCGGACAGGTCGGCCAGCAGGGTCCGCGGATGTACGCAGCCGAACTTCAGGTACGCCGACATCAGGCTGGTGGCCGGCAAATCCGGCCGGTCCCGGCCGTCGGAATAGCCGGCGAGCTCCGACCGGAAGTCGGCCCACCGCTGCATTGCCGCCCGTTCGCCGGCGGCCGGGAGGGTCAGGCCGGCCGGCAGCGGCGGGTCGGCCGGAATGCCGGTCGATTGGACGGCCGTCGACCAGCGCACCCGCGCCGCGCCGGCCGGTGCCCGCCAGCCGTGCCGGCACCACGCCCTGTAGAACGGCGAATAGACCTTGAACGGCGAGCCGTCGGACTTCCCGACCCGGCCGGGCGCGACCGCGTACGGCGAGCCGGTGGTGACCAGCGGTGTACTGTCCAGCGCGTCGGCGACCCGCCGGTCGCGCTCAGTGCCGTACGGCCCGAAGTCCGCGGCGACATGCACCGCGGTCGCCGCCGCCCCGCGGGCGACCCGGGGTAACACGTTCTCCGGCCGGCCGCGCAGCACCACCAGCCGGCCCCCGGTCGCCTCGTCCAATTCCCGCAGGCAGCGGTAGAGGAAGGCGACACGGGGCGCACCGCTGGGTCGGCGGAGCCGGTCGTCCAGGACGAACAGCGGCAGCACCTCGTCGGCGCCGGCCGCCGCCGCGAGCAGTGCCGGGTTGTCGGCGAGCCGAAGATCGCGGCGGAACCACAGCACGTTGGTCGAGGTCATGGCGTTCATGTGCCCGCTGTGCCGTTCGGCCAACCGTTACGGGACCAGGGCGACCTTGACCGAGCGGGTGCCGTCGCCGACCAGGTCCAGCCCCTCGGCGAACTGCGCCACCGGAAGCTGGTGAGTGACGATCCGCTCGACCGGGAGCACGTTGTTTTCGATCATCCGGATGGCGGCCGGCCAGCAGTACGGGCCGAGGTGGGCGCCACGGACGTCGAGCTCCTTGGTGTCGCCGATGATGGTCCAGTCGACGGTGACCGGCTCGCGCATCACGCTGTATTCCACGAAGGTGCCGGCCTTGCGCAGCATCTGCAGCCCCTGCGGCACGGCGGCCGGGTGGCCGGTGGCTTCCAGATATACGTCGCAGCCGTAGCCGCCGGTGAGCTTGCGGACCTCCTCGATCACGTCCGTGTCGCCCGGGTTGAGGGCGAGGTCGGCGCCGCAGGCCTTGGCCAGGTCCCGGCGCTTGGCGTCGAAGTCGAGCGACACGACGAGCTTCGGCCCGCGCTGGCGGGCCCCGGCGATCATGCCGAGGCCGATCGGGCCGGCGCCGGCCACCACGACCACGTCCTCGATCCCGATGGTGGCGCGCTCCACGGCGTGCAGTGCGCAGGACAGCGGCTCCGCGAACGCGGCGTGCGCGGCCGGCAGGTCGGCGGAGATGCGGTGCACCCTGGCCTGCGCCGGGACGAGCAGGAATTCAGCCATCGCGCCGTGGGTGGCCTTCTTGAAGCCGTAGATGTTGTGCTGCTGGCACAGCCAGTACTGGCCGCGTTCGCAGTAGCGGCACTCGTTGCACGGCACGATCTGCTCGGAGACGACCCGGTCGCCGACGTCGACGCCCCAGCGCTCGCGGGCCGCCGCGTCCAGAGCGACCACCTTGCCGGTGAACTCGTGACCGGGGACGACCGGCGATTCGCAATAGGCGGGCCGGGTCTCATCGCCCCAGAACATGGGTGCGCCGTGGTAGCACTTGAGGTCGCTGGCGCAGATGCCGACAGCCTCGATCTGCAGGAGCGCCTCGCCCGGTCCGGGTTGCGGGACGTCGCGCCGCTCCAGCCGGTAGTCCTCCGGACCGTGGCAGACAACCGCCTGCATGGTGTCGGGCATGAGCGACCTCCGCGTGTCGAAGCCTGTGGGTTTGCCGCTAAGCCTATGTGTGCCGGCCGGTCGCATTTACGGCGGCTGGTTCAGGTCATGTCCGGTTCGGGCCAGCGGCGAGGGGTCCCGTCACCCCGATCGAGTGGATAGCCTGAATGTGGAATTCAGTCGATCTGCGATTCAGGAGTGCCATCGTGGCTGCAGAGATCCGGGTCCGGGTGTGGTCGGAGCACACGGCCAGTCGAGCCGTTTACCCCAATGACATCAATGGTGCCGTTGCCGACATTTTGCGTCCAGATTCCGGTCTGTCGGTGACGACGGCGGAGTTGGTCGACATCGACCACGGCGTCTCCGACGAGCAGCTGGCACAGACCGATGTGCTGGTGTGGTGGGGACACCAGCTGCACCGAAACGTGAGTGATGATGCGGTCGAGCGCATCGTCCGGCATGTGAAAGAGCGCGGCATGGGCTTTCTGTCGCTGCATTCGTCACATATGTCCAAGCCGTATACCGCGTTGATCGAGGACGACGGCCGGCTCGGCGGTGTCGCCCGCGACGGTGGCGAGGAGCGCATCACGGTCAAGGCGCCGGATCACCCGGTGGCCGAGGGCGTCAGCGATTTCGTCATCGACAAGGAGGAGAGCTACGACGAGGAGTTCGGCTGCGGCAAGCCGGATACCGACGTCTTCTACTCCGTCTTCGGCAATGGTCAGGTATTCCGCTCGGGTCTCGCGTACACGATCGGCAACGGCCGGGTCTTCTATTTCCGACCGGGGCACGAGGAATACCTGACCTTCGAGCACCCGTCAGTACGCCGCATCATCAGCAACGCCGTCTACTGGACGGCCGGCCGCACCTGACCGACGGCCGCCTCCCGGCGTAGGCTGTTTCTGCATCCCGGGAGGCGAAGCCGTGGCCAAGAAACCGCCGGCCGAGGACGTCGGCGACGAGTCGCTGTCGTTGTCGGCGCCGAAGACGTACGCCGCTGGTGTTCCGGCGGTCCGGGTCAGCCTGCGCAATGCGGTCGATCAGATGGGCGTGCGGCGTACCGCGTTGACGCTGCTGCGGGTCAACCAGAAAACCGGATTCGACTGTCCCGGCTGCGCCTGGCCGGAGTCGGCCGACCACCGGCACATTGCCGAATTCTGCGAGAACGGGGCCAAGGCCGTCGCCGAGGAGGCGACGGTCCGCCGCGTCACGGCCGACTTCTTCGCCGAGCATCCGATCTCGGATCTGGCGCAGCGCAGCGGTTACTGGCTCGGCCAGCAGGGCCGGCTGACCCAGCCGATGGTCAAGGACGCGGGCAGCGACCATTACCGGCCGATCGGTTGGGACGACGCGATCGGCATGGTCGCATCGGAGTTGCGCGGCCTCGACTCGCCCGATGAGGCGGTTTTCTATACCTCCGGCCGCACCAGTAACGAAGCCGCCTTCTGTTATCAGCTCTTCGTCCGGCTATTCGGTACGAACAACCTGCCGGACTGCTCCAACATGTGCCACGAATCCAGCGGATCGGCCCTGACCGAGTCGATCGGGGTTGGCAAGGGCAGCGTGCTGATCGAGGATCTGGAACAGGCCGACCTCATTTTCATCGTCGGCCAGAATCCGGGCACGAACCACCCGCGGATGCTGTCCACTCTGGAAAAGGCCAAGCACAACGGGGCGCGCATCATCGCGGTCAATCCGCTGCCAGAGGCCGGGCTGCTGAATTTCCGCAATCCGCAGAAGGTGTCCGGGGTGATCGGGCACGGCACCCAATTGGCCGACCGATTCCTGCAGATCCGGGTCGGCGGTGACCTGGCCCTGTTCCAGGCGCTGGGTCGGCTCATGCTTGACGCGGACACCTCGCTGGACCGGGAATTCGTCGCCGAGCACACGAGTGGTTTCGACGAGTACGCGCGGCATCTGTCGCAGCTGTCCTGGGACGACGTTTTGCGGGCCACCGGGCTGACCCGCGACGAACTCGAGGCCACCGCCCGCGACGTCGAAGCGGCCGGGAATGTCGTGGTGTGCTGGGCGATGGGCCTGACCCAGCACCGGCATTCCGTGCCGACGATCCGGGAGATCGTGAATTTCCTGCTGCTGGGCGGGAACATCGGCCGTCCCGGCGCCGGCGTCTGCCCGGTGCGCGGACATTCCAACGTGCAGGGCGACCGTACGATGGGGATCTACGAGAAACCCGCCACCGCCTTTCTGGACAGTCTCGCCGCGGAATTTCATTTCGAGCCGCCGCGCAAACACGGACTCGACACCGTGGACGCGATTCGTGCGATGCGGGACGGGCAGGCCAAGGTCTTCTTCGCGATGGGCGGCAACTTCGCCTCCGCCACCCCGGACACCGACGTGACCGAGGCCGCGCTGCGGCGGTGCCGGCTGACCGTACAGATCTCCACCAAACTCAACCGCTCGCATTTCGTGACCGGTGAACGGGCGCTCATCCTGCCTACGCTGGGCCGGACCGAAATCGACGACCAGGCCGGCGGACCGCAGCAGGTGTCGGTCGAGGATTCGATGGGCATGGTGCACGCGTCCCGGGGCCGGCTGAAGCCGGCCGCACGCGATCTGGTGAGTGAGGTGGCGATCGTCTGCCGGCTGGCCCGGGCGACCCTCGACCGAGGATCGGTGGACTGGAAAGCGCTGGAGGGCAATTACGATCTGATCCGTGACCACATCGGCCGGGTCATCCCAGGATTCGCTGATTTCAACGAAAAGCTCAGCGCCCCAGCCGGTTTCGTGCTGCCGCACGCGCCGCGGGACGAGCGTCGTTTCCCGACAATGAGCGGAAAAGCGAATTTTACGGCCAACGAATTGGAATTTCCACAGGCCGGGCCGGGTGAGCTGATCCTGCAGACGATCCGGTCGCACGACCAGTACAACACCACGATCTACGGCCTGGACGACCGGTACCGCGGGGTGCACCAGGGCCGGCGGGTGCTTTTCGTCAGCCCCACTGATCTGGTCGAGCTGGACCTTTCCGACGGTCAGCTGGTCGATATCAGTAGCGTGTGGACAGACGGGGTGGAGCGGACGGCCAAGGGATTCCGGCTGGTCTCCTATCCGACCGCACCGGGCTGCTGTGCCGCCTATTTCCCGGAGACCAATGTCCTGGTGCCGTTGGATTCCACCGCGAAGACAAGCAATACGCCGACCTCGAAATCGGTCATCGTCCGGCTGAGCCCGGCCTAGAAGCGGACGATCCCGGCCGGGGCGGCGGCCGCATCGACCGGGTGGTCGTGCTTTTCGGCCGGTACGTCGTCGAGGAGTTCGCCGTCGTACAGCAACGCCACGGTCCAGGCGGCGGGCGCGAGGCGGGCCAGCGCCCGGTCGTACGAACCGCCGCCGCGGCCGAGCCGGCGGCCGGCGCGGTCGACCGCCAGAGCCGGGACCAGAACGACGTCGACCGTGCCTATCGCCTCGGTGCCCTGCCGTTCGCGGGCCGGCTCCAGCAGACCGTGCCGGCCGCTGACCAACGTCCCGTCGTACCGCGCCCAGTCCAGGTCGTTGTCCGCCCGCAACACCGGCAGCAACACCTCGACATGTCGCTCGCGTAGGGCATCGAGCAGCGGCGCGGTCGGCGGCTCGGCGCCGATCGAGACGTACGCCGCCACCGACGCGGCCGCGGCGATCTCGGGCGTATCGAGGAGCACGGCCCGGATCGCATCGCCGGCAGCCTCTCGGCCCGCCGGCGAGAACTCCGCGCGTCCGGCGATCAGCCGGGCGCGGAGCGCCTTCTTCGCTGCCGCGACGGGGCCGCCCGCCCGCATCGGGTCCATGGGAGGGCGGGGCGGCCGGTCACGCATCGGTCACCTGAGTGCAGCGCCGGTCAGGCCGGCAGCTGCGCCTCGATGGCGCTGACCACCTGGTCGGACTCCGGCTCGGTGCGCGGCCGGAACCGCTCCACGATGCTGCCGTCCGGGGAGATCAGGAACTTCTCGAAGTTCCACTGGATGTCGCCGGCCTCGCCCTCCGCGTCCACCTTCTGGGTCAGCGCGGAGTAGAGCGGATGCCGGCCCTCGCCGTTGACCTCGAGCTTGGCAAACATCGGGAACGTCACGCCGTACGTGGTGGAGCAGAACGTCTTGATCTCCTCGGCGGTGCCGGGCTCCTGCCCGCCGAACTGGTTGCACGGGAAGCCGAGAACGGAGAAACCCCGGTCGGCGTAGCGCTCCTGGAGCCGCTCCAGGCCCTCGTACTGCGGGGTGAGCCCGCATTTCGAGGCGACGTTCACGAGCAGTAGCGCCTTGCCCTTGTACTGCCCGAGATTGGTGTCTGCGCCGTCGAGGGTCTGCAGGGCGATGTCGTCCAGAGCTGCATTTTCTGCTGACACGGTGCGTGCCTTCCTTTGCCGATTCGAGGTGCCGATTGAGTTGCCGATTGTGGTCGGCCGCTTCCTCGACCCGAGATTCTTGTTAGGCTAGCCTTACTTCAGTCAGAGCATGACTTCCGCACGATGAGGAGACCGGCATGGCCGACACTCGCGCCCGTCGCAGGCGACCGCTGACCCGGCTGCAGGTCAGGCGCACGGAGTGGCTGACACCGCACATGATCCGGGTGGTGGCCGGTGGGCCGGGATTCGCAACCTTCATCGCTAACGAATATAGCGACCGGTACGTCAAGTTGGTCTTCCGCAAGCCGGATGTGGACTACCCGGAGCCCCTCGACCTGGGCCGGATCCGCGAGGAGCTGCCCCGGGAGAGCTGGCCGACGACCCGCACGTACACGGTCCGCTGGTTCGACGAGGCCGCCCAGGAATTGGCGATCGACTTCGTCTATCACGGGGAGGTCGGCATCGCCGGGCCATGGGCCGCGGGGCTGCGGCCCGGCGATGAGGTCCTGTTGTCCGGACCGGGCGGGGCGTACGCGCCGTCGCCGGAGGTCGACTGGCACCTGCTCGTCGGCGACGAGAGCGCGCTACCGGCGATCGGTGCGGCGCTGGACGCGATTCCGGCCGGCGTACCGGTGCGGGCGTTCATCGAGATCGGTGACGTCGGCGACCAGCAGCAGCTCCCGTCGCCGGGGAACGCCGAGATCAGCTGGTTGCGCCGGTCCGGGCCGGAGGACGACATCCTGGTACGGACGGTTGCGGAGCTGGAGTTTCTGCCCGGCGAGGTGCAGGCCTTCGTACACGGGGAGGCCGGCGCGGTCCGGTCGCTGCGGCGGCATCTGGTCGCCGACCGGGGCGTGGCCAAGGAACGGCTGTCGCTCTCCGGCTACTGGCGCCGGGGCAAGGACGAGGACGGCTGGCAGGCGGAGAAGCGCGACATTGCGATTGCCGAACGAGCCGCCGCCGAACGAGAGACTGCGCAACAAGACGCTGCGCAACAAGACGCCGCCGCGGCCGCCGGTTAGCCGGCCCGCGCGCCGACATTCCGCCGATCTTGACCTTATGGCTGGACAAATCGGACGTGACCCAGCCATAAAGTCAAGATCGACACCACGGGAACGCGGGTGTCTGCCAGCCGGCGCGGCTATTCCTCGAGGCCGGCCAACGCCTGGCGGGCCGCTTCGAGCTGGGCCTGCAGAGCCTCCACCCGGGACCGTTGCTGCTCCCGGGCTGCGCTGAGCACGCCCTCGATCGCCTCGGCGATGTCGGGGTGCAGGTCCTTCGCGGCAGCGGAGACGGCCGAGGTCGGCACCGGCAGATCGGCGACGAGCGTCTTGCCGGTGTGGGTCACGACGGCGCGCCAGTCAGAGCCGTCAACATTTCCGGTCACCGTGAGGACGAGCTCCACGCCCTGGGTTTTCGTGGCAGCCTGCTTGCGCCGGCCGCGCTTGGGTTTCGGGTCAGGCTCGCCGGCGGCGAGCCCGTCGATGGCGGTCTGCCCGGGATCGACCGGCGCTTCGGTGTCGGCTGCTGTTTGGACGGCGGTTGCTTCGGTGTCGGCCGACGCCTCGGCCTGGTCGAGACCGGCCGGACCTGAGCCGGTGCGGGGATCGTCAGCTGGCCGCGGGTCTGCCATGATCGCTCCTTCGAGGGAAGTTGAATGATCGACACTCTAGCGACTCGGTAGAACGAATGTTCGACAGCGACGGCTCGGCGTGTCGGTCCCACGGCGGCCCCGACACGACCCGGACGAGAGAAATCTCGGCGTACCCGTCGGAGTCCGGCTGGCCGGAACGACGGTAGAAGTGTGAGCCAGCAACCGGCGGTGACGGGTGATCCCCGGGCCGGCCTGCTCGCGCTCTATGACAGTGCGTTGCCGCAGGTGTACGGGTATCTGCTCTCGCGCTGTGACCGGCGGGCGGTGGCCGAGGATCTCACCGCGGAGACCTTTCTGGCCGCCGTCGACGCGGTCCGGCGGGCCCATCCGCCGCCGGTGACGACCGCGTGGTTGATCGGTGTGGCCCGGCACAAGCTTGTCGATCACTGGCGCCGCCAGGGTCGGGAGGACCGCGGGCTGCGTGCGGTCGCCGCGGACGGCGGCGACCAGCTGGACGATCCGTGGGACGAGCGGCTGGACGCGCTGCGGGCCCGGGAGACGCTCGACCGACTCGGCCCGCACCATCGCGCGGCGCTGACCCTGCGCTATCTCGACGATCTCCCGGTCAACCAGGTCGCCGAACTGCTCGGCCGGACCCTGCACGCCACCGAGGCGTTGCTGGTCCGGGCCCGTGCGGCGTTCCGCCGCGCCTATGCCGAAACAACCGGAGCCGGAGAGGAGGACGGCCGTGCCTGATCCACTGGACGCCCTGCGGGCGCCGATCACCCCCGCCGACCCCGATCCGACGTTTGCCACTCGACTGCGCGAACGGCTCGTTCGCGCCCTCGACGTTCCCCGAGGAGTTTCCGTGTCCACTTCAACAATCGCCGAGCCGACCCAGCTGGGTGCCGCCATTCCCTATTTGACTGTCTCTAATGGACGGGATGCAATCGACTGGTACGCAAGAGTTTTTGGGGCTGAACTGACCGAGGAGCCGTACTGGATGCCGGACGGAAAAATCGGCCACGCCGAATTGCGCATTGGCGACGGTGCGATTTATCTGGCCGACGAATTCCCGCCCTCGATGGTGGCGCCGTCGCCTGAGGTCTCCTCGACCGGGCTGGCCATCGCGGTGTCCGATGTGGACTCCACCGTGGCCACCGCGGTCGCGGCGGGCGGACGGCTGCACGGCGAGATTTACGAGAATTACGGCTACCGGGCCGGGACGGTGTACGACCCGTTCGGTCACCGTTGGATGATCCGGACCCCGCTGGCGGCCGGCCAGGTCTACCGGCACGGCGATATCGCGTACGTGTCGCTCTGGCTGCCGGATGCCGACCGGGCGGCGGATTTCTTCGGGTCCGTACTGGGCTGGAGTTTTGCGCCGGCGGTCGATCCGCGGCGCCGGCGGGTCGAGGGCGCCACGCCGCCGATCGGTATTCAGGGCGGGATGTCACGCAGCACGTTGTACTGCTGCTACGCGGTGGACGACGTCGAAGTGGCGATCGACCGGATCCACGCGGCCGGTGGAACGGCGCAGCAGCCGACCCGCGAGCCGTACGGACTGGCGGCGATGTGCGTCGACGATCAGGGCGTCGATTTCGCGGTGGTGGAACTTGAGCCGGGCACCAGCCGGCCCGCCCGTGGCGGCCTCGCTTATTACACCTTCGAGGTGCCGGATTCGGCCAAGGCCCGGGCCTTTTACGGCTCGGTGCTCGGCTGGAACTTCACCTCCGGCCGGGTCGCCGACGGCTGGGCGGTCGACGAGGTATTCCCGATGACCGGGTTGTCCGGCGGGCACGAGCAGCCGACCGGGGTGCCGCTGTGGCGGGTTGCCGATATCGGGGCCGCGGTGCAGCGGGTCCGGCAGGCCGGTGGCACGGCCACCGATCCAGCGAGCCAGCCGTACGGGGTGACCTCGGACTGCACCGACGACCAGGGCACGCATTTCAATCTCGGCCAGCTCTGAGTCCGCTGAAGGACACCCGCCGGCGAAACCGGCGGGTGTCCTTTAACGCGGTCAGGTCGAGATCGGAGTGATGGGCGGCGGTTCGTCGTTGCCCTGTACCGATTCCAGCGCGGCGACCGCCGCCCCGCGGCCGCCGGCCATGTCGAGGTCGGGAACGAGCGCGAAGACCGCGACCTGCTCCTGTTCCTCGCGGAGCACGGAATTCTCTCGCACCTTCGTGAGGAACCATTCCCGGAATTGCGGTGTCGTCTCGACCACTCCGCCGCCGAGGAAATACGCGGTGGGGTCGTAGAAATTGGCCGCCAATGTATTGAGCCGGCCCAACGCCATCGCCTGCTGTTCGAAGATCTTCAGCGCCAGCGGATCGCCGTTCTCGCCGTACGAACGGACCAGCTTGCCCGCCTTCTCCGGTGAAACCCTGCTCAGGTCGTGATCGGTGAACCGGGTCAGCCAGTAGGGCAACAGATTGTTGGTGATGCCGGTCAGTGACACGATGCTCTCGACGTCGCCGTCGAATCCGCAATTGCAGCGGGGGATCGGCTGGTCGTCCTCGAGCAGCCCCTGCATCGGGATCTGCACGTGGCCCAGCTCGCCAGCCATTCCGGCGGCGCCCTTGACGACCCGGCCGGCCTCGATCACGCCGCCACCCAGGCCGGTGCCGACAATCGCCGAAATCGAGGAATGCAGCGCCGCCTCGGCACCGAAATGCGTGTGGTGCGCATAGAGGGCGGCGGCATTTCCGTCGTTGTTGTAGATGACCGGCAGGCCGAGCCGGGCCTCCAGCGCGCCGCGGTAGTCGAAGCCGTGCCATTCCGGCTCGGAGAAGTTGGTCGCGCCCTTCGAGGACATGACGCCGTCGGCGCTGGCCGGGCCGGGGGTGTCCAGCCCCACCGCGCGCACGTCGGCGCGTTTGATGTCGTTCAGCGCCAGCACGTTGTCCAGGGCCTCGGCCAGCGCGGCGACCGCGATTTCCGGGCCCTCCAGCACGCAGCTTGGGGTTTCAACCAGACGGTCGACCAGGAATCGGCCCTGCGCGTCCAGCACGGTGGCGTTGTTGGACGTGCCACCGTTGTCCAGCCCGACGACAACCCACATATGGTGCTTCCTCCTCGGCCGGCGGTCCGGATCAGCATTCTATGCCGGTCGCCGCAATTGTCTGCGCAGTCGGTTGAAGGTACGCGGACTGTCCCAGGCGACGACAGCCGTTGAAATTCCGCCCCGCGTGTGCTCCAGGACGAAACTTGCGTCCTCCAACCGCCCCTCGACCAGCCGCGTCTCGTCGTCGGGCCGCACGATCCCGGCGACCTGGATGTGGTGGCCGTACTGATCCGACCAGTAATAGGGCACCGGGTCATAGGGCGTCGCCGGATCCGGCCGGCCGTTCAATTGGGCCAGCAGCGCCGCAACCGCCACCGGCGGCATGTCGCGCGCGTTCGTCCAGTGCTCGTACCGGATCCGGTGACCGGCCGGCGACCGATAGTGCGCGACGTCGCCGGCCGCCACGATCCCGCGGACCGAGGTCCGGCCGAACTCGTCGGTCAGCACCCCACCGTCGCACGCGATCCCGGAACCGCCCAGGAACTCGACATTCGGCACCGCGCCGACCCCGATGAGCAGCAGGTCGGTGTCGATCCGCCGGCCGTCGGCCAGTTCGACCGACTCGACCCGACCGGTCCCGGCCACGCCGACCACGGCCGTACCGGTCAACAACCGGACTCCCGCATCCAGATGCGTATCGTGCAGCAACGCCGCGACCGACGGGTCGAACAGCCGGGAGAACGGCTCCGGCTCGACCTCCACCACTGTCACGTCCGCGCCGAGAGCGGTCGCGCCGGCGGCGATCTCGCCGCCGATCAGGCCGGCCCCGATCACGGTCAGCCGCGCCCCGGCAGTCAGTCCGGCCCGCAGCCGCTGCGCGTCCTCGATGGTCCGCAGCGTTTGTACGCCGGCCAGGTCGGCACCCAGCGGGAGCTCGCGGGGGCGGGCTCCGCTGGCCAGCACGATTCCGTCAGCGGTCAGCCGCTCGCCGTCCTCGAGGGTGACCATGCCGTCGCCGATCGCGGCGATGGTGCGGCCCAGCCGCCAGTCGACGTCGAGCTCGGCCTCCTGTTCGGCCGGCAACAGGCCGATGTCCGCGGCGGTGACCTTGCCGAGCAGCAGCCCCTTGGACAACGGCGGCCGGTCGTACGGGCGGTGCCGCTCGGCTCCGACGACCGTGATGGCGCCGTCGAAACCCTGCCGGCGCAGCTCCTGCGCGGCACGCAGCCCGGCCAGGCCGGCGCCCACCACGACAATCTGCGGCATGGGTCCCGACGATATCGGGGACCGAGGCTGGCGCTGGCAGCGCCGCTGGACCATTGTTGGGGCGCGGGGTTCATCGGGAAGGGGTACGCGGGTGTTCGAGCGATTCACTGAGCCGGCGCGGGCGGTCGTCGTGCTGGCACAGGAAGAGGCCAGGCTCCTCAACCACAACTACATCGGCACCGAGCACGTGTTGCTGGGGCTGCTCCGGGAGGACGCCGGGGTGGCGGCCACCGCGCTGCGCAACCGCTCGGTCAGCCTCGACACGGTCCGCACTCAGGTGCTCGACATTGTCGGCAAGGGCAAGAAGCCGCCGTCCGGGCACATTCCCTTCACGCCGCGGGCCAAGAAGGTGTTGGAGCTGTCGCTCCGCGAAGCGTTGAAGGTCGGCTGCGACTACATCGGCACGGAGCATCTCTTGCTGGGCGTCGTGCGCGAGGGCGAGGGCGTCGCCGCGCAAATCCTGATCAAGTTCGGCGGCGGTCTCGACGCGGTACGGGCGGAGGTTGAGGGCCTGATCGGCGCCGGCGCGGTCGATCAGGAGCGGACCGGCTCACCTCGGCCTGGTGCTGGTGGGGCCGGTTCGGTCCGGTCTGGAGCGGCCGACGGTGGCTCGGGTGACGGCGGGTCCGGAAACGGCGGCTATGACCGCTCGGGAAATGGCGGCCAGCCGGTCGGCGATGGTGAGGCGGCGCTGCAGGCCGAAATCCTGCGACTGCGACTGTTGCTGCAGACCCACGGCATCGACCCGGACGCTGCCTGACCGCCTACCCGCGGCCCCCGTTTTCCATGATCATGAGTGGATTTGGTACCTCTGCAGGTATCAAATCCACTCATGATCATGAAACGGCGGTGATCGTGATCGGTTTTTGGTTGCTATAGCCCCAACCACCGATCACGATCATGGAAATTGGCCGGCCGGCTCGAAACGGTGGCGGCCCGAGCGGTCGGGTCAGATGAGGCCGTCGGTCCGCATGCCGCGGAGCACGGTACGGCTGGCGTCGAGAGTGCGGTCGATGTCCTCCGCGGTGTGCGCGCCGGAGATGTGGTTGCGTTTCAGCGCCAACGGCAGCATCAGGAATCCAGCCTCGGTCATCCGGCGGTGAAAGGCGATGTAGGCGGCATTGTCGTTGCGCATCAGGTCGCGGTAGCCGCGAATTGGCCCGTCCGCGAAATACAGCGCGAAGACACCGCCGAACCCGGCGACGGTGGCGGTGATGCCCAACTCGGTCACGATTGCCGCGAGGCCGGTACGCATCCGGTCGCCGAGTTGGCGGGTACGCCGGTAGAAGTCCGGTGACTCGCGCAGGTGGTCGACGGTGGCGATCGCGGCGGCGCAGGAGACCGGATTTCCGTTGAAGGTCCCGGCCAGCAACACATCGCCGCTCCGGCCGTCGAAATGCTCCATCAGATCGCGGCGCCCGGCGACCCCGCCGATGGCATATCCGTTCGCCATTCCCTTGCCGAAGGTGGTGATGTCCGGAGTCACCCCGCACAGCTCCTGATAGCCGCCGAGCGCGTGCCGGAATCCGGTGATCACCTCGTCGAAGACGAGTACGGCACCGCGATCGGTGGCCAGGTCGCGCAGCCCGGTCACGAATTCCTGGGTCGGCAGCAGTGCGCCGACATTGTGCGGAATGGGTTCCAGGATGATCGCCGCGATCTCGCCCGCGTGCTCATCGAACAATGCCCGCACCGAATCCAGATCGTTGAATTCGGCGATCAGCGTGGCATCGATCGCAGAGTCCAGAATTCCGGCGGACAGGGGATCGCGGCCGTACGCCTTCTCCGGGCTGGAGATGACATTGCGGGCGACGGCATCGTGCCAGCCGTGGAATCCGCCCTGAAATTTCACGATCAACGACCGACCGGTCACACCGCGGGCCAGCCGGATCGCCTGCGCGGTGGCTTCCGACCCGCTCATCGTCGCGATCATCATCTCGGCCGACGGAATGACCTCGACGACCCGTTCGGCGAGCGCGACCTCGAGCTCGGTGACGCCGAGACCGGTGAGATCGAGCCGGCCGACCACCTCGCGGACCGCATCGTCCACCACGGCGGCGTTGTGGCCGAGCAGGATCGCGCCGAACGCGGCGTGGTAGTCGAGATAGCGCCGGCCGTCGAGGTCGGTCAGATAGGCGCCATCACCGGCCGCGAAGGCATAGGGCGCGCCGATGTAACGGGTGGCGGAGTTGACCCCGCCCGGCAGCACCCGGGCCGCGGCCTCGGCGAGGCGGCGGCCGTTCGGCGAGGTCTCCGCGGCGGCGGGGAGGATGACCGGTTCGGCGGATGACATGGTCGCCCTTCAAGACATGGAATGACTTTTCAAGCTGATGCGGCCGAGGTTATGTTACGGACGAGTGACATGGCAAGGAGTTCCATGCCGTACCAGCGAGCCGTACGAATGGCTCTTGACAGGGTGGCTTGGATCACCAAAGATTCCCAGACATGAAATATCGTTCCGTGACTTCTCTGGCGAGCGGAGCCGGCCCATGACGCTGGGTGTGTTGGTGGTCGGCGCCGGGTTCATCGCGGACGAACACATCAAGGCGCTGCAGGTCTCCGGGCGGGCATCGCTCGTCGGGATCGTCGACACCGCGCCGGGACGCGCCGAGACCTCGGCCCGCGGCCACGGCGGCGTGCGGTGCAGCGCCGACCTCGCCGAGGCGTTGGCCTGGCCAGAGGTCGACGCGGTCGTCCTCTGCACCCCCAATCAGACCCACGCCGACATCGGCGCCGCGGTGGCGGCCGCCGGGAAGCACCTGCTGGTGGAGAAGCCGCTGGCCACGACGGTCGCGGATGCGCGGCGGCTGGCCGCGGACTTCGAGTCGGCCGATCGGGTGTTGGCGGTTGCACACACCCACCGCTGCTACGACTACGGGCGGGCGGTCAAGGCGGCGATCGATGACGGCTCTGTCGGCACCCCGGTCTTCGCCCGGCTCGCCATTCTGGGCGGTTGGATCTGGCCGGACTGGCGTTCCTGGATCATTGATCCGGCAAAATCTGGCGGCCATGCACTGCACAACGGCGTACATCTGCTGGATCTCGTGACCTGGTGGCTGGATGACCGTCCGGTCAGTGTCTTCGCCCGCGGACGCAAGCAGACGGCCGCGGAATTGAAGATCTACGACTACCTGGAAATGGTGGTCACCTATGCCAACGGTGGGACCGCGATCTGCGAGATGAGCCGCGCGCACCGGCCGGGCTCGTTCGCCCACCGGGATCTGCTGGTGTGTGGCAGCGATGGCAGTGTCAGCCAGCAGTGGGACGGCGAATCGTCGCTGCTGTTCACCGAGAATGGTGCGGCCGCGGTGCCGGCCGCCGGAAACAACGGATTTGTCGTACAGCTCGAGGCGTGGCTGGACACGGTCGCCGGCGCCGACCCCGTCGTCCGGCCGGCCGACGGGGTGTTGGCGGTGGCCATGGGAGTGGCGGCGGAGCGGTCGATCGCCTCCGGCGCGCCGGTCGACCTGGCCGAGGTGCTGGTGTCATGACCCGCGTACTGCTGCTCGGCTTCGCCGGGATCGGGAGCCAGGACCACCAGACGGCCATGTATCTGCCCGCATTCCAATCCCATCCGGAATTCACTGTGGCGGCGGTGTGCACCGGCCCGGGTGAATCGGGTTCCGCCGCCAGGGAGGCGGCGGCGCGATTGGACGTGGCGCTGTACGACTCATTCGATCAGGCTCGCCGGGAGACCGAATTCGAGGCCGTCTCCATCGCTGTCGCCCTGGATCAGCGGGCCGCCGTGATCGCCGAAGTGTTGCGGGCCGGAAAGCATGTACTGGCCGACAAACCACTGGCCGCGTCACTGGCCGAGACCGGGCAACTCGCGGCGGAGGTCGAGCGGTCGGATCGGGTCCTCGTCCCGGCCCACCATCTGCGGCTGGGTGGCGCCGTGCAGTCTGCGGTGGCCGCGATCGCCGGCGGCCGGATCGGTCTGCCATGGAATGTCCAGGCCGATTTCTTCGTCGGTGGCGGCGATCCCGCGCCGTCCGGCGAGCTGGTGAATCTCGCGCTCTATCCGGTCGACGTGCTGCACGCGATGCTCGGGCTGGCGCCGGTGCGGGTATTCGCCCGGTCCGGCCGCTACTGGAATTCCGAGGTCGAGGATTTCGTCGCCCTGATGATCGACTACGAGAACGGCGTGACCGGCACGGTGACCGTGGGCCGGACGTCGACCGGTTCCGGCGGCGCCGTGATGCTGCATCGCTACCGCGCCAGCGGTACGCACGGTGTGCTCGTCACCGACGCCACCAGGCCGGCGCTGTCGGTCCGGACCGCGGTCGGGGTCGAATCCCGCTGGCGGGGCGGGAGCACGGTGGACGCGCTCCTCAATGTGCTGCACGGCGGGATCGCCGCCGGCCGGCCGCAGCTCACCGTCGCCGATGCAGTACACACACAGACCGTGATCGACGCGGCCCAGCGGTCGCTGCGGTCCGGACTCCCGGAGAGGTCTCACGCGTGAAACTCGTTACCTACGAACGGAATGGCGCCGTCCAGCATGGACGGCTCGACGGCGACCGGGTGGTCGAGCTCGGCGCGGGCGATCTCGAATCCTTGGTGGGAAAGGACATTCCGGCTGGTGGGGATTCCTATCCCGCGGCCGAGGTCACGTTGCTGGCGCCACTGCAGCGGCCGGGGAAGCTGCTGGCCGCCGCCGCGAATTACCAGGACCACGTCGTCGAATCCGGCGGCGAGCCGCTCGACCGGTCCCGGTTGTCGCCACGGCTGTTCCTCAAACCCTCCACCTCGATCATCGGACCGGACGTCGCGGTCGAGCTGCCGGACGTCAGCAACGAGGTCGACTGGGAAGCCGAACTGGCGGTGGTCATCGGCCGCCGCGGCCGCAACATCGACGTCGCGGACGCGCTGGGATACGTCTTCGGCTACCTCTGCGCCAATGACGTCTCGGCCCGATCCGTCGATTACGGCTTTGAGCGGGACCTGGACGACAAGGCGGTCTGGTTCTTCGACTGGCTCGCCGGAAAGTGGCTCGACGGCTTCGCGCCGCTCGGGCCATGGTTGGTGACCGCCGACGAGGTCGCCGACCCGCAGGACCTGCAGATCGACTTCACCCTCAACGGGGTAACCAAACAGCACGCGTCCACAAAGGACATGATCTTCTCCACGGCCGAGCTGATAGCGCATGCGTCGCGGCTCACGACACTTGAGCCCGGCGACATCATCCTGACCGGCACGCCTTCCGGGGTAGGCGCGGCCAGCGGCGAGTTTCTCAGTGCGGGCGACGAGATGGCCGTGACGATCGGCGGCCTCGGCACCCTGCGTAACCCAGTCAAATAAGAGAGGTCGCAATGGCCAGATTGATCGGACGACGCGCGATAGCAGGCCTGGCGGTCGCCGCCGCCCTCATCGCCGGATGCAGTGGACCGAAATCCGCCACCGGTGACACGACCGGCGGCGGCTCGGCCGGCACCGGCGGCTCGGGCACGGCCGGTACGGTCAACGTCTACCTCTATCAGGAGCCGGCCGGTGTCTTCAGCCCGCTGGCGCCGTCCAGCGGGCCGGACAACCAGGTGATGTCCTTCATCTTTCAGGGGCTGCTGGGGGTCGACCCGAAATACAAACTGCAGCCGCTGCTCGCGGATAGCTACGAGGTGTCCCCGGACGCCACGACATTCACCTTCCATCTGCGCAAGGGTCTGAAGTGGAGCGACGGCACGCCGTTCACCTCCAAGGACGTGCTTTTCACCTACCAGTTGCTGGCCAATCCGAAGAGCGGCAGCGCCACGGCCGGCAGTTTCAGCGGTGTGGCCGGGGTTCCGGACTTCGTCGCCGGGAAGACCAAGACCATCTCCGGTCTCAGCGCGCCCGACCCGGACACCTTCGTGATCAAGGCCAGCGCGCCGGACTTCGGTCTGCTGGCGCAGATCGGCACGGTTAATATCATTCCGCAGCACATTCTCGGCCAGGACTCCGTCACCCAGGTCGCCAAGGACAAGTTCTTCCGCAGCCCGACCGTCGGCATCGGTCCGTACTCGTTCGTCAGCTACAAGACCAACCAGTACGTGCAACTGAAGGCCAACCCGACCTACCGGTCCAAGGTGGCCATCAAGAACATCTACCTGAAACCGCTGACCTCGGACGTCGCCACCGCGCAATTGGGCAACGGCGGCATCGACATCGCGTCGATCTCGCCGACCGACCTCAAGACCGTGCAGGGGCTGAAGGACGTGGGCGTCCAGGAGAGCCCGGGCGCCGGGTTCATCCGGATCGGGCTGAACCAGAGCCAGTCGCGGTTCAAGGACGCCCGCGTCCGGCAGGCGTTCGCGTACGCGATCAACCGCAAGCAGATCGTGCAGAGCGTGCTGGCCGGCAAGGGGCTTGTCCAGAATTCCGACTTCTATCAGGACAATCAGCCGTCCGGGTTGAATTCCTACGGTTACAACCCGGGCAAGGCCAAGTCGCTGCTGAAGGCGGCCGGCTGGGATTCCAGCAAGACCGTGGAGCTGGAATGGATCCCCGGTCAGCGCGACCGCGACTCGACCGCCACCATCGTGCAGAACGAACTGCAGGCGGTCGGGGTCAAGGTGAAACTCAAGCAGGTGCAGGCGGCCCAGATCCTGCCCAGCTACGAGAAGAAGTCGTACGACATGGTGCTGTTCGGCGGCGGCAACTACGCGGTCGACTCGTGGAACGTGGACGTCATCGTCGATTGCGCCCAGCAGTACCCGGCCGGCGGAAACATAGTGTTCTTCTGCGATCCGGTGCTGGACAAGCTGATGAAGAAGGCGAACGCGACGACCGACGAGACGGCTCGCAAGAAGCTGTACGACCAGGCCGCGATCGAGGAGAACAAGCAGGCCTCGTATCTCTGGCTCTACGACCCGATGGGGTTGTGGGCGGTGAACAAGCGGGTCAAGGGGTTCGTCGCCGCCGGTTCGCAGGACGCCGGATTCTGGAATCCCGGCTCGTGGAGCATCGCGGGCTGACCGTCCACTGAGTCACCGATTCGCTGAGTTCGCTGAGTTCGCTGAGTTCGCTGAGGGAGGTGTCGTGGGCGCGTATATCCTGCGCCGGCTGCTGGTCAACGTGGTGGTGTTCTTTCTCATCACTGTCGCGATCTTCGCGCTCGTCCACGCCGCCCCCGGCGACCCGGTGAAGATGATGATCCCGCCCGACCAGCTCAACTCCGGCAGCGCCGCCTTCATCGCGGCGAAACGGCACGAGCTGGGGCTGGACCGGTCCGTCGTTGTCCAGTACGGACACTGGCTGGGTGACGCGCTGCACGGCAATCTCGGGTATTCACTGGTGAACGGCCGCTCGGTCACCTCGTTGTTGGCCGAGCGGATCGGGCCCACGATCGAACTGATGGGCGTCGGGCTGGTGCTGTCCCTGCTGATCGCCTTTCCACTGGGCATTATCGCCGCCGTCCGGCGCAACACCGCGGTCGATTACGCAGCGACCGTGGTGAGCCTCGGCTCGGTCTCCATCCCGGCCTTCTTCCTCGCGCTGCTGGCGATCTACGTGTTGACCCTGCGCTTCCAGCTGTTGCCGTCGGCCGGAATCTCGACGCCGAACGCCTCCGGCCTGATCGATCTGCTGAAACACCTGATCCTGCCGGCGCTGATTCTCGGCTTTGGCAACTCGGGCCCGTTCATGCGGTATATCCGGGGCAGCATGATCTCCGAACTGCAGTCGGACTACGTCCGTACCGCCGAGGCCAAGGGCGCATCACCGGCCCGGGTCGTGTTGCGGCACACCCTGCGCAACGCGCTGATCCCGGTGTTGACGATCATCGCGCTGTCGCTGCCGGGTGTCCTCGCCGGCGCCGTCGTCATCGAAAAGGTCTTCGCCTGGCCGGGAATGGGACAGTTGGCGGTGAGCTCGGTGCAGAATCAGGACTATTCGGTGATCATCGGATTCGCTTTGATCATTGCCATTCTCGTATTGCTGTCCAACCTGATCGCCGACGTGCTCTATACGGTCGCCGATCCGAGGGTGAGGCTGCAGTGACCGGAGTAGAGGCGGTCGTGCCGGCCCCGGCAGTGCGGCAACGCCGTTCGCCGGCCAAACTGGCGGTGCGCCGATTTGCCCGGCACCGGGTCGCCGTGGCCAGTGTCGGCGTACTCCTGGTGATCGTTATCGGCGCCCTGTTCGCCGGCCCGATCTCGGGACACAGCCCGACCAGTATCGACCTGTTCCAGATTCGCGCGTCGCCGTCGGGAAAGCACTGGCTGGGCACCGATTCCACCGGCCGGGATGTATTCTCCCGGCTGCTGTACGCCGGCCGGGTCTCGCTCGGCGTAGGCATCGCGGCGGCCCTGATCGCCGTCGTCATCGGCACCGTGCTCGGCAGCATCGCGGGCCTGCTCGGCGGCTGGGTGGACAACGTCGTGATGCGGCTGGCGGACATTTTCCTGTCCTTCCCGTCATTGGTGGTGATGATCGTTATCGCCGGCATTCTCGGCCCCAGCGTGCTCACCATGGTCATCGCGATCGGACTGTTCCAATGGCCGACCTGTGGCCGGCTGGTCCGCGGCGTCACGCTGTCGCTGCGCGAGCAGGAGTACGTGCAGGCCTCGCGCGCGGTCGGCGCCGGACCGGTCTGGTTGATGGCCAGACACATCATTCCGGCCGCGCTTCCGCCGGTCAGCGTGGTGGCGACTCTCGGTGTGGCGCAGGCGATCGGACTGGAGGCGACCCTGTCGTTCCTCGGCCTCGGCGTGCAGCCGCCGCAGCCGAGTTGGGGCAACATGTTGACCGATGCGCAGAGCCTGACCGTGATCCGGAGCATGCCGTGGCTCTGGCTGCCGCCGGGCCTGGCCGTCGCGATCACCGTGCTGGCGGTCAACTTCATCGGTGACGGGCTGCGCGACGCCGTTGACCCGAGGCAGTCGCGATGAGCGAGATCCCGTTGCTGGAGGTCGCCGATCTCGTCGTCGATTTCGTCACCGAGGACGGAACGGTGCACGCCGTCGACGGGGTTTCCTTTACCGTCGAACCGGGCGAGATCGTCGGTGTGGTTGGCGAATCCGGCTCCGGCAAGAGTGTGACGGCGATGTCGATCCTCGGCCTGATCCGGCAGCCGCCGGGCAATATCCGGCGCGGCACACTGTCGTTCCACGGCGAGGATCTGCGCGCGATGCCGCCGCGCCGGCTGCGGGAGATCCGCGGCGGCCCGATCGCCATGGTGTTCCAGGATCCGATGACGACGCTCAATCCGGTGCTGTCGATCGGTTCGCAGATTGTCGAGGCAATCCGGCTGCACCACCGCGACAGCTCGCGGGCCGCGGCCCGGGCCCGGGCGTTGGAGCTGCTCGAACTGGTCGGCGTGCCGAATCCGGAGGCGCGGCTGCGGCAGTATCCGCACGAATTCTCCGGCGGAATGCGGCAGCGGGCCATGATCGCGATGGCGATCGCCAACGACCCGGAACTGTTGATCGCCGACGAACCGACCACGGCGCTGGATGTCACCATCCAGGCGCAGGTGCTGGATCTGCTCCGTACCGCGCAGGAGACGACAAAGGCCGCCACCATTCTGATCACCCATGATCTGGGCGTCATCGCTGAACTGGCCGACCGGGTGTTGGTGATGTACGCCGGCCGGATCGTCGAGCAGGCGCCGGTCCGGACGCTGTTCGCCGCACCGCGGCATCCCTACACGGTGGGACTGCTGGCCAGCCTGCCCCGGCTCGATGACGATGAGGGCCCGCTGCGGCCGATCCCCGGCAGCCCGCCGAATATGCTCGAGCCGCCGTCCGGTTGCCCATTCCATCCGCGCTGCCCACTGGCCGCGGACCGCTGTCGCACCGAGCGTCCGGAGTTGACCGACCTCGGCAACGGACAGCGCAGCGCGTGCCATTTTCACGAGAAGCTCGCTGCCACAGCCGATCCGGTGGAACTGTTTCCAGCCGGAGAGTCGGCGTCATGACCGAGGAACTGTTGCGGGTCGAAGGGCTGACCAAGCATTTCCCGATCCGTCGCGGCGTGCTGCGTCGCCAGGTGGGCGCCGTGCGGGCGGTCGACGGCATCGACCTGTCGCTGAACCGCGGCGACACCCTCAGCCTCGTCGGCGAGTCCGGTTGCGGGAAATCGACCACCGGTCGGATGGTGGTGCGGCTGCTGGCTCCGACCGCCGGGCGGATCCTCTACCAGGGAACGGATCTGGCGTCCCTGCCGGCACGCGAGTTGCGGCCGTTGCGGCAGGAAATCCAGATCATGTTCCAGGATCCGTACGCGTCGCTGTCCCCGCGCATGACGGTGCACGACATCATCGCCGAACCGCTGCGGGTGCAGGGGCGTTACCGGGCCACCGGGGCCGGTCGGGTCGCGGAGTTGCTGGACCTGGTCGGGCTCGCGCCGGACCACGCCAACCGGTACGCGCACGAATTCTCCGGTGGGCAGCGGCAGCGGATCAGCCTGGCCCGGGCGCTGGCACTGGACCCGAAACTGCTGGTGCTGGACGAACCGGTCAGCGCGTTGGACGTGTCGATCCAGGCGCAGGTCGTGAACCAGTTGCGCGAGCTACAGCGCCGACTCGGCCTGACGTACCTGTTCATATCGCACGACCTGTCCATCGTGCGGCACGTTTCGCACCGCATCGCGGTGATGTATCTCGGCACGATCGTCGAGATCGGCACCCGCGCGGAGATATTCGGCGCACCGGAACACCCGTACACACAGGCACTCCTGTCGGCGGTTCCGGTGCCGGACCCGGCATTGCGGGATACCAAGCGCCGGATCCCGCTGCACGGCGATGTGCCCAGCCCGAGCAATCCGCCCTCCGGCTGCCGTTTCCGCACCCGTTGCCCGAAGGCGCAGCAGCGCTGCGCCGACGAGGTGCCGGAGCTGCTTGACCGGCTCGGCACCGGACATCCCAGCGCGTGCCACTTTCCCGAGATCATTCCGGTGGTCGACGGCAGCGGGCATACTGCAGCCGGTGCGTCAATTGAGCAGGAGGCAACATCGTGGCCCGAGCAGTGAATGCCGGTCGCCGCGTCTCGGTGGATGACACGAGACCGGCGTCGGCGAATTACCACGCAAATGCACTCGCCCGCGGCCTGGCGCTGCTGGAGTTGTTGGCGTCCCGTTCTGCCCCGCAGACGTTGACCGATTTCAGCTCGGCGACGGCGTTGCCGAAAAGCACCCTGGTGCGGCTGTTGAGCGTGCTGACCGAAATGGAATACGTGGTGCGGATCGACGACCGTCCGTCCTACCGGCTGGGCCACAAGGTGCAGCGGTTGGCAACGGCGTACGTGTCTTCGCTTGATCTGTCGGTCGTGGCCGAAACGTATTTGCACCCGTTGGCGGTCCGGCTCGGACAGACGGCCAACCTGGGTGTGCTGGACGGCGACCAGGTGCTGCATATCTGCGTCAGCGAGCCCGACCGCCAGTTGCGATTCACGACCCATCCCGGGGCCCGCGACCACGCCTACTGCACCGGGCTCGGGAAACTGCTGCTGTCCCGGATCGACCCGGCGGCGCTGGCTTCGGTGACGCCGGCCGAGCCGTTCCCGTCGTTCACCGACAACACGATCACCTCGCTGGATGTGCTGGCGCGGGATCTGCGCCGCACCGCCCGCCGGGGGCACGCCTTCGACGACAGCGAGCGCAGTGTCGGGCTGCGGTGTGTCGCGGTGGCGGTCGAGATCGGCGACGAATGTCTGGCCGCGGTGAGCGTGTCCGGGCCGTCCGGCGAATTCAGCCCGGCGCAGCAGGGCAGCTACGTCGAACAATTGCACGCCGCCGCCGCCGAACTTGCGGCCGACGAGGATTTCGCTGCGGCGCTGCGGATCGTGCACCGCTCGCTCCGTGCCACCAATTCGGTCGTCTGAGGGGATTCCCGGAATGCTCGACGCGCACACCCACTGTCATCTGGCCAAGCACTGGGGCTGTGAGTGGCACGACCATTGGAAGCCGGTCTACCGGCACGACTATGTCGATCACAGCCCGGCGGACTACGACAAGGCAATGTCCGGTGTGGACATGACCTTTGTCTTCGGCATGCGGGCGACGGCGGCGGGAGTCAACACGCCGAACGAGTGGGTGGAATGGTTCTGTGCCAATACGACGACGAACACGGTCGGTTTCATGGCGCTGGACCCGAGCGACGACGACGTGATGGAGCAGCTCGCGGACGGGGTGGCGCGCGGGTTGCGCGGGATCAAGTTGTATCCGGTGCTGGCGCTGTTTGATCCGCGCGATGCGCGGTACGACCCGTTCTACGCCGCGGCGGAGGAGGCGGGGCTGACCGTGCTGTGGCACATGGGGGCGACGCCGAGTCCGGCCGGTGATTTGTCGGTGAGCCAGCCGTTGGTGGTGGATGAGGTGGCGCGTAGGCATCCTGGGTTGACCCAGATCATCGCGCACCTCGGGCATCCGTGGCAGCGCGAGACGATTGTGACGCTGCGGAAGAACCGGCGGGTGTTCGCGGATGTGTCGGCCTCGTGGGCGCGGCCGATGGATGGGTTTCTGGCGCTGGTACGGGCGCAGGAGTGGGGAGTGGTGGACAAACTGCTCTTCGGCTCGGATTATCCATTGTGGACTCCGGCCGAGGCCATTGCCGGGCTGCGCGAACTCGCCGGGATGAAACTTGCCGGGTTCCCCACCATTCGTCCGGAGACCATCGACTGGCTCATCGACGGAGAACAGGCCGCTGCGCTCGGCTTCTGAACTGTCCCCACCCGACCCTTCTTCCGTCCCGCACCACTCCCGTCCCGCACCACTCCCGCACCCGTCCCCCTCCCGCACCCGCACCACTCCCGCACCCCTCCGATCGAAGTGTGCTTTACCCGGGATCTGTCCGGTGCGCAACGGCTAAGGCGCACTTCGATCGGAGCCTTGGGATGAGGCGCGCCCGTACTCGGTGATGGTGACTGCGTTACGCCGCCCCTGGCCGGCATATCGCGGTCATGATCATGGCCAGAGCCCGGGCCAACCGGCACATCGCAGTCACGATCATGGAACGGGCCGCCGAACGGTCACTTGCCCTTTGCGGAGGTGCGACGCAGAGACGACTTTTCTACTTTCTGTCGTGCACGCTCAGACGGCAACCGGCGGGGATCTGGTCGGCTCGTCGGCTGGCGGGAGTTTGTGTTTGCGGAGGTGCGACGCAGCGACAATTTTTCTACTTTCCGTCGTGCACGCTCAGACGGGAACCGGCGGGATGCAGCGAGTCGGTGTGAGCGGTGTGCGCCCGGATGTAGTGGTTCGGCTAGCGGGTAGCGAAGAACTTGGCCGGAAATGCGCCGGCCTCGACGATGCGCGCCGACAGAGATCGGCCAAGGACCCGCAGCCGTTCGCTCCGGTCGGCGCCCAGCACAGTCCACGGCGCCACGGCCAGTCGCCCAGTCGACTCCTCGATCCGTTCCCGCAGCGCGGTCCCGGCCTCGGTCAGCGCTCCCGCGGCATCCAGGATCCCCCTGGCCCGCAAGCGATCCACCGCCGCATCCCACTCCGCATCGGACCAGCCGCGCGACTGCTTCGCCGCCGACTCCAGGAAACCGCGCCCGGTCGCCGTGTGCGTCACCAGTCCTTCCAGCCCGCTCAACTCGGCCTCGATCAACACCGCAATGTGCCCGTCACCGCGAAATTCGCGCAGCAACGACGCCGCGTGCCACAGCACCAGATGCGGTTCGGCCGGCCAACCCAACTCGGCATGCGCGGCGTACAGCGGCCGCCCGTCCGGGAAACAACCGGTCGAGGCCTCGCGGGCCAGCAACGCCGCCTCAGCAACCTCATCAGAAGCCACCTCGGCGCCGAGTAGTCGCCGCAGCGCCGCATCCGCGGCGACAAGTCGCGCGTCGAGCAACGCACCCGGCGTGCTGAGCGTCCAGGCCCGCGGAATATGTCGGGCGACCAATTCGGGATTGAAATTGTAAAACGTCGCTGTCACCACGCCGGGCCCGACCGCTCCCATCGGTGCGGAACGGCTCGCGAAGTAGCCCATCCTTCCGGGCCGCAACCCACCGTCGACGAAAGCCTGGTCCGCCTCCGGCGCAAAGTAGATCATCGAATGCAGCGGTTCGAGCGCCCGGTGACATCGGTTCGCGAGCAGCGCGGTCATCCCTGACTCACCGGCTCGGCCACCGGAACATCGCCGAGCAACGCCTGCTGTTCGGCCAGTTTCGACCGCAGGTCGGCGAATACCGCCGCATAGGCCGGATCGTCATGCACCGAGTGCAATTCGCGCGGATCGGCCACCAGATCGAACAGCTCCCACTCCGGCGGCATCGTCGTATCGACGGCACCCGGCACGCCGAGCCCGGCCGCGTAATAGCGCACCAGCTTGTGGGTGCGGGTGCGGACGCCGTAATGGCTCCAGACGTGATGCGGCTCCGAGTCGTGCTCCCAATAGCGGTAGTAGACGCAGTCCCGCCAATCGTCCGGCCGTTCTTCACCGCGGAGCAGTGGCCGAAGGCTGCGGCCCTGCATTCCCGGATAGTCCCCGACGCCGGCGAGGTCGAGCACGGTCTGCGCGAAATCCACATTCACCGCGAGGTCGTCGCAGGACGACCCGGCTGCGATCTCCCGCGGATACCGGATCAGGAAGGGCATGCGCAGCGATTCCTCGTACATGAACCGCTTGTCGTACCAGCCGTGATCGCCGAGGAAGAAACCCTGGTCGGAGGTGTAGACGACGACCGTGTCGTCGGTGAGGCCCTCGGCGTCGAGATAATCCAGCAGCCGACCCACATTGTCATCGACCGACGCGATACACCGCAGGTAGTCCTTCATGTACCGCTGGTATTTCCAGGACGCCTCCTCCTCGGCGGTCAATCCGGCCGGGACATCGACCTTGAGGTCGGTCTTCGACAGGTCGCGGCGCACCGTCATCCGAGCCGCCCGGGCGGCGGTGGATCGGTGCGAATAGTCGTCGTGCCAGGTCTCCGGCTCCGGAATGGAGACGTCGGCGTAGAGGTCGGCGTGCGCCTCGTCGACCTGCCAGGGTCGGTGCGGCGCCTTGTGATTGACCAGCAGGCAGAACGGACGCTCCCGGTCACGCGCGCCGAGCCAATCCAGGCTCAGGTCTGTGATGATGTCGGTGACGTATCCGGGGCGGCGGGCCCGGCCGGACTCGGTGACGAATTCCGGGTCGAAATAGTCGCCCTGCCCGGGCAGCACCTCCCAGTAGTCGAAGCCCTTCGGGTCGTGGTCCGGACCGTGGCCCAGATGCCATTTCCCCACAATGGCGCTCTGGTAGCCGGCGGCACCGAGTTGGGTGACGAAGGTGTCCTGATCGGACTGGAATTCCTCGGACAGTGTGCGTACGCCGTTCACGTGGTTGTACGTGCCGGTGAGGATCGCCGCCCGACTGGGCGCACACAGCGAGTTGGTGCAGAAACAGGAGTCGAAACGCATTCCGTCGGACGCGATCCGGTCGATGTTCGGCGTCTGGTTGACCCGGCTGCCATAGCTGCTGATGGCGTGCGCGGCATGGTCGTCGGCCATGACCATCACGATGTTGGGCACAGGATTCGGACGCGTTGCTGGCACGGAACTCCCTCGGTCGTCGCTGGCTTTCGACACCTCGACACTAGTCTCGACCCGGGACCGGACAAGGGAGTGCCATGGACGACCGACTCGGGCGGCTGGCCGACGCACACGGTGTGGCGACGTCCTATACGGACGCGCAGGGCGAGCAGCACGTCGTCGACCGGTCGGTGGTCGTGGCGGTGCTCGGGCATCTCGGTGTGGACGCCAGCAGTGCTGCGGCAATCGAAACCGCCCTGGCCCGTGGAAATTCCCGCACCACGACTCTGGTCCTCACCCCGGGCCAACAGCACGCGATCGCGGAGCCGGGCCTTCTCACGACCGAAAACGGCGTGGAGCGGCCGGTTTCGGACAGTCTCCCGGCCGACCTGCCGATCGGGTACCACCGACTGCGCAGAGCATCCAGTGAACAGAGCGCAACCGGTGAACAGACGGTCATCGTGGCGCCGGCCCGGCTTTCCGAACCGGCCTCGGCCTGGGGTTGGATGCTTCAGCTTTACGCGCTGCGCTCGGAGAAGTCCTGGGGCATCGGCGATCTCGGTGATCTGGGTGACTTCGCCGACTGGGCCCGGCAATTGGGAGCCGGCGCGATCCTGGTCAACCCGCTGAACGCGATCACACCGACGCTTCCGGTGCGCCGGTCGCCGTATTCGCCGTCCAGCCGGAGTTTCGCCAATCCGCTGTATCTCAGCATCACCCGGACCGCCGAATTTGCGGCCGCTGACGAGCAGACCCGGGCACGGGTGATCGCGCTGCAGCCGGACGGCGACGGCGAGCTGCTCGACTACGACGCCGTCTGGACGGCGAAGGAGCAGGCGCTGCGGCTGCTCCGCCCGTACGCGCACGCCAATGAGCCGGCCGACCGGCAGCTCCGCGATTTCGCGACCTTCTGCGCGCTGGCCGAGAAACACGGCCCGGACTGGCGCCACTGGCCGGCGCAGCTGCGGGATCCGGGCGGCGCGGCGGTGGCCCGGGCCCGGATCGAATTGGCCGACGCGATCGACTTCCACAGCTGGGTGCAGCACCTCTGCGCGACCCAGCTCGCGGCCACCCGCCGCGACGGCATCGCGATCATCCACGACCTTCCGGTCGGCGTGGACGCCGGCGGCGCGGACGCGTGGGCTCTGCAGGACATGCTCGCCACCGGGGTCCGGGTCGGTGCCCCGCCGGATCCGTTCAACCAGCAGGGCCAGGACTGGGATCTGCCGCCATGGCGGCCGGACCGCCTCGCCGCGGCCGGATACACGCCGCTGCGGGACATGCTGGCCCGGGAGCTCCGCACCGCCGACGGCCTCCGGGTCGACCATGTCGCGGGCCTCTGGCGGCTGTGGTGGATCCCGCCGGGCCAGCCGCCACACCGCGGCACCTACGTGAGCTACGACGCAGCGGCCCTGCTCGCCGTACTGACCGTGGAGGCACACCGGGCCGGCGCCATGGTCATCGGCGAAGACCTCGGGACGGTGCGGGCCGAGGTGACCGAGGCGCTGCACGCTCGCGACATGGCCAGCTCGGTGGTGCTGTGGTTCGCCCGCGACGGCCAGCGGCACCGACCGCCGCGGGACTGGCCGCGGGCGGCGATGGCCAGCGTCTCGACCCACGACCTGCCGACCGCGGCCGGCTTCCTGTCCGGTGAGCAGGTACGGGTCCGGGCCGAGCTGGGCGTGCTGGCCCGGCCGGTCGCCGAGGAGGAACGGGCCGCCGAAGCCGACCGGCGGGCGCTGCTCGACCTGATCGCCGAAGAGGGCCTGGCCGGGCCGGACGCGACCGAGGCCGAGCTGCTGGTCGCGTTGCATGCGCTGCTGGCCCGGGCGCCGTCCCGACTGCTGCTGGCCAGCCTCACGGACGTGCTCGCCGACCGCCGGCAACCCAACATGCCGGGCACGATCGACGAATATCCCAACTGGCGGCTCAAGTTGAGCCGGACCCTCGAGCAGCTCGGCACGGACGAGGGACTGCTGCGCTGCATCGCGCCGCTGCGGGCGGCCCGTCCGGGCTGACCTCTCAGGTGCCGCCCAGATTCCACCCGTAGGGTGTGCTCCCGTGAGGGGCGGATCGTTGCTCGGTATCGCGACCGAGCCGGAGGTGTCGGCCCGTCGCCGGGTGAGCGCTGGGCATATCGCGGTCGCGCTGCTGCTCCTCGTGCCGCTCCTCGCCTTCGTGGTCCCCGCCATCGCCGGGCACCCGATCATGCCGAACGATGACGCCGACCAGAACTATCCGTTGCGGGTGCTGGCCGGCCGGCAGCTGGCCGCCGGCCACCTTCCGCTGCTCAATCCGTACATCTGGAGCGGCGCGCCCCTGCTCGGCGGCTGGAACGCCGGCGCGGCCTACCCGTTCACCGCGCTCTTCGCGATCCTGCCGCCGGTCGGCGCCTGGGTCGCGAACGAGGTGCTCACCTACTGGACCGCGGGCCTCGGCCTCTACGCGTTCCTGCGCAGCCGCGGGATCCGGCCGGTCGGCGCGTGGTTGGGCGCGACGGCGTTCACCGTCGGCGGCTCGTTCGCCATCCAGGTCGAGCATTTCGGCCTGGTCGCCGGGGTCAGCTGGATCCCGCTCGGCCTGCTGGCGCTGGCCCGGCTGGCCGAGGTGACCAGCCGGCGCCGCCGGGTCGGCTGGGCCGCGCTGCTCGGCGTATTCGGCGCGATGTGCGTGCTGGCCGGCGAACCGCGCGCCATCGACGACGCGGCGGTGATCATCGGGGCGTACGCACTGTGGTTGCTGATCCGGGGTGGCCGGTCCCGGCGCGACTACCTGCTGGCCGCTGTCGGCGGGCTGGCCCTCGCCGTGCTGCTCAGCGCGGTGCAGTGGCTGCCCGGGCTGTACGCGGTGTCGGAATCCCAGCGCTCGGAGGCTGCGTACGACCTGTTCAGCTCCGGGTCGCTGCATCCGGCCTGGCTGGTGCTGCTGACCATGCCGGTGTTGTTGGGCGGGTCGAACTCGTTCCGCGTGCCGGGCCTCTTTGCCGGCTACAACATGCCCGAGCTGGCCAGCTATATCGGGCTGTTGCCGCTGGTCGGGGCGGTCGCGCTGCTGGGCACACTCCGGCGCCGGCGACCGATTCCGGAATGGCTGATCTGGCATGTCGTGGCGGCCGTCGGGCTGCTCTTCGCGCTCGGCGGCCATACGCCGTTGGGACACCTGCTCTATCACCTGCCGCTCTTCGGCAGCCAACGCCTGCAGAGCCGCAACGTCACGATCACCGACCTGGCGCTGGCCATCCTCTTCGCCTACTGGGCCGAACACTGGCTGGCCCGGAGCACCCGCACCGCCGCCCACCGGCTCCGGCTGCTCGGCCTCGTACCGGTCGCCGTCGCGGCCGTCTTCACGGTCATCGGCCTCGGGTGGCCGGGGACGCTGGCGCGGCTGCTAGGCGTGCCCAGGGCGACGCTGCAGGTGCAACAGATGCAGCCGCTGTACTTCTCATTTCTCGGTATCGCGGCGATCACCGCGGCCTACCTGATCTGCGGTCCGCTCCTGCGCGGCAGAGTGCGGGCCGGCCTGCTCGCCGGCGTG
>DATAVB010000115.1:0-131132 GCA_036267955.1 Mycobacteriales bacterium | reverse complement strand
CCGGCCGGCGGCTCACGGGCTCGTGGCGGTTGAGCGGCGTGTGGATCGAGCTGTGCGAGGACGTCGGCCAGTTGCGCGGCGCTGCGTACGAGTGTGCCGTCGACCGCGATGTTGATCTCGCAGGGCTTCAGACCGGCGTGAGCGCCGCCGATCCGTCGGGAACCCCCTGACCGATTCCCACCCCGGCCGGCTGACCGGAGGGACCGGTCACCGTCACCGGATAAATATCTAAACTCGCACGGTGAGGGTTACTGATCTTACCGTGCTTGACCAGCTGACCGGCGATGTGGGAGACGACATTGCTGGAGATGGCGAAGCCGCTATCCGGCGCCGCGGACCCGCCACCCATCTGTTGGTCGACGGCCGCGAGGATCGGATGCCGATCCCGTCGCCCGCGAGGTCGACTAGGACCCCACGCTGATCAACACTCACCGGCATCGCCGCCGCAGTCTCAAAAGGCACGCAGCATATGACCGTGCTTAATCACAGACAGACCACTGGCTTCCTTTTCCATGATCAGTCGGTGTAGCGCAGCAGGGTGGCGTAGAGGGTGAGCCCGGGCCCGAAGGCCAGCATCACGACGGTGTCGCCGGCGGAAAAGGTCCGCGTCTCCAGCAGCCGTTCCAGCACCAGCAGTACGGTCGCCGAGGAGCAGTTGCCGTAATCCCGCAACACGTCCTCCGACGCCGACAGCGCCTCCGCGGGCAGGCCGAGTCGGTCGGCCACCACGTCCAGGATTCGCGGCCCGCCGGGGTGCACCGCCCAGCCGGTCACCGAGTCCGGCCGCAATCCGTGCCGGGCCAGCATCCCCCCGATGACCGGGCCGACGTGCCGGGCCAGCACATCGGGCACCCGCGGCGACAGCCCCATCCGGAACCCGGTGTCGGTTACCTCCCAGGTCATGTAGTCGCTGGAGTCGGAGTCGGTGCGGGCCTCGATGTCGACGACCTCCCATCCCGGCCCGTCCGGCGCCACGACCACGGCCGCCGCGGCATCGGCGAACAGGGCGTGCGCCACCAGTTGTTCAATCCCGGCCGAGGTGAGCCGGCCGGCCGTGCGTTGCACGTGCAGGCTCGGCAGTTCGGCGCAGAGCAGCATTGCCGAGCGGCCGCGGGACCGGGCGAAGTCGGAGATGGTGCCGAGCCCGGGAAGCGCTGCGTAGCAGCCCATGTGGCCGATCCCGAGCCGCTGCACCGACGGATCCATCGCCAGGTCGCGGGCCAGAATGATGTCCAGGCCGGGCGTGACATATCCGGTGCAGGACGCCACCGCGAACAGGCCGATGTCGGTGGCCGGAACGCCCGCGCCGGCCAGCGCCGCGGAGCTGGCCTCCTTGCCCAGCGGTACGGCCTCGACCAGGAACCGCTGCATCCGTTGGGCCGTGGTCCAATCGGCGAGGTCGACCTGGGTCGGGTCGACCACCCCGTGCCGGTGCTCGATCCCGGCCGAGCGCCAGATCCGGGCCGCCCGCTCGTCGTTGTCGTACTGCGCCGCGAAGTAGCCGTCCCACAGGCCCTGCTGCGAGACGCCGGGCGGTACGACGTGCGCCAGCGAGGTGATCCGGGCGCCTACCATCGCGGCACCTCCGCCTGGTTCTCCGGATCCAGCCCGAGCGCCGCCAGGCCGAGCCAGTCGGCGCACACATCGCTGGTGGCCGGCTGCAGCGAGCCGCAGCGGGCATCGCGGTAGAGCCGTTCCAGCGGATGACCGCGCCGCGTTGCCGCTGTCCCGCACGCCTCCAGCATCGACGCGGCGACCTCGGCCGCGGTCTGCCCGGCGAGCAGCTTCGCCCGCCACACCCAACGGTTGGTCTCCGGGTCGCCGGCCGCCACGTCGACCCGGCGGGCCGCCTCCCGTACCACCTGCCGGGCCGCGGCGACCGCGGCGTCGGCCCGACCCAGCCGCGCCCGTACCGCCGGCAGCCGTCCCAGGTTGCGTTCGGTGACGTACCCCGCCGCGGCGTCCAGCGACGCCTGCGCGACGCCCACGTACACCGCGGCATAGGAGGCGACCAGCCACTGCGGCATGACCTGGGCCAGCAGCACCCCGAGCCCTTCGATGCCGCCGATCAGGGCATCCTCGGCGACCACGACATCCAGGTGCAGGTCATGGCTCGCCGTGGCCCGCATCCCGAGCGCGTCCCAGGTCTCCTCGACCACGATGCCTGGTGTGTCGGCGGGCACCACGAACTGCGACACCTTCGCTGGCTCTGCTCCCGAGTCGCTCCGCAGGTCTCCCGCCCGTGCCGCGACCAGGTAGGCGTCGGCATGTCCGGCGCCGGAGCAGAATGCCTTGGCACCGTTGATGCGCCAGCCCTCCGGGACCTTCTCGTACGTGGTCGCGAGCTGCGAGAGCCGCGACCCGGCGCCGCGCTCGGACATGGCCACGCCGTACAGCGCACCGTCCGCGGCGGCGCTCAGCACCCGGTCGCGCATCTGGAAATAACTGTCCGGCACGCCGAGGGCCCGGGCCACCTCGTCCGGGGTGAGCGCCAACGCGCCGGTCACCGAGGCGTGCATGTTGAACACCAATGCGGTGGCGCCGTTGCCGGCGCCCAACTCCATTGCCACCTCGGCATAACCGGCGAAGCCCGCGCCGAGGCCGCCGAGTCGGCCGGGCACCATCAGACCGAGCAGGCCGGCGGCCCGCAGATCGGCGAAGTCCTCGACCGGAAAGCTGCCGGTCCGGTCCGATTCCGCGGCCCGGCCGGCGAAATCGGCCGCCAGCCCGCGAGCCAGTTCGACCGGGTCGTTCCGGGTGGCCGTGTGCTCGCTCATCGGGTCCTCTCGGTTGCCACTACTGATCATCACGCGCAGCGACGTCGGTTCGTTCAGCACGGTCCTTCACGCCCACGGCCTGGAAGAGCACCGCACTCAGCCGGCTGGGCACCATCCGGGTGGCCGGACGCCCGGCCAGCCAACCGACGTAGCCGATCGCCGACGGGCGCAGCCCACGGATCCGCAGCGGCACCCCGTGCCCGGCGCACAGCTCGACCAGGTGCCGGCGATCGACGAAGAGCGCGGGATCGTGCAGCCGCGCCGGTGGTCCGCCGGGCAGCCGTTCCGCGATGTCCACCGCCACCAGCCGGGCCAGCCAGGTGGCCGCGATCGCGTCGATCACCAGCGTCCCGCCCGGTGCCAGGACCCGGCACAACTCGGCCAGCACCGACGGCAGGTCCGGGACGTGTTCCAGGATCTCGCCGGCCACGACGACATCGGCACAGCCGGTGCGCAGCGGCAATCGCGCGGCGTCGGCCCGCACCGGCTCGACCCCGAGACCGCGGGCCACGACGAGGGCGCTGTGTGTGATGTCGACACCGACATGCCGGTAACCGGCCAGGTGCGGAGCCAGCAGGCCACCGCCGCAGCCGACATCGACGAGCAGGGCTCCGGGCCGGCGCGGCCGCGGAACGATCTCGGCCCGCGCCGCGGCGAGCCAGTGCAGCATCGCGAACGGGCCGCGGTCCGCGCCCCAGGCGTCGACCAGGTCGTCGTACTGTGCCGGGTCGTTACGCGGGCGGACGGCGGCAGAGGCAGGGGGCACCGTCTCAGCATGCTGCCCGGAGACGATCAACGCGAGCTGACACACTCCGGTCATGCGCAGCGCGAGGGCGTTCGTGGGGTTGGGGCGGGCCTGCCATCCCGAGCCGACAGTCGCGGTGACGGCGCTGTTCACCGCATTCGCCGCGGCGGCCGGGCGGGGCCTCGGGACCTGGTGGGTGGCGATGGCGGTGCTCGCCGGGCAGCTGTCGGTCGGCTGGAGCAACGACTACCTGGACCGGGACCGGGACGCGCGCACCGACCGGCCGGACAAGCCGATCCCAACCGGCGTGGTGTCGGCGCGGGTGGTGGGTACGGCGGCGCTGGTCGCGGTGACGGCGTGCGTGCCGCTGTCGTTCGGGTCCGGCTGGCGGGCCGCGGTGGCGCACCTGGCCGGCGTCGCGGCGGCCTGGGCGTACAACCTGGGCCTCAAGTCGACGGTCCTGTCACCGGTGCCGTACGCGATCGGCTTCGGCGGGCTGCCGGCGTTCGTGGTGCTGGGGCTGGCCGGCCATCCAACGCCGCCGGCCTGGCTGGTGACGGCCGGCGCGGTACTCGGAATCGGGGCCCATTTCGCCAACGTGCTGCCCGATCTGGAGGACGACCGGCGGACCGGGGTACGCGGGCTGCCGCACCGGCTCGGCGGCCCCGTATCGGCTCTGCTGGCGGCGGCGTTCCTGCTCGCTGCGAGTCTGCTGCTCGCCTTCGGGCCCGGTCGGCCGGCGCCCGTGGTGCTGGCGGTCGTGGCAGCCGGTGCGGTGGCGCTGTTGGTCGCGGCCGTGGCGACCGCGCGCCGGCCGGAGTCCCGGGCCGCGTTCCGGGTGACGATCCTGGTGGCGCTCGTCGACGCCGCCCTGCTGATCGCCCGCGGCGCCTCCTTCAGCTGACCCCGCCTGCTCGGCCCCGGATTTCCATGATCGTGATCGGTGGTTGGGGCTATAGCAACCAAAAACCGATCACGATCATGAAAATCGGGGCGGGTGGACAACAAGGAGGCATGGAAATCGGGGCGGAAAATTCCGGGGGCTAGGTGAGCTGCATCAGCTTGGCGCCGTTGTGCCAGAGCACCGCGCGCAGCCAGTCGTCGCCGAAGTCGAGCCGGGCCAGCGACTCGATCTGGTGGGCGTACGGGTACGGGATGTTCGGGAAGTCGCTGCCCAGCACGACCCGGTCACCGAGGTCGGCGAGCTGCCGCAGCACCTCCGGCGGCACCGGTGCGCGAGACTGGAAATACTCGGTGAAGGCCATTGTGGTGTCCAGGACAACCCGCGGATACAGCGTGACCAGTCGCACGAATTCGGCGTACTCCGGAAAACCCAGATGCGCTATCACCAGCCGCAACGACGGATGCCGGCGCAGCACCTGCTCCATCGCGGCCGGCCCGGTGAACGCTCCGGGCAGCGGCCCGCTGCCGCAGTGCGTCACCACCGGTACGCCGGCCTCGGCGAGCAGCCCCCACACCGGGTCGAGCACCGGCAGCCGCGGGTCGAAGCCGCCGACCTGCACGTGCACCTTGAAGATCCGCGCGCCCCGGTCCAGGGCCGCGGCCACATAGGACAATGCGTCCTCGTCCGGATAGAACGTCGCGGACGGTACGCAATCCTCGACCCGCTCGGCGAAATCCAGCGTCCAGTCGTTCAGCCAGGCGGCCATTCCCGGCTTGTGCGGATAGGCGAGCGCCGGAAATCCACGGACTCCCAGGGCCCGCAGCCGGGTCAGCCGCTCCGCCTCGTCATAGCGGTAGTGCACCGGCCAGGTGGCCCCGTAGTGCTCTTCAGCATTGTCGAAATAGGACCAGACCTTGGCCAGCATCCGGGGCGGCAGGAAATGGACGTGAATGTCGGCGAGCCCGGGCAGACCCAGCCCGGCCCAGAATGCCGGCACATCCTCGTCCGTGAGCTCAGCGCCGTCCGGCACCCGCATATTTCCGCACCTCGCGAGATCTGGCCGGGTCACCGGCGCCGGCGAAACACCCGTTCGACCTCGCGCTTGGCGTCCCGCTCGGCCATCGTCTGCCGCTTGTCGTACGCCCGCTTGCCCCTGGCCAGCGCCAACTCGACCTTCGCCTTGCCGTCCTTGAAATACAGCGACAGCGGCACCAGGGTCACACCGGAGTCCTGCGTCTTGCCGATCAGGCGGGCGATCTCTTCCTTGTGCAGCAGTAGTTTTCGGCTGCGTCGGGGGGTGTGGTTGGTCCACGATCCCTCGGTGTACTCCGGGATGTGCACGCCCTCCAGCCACACCTCACCGTCCCTGATGGACGCGTAACCGTCCACCAGGGACGCCCGGCCGGCCCGCAGCGACTTGACCTCGGTGCCGGTGAGCGAGATGCCTGCCTCGTACTTGTCGGAGATGAAATAGTCGTGCGTCGCCTTGCGGTTCCGCGCGATCATCTTGGTGCCGGTTTCACGAGACATACCTACACCTTAGAGGCGTACGTAGAGACGCAAAGTGAAATAAGCGGCGATGCTGGCCAGCAGCACACCCACCGCCACCAGGACCGGGCTGATCACGAAAATCGAGTTCCAGTCCACCGGCCGCAGAATCCCGGATTTGATGACGTCCCCGAGACTCGTCTTCTCGATGAACAGCTTCTTGCCCACTCCGAGCCCGACGACCGCCAGCACCGCCCCGATGAAGCCGGCGAACGCGGCCTCCAGGATGAACGGCAACTGGGTGTACCACCGGGACGCGCCCACCAGGCGCATGATCCCGGTTTCGGCTCTTCGGGTGAAGGCCGCCACCTGGATGGTGTTGGAGATCAGCAGTAATGCCGCCAACGCCTGGATGATCGCCACCGCGATGGTGGCATTTCGCATGGCATTGAGCAGCGAGAACAGCTTGTTGAGCACCGATCCGTCGTCCTGCACGACGTCAACGCCGGCCTTACCCTGCGGGAATTCCCGGGCGATGATCGGATAGTGCTCCGGGTTCTTCAGCTTGACCCGGTACGACGCCGGCAGGTCGCCGGACGGCGTCTGGTTGATCAGCGTCTGCTGCTCGGCGAAGAGCTTCTTGAACCGCTTGTACGCCTCGGCCTTGGTCTCGTACGAGTACGCCTCGACCTCGGGTGAGGCCTTCAGCTTGGCCACGATGGCGCTCTTCTGAGCGGCCGTGGCCTTGTCCTGCAGGAAGACCGAGACCTCGATCTTGTCGTAGTAGATCTGCTTGGTCTGGCTGATTTCGCGGGCGATGAGCAGCCCGGCGCCCAACAGGCCGAGCGAGATCGCCGTGGTCAGCACCATGGCGATCGTCATCGTGAGGTTGCGCCGGAGACCGGTCCACACCTCGGAGAGGACGAAATTTGCGCGCATGACTGTCCTATCGGGTCTCGGTCGGGCGGGTCATCGGCCGACACCGTAGACGCCGCGGGCCTGGTCACGCGCGACCTTGCCCAGGTGGAGCTCGATGACACGGCGGCGCATCGAGTCGACGATCGTGTTGTCGTGAGTGGACATGATCACGGTCGTGCCGGTGCGGTTGATGCGCTCCAGCAGCAACATGATGTCCTGGCTGATCTCCGGGTCGAGGTTACCGGTCGGCTCGTCGGCCAACAGCACCAGAGGCCGGTTGGCGAAGGCCCGGGCGATCGCCACCCGCTGCTGCTCGCCGCCGGAGAGCTCGCGCGGCATTCGGTTGGCCTTGCCCTCGAGCCCGACGAGGTCCAACACCTCCGGGACGACCTTCTTGATCACCTTGTGCTTCTTGCCGATCACCTCAAGGGCGAAGCCGACATTCTGCGCGACGGTGCGATTGGGCAGCAGCCGGAAGTCCTGGAAGACGCAGCCCATGGTGCGGCGCAGGGCCGGCACCTTCCAGTTGGACATCTTGGTGAGGTCCTTGCCCCCGACCGAGACAGTGCCCTTGGTCGGGGTCTCTTCCTTGATCAACAACCGCAGGAAGGTGGACTTGCCGGAGCCGGACGGACCGATGAGGAAGACGAACTCGCCCTTGTCGATCTCGACGTCGACACCGTCCAGCGCAGGGCGCTTGCTGGCCGGATAGATCTTGGTGACGTTCTGGAGGCGGATCACGGCGGGCCAGTCTACCGTTGATAGGAACGTGCACCGGACACGCGGCGTTGTGGACGTAGTGTTGAGTCAGAGTTACTGATTCTGTGGTCGGTTAAGTGTCGATTTGTCGGCTGATTTGTCGAGTTGGCGGATCGAATGGCAACCGCAGTGCCGCCTAGGGACGGAGGTCCGCGATGCGATACGACCAACTGGTCTGCGCGGCCTGCGCCGGGCGGGTGATCGACGGGCGTTGCGCGGTCTGCCGACAAATGCGCACCGAGTTGCGGCAGCGCTCGCTGCTCGGCGCGCTGGACTGGCATTCGATGCTGGTGCCGTTCCTCGCGGCGATGGCCGCGCTGGCGTTCCTGGTTGCCTATTACGTCCGGGTCGCCTGAGCCAGCCGCACTAGACCGGCGTGTTCTCCTGCTGCCGCCGCCACCGGATCTCCGCCTCGATGAAGGCGTCGATGTCCCCGTCGAGCACCGAGCTGGTGTTCCCGGTCTCCACCTCGGTCCGCAGATCCTTCACCATCTGGTACGGGTGCAGCACGTAGCTGCGGATCTGGTTTCCCCAGCTGTTGCCGCCGTCGCCGCGCAGCTTGTCCATCTCGGCCGCCTCCTCCTGCCGGCGGCGCTCCAGCAGCTTGGCCGACAGCACGGCCATCGCCGAGGCCCGGTTCTGGATCTGGGACCGCTCGTTCTGGCAGGACACCACGATGTTGGTGGGCAGGTGGGTGATCCGGACCGCCGAGTCGGTGGTGTTGACGCCCTGCCCGCCCGGGCCGGAGGACCGGTAGACGTCGACCCGCAGGTCGCTCTCGTCGATCTCCACCTCGTCGGTGGACTCCACCACCGGGACGATGTCGACCCCGGCGAATGAGGTCTGCCGCCGGTTCTGGTTGTCGAACGGGCTGATCCGGACCAACCGGTGGGTGCCGTGCTCACCGGCCAGCGTGCCGTACGCGTATGGCGCCTTCACGGCGAACGTGGCCGACTTGATGCCGGCCTCCTCGGCGTAGGAGGTGTCGTACACCTCGGTGGCGTACCCGTGCCGCTCAGCCCACCGCAGGTACATCCGCAGCACCATCTGGGCCCAGTCCGCGGCGTCGACCCCGCCGGCCTCGGACTTCACCGTGATCAGCGCCTCCCGGACGTCGTACTCGCCGGAGAGCAGCGTGCGAACCTCGAGCTCGTCGATGGCCCGCTTCAGGCTGGCCAACTCGGTCTCGGTCTCGGCCCGCGTGTCGGCGTCGTCCTCGTCCTCGGCCAGCTCGTGCATGATCGCCAGGTCGTCGACCCGGCGGCGCAGATCGTCCGCGCGCCGGATGTCGCCGTTCACCGCGGCCAGCTTGCTGGTGATGCGCTGCGCCTCGTCGGGGTGGTCCCAGAGGTTGGGCTGGCCGGCCTCTTCCTCCAGCTCGGCCGACCGGCGCCGCAGGGTGTCCAGGTCGAGCACCGCCTCGATCGAGGCCAGTGTCGCGGCGAGTTCCTTCAGGGCGGCAGAGAAGTCGGGAGTCACAACCGCTCAGGGTACGACACTGGCCGGGACGGAACCGTGCGGATCAAACTTCGAGGCTGCCCAGCCACTTCAGCATGGCCCGCTCGTAGGCCACCCCGAACTCGGCGGTGGCGACCAGATGCGGGTCGGCGCCGTCCTTGCGCAGGTCCGACAACCGCTGCCGGTCCAGGACGAGCGCCTGCTCGTGCTCGGTCTGCGCGTCGGCGACCAGCCGGCGCAGCTGGGTCTTGCTGTGGTGCGCCCCGAATCCCAATCGCAGGAGCACCGGGTTGCGGGAGTGGTCCTGACCGGCCGGCTCGGCCAGCCAACCGGAGAACGCTTTCTTGCCGCTCGCCGTGATGGAGTACGGCTGCGCCGAACGCGGCCCGGTCTTGCCGAGCTTCACATAGCCGGAGCTGGCCAGCGCCGGCAGTTCGCGATAGACCTGACTGCGGGTGAGCGTCCAGAACGTGCCGAAGCGTTCCGTCGCGGCGGCCACCAGCTCACCGCCGGTCTTCGGACCGTCGTGCAGCAGCCCGAGCAGTGCGGCAGCGGTCGAGTTCAACGTGCTCTGCTTCGCCGAGGTAGTCACGGCGTCCACCGTGGCACGATCTTGCCCCCGTCGCCAGCGGTTCGGCAAATTCCATCCGTCCACTGTGGAAACGGCCGGCTGCGCCAGTCAGGAAACGGTCAGCTGGGGCCGGTCAGCGGTATTCGTCGACGTGGACCACGTACCGCCCGGTAACCGAGTTGTGCCGGGCCCCGATAAAGCTCGGCACGCCGGGAATGGTGATCTGCCTCGTGACGCAGACCGAGAACACCTCGCCGGGCGCCAACGGTGGCAGCCCGGGCGTCGCGGCAGAGCAGTCAGCCCCAGTCCGGGCCCAGCCAATATCCATATCGGACGCGGCAATGTTCTGGTCGGACAGTGCCAGCCGGGCCGCGTACCGGGCCTGGTCGACATTGCCGCTGGTGGCGTAGGTGCGGCCGACCTCCCGGGCCGCCTGGGTGACACCGTAGGTGTTGCGCTGCACATAGGAGACGGCCAGTACGAGATAAACGAGCGGGATGAGCATCAGCACGCCGAGGAATACGAACTCGATCATGGCGTTGCCGGCATCCCCGCGCGGCCGGCGGCGGGCCCGCACTATCGCTCCTTCAGCGCGTGCGCGGTGACGTCGAGGCCCGGCAATGACCCCAGCCAGGAGAAAATCAGCGGCACCCGACCGGTGCAGCGGACCGCCACCAGTTCCGTACCGGCGTCGCCCGGCTCATACCGGCCGGTGCACTGCATGCCGTCGGCGACTCGCCGCGACAACGCGCCAGCGATGATATTTTCGGCGACTGGTCCGCCGGCGACCGGATCGGCGACGTCGGCATTGGCGGCGAATCGCGCCCCCTCTGCCGCGCTCGCCGCGACGATATTGCGGACATGCAGATACAGCCCAACCTGCACCACTCCGAGGAGCAGGGCGATGAGCACAATCGACACCAGCAGAAATTCCACGACCGCCGCGCCGGAATCGGTCAGCCGTCGACCGCGCTTCAACGGCCGAATCAGTTCTTACCGACGTCGATGACGCTGTTGATCGCGCTCTGGATCGCCGGCAGCACCTGACTTCTGAAGGGCACCAATATCGCCACGACCAGAATGGCCGACATCAGGGTCACCATGACCCAGCCCGGTACGTCGCCGCGGTCGTTGTCCGCCGGCCGAACCCGGTCGACCAGACCGAGAGCCAGCCGCACCACCCGTCCGTAGAGTCGAGCCGTCTGCATTGCCACTCCCCTGTTTGTGTAATGCGCCAACCGACTAATGAGCCAACTGTTCAGTGTGTGAGTTGACTGATGCTGATCAGCCCTGGATAGAGCGCGAAAAGGACAGTCACCGGGAGCACTAAAAATACGACCGGCACCATCATCGCGATTTCCTTTTTCCCGCCGAGCTCCAAAAGTTTCCGTTTCCCGGCCTCGCGCACGTCCGCGGCCTGGGCGCGCAGCACGTCGGCCAGCGGGGTGCCGCGCTCGATCGCCACGATCAGCCCGTCGATGAAGCGGGCCAGCGATTCGATGTTGGTGCGGTCCGCGACGTCCTGCAGGGCCTGTACGAGCGGAGCGCCCGCCCGGGCCCGGGCCAGCGCGTCGCCGAGCTCCGCCGCCAGCGCCCCACCGGTCAGCCGGCACACCCGGTCGATGGCCCCCGTCGGCCCCTCCCCCGCGGTCACCGCGAGCGCAAGCAATTCGGCCACCACCGGGAACTCCGCCACGATGGCCCGCTCGTGCCGGTTCACCTCGTTGGTGAGCCACCAGTCCCGGCCCAGCACGCCGCCGATCACCCCGGCCGCACAGAACAGCACCGCGGACAGCACGTTCAGCCGGCCGCTGCTCAGGCTGTAGAGCGCGGTGAATGCAATACCGGCGGCCAGACCGACGGCGCCCCAGAGCACCTGCTCGATCCGGAAATCCTCAACACTCTGACGTCGACCCAGCACGGAAAGGCGGCGGCGGATCGAACCGCGGCCCCCGAGGAGCCGGTCGACGTACCGGATGAGGTCGGCCAGCACCGGGCCAAGCAGCCGGCGCACCGGGGCGAGCGGGCCGGTGGTCCGCCGGGTTTCGCCGGCGAGCAGCGCCGAGGGCGGCGGGCTGTCCCGCAGGTACGGCGCGAGCCGGTCGGCCAGCCGGATCGCCCGCATCGGCGGCGAGGAGAAGACGGTGACCAACAGTCCACATGCGACCAACAACCCCAGGCCGGCGCCGATCAGTTGGGGGCTCACCGCAGCACCCGCGGTTCGCTCGGCAGCCGTCCGATCCGCATCATGACGCCATACGCGACGATGCAGACCACGCCGCCGATGGCCAGCACCAGCGTCCCGGTCGGGGTGTCGTACGCCTGCAGCGACTGGCGTTGGGTGGCGAAAAGCAGCAGCACCAGCCACGGAGCCGAGACCGCCAACCGGGCCGCGTTGACCGTCCAGCCCTGCCGGGTCTCCAATTCGGCCCGGGTACGGGCGTCCTCGCGCAGGAAGGCCGACAGGGTGCGCAGCACCTGACCGAGATCGGTGCCGCCGACCTCGCGCGCCACCCGGAGCGTCTCGCAGACCCGGTCGCCGACCGGATCCGCCAACAAGTCCTTGAGCCGGTCCAGGCATTCCATGAACCGGCCGGAGGATCGGTAATCCCCACCGAACCGCCGGAACGCCGGCCGCAGCTGCTCGGGCCCCCGGATCCCCAGCGACGCCAGCGCCTCCGGCAATGCCAGACCGGCCCGTACCCCCGAGGCGAGATGGTCGATCACCTCTGGCCAGACGTCGCGCAGCTCGACCGACCGGCGCGAGCGCAGGCGGCGGACCAGCGCCACCGGAAGGAACGACGCGATGACAGCGAAGCAGGCAGCGATGGAGACCGTGTGGGTGGCGATGAGGACGACCAGGGCCGCGATGACCGCACAACCGAACTGCATGGCCAGCAGCTGGCCGGAGGACACCGATTCCACCCCGGCCTGCCGGAGCATTTCGTTGCGCCGCCTGCTCCACGAACCCGAGCGCGCCGTACGTGGCGGCCGCCGTGGCCCGCTGCGCCAGATCAGCAACAGCCCGATGCCGAGGACCAGACCGAGCAGTGCTCCCATGTCACGCTCCCCGTGCGGCCGGCTGGTTCAGCAGCGCGGCGATGTCGATGCCGGCCCGCTCGAACCAGTCCAGGTGCGGCGGAAATCCGTCGGCGCGCACCAGTCGTTCGAGGCGGGTGGTGAAGATATCGGCGGTCTCGATCACGTCGGCCTCGACCCGTCCGGGAACGGCGACGATCTCTCTGGTACGCCGGTGTCCATTGTGGTCAGTCGAGACGTGTACGACCAGGTCCACCGAGCTGGCCACGGTGGGATTGACGAAGGCGCTGGACACGTTCTGGCCGGCCAGCAGTGGCAACGTGCACATCTTGACGATGGCCTCCCGCGCCGAATTCGCGTGGATCGAACACATGCCTGGAAGCCCGCTGTTCAGGGCGATGAGCAGGTCGAGGCATTCCTCCTGCCGGACCTCGCCGACGATGATGCGCGACGGGCGCATCCGCAGCGCCTCTTTTATCAGCCGGCGCAGCTGGATTTCGCCGGTCCCCTCCAGGCTCGCCTGCCGGGTCTGCATCGACACCACGTCGGCCAGCGGCACCTGCAACTCGAAGACCTCTTCACAGCTGACCACCCGTTCCCGGGCCGGAATCGCCGCACACAAGCAGTTCAGCAACGTCGTCTTGCCGGCCTGGGTGCCGCCGGAGACGATCACGTTGAGACCGGCGACGACCGCCGCCTCCAGGAATCTCGCCGCCGGCGCGGTCATGCTGCCCAGGCCGACGAGTTCGTCGAGAGAATGCGCGGTGAGGACGAATTTCCGAATGTTCACCGCCATGTGCTGGCGGGTGATGTCGGGAATGACGACGTGCAGCCGGGAACCGTCCGGAAGCATCGAATCGACGAACGGAAGGGACAGGTCGATCCGCCGGCCCGACGTGCGCAACATCCGCTCCACCAGATCCGCGACCTGACCGGCCGTGAGGATCGTGGTGGTCAACTCGCTGCGGCCGCGTCTCGCGATGAAGACCTTGCCGGGCTCGTTGATCCAGATCTCCTCCACCGTCGGATCGTCCAGATACCGCTGCAGCGGCCCGAATCCGGCGACCGCGTCCAGCACCAGCCGCGAGGTGGCCCGGGCGTCGCCGACCGGCGGCAGCGAGGAGCGGGACGCGCGGTCCTCGTACTCCGCGATCACCTCCTCGACCAGCGCCCGTACCTGCGGCGGCTGATCCACCGGGTCGATGCCACGTCGCCGCACCAGCTCGCGGACGTCGGCCTCGATCAGCTCCACGGCGCTGGAACTGTTGGGACCGCCGATCCGGCCGGACCCCACTCCGCGCCTCGCCGGCTGCGCCGCGATGCTCACCCGCACCTCACCTTGCTGCTGTCACCGTGACAAAGCCGTCACACTCCGTCCAACCGGGCATGAGAGTACGTCAGTTTCGTCCCGTGTGGGGATCGATGACGGTTACCTGTGGACAGTGCGCCGACCGTCCCGTCAGGACGGCGAACAAGGCATCGCGGAACGCGGTCGGAGCGGTGCATTCTGGAACTGATGTCGTCGATTTTCATGGAGGTGACTGATGGCCAGATGTCTTCGGCCGCACTGGTGTCTCGACCTGGTGTGCGTACAGCCAGAGAACCATCCCGGCAGATGCTTGAACGGAACGATCACCTGGCCGCGACATGCTCCATTGGAGATCACCGACGAGATGCGGGAGGCGGTGCACCGGGAGGACGCCCTGGGGCACTGCACCCGCTATGGCCACATCTACACGCACGAGTACGTGGACAGTGGGCGCGACCTGCGGGGCCTGTCCTGCGCCCGCTGTGGCCGGTCGTGGCAGGTGACAGTCACCCCGTCGCATCCGGTGGCCTGAGCGGGCCGGCAGCACAGGGCGTCGGCACCAAGAAAGACAGCAGCAAAAAAGACAGCGCCCCGCCCCCGGGAAACCGGGGTGCGGGGCGCTGCCCTCACATCAAGCGCAAATGGTGCTGACAAGCCTTAGAGCGGGCGAACCTGCTCGGCCTGCGGGCCCTTCTGGCCCTGAGTGACCTCGAACTCGACGCGCTGGTCCTCGTCGAGGCTGCGGTAGCCATCGGTGGCGATCGCCGAATAGTGAACGAACACGTCAGCTCCGCCGCCATCCTGCGCGATGAAACCGAAACCCTTTTCGGCGTTGAACCACTTAACGGTGCCCTGAGCCATGCTGGTACTTCTCCTTCGTGGGGTAATACTCTTTCGAGACCTTGCACTGTGCAGTGTCCCGGGTCGCCCGCGGCGATCGCCGAAAGGGCTCGATGCCCATACGAAGAAGTGCGCACGCGGTCAGACTTCCGCGTGCGTCGCTAAACGTTCGAGGAAATACAACAGCAACCAGCCACGAGGTTAGGGACTCGCCGCGCGGACCGCAAGTGGGGCACGCCTACTAATCATCCTATCTGGCCCGCAACACGAGGGCCGCACCGCCGAGCAGCAGCGCCAATCCGGGCAGTGCGGCCGGTCCCGGCACCTGATGCAGCCACAGTGCGGCGATCAGCGCCGCGCCCGGAACCTCCAGCAGCATGACGAGGCTCACCACGGTGGCACTGGTCGAGCGCAGCGCCACGTTGACCAGCGAGTGCCCCAGCAATTGGGCGCCGACGGTGAGCGCGACCAGCTTGAGCCAGGTGCCCGAGCCCCACCCGCCGAGCCGCTGCCCGCCGAGCAGGTTCACCACCAGGAGCAGCACGGCACACACCGAATAGCAGATCGCGGTGTACGAGACGGTGCTGACACCGACCCGAACCGCTGACTCCGCTCCCGAGTCGCTCCGCACGGTCCCTATTGACTCCGCTCCCGAGTCGCTCCGTACGGCACTCCCCACCGTGACGTACCCCGCCGCCATCGCCGCCCCGGCCAGCGCCAGCAGGTCGCCGCCGAGGGCGCGGGTCGAAACCTGCAGGTCGATCCCGGCCACCAGCGCCGCCCCGACGACACACAGACCGGTGCCGACCCAGGCGACGAGCGGCACCCGGTCGCCGCGCACCCGGGCGATCACCGCCGCCCACACCGGTTGGGTCGCCACCAGCGCCGTCGACGACGCCACCGACGTCAGCGCCAGGCTGGGGATCCAGGTGCCGAAATGCGCCGCCAGCAACCCGCCGGCGCAGGCCGACAACCGCCAGCCGCGCAGCGGTAGCGCCCGCAGCTCCGGCCGCCGACGGGCCGCTGCCCACGGCACCAGCAGCGCGCTGCTCAGCGCGTTGCGCCAGAACGCGATGGCCAGCGTCGGAGCGGCAGTGGCGGCGATCAACGGCGCGGCGCTGGAGGTGGCCAGGACCGCCACCGCGAGAAGGACGACATCGACGGTGGCCGGCACCGCCAGCAGCGGCAGCCCGCCGACCCGTTCCCGCACCCGCCCATCCTCGCAGGCGACGCTGGCGACCCCGGCCACCCTGCTCCCCGCGCAACCTGCTCGAAGTCGGTACCGGCCCGTCGCGGCATCGGGCGTCGGTCCGCACCCGGGTCGGCGGTAACCTCTCACCGTGCCGGCGACCACGAAGGTCTTCATCACCCGTCTCGCCAACCTCCCGGTGCTCGACCCGAACGGCGATCAGATGGGGCGGTTGCGCGACGTCATCGTCATGCAACGACCCGGACATCAGCCGCCGCGGGTGCTCGGCCTGCTCGTCGAGCTACAGCACCGCCGGCGCATCTTCGTCCCGATGGGCCGGGTGACCGGCTTCGACTCCGACGCGGTCATGCTGGCCACCGGCAAGGTGAGCCTGCGCCGCTTTGAGCAGCGCGCGGCCGAGCAGCTGGTGCTCGGCGAGCTGCTGGACCGCCGGGTCCGGGTCCGGGAGAGCGACACACCGGCGACCGTCGTGGACGTGGCGATGGAGCCCGACCGCGCCCGCGAGTGGGACGTCACCCGGATCGCCGTACGGGAGACCGGCCGGTCAGCCGGCGGGTTCGGCCGGCGCGGTCAGCTACGCCAACTGGCCTGGGACGAGCTGGACGGGTTGAGCCTGGCGACCGACAGTCAGGGCGCGGCCAGCCTGCTGTCGGTGCTGGCGACCATGCGCCCGGCCGACGTCGCCACCACGCTGCGCGACATGCCGGCCAAGCGCCGCAACGAGGTGGCCTCCGCGCTGGACGATGACCGGCTCGCCGACGTCATCGAGGAACTGCCCGGCGCCGACCAGATCAGCCTGCTCGGGATGCTCGCCGACGAGCGGGCCGCCGACGTGCTCGAGGCGATGGACCCCGACGATGCGGCCGACCTGCTGGCCGATCTGCCGGAGTTGGAGAAGGACCGGCTGCTGGAACTGATGGAGCCGGAGGAGGCGGCTCCGGTCCGCCGCCTGATGACCTACGCCGACGACACCGCCGGCGGCCTGATGACCAGCGATCCGGTGGTACTCGCCCCCGACGCCACCATCGCCGAGGCCCTGGCCCGGGTCCGCAACCCCGACCTCAGCCCGGCGCTGGCCAGCCAGGTGTACGTGTGCCGTCCGCCCGCGGCGACCCCGACCGGGAAATTTCTCGGCACCGCGCACATCCAGCGGTTGCTGCGCGAGGCTCCCTCGACACTGGTGAGCGCGGTGCTGGACAAGAGCCTGACCCCGCTCCGCCCCGACTCCTCGCTGATCGAGGTGAGCCAGATGCTCGCCACCTACAACATGGTCGCCTCGGCGGTCGTCGACGATGCCGACCGCCTCGTCGGCGCGGTCACGGTCGACGACATTCTGGACGCGTTGCTGCCGACCGACTGGAGAGAGAGGGCGACCGATGGTGCGGCGTCCTAACGCGCGACTGGATCAGCCCAAGGGCGTCGGACACCGGCTGAACGTCCCGATCACCGAGGAGGTGTTCGGCCGGTATTCCGAGCGCCTGGCCCGCTATTTCGGCACCGCCCGGTATCTGATCATCCAGACGCTGCTGGTCGTCATCTGGATCGGGCTCAATGTCTGGCTGGGCAGTAAGGACGCTTTCGACAAATACCCGTTCATCCTGCTCAATCTCGCGTTCTCCACCCAGGCCGCCTATGCGGCGCCGCTGATCCTGCTGGCGCAGAACCGGCAGACCGACCGGGATCGGGTTTCGCTGGAGGAGGACCGGGCCCAGAACACCCGTTCCATCGCCGACACCGAATACCTGGCCCGGGAGATCGCAGCGATCCGGATTGCGCTCGGCGACGTCGCGACCCGCGATTTCGTCCGCGCCGAATTGGCGAAGCTGGATGGCGGCCGGGACGACGATCGGTGACGGATCTCCTGCTGCGCCGGCGAAACGACCACAGCGGCGGCATCTCCGTACCGGCCGGTGAATCGGCAGCAAAGGTCGCCGAAGCGCATTTTGCCGGCACTGCGGACCAGATCGTTGCGGTAACCGCGTCGACCGGCGAGGTCCGGTACGGCCGCCGGGATCCGGCGGGTCGGTTCCTCGGCTTCGAACCGCGCGGGGAGACCGCCGAGCGTCTCGACCTCCTGCCGCACCCGGAAGGCGGCTGGTACCGACGCACCTGGGCGAGCGAGGTCACGCTGGAACCGCCCGGATACGGCGGTTCGCGGCCGACCGGCACCGCGATCTACTTCCTGCTGCGGCCGGGGGAATCGTCCCGCTGGCACCGGGTGCGCTCCACCGAGCTGTATCTCTGGCACCGGGGCGGCCCGTTGGCGTTGCGATTCGGCGGCACCGGCTCCGCCCCGCTCACAACGCTCGACCCGGTCACACTGCTCGACCCGGTCACGGTGCTCGGCCCGGACCTCGCCGCCGGTCAGCAACCCCAACTGGTCATTCCGGCCGGCACCTGGCAAACCGCGACGCCGGCCATGGACGCGGAGGTGCTGTGCAGCTGCGTGGTCTCCCCCGGTTTCGACTTCGCCGATTTCAGCGTGCCGGCGGACTGAACGGACCACTGACCGTCAAAACAGGTGGTTTGGGCTCGGTGAACGCGCCAGCGCGTCCCGGCGAGTGTAGCGTCGGTCACAGTTGGCGGCACCGTGTTACCTCGACGGAGAGGGCGGCCGTGCGATATCTGGGGGCAAAGGGTTTCCTGAAACCATGCCTCCTGCTGCTCCTAAGGGAGCGGGCCGACCACGGGTACGACCTGGTCGTCCGGCTGGCGCCGCTCGGGCTGGGCGAGGAGGAATCGGCCAGCGTCTATCGCGCGCTGCGCGAACTTGAGCGCGAGCGGCTCGTGCGGTCGAGTTGGCAGCCCTCGACCGCCGGCCCGCTGCGCCGGACCTACGAGCTGACCGCCGCCGGGCTGGCCGACCTGGCCTCCTGGGTGCGGGCGCTGGAACAGACCCGGGGCGAGCTGGACTACTTCCTTTACCGGTACGCGGTTCTGGTCGCCACCCGGGGCCCGGCGCCGCATCCGCCCCGGCACCTCCCCGCGCTCGACGACGCTACGGAGACCGCGGCGCCGCCCGACTGACCAGACCGGCCGTGTAGGCCTCGCTGGTTGCCTGCAGGTTGGCCAGCGATGCGGCGGCCTCCCGCTGGTCGATCCGCTCAACGGCGAACCCCAGATGGATCAGGATCCAGTCACCGGGCTGCAGAGTCTCCTCGGCCAGCAGCCCGGTATTGATCCACCGGCTGACACCGGCCACGTCGACCACCGCGAGATCGTCGGCCGCGGCCGTCTCGATGATGCGACCCGGAATTCCAAGGCACATATGCCTCACCTCCCGGCCCAGGGTGAACCAGTGTCAACCACTGTCACCGATTCCACCACGACTTCGTCGCCACCGTCGATACTTACGTCCGGCGAACCACAGAAATCGCAGACGACCGACGTTTGCACGGACCGATCGCACCTCCGGCAGCGCGCGTGCACCGGCACGATCTGCACCACGAGCCGCGCTCGGGCCGCGACCGTGCCGGCCGCGACGACCGAAAATGTCGCACGCAGGGACGACTCCGACACCTCGTGCAGTACGCCGACTTTCACCTCGACGGCCCGCACCTCCACCCCGCCCGCCCGATGTTCGATCGCACGCAGAAGCGCTTCGCACAAGCCGACAGCGTGCATAGTGATCGCCGAATCCTGACCCCGTCGGGTCAGGCCGCGCGGTGGATGGGAACCGCCCTGCCACCGCTGGAGGAATCGTCGGTCGCCGCCGCGATCGCGCGACTGGCCAGGGCGCCGGCCGTCATCACGAGCCCGCGAACCTCCGGCGAGGCCGCGATTGTCTGCACCGCGCTGGTCAGCTCACGCAACGAAGCCTTCCCCGCGCGCGTGCCGACCAGATAGCCGATCACAAATCCACTCAGCCCACTCATTGTCATCACCGTCCAGTTATTCGGGCTCGGCAACGAGCTCGATTTCTACGTGCACCTCCGGATACACCCGCAGCATCAGCATGCGCGGGGGCGTGAGCCCGAAATCCCGGATATCCAGATCAAGCTCACCGCTTGCTTCCAAACCGTTCTCCGTCACGCGCAGCGTGGCCGTTCCATCCACTGTGGACGTTTTGCCGTGCAGGTTCAGATCGCCGCGTGCGGTGTATTTCCCAGCTGAGTCTTTCAGCTCGGTCAGTGTGCCGGTGATAGTCGGATAGCGCTGCGCGTCGATCCGGCGTTTCAGCTCGCTGTCGTACATCGCGTTCTCGGCGTGCAGATCGTCAAGCTCCATGGTGATCGTCACTGTCGGCGACGGCGTCAATTGCACCGCACCGTCGACAATGTCCGCCTCGACCGTCCCGGTGACATAGTTCGCCCGCACCTGGATCGGGTGCACACTGGATTTCGCCGTCGCGGTGACCCGGGACCGCTCCGGCACGATCCTGAACCGGGCCATCAGGTCCTCACATGTCCCGGATCTTCAAGTACCGCGCGATATCCGGAAGCGACGCCACCACTGCTGCCGCCACCCCGAGCAGCACGGTCACCTGAATGAGTCGAAGCACCGTCTCCACCTCCTTCCTCTATCACCTGGTTGATGAGTTCCCGTACGATCTGCAGGGCCGGTCCGATCGCCGCCTCGACGACCGGGCTGAGCCCGATGCCCTCCGCGCAGCTCTCCGGCTCGCAGCCCACGACGTAGATCCGGTCCGGCGCGGCCGAGCCGGTCTGGCTGGCCAGCGATCCGATCAGCGCCACCACCTCGTCCGGCGCCATGCCGTGCGCATCGAGCACCGAACCGTCCGGCGCCGAGTCCAGCTCCGGTTCGATGACGGTGACGGTGCCGGGGGCCTTGTCCCGCGCCATGGCGTCGATGAGCAGCAGCGCGTCGTACCCCTCGAGCAGTTGGTACGCCAGATGCATTCCGCGGATGCCAAAGTCGGCGACCTCGACCCCTGCCGGCAGGCTTTCCCGGGCCAGCCGGGTCACCGCCTCGACGCCGAACGCGTCGTCGCTGAGGAAGATGTTGCCGACCCCGGCGACCAGCACCCGGGTCATAACGGCTGCACCTCGTCCGGGCGGAAGTAGCGGTACCGCCCGTGCGTCTGGGCGATATCGGCGGCCGGGTCGTCCTCCAGCGTGACAGCGAGATGGTCGTTGCCGTCGACGTCGTGGAAGACGGCGTGCACGGTGGCGGTCCGGCCGTCGAGAAAAAAGTCCTGCGCGTCAGCACGGTGGCTGCCCGGGCTGAGCCGCACCCGGCTGCCGTTACCCACCAGGTGGCCGGCCACCTCGATCTGATCGGTCTCGGGCGACACCGAGGCGTCCGCGCCCGGGTCCCACCACGGCACGTCGCCCGGGTCGGTCACCGGCTCGGCCGGCTTGTCGCCGCGCAGGTAGCGGATGGCGCCGTGCAGCTTGTCGAGCATTTCCGGCGGCATCGCGTCGACCCGGTCGATCACCGCGGCGGCCCGCGGATCGGTGCCGCGCGCCTCGCGCTTCTCGCTGTCGGTGAGCGCCAGCGTGCGCAGGCTCAGGATCTCGTCGATCTCGGTCGAGTCGTAGAGATCGCCCGGGCTCTCCGGCGCGACCTCCGGATAGTCGGCCAGGATGATCGGCGAGGACAGCATCACGTCGGCGCGGCCGCGGCCGATCAACACCGGCCAGGTGTTGCGGTTGGCGCATTCTTTTGCCGCGTACCGGGCCCATTCCGGCGGATCGGCCATCGACAGGAAGGTCCCGCCGTCGAGGGTGAGAATCGCGTGCGCGCCGGCCATCGCGTACCGCATCAATTCCTCGCGGGAGCCGCACTCCGGCATCTGTTCGGTGACGTTCTCGGCCACGATCCGCAGCCGCAGCGCGCCGTACGGTCCCTCCACCGGTACGACGGACAGCCGCAGCCGCCCGCGCAGCTCCCAGCTGCGGCGGTTGAGCCGGCCCAGGACGACACCGTTCTCGGTCACCGGCTCGGTCTCCTCGCCGGCGGCGAATTCGAACGGCACGACCCGCTCGCCCTTGCGCAGTACGGAGATCGGGACGGTCGTGCTGATCTCGCGCTCGACGCCTTCCTGCCACGGGACCAGCTGCCGGTCGGTCAATTCCAATGCCTGCACCGGTACGAAATCCGGTCCGTCGGCCCGGTAGACGGTGCGGTCCCGGATCTGCAGGAACCGCCAGGTCACGGTGAGCTCGCAGCCGTCGGCCCGCGGCTCGATGAGGCATTCGGTCTGGGAATCCCACGGCTCGGCGGCGGACTCGCTGCTCGGCTCCGGCACCAGGACGCCCCACTGCCAGCGCATCCGGTTCTTCTGCCCCGACGCCCGATACGGATAGAGCACGTATCCCTCGTAGAGCACGGTGTCGGCGACCTTCTGAGCGGTGGCGATCGCCTCGGCATGGTCCACAGTTGACGAGGTCATCGCGGTGGCTCCGCCGCGCTCCGCAACAGCAGGGCGAGAGTCTCGTCCCAGGTGGTCAGCGCGCGGGTGGACTTGAACAGCTGCAGGGCATCGAGGGTGTCGGTCCGCATCCGGATCCAGCCCTGATTGGGAAACGCGAGGTCCATCATGTCCCGCCAGACCGCGACCGGCACCCGGACCGATATCTCGCGGTCCCAGGGGATCTGGTCGATCTGCATTCCCGATTCGCCCTGATAGAAGGCGGTCCCGCTGAAGAGCAGCAGCATCGGGATCTCGCCGTCGCGCAGCGCATGCAGGTATTTCGCCGCGGCCACGTCGAAGTCGTACGTGCAGGGCACCGGCATGTCCACCACCGTGCTACCGGCGAATCCGCGCACGGTGAGCGCGACGTTGGCGAACTGCATCGGCTTCAGCGTCTCGCCCCAGCGGGACGGCTCACCGAACAGGTCGGCCAGCCGTTCGGCGTCCGCCGGCGTATAACCGCGGCGCTGCGGCTCGATCCGCAACTGGCAGTGCAGCGACATGGAATGCACCCGTACGCCGCTGTCCTCGCCGATCTTCAGCGAGAACACCATCGTCGGCGCGGCGGCATACCGCTCGGGCGCGACTCCGGCGCAGTCGAACGAGAAGCCGGGCATCTCAGACCTCCAACCGGCGACTGCGGGACCGGAGTTGTTCGAAGAATCCGTCGATCGCGGCCCACGCCTCGTCGCCGCCGGAGAAACCCTTCCAGTGCAGGCGGACCAGCCCGACCAGCTCGTAACAGGCATCGATCGGGCTGAGATAGCACTCGTACCGGCCTTCGTTCCGCCGGATCAGCAGGGCCTCCACGTCAGGCTCCAGCTCGGCCGGCAACGGGCTGGCCGCCAGCACCGAATTCCAACTCTCCAGTGGGAGCAGGCTTTCCGTCGCGCCGGCCGGGCTCGGATAGAACGCCACCGTGCTGTCCATGCTCGAATTGTGGAAGAAGAAAGCCACGCTCACCGGGATCTGCAGCTGGTCCCATTGCGCGTCGGTGATCGTGAATGACGGATCGATCAGGTAGCGGTCCGGCACCGAGCGGTACTTGCCCTGGGCCGCAGCGGAATTCGTGAACAGCAGATAGCAGCCACGGCAGCAGCACAGCATATTGCGCGCCTCGATGTTGACGACGTGGCCGTGCCGGTCGTCGAGCATTTCGCCGCACATCTCGCATACCTCGCCGGGGCGCGGAGCCTCGCGCGGCTTCCGGAACTGGCGGAGCCCGAGAATGACGGCGCCCGCGTCACCGGCGTCGGCCGTCATGAGACCGGCACCGGGCATTCCCCGTAGGGATGGATCTGCAGCAGCTCCCGCCGGTTCTCCGCCAGCACGCCTTCCACCTCGACGCCGGTCAACTCCGGCGCCGCCTCCAGAATGGCTCCCTCGATCGCGACCTTCGCCGTGACCGCCGAGGACGGACAGCCGTCACAGCTGCCTTCCAGCTGCAGGTGCACCACCCCGGCATCGTCGATCCCGAGCAGTTCCACGCCGCCGGCATGCGAGCCGAGGTACGGCCGGACCTTCTCCAGCGCCGCGGCGACCCGGGCCGTGACATCGACCGGATGCAGGTCGTGGATCAACAACAGGCTGCAGATCAAGGGATCCTCGGCCAGCTGTTCGATCTGCTCGACCCCGTCGGGACGTTCGGCCAGCAGCTCCAGAATCCGGTTCAGCCCGTCTCCGTAGAGCTCGACCAGCAGGCGCACCGCCTCGTCGAGTTGGGCGGCGCCAGCCGGGTCGCTGTGCTCCAGCAACTCGCCGATCCGCGCCGCTGTCTCCTGTGGACTGCGAGCCGATGACATGGCATCGACCCCTTACATCTTGGGGAAGGACGCCGGCGAGTGGGTCGTCGTCACTTCCTTGCCGTTGCCGAGATACATGTGGACTCCGCACGGCAGGCAGGGGTCGAAACTGCGCACCGCGCGCATGATGTCGATGCCCTTGAAATTGTCCGGCCCGTTCTCCTCGAAGATCGGCGTGTTCTGCACCGCGTCCTCGTACGGGCCGGGTGTGCCGTACACGTCCCGGACGCTGCCGTTCCAGGGTGTCGGCGGGTACGGGTGGTAGTTCGCGATCTTCCCGTCCCGGATGACCATGTGGTGCGACAGCACGCCGCGGACGGCCTCGGTGAATCCGACGCTCACCGCATCATCCGGCACCGTGAAGGACTCCCACGTCTTGGTGTTGCCGCCCCGGACCTCGGCCAGCGCCTTCTGGATGAAATGGAGCGCGCAGCCCGCCGCGTAGGCCTGGAAATAGGTACGGGCCCGGTTGCGCTCGAGCGTGTTGCTCCACTGTGGAATCTTCCACTCGAAGCTGACCTCGCCCTTGGTGGCGGTCTTGGGCAGGTTGATCTGCACACTGTGTCCGGTCGATTCGACCTCGCCGATGTGCACCTTGTTGGCCAGCGCGGTCGCCCAGAGTCGGGCCAGCGGGCCGCCGCCGGTGTCCAGGGCCAGATGGTCCTTGCCGTCGAACCAGCGCGGCGACATCGTCCAGCTGTACGCGTTGTCGAAGTCGCGCTTCTGTGGCGCCGGAATCGTGTGCTGGTTCCACGGGTGCCGGCGGTCCACCGGGTTTCCCAGCGGGTCCCGGGTCACGAACATCTCCTGGTCTTCCCAGTCCTTGTAGAAGGAGTGGCCGAGCAGAATGCGAATCCCCAGGTTGATGTCGACCAGGCTGGTGGTGACGAGCTTTCCGTCCACCACGACGCCTGGTGTCACGTACATCCTGCGGCCCCAGTCCTCCATGTTCTGGTAGGTGAAGTCGCAGTATTCGGGGTCGTTGAAGCTGCCCCAGCAACCGAGCAGGATCCGCCGCTGGCCGACCTTCTCGTAGCCCGGCAGCGCCTCGTAGAAGAAGTCGAAGAGGTCGTCGTGCATCGGCACGACCCGCTTCATGAATTCCACGTACCGCATGAGCCGGGACAGATAGTCGGTGAACAGCTGGATGGTGGCGATCGTGCCCACACCGCCCGGATAGAGCGTGGAGGGATGCACGTGCCGGCCCTCCATCAGGCAGAACATCTCGCGCGTCATCCGGCTGACCTGCAGGGCCTCGCGGTAGAACTCGCCCTCCAGCGGGTTCAGCGACCGCATGATGTCACCGATCGTCCGGTAGCCGTGATCTCCGGCGTGCGGCGACTCCGTCCGATTGGCCAGCTCCAGCACCCCGGGATTGGTCTCGGCCACCATCTTCTCGCAGTAGTCCACCCCGACCAGGTTTTCCTGGAAGATGTTGTGGTCGAACATGAACTCCGCGGCCTCGCCGAGGTTGATGATCCACTCGGCCAGATGTGGCGGGCGTACGCCGTAGGCCATGTTCTGGTTGTAGACCGAGCAGGTCGCGTGGTTGTCGCCGCAGATACCGCAGATCCGGCTGGTGATGAAGTGCGCGTCGCGCGGATCCTTGCCCTTCATGAAGATGCTGTAGCCGCGGAAGATCGACGAGGTGCTGTGGCACTCGGCGACAATCTTCTGCTTGAAGTCGATCTTCGTGTAGATACCGAGGCTGCCGACAATGCGTGTGATCGGGTCCCACGCCATATCCACCAGTTCGGATTTGCTCTCGCCCGACTCGCCCAGATCGGGCCTGTCCTTCATCGTGGTCATAACAATCGCCCTTTTTCGTTGGAAGGTGACCCGACAGAGGCCCGGTTACCAGGGCTTGCGATAGCCGGTGGTGAGCTCGCGGCCCTTCTTACGCCACTTTGGTTCCTTGTCGACCGTGTCGATCGTGATCTTGCGTAGCCTGCGGATCAGGATTCCGTACGCCCCGCTGGCGGCCGAGGAGACCTTGGCGCCGGGCGGTTCGTCCATGAATGGCATGAACTTGTCCGGGAATCCCGGCATGGTGCAGCCGATACAGATTCCGCCAACATTCGGGCAGCCGCCGACGCCGTTGATCCAGCCGCGTTTCGGCACATTGCATTTGACGACCGGACCCCAGCAGCCCAGTTTCACCAGGCAGGTCGGCGAATCGTACGTGCTGGCGAATTGGCCCTGTTCGTAGTAACCCGCGCGGTCGCAGCCCTCGTGCACGGTCGCGCCGAAAAGCCAGCGGGGCCGCAGCGCGTCGTCGAGTGGAATCATCGGCGCGGCGCCGGCAGCCTGATAGAGCAGGTAGAGAATGGTCTCGGACAGATTGTCCGGCTGGACCGGGCATCCGGGTACGCAGACGATCGGCAGGCCGGCGGAGGACTTCCAGTCCCAGCCGAGATAGTCCGGTACGCCCATGGCGCCGGTGGGATTGCCAGCCATGGCGTGGATTCCGCCGTAGGTCGCGCAGGTGCCGACGGCCAGCACGGCCAACGCCTTCGGCGCCAACCGGTCGATCCACTCGCTCGTCGTCATCGGCTGACCGGTCGCGGGGTCATTCCCGAAGCCACACCAGTAACCCTCGGGCTTGGTCGCCTCATTCGGGATCGAACCCTCGATGACCAGGACGAAAGGCTCCAATTCGCCCCGCTCGGCCTTGAAGAACCATTCGATGAAGTCGTTGACCCCGCCCACCGGGCCGTTGTCGAAATCGATCAACGGCCAGTGCACCGCGACCTTCGGCAAACCGGGCAATGCGCCCATCACAATGTCCTCGATGCTGGGCTGGGTGGCAGCGGTCAGGGCCACCGAATCGCCGTCACAGCTCAGTCCGGCATTGATCCACAGAATATGTACAACCGGTTCCTCGGTGGGACTTTCGGTTGTCTCGGCTGCCGTCGTCGTCATGTCGGACCACCTCGAGCCGGCGTCGGATGCGGGCGCATGCCTCGCTTATCGCCGACCAGCATCGTCCCGATCATCCAGCGACGTAAGTGCAATCCGCACCTACAAACTCCCGACGCCCTCAGGCGAGCGCGACGGCAGGCCCGGAGTGCTCGACTCTGTGGTTCGTGATCGCAAATTGCCGGGCCGTGTAGTGCCGTAATGCGGTCAGGCTGCGCTGCGACAACCGGTCACACACCCAATTCCAATGCAGCGAAACCCAGTCACCCGGTTGCAGGTCGAGGACAAACGCGTAACCGTCGGCGGCGCAGGTTGCCGTCTCCAACCGCGGATCGCCGAGCCCCAACTGGCCGTGTTCCCAGGTGAGTGGCCGGGAGCGTACGACAACCTCGTTGCCTTGGATCTGTTCAATCCTGCCCCAGCGGATACGGCACCGGTCAAGTACGAACAACGGGGTGCCGCTACGCCCCGAACGTAGCAGGCCGATCCACGGATACACACCGAAGACGTGGAAGCTGTGATGCGGGACGGCGCCGGCCGGCACCGCCTCGGACAGCTGGGTCCACTTGAGACCGGTTCGCGGCTGAAATCGGTCGTGCATGGAGTTTCCGAAGAGATTCGTGTCCAGCCGGTCAAGAAGTGCATTTCCCACCCAATAGGCCTCGACGACCCGATGGTCGAGCGGGTTGCCGATGCCATTCCCCTCGGCGATCAGCGTCAGGTAGGGCCAGGCGCCCTCAAAGCCGCGGGCGAGTTGCGCCAGCCCGGCATCCACCGCACCGGACGACCCGTACTCCAGCAACGCGCGGTGGTCCGGCGGCCCGCAATAGCCGAGCTCGTTCGGTGGATATGCGTACCGCGCGAAAAGCACCGCCCCGCTAAGCCGGGCCGGCGGGGAATCTGGTCCACCATTGCCGGTACTCACCTGGGGCCTCCCGCACGTAAGCTGCCCAACCACATGGTGGACAGCCCACCATGGAAATGTGGCCCGACCGTTGTCAAGAGTGCATTTCGTCCCTACCGCTCGATGTTGTGCGACGTTGGCGGCGGCCGTAACTTGAGAGCAGGCGCAGACAGGCGGCCGAAAGGTGCGTGCACCGTGCACGAGCTGTCCATCACCCAGAGCATTGTCGACGCGGTGGTCGCCCGGATGGACGGCGCGCGGATCAGTGCGGTGCGGCTGGAGATCGGCCGGTTGTCCGGCATCGTCCCGGACTCAGTGCGGTTCTGTTTTGACATCGTGGCCGGCGGCACCATACTCGAGGGCGCCAGCCTGCGCATTGACGAGCCTCCGGGCCGGGTGCACTGCCGGACCTGCAACGGCGACTCCGAACTGGAGGACCCCTTTCCCCTGTGCCCGTGCGGAAGCGCCGACATCGAAATGCTCTCCGGCAACGAATTGCGTATCAAATCGGTGGAGGTGGCCTAGAAATGTGCTCGACCTGCGGCTGTGGAGACGAAACCGGCACCCGGATCATCGACCTCACGGCCGACCCAGCGACGCACCAACATTCCCACGACCACAGCCATTCCCACGAGCACGACCATTCCCACGAGCACGACCATTCCCACGAAAATTCAGCCACGACAGCGCATTCGCATCCGGAGCCGTCGCGCACCATACTTCTCGAGCAGGACGTGCTGGCCAAGAACAATTCGCTCGCCGAGCGCAACCGCGGCTGGTTGCGCGGCCGCGGCGTACTGGCGCTCAATCTGATGAGCTCGCCCGGATCGGGCAAGACCACCCTGCTGGAACGGACCATCCGGGACCTCACCGACCGCACGATCGCGGTCATCGAGGGCGACCAGGAGACGACGTTCGATGCCGAGCGGATCAAGGCGACCGGGGCCCGGGTGATCCAGATCAACACCGGCGCCGGCTGCCATCTCGACGCCGACATGATCAGCCGCGGCCTGGACACCCTCGACCCGGCGAGCGGCACCCTGCTGTTCATCGAGAATGTCGGCAACCTCGTCTGCCCGGCGCTCTTCGACCTCGGCGAGGCGGGTCGGGTGGTCATCATGTCGGTCACCGAGGGCATGGACAAGCCGCTGAAATACCCACACATGTTCGCCGGGGCCGACCTGGTCGTGCTCAACAAGGTGGACCTGTCGCCCTACGTCGACTTCGACCCGGACGGATTCGCCGACCACCTGCGTAAGGTCAACCCGCACACCGCGGTCCTGCCGGTCTCCGCTACCCGCGGCGACGGGTTGCCGGACTGGTACTCCTGGATCCTCGACCAGCACTGATCCGGATGCCGACCCGGTTGACGCCGCGCCGTCAGCGCCGGCCCGAGCCGTACCGCGTGACCAGGACCTGCCGGTGCACGCCATCCTCCTCGTAGCCGACGGTGTGTACTTCCACGTCATAGAGTTCGGTGAGCGCGGCCTCGGTGAGCAGCTTCCCGGCCGGGCCGACCAGCACCCGGTCCGGGCGCATCATCAGCACCGCTCCGTCGGCGATGTCCAGTGCCTGCCCGGGATGGTGCGTCGTGAGCAGCACCGCCAGGCCGTCATCGGCCAACTCCCGCAGCAGCGCCAACACCCGCCCCTGGTTCCGCAGATCCAGCGCGGCCGCCGGCTCGTCCAGCACCAGCACACCGCTGCCGGAGGCCACCGCCCGGGCGATGAGCACGAGCTGTTGCTCACCACCGCTGAGCTCGGAGAACGAACGCTGCGCCAACTCCAGCACGCCAACCCGTTCCATCGCCCGCGCCGCCGCGGCCCGGTCCCGCGGACCGGGCGAGGCGTACGCCCGGATGTGGCGGGCCCGGCCCATCAGCACCATGTCGGCGACCCGGTAGCCGAAGGCGGTCCCATGCGCCTGCGGTACGAACCCCACCGGCCGGTCGCGGCGTACGGACCCCTCACGCAATCGCAGCAGCCCGGCGGCGCAGCGCAGCAGCGTCGTCTTACCTCGCCCGTTGGGACCGAGCACCGCAACCACCGACCCGGCCGGCACGTTGAGGCTCACGTCGCGGAAGACCCATTTTCCTGGCGTATAGGCGAATCCGACGCGGTCGAGGTCAAGCATCGTCCCAGATCCGATTTCTGTTCCGGCGCAACAACAGGAAGAACACCGGCGCCCCGATCAACGCGGTCAACACCCCGACCGGGATCTCGCCGGCGGTCATTGACCGGGCCAGGGTGTCGATGAGAGTGAGATAGATGCCGCCCATCAGCAGCGACACCGGCAACAGCACCCGGTGGTCAGGGCCCACCCACATCCGGGCCAGGTGCGGCACCACCAGACCGACCCAGCCGATGACACCGCTGACCGCTACCGCGCCGGCGACGATCGCGGCCACCGCGACCAGCAGCAACCAGCGCAGCCGCTCCGGCCGAATCCCCAGGGCCGCTGCGTCCTCGTCGCCCAGCGACAGCACGTTGATCCGCCAGCGCAACAACAACACGGTTGCGACGCCGACCAGGACCGGCACGGCCGCGAGCAACACCTTCGGATAGGTGGCCGTCGCGAGGCTTCCCAGCAGCCAGAAGACGATGGCCGGCAGCTGGCTGTACGGATCGGCGAGGTACGTGAGCAGCGACACCAACGCGGAGAAGAACGACCCGGTCACCACGCCGGCGAGCACGATCATCAACACCGACCGGCCGCCACCGCCGCGCGTCACCGCGAAAATGACCAGCAGCGCCACCAGCCCGAAGAAGAAGGCGCCGCCCACCTGCAACACCGAGCCCAGACCCCAGAACAGCGCCAGCGCGCCGCCGAACGACGCCCCCGAAGACACCCCGATGATCTGCGGATTCACCAGTGGATTACGGAAAGTCGCCTGCAGAACCGCGCCCGAGACAGCCAGCCCACCACCCACCAACACCGACAACAACACCCGCGGCAGCCGGACCAGCAGTACGACCCGCTGGGCGCTGTCCGTCCAGGTCTGATCGAGCGGAAACACCCGGCTGAGCAGAATTCGATAGGTCTGGCCGAACGGGACCGCATATCGCCCCACCGCCAGCGCGCCGACACCGACCACCACCAAGGCGATAAGCAATGTCGCCACCGGTCCGGCGGTACGCAGCATGCTGCGCCGGCGAGTCACGACCTCCGCGCCAAGCGCCGCCTCATCCAGCATTGAACCGCCGATATCCGGCCGATCCGGCATTCGGGCCGGACCAGAGGATCTTGTCTATCTGACTCGAGGACGGGTGGTAGCTGTAAAGAAAAAGATATTCCTTGATCAGCTGCCCACGGAGATCGAATTTCGTCGCATTCGGGTAGGCGATCATGGACAGCCAGCGCCACATCAGGATGGATTCCTGATTGGGCGGGTCCCAGCGATATCCACCGAGAGGCACCTTGTAGACCCGCCGGGACCGCACCGCGCTCAGGCCTTTCCAGTCGGCCCGGTCAAATATGTCCTTGGGGACGGTGTCGTCGAAATTGCCCAGCAGGATGACGTCCGGGTCCCAGGCGATCACCTGTTCGGTGTCCACCATGCCGAGTCCATTGACACGTTCAGCCGGATTGATGCCGCCCACCAGTTTGATGTAAAAGTCGTTGTAGGTCGCCTTCCCGCCGACCTCGAGTCCGCCCTGCAGATGGTTGAAATACAGGACTCTGGGGCGGCGGCCGGTCTTCGGCGCCGAGGTGCGGATGTCCGCGAGAGCGGCATGCATGGCCTCGACCATCTGCCGGGCACGCCGCCGCTTCCCCAACATCGTGCCGAAAATCCCGAGCCATGCCTCCAGATCGGACTGGGTCCCGTATTTCAGTCCGATCACGTTGAGGCCCGCGTCCTGCAATGGGGCCGTGATGCCCGACCCACGATCGCCCCACTGCACGACGACGTCCGGATCGAGCGCGACGACGCTCTCCACGTTCGGGGTGAAGTCCTGGTCTGCGACTCCGCTGGGGATCCGCTTCGCCTTCGGGAAGATCTCGCCGAGGATCCCCTGCTTGATGGCCGCGGCTGCGGCGTCGTGGACTCCCACGATGTGCTCAGGGCCGGAGTCGACCGCCATCACCATGGCCGCGGCCGGAAAAACGATCGCCACGATCCGCCGCGCCGGCTGGTTCAGCGTGACCCGCACGCCGCGTTGATCGGTGACGACCAGTTCACTGGCGGCCGCAGCACGGTGCTGCCCGCGACCGCAGCCGCTGGTGACCGCCCCGCCGGCCGCGACCAGTCCGGCCGTACGCAACAGATCACGACGGTGCATCGGCATCGGCAGGCCCTCCGAGGATGGCTCCCGCTCCGTTGCGGGCCCGTTGAGCTTTTCTCGCCTGCCTGCGGGCTGTCAATGCGGTGAAATTGCCCTCAGTCACCAGCTGGTGGCCAGCGGCATTCCCTCGGCGTAGCCGGACGAGCTCTGCACCCCGACCGTGGCCCGTTCGTGGAACTCGCGCAGCGTGGACGCGCCGGCATAGGTGCAGGCGCTGCGTACCCCGGCGATGATCGTGTCGAGCAGGTCCTCCACGCCGGGCCGGTCCGGGTCGAGGTACATCCGCGAGCTGGAGACACCCTCCTCGAAGAGCCCCTTGCGGGCCCGTTCGAACGCGTCCTCGCCCGGCGTGCGCTGACGCACCGCGCGGGCCGAGGCCATGCCGAAACTCTCCTTGTACGGCCGCCCGTCGGAGTCGCGGTGCAGGTCGCCGGGCGACTCGTAGGTGCCGGCGAACCAGGAGCCGATCATCACATTGGAGGCGCCAGCGGCCAGCGCCAGCGCGACGTCGCGCGGGTGGCGCACCCCGCCGTCGGCCCAGACGTGCCGGCCCAGGTCGGTCGCGGCGGCGGCACATTCCAGCACCGCGGAGAACTGCGGCCGGCCGACGCCGGTCATCATCCGGGTGGTGCACATCGCGCCGGGGCCGACCCCGACCTTCACGATGTCGGCGCCGGCGTCGACCAGGTCGCGCACCCCGTCCGGCGTCACGACGTTGCCGGCGACGACCGGCACCGTCGGGCCGAGCGCCCGTACGGTCCGCAATGCCGACAGCATCTTCTCCTGGTGCCCGTGCGCGGTATCGATCACCAGCACGTCGACTCCGGCGTCCAACAGCGTCTTGGCCTTGCCCTCCACGTCGCCGTTGATGCCGACGGCCGCGGCGACCCGCAGCCGGCCGCGGTCGTCCAGCGCCGGCGTGTACAACTCGGCCCGCAGGGCGGCCGTACGGGTCAGGATCCCGACCAGCTGGCCGGCGTCGTCGACCACCGGAGCGAGCCGGTGCCGGCCCTCGTGCAGCCGGCTGAACGCGGCCTTCGCGTCGACCGTGTGCGGCAGGCTCAGCACCTCCCGCGACATCACGGCGGAGACCGGGGCGAACCGGTCCTCGCCGGCGCAGTCGGCGTCGGTGACCACACCGACCGGCCGGCCGCCGTCGACCACCACGACCGCGTTGTGCGCCCGCTTGGGCAGCAACGCCAACGCCTCGCCCACGGTGGCCGTGGGACCCAGGGTCAGCGGGGTGTCGTAGACGAGGTGGCGCTTCTTGACCCAGCCGATCACCTCGGTGACGACGTCCAGCGGAATGTCCTGCGGGATGACGGTGAGACCGCCGCGACGGGCCAGCGTCTCGGCCATCCGGCGGCCGGCGATGGCGGTCATGTTGGCGCAGACGATCGGTACGGTCGTGCCGCTGCCGTCCGCTGTGGACAGATCGACGTCGAGCCGGGAGCCGACCGACGAGCGGCGCGGCACCATGAAGACATCGGAGTAGGTCAGGTCATTGCCCGGGACCAACCCGGCGAGAAACTGCACGGCACCTCCAGCGAGCGACGACAGCTCCGAGCCTATGCGATCCCACGGCCCTCGTTCATGATCGTGATCGGTGTTGAGGGCTATACCAACCAATTTCCGATCACGATCATGGACGGGGGCTGGGGGACGGGGACTGGGGGACGGGGGACGGGGACGGGGACGGGAACGGGAACCGGTCAGGTGGCCACGCGGAGCAGCGCCGTGGCCAGCGCGGCGGCGACCACGACGACCACGAACGGCGCCCGCAGGATCACCGCGACGACCGCCACCGCCAGCCCGGCCGCCCGCGCGTCCAGGTGCAGCGCCCGGCCGTGCGCGAAGGTCTGGGTCGCGACCAGCGCCGCCAGCAGCGCCAGCGGGACCAGCTCGGCGAACCGCCGTACCGCGGGCCGTTCCAGCAGCCGCTCCGGCGCGGTCAGCCCGGCCACTTTCCAGCCGTAGCAGCCGATCGAGGCGATCAGCACCACGATCCAGGCGCTCATCGCCGCCACCCGATGACGACGGCCAGCGCGGCACACAGGATCGGCGCGCCGGCCGGCAGGAACGGCGTCGCGGCCAGCGCGATCGCGCCGCCGGCCAGCGCGACCGGCGCCCCGCCGGAACGCAACCGCGGCGCGAGCAGGGCCAGGAACGCCGCCGGGGCGGCCACATCCAGCCCGAATCGGGTCGGGTCGCCGACCGCCTTCGCGCCGAACGCGCCGATCAGCGTGCCGAGGTTCCAGCACACGTACAGCAGGCCGAAGGTGACCCAGAACGCCAACCGGGCCAGTTGCCGGTCCGGCTGGGCGATCGACATCGCGGTGGTCTCGTCGATGACCCCGTGGGCGGCGGCGATCCGGCGGGCACCGCGGAATTCCAGTAGCGCGGACAGCCGCAGTCCGTACAGGCCGTTGCGGGCGCCGAGCAACAGCGCCCCGGCGACCCCGGCGAGCACGCTGCCGCCGGCCCCGAGTACCCCGACGAGCGCGAACTGGGACGCGCCGGAGAACATCAGCAGCGACAGCACGCTGGTCCGGCCGACCCCGAGGCCGGCGGCCACACCGGCGGCGCCGAAGGCGATTCCGTAGATGCCGGTGGAAACCGCGATCGCGGTCGAGTCCCGGATGACAGTTGTTCGGGCAGCGACGTTCACCCGACCGAGGCTAGGTAGCCGGATCGGCGAAATCTTGAACGTTCTTGCGCTCCCGCCGGTACGCCCCGGGCGGCACTCCGTAGACCCGCTTGAAATGCCGGCCCAGGTGAGCCTGGTCGGCGAAGCCGACCTGCTGCGCCACGTCCGCCGGCGGCTCGCCCAGATCGAGCAGCACCTTGGCCCGGCGGACCCGCAACTGGTTGAGGTACGCGTGCGGCGGCAGGCCCAGCTCGGCCCGGAACGCCCGCAGCAACGCGAACGGGCTCAACCCCACGGCGGCGCCGAGCCCCTGCAGGCTCGGCGGATCCACGATCTCCTGGTGCAGCAGTTCGCGGGCGGCCGCCACGGCGCTCGGCACTCCAGCCGGTCCGACCGGGTCGGCATGCAGGTCCGCGTGCCGGCGCAGCGCGCTCGCGTACGCGACCCGCAGCAGTGTCGAGGTGGTCAGGTCGTCGGCCCGCTCGGCCGCCCGGTGCGCCGCAAGAAAGGCGGCCGCGGTGACCGGATCGTCGACCACCGCATCGGGGAACGACGGCGTACCGCTGGGCCGGCCGAGCTCGGCGGCGATCTCGGTCAGCACCGGCACCGACGGGTAGCTGGTGCGGTAGATCCAGCCGGCCGGTATCCCGGCGAAGCCGTCGTGCACCTCGTCCGGGTTGACCAGCACGAGCGAGCCGGCCGGGGCGTGGTGCAGGGCACCACGGTAGGCGAAGGATTCCACGCCCCGCTCGACCACGCCGATGACGTATCCGTCGTGGGTGTGCCGGGTGAAGACGTGCTCGACGAACCGGGCGTACAGCAGATCCACGCCGGCGACGGCCGGATGCCGCCAGTGGCGCGCCGACTCGTTCGAGGCAGTGCCCACCGAGACCATGCCTCCGATGATGCCGCACCGCCGTCCGTTTCAGCCCGGACGGGCGCGTCGTAGCATGAGAAGCGCCGCACCCTCGAACACAGGATTCTGATGCGCATCGCCTCCCGCAAAACTCCCGATCTGGACGCCGTCCGCACCGCCCTGGCGTCGGTCCAGGATCCGGAGATCCACCGCCCGATCACCGAGCTCGGCATGGTGAAGGACGTCAGCGCGGATCCGCACGGCGCCGTGACCGTCCAGGTCTGGCTGACCGTCGCCGGGTGCCCGATGCGCGACCAGATCACCCGGGACGTCACCGCCGCGGTGGAACGGGTCGAGGCCGTCACGGCGGTCCGGGTCGAGCTGGACGTGATGAGCGCCGAGCAGCGCAAGGCGCTGCAGCGGCAACTGCGCGGCGGTACGGCCGAGCCCGAGATTCCCTTCGCCAAGCCGGAATCGCTGACCCGGGTCTTCGCGGTCGCCTCCGGCAAGGGCGGGGTCGGCAAGTCCAGCGTCACGGTCAATCTCGCCGCCGCCCTGCAGAAGCGCGGCCTGTCGGTCGGGGTCCTGGACGCCGACGTGTACGGCCACAGCGTGCCGCGGATGCTCAGCGTCACCGGCCGGCCGACCCAGGTCGAGAAAATGATCATGCCGCCGGAGGCGCACGGCATCAAGGTCATGTCGGTCGGCATGTTCACCGAGGGCAACGCCGCGGTGGCCTGGCGCGGGCCGATGCTGCACCGGGTGCTGCAGCAGTTCCTCGCCGACGTCTTCTGGGGCGAGCTCGACGTGCTGCTGATGGACCTGCCGCCCGGCACCGGCGACATCGCGATCTCGGTCGCCCAATTGGTGCCGACCGCGGAAATCCTAATCGTCACCACGCCGCAGTTGGCCGCCCGCGAGGTGGCCGAGCGGGCCGGCAGCATCGCGTTGCAGACCCACCAGCGGATCGCCGGCGTGGTGGAGAACATGTCCTGGATGACGCTGCCGGACGGGTCCCGGATCGAGCCGTTCGGCGCGGGTGGCGGGCAGGCGGTGGCCGATTCGCTGTCCCAGCTGACCGGGGCGACCGTGCCGCTGCTCGGGTCGATTCCGCTGGACGTGGCGCTGCGCGAGGGCGGCGACGACGGTCACCCGCTGGTGCTGTCGGATCCGGACTCGCCGGCCGCGGCGGCGCTGCTGCAGATCGCCGACGGGCTCGCGGTACGCCGGCGCGGGCTGGCCGGCCGGACGCTCAGCCTGACCCCGGTCCAGCACTAAACCGCGGGACCCGGGATGTTGCGCCGGCCCAGCAGGGGATGGCCGCGCGTTCCTGACGACGTCGCAGTATCTGTCCGGCGCGCTGACGGTGGCCGTGCTGACGGTGCTGCTCGGCTACTCGCCGGGCTACCGGAGTTTCCAGGCCGCGTTCGGACTCATCACGACCGCGGCGGTGGCGGGGGCTCTCTTCGTCGCAGCCCGGCGTGGTACGAGTGGCCGGATCAGGTGGCGTCGAGGTCGTACGGCGCGAGCTCGCCCTCGGACAGTGGCTTCTGGGTGACGGCCGGACGATCGGCGGAACTGGAACTGCTGCTCGAGTCGTCACCGAACGGGTCGTCGTCGATGCCCTCGAACAGGTGCTTGCGGACGAACGTGCGCGGGTTGAGTGAATCCAGGTCGACGTCGGCGAACTCCGGGCCCAGCTCGCTCTTGAGCTGATTACGGGCGCCCTGCGCGGTCTCCCGTACGGTCTTGAGAGCCTTCGCGGCGTCCTTGGCGAGCCCGGGCAACCGCTCCGGCCCGAAGATGATCAGGGCAAGCATGCCCAGAACGAAAATCTCACCCCAGCCAATGGAACTGAACACGCGGGTCCTCCCCACCACCTGCACCGGCTCGATCGCGCGGCCCTACCCACACACTATCCCCGGAAGGGCGGCCCGGACCGGGCACAGCCCAGATCAGTCAGCCTGCAGCTTCGCGGTCACCGTACGATCCTTGCCGCTGCGCACAATCGTCACTTTGATGCTGTCGCCGACCTTGCGCTTGCCGACGAGCACGGTGAGCTGCTCGGAGGAGTCGACCGGGACGCCGTCGACGGAGATGACGACGTCGCCTTCCTTGATGCCTGCCTTATCCCCCGAACCGCCGGGATCGACCGCTTCGACCTGAGCGCCGTCGCCGCCGTGCACGCCGAGATCGGTCACCGAGCGGGCGCTGATCCCGAGTGTCGGATGGATGACGTGCCCGGTGCGGATCAGCTGCTGGGCCACGACCCGCGCCGAACTCATCGGGATGGCGAACCCGACGCCGATGCTGCCGCCCTGGCTGCTGCCGTCGCTGGAACCGGTCGACTTGATCGCGGTGTTGATGCCGATCACCGCACCGCTGCCGTCGACCAGCGCGCCACCCGAGTTGCCCGGGTTGATGGCGGCGTCCGTCTGGATTGCGTCGATCACCGCGTTGGTATCGCTGCCCTCGCCGGAGAGCCGGACCGGTCGATCCAGGGCGCTGACGATACCCGAGGTCACCGTCCGGGCCAGGCCGAACGGGGTGCCGATGGCGATCACCGGGTCACCGACCAGGACCTTCGAGGAGTCGCCGAGCTGGGCGACAACCAGTCCGGGCTTGTCGACCTTGATTACGGCGAGGTCGGTCTTCGGGTCGCGGCCGACGATCCGGGCGGAGCTGGCCGACTCGTCGTTGAAGACCACCCGCACCTTGCCGGAGTCGGTCGCCGCGAGTGACACGACGTGGTTGTTGGTGAGGATGTAGCCGTCCTTGCTGATCACCACGCCGGAACCGGTGGCCACCTCATCGGAGGTCTGTACCCGGATCGAGACGACGCTGGGCAGCAGCCGGGCGGCGATGTCGGCCACCGAGCCGGGTTTGCGCTCGATGTTCGGCTTCACGGTGGCCAGGGTGGCGTTCGCGTCGTGCAGCTGGCTGGGCCCGACCGTCCGGGTGAGCAGGTAGCCGACCGCGCCGCCGGCGCCGCCGAGCAGCAGGCAGCACAGCACGATCAGCGCGAGTCCGCCCACGGTCGGCTTGTGCAGCACCGGCATCCGCCAGCGGCGGCGGGCCCGGACCTCGGCCGGCTCGAGCTCGTCGTCCTCGGGCGCAACGGGCTCGTCGAGGATCGGCGGGCCGCCGAGATAGGAATCCGAGCCCGGATCACGCCACGGATCGAGCTCGGCGTCGGGGCTCCACCAGGGTGACTCGGAGTCGCGGCCCGGCGCGATTCTGGACCCGGCCGGCGGTTCGAATCCGGTGCCGGGTGCGGACCGCCGGCCGAACGCCTGGGTCACCTCGGGCGGTGGGGGTGGCTGGCGTACCGGCCCCGGGTGGACCTGGGGCGCGTGCGGCGCGAAGGAGTCGGCGACCCCGTTCGGGCGGCCGAACGCTCCGGAGACCTCAGCGGGAACGGGTGGCCGGGCGGGCGGGATCGGCCGCGGCGTGGCGGTTTCAGCGCGGGACAGACCATCGTCCGACGAGCCGGCCGGCCGCCGGAACGCGTCGTCACCAGACTGGTCGTTCATCCGGTCGATCCTCCCGTCGATGCAACTCCACGCCTACGGTCGAGCCTGCCGTACGGCGGGATGCCGGGAGACACGGGGCCTGCCAGGACCGGTGGGTTACCGGCCGGGCTGGGCCACGACCGGCAGCACCCGCGCGGGCCGCTGTACGAACAGCGGAGTGGTGTTGGCGACAAGCTGGGCATTACCGGGGATGGACGTGGACGAACCGGGCGCCGTTCCCGTCTGCTGGGCGGCCGGGCTGACCTGCCGGTTCGGCGCGGCGGAACCGCCGGAGGAGGTGGTGGCGCTGGCCGCCAGCATGCCAACGACAGCGGCCGCCGCCACTCCGGCGAAGCCGCGGGAGATGCGGTGCGCCTGGCTGCTGTGCCGGACGCGCGATTGCGGCCGGGCCGAGCCGGCCGGCCGATTGCGGGTTTTACGCTCGATGCGCTCCGCGCGTTTGGCGCGACCACGCGGCGCCATGCTGGCCGCGGTGCCCCAGACGAGTTCGTCGTTCTGCACGGCGAGCACGACGCCCGGGTCGACCAGATCCGTGGTCATCGGGATGTCGCGGAGCCGAGCCAGCAGGTCGGAGGACGGGGACGGCCCGGCCGCGACGGTGAGAGCGGCCTTGGCGCGGCGCTGTTCGGCGACGGCGGCCCGGCACTCCGGGCATTTCGCCAGATGGGCATTGGCCCGGTCGCGTGGCACCGGCGCGAGCTCACCGTCGACATGCGCGACGATCGCCTCAACCGCCAGATGCAGCTCAGGAATCGCCCCGGAGTAATGGCTCATGAGGTGGCCGGCTCTACTTCTGCGGCCGGCTCTGTTTCCAGGGCCGCGGCCGCTGCCGCGGCGCCGCGCCGGGTCGGGGCCCGGTGCCGCAGCGCCTCGCGCAGTGCCAGCCGACCACGGTGGATGCGGCTGCGTACCGTACCGAGCTTGATGCCCAGCGTCGCCGCGATCTCCTCGTAGGTCAGGCCCTCCATGTCGCAGAGGACCACAGCGACGCGGAAGTCCGGCGGGAGTGCGTCCAGCGCCTGCTGGACGTCCGGCGCCAGGTGGGTGTCGACGTACGCCTGCTCCGGACTCGGCTCACGACCGGGCAGGCGGGCGTTGTCCTCGGGGAGCGCATCGAACCGGATCCGCTGGCGGCGGCGCACCATGTCGAGGAAGAGGTTGGTCGTGATCCGGTGCAGCCAGCCCTCGAAGGTGCCCGGCGTGTAGCTCGCCAACGAACGGAAGACCCGGACGAACGTCTCCTGGGTCAGATCCTCAGCGTCCTGGCGGCTGCCGGACAGGCGGTAGGCGAGACGGTACACGCGCGCAGAGTGCTGCCGGACGATGTCGTCCCACGTCGGCGGCACCCATTGGCTGTTGATTTCCGCGTGCTGTGTCGTCGCGGTCTGGTCGGCCACGGCGGCTCCCCCTCGCAGCTGAGACTGCATCTGATCTGACCTGTCCATCGTGCCCTGCCCGCTCCCCCGCTGCCAGTCCATAGACCAGAATCACGGCTACTTCTCAGACTCCGGTCGGACGCAACGCGTCGATATGTCGGTGAACGCCCTGGTGACTCTCATACGTTCCCGGCATGACGCGGTGTGAACGTTCGCTACGCCACAGTGGGCCCAATCTCTCGTCATCGGCCACTCTGCGTACCCAGGGGACTAGTATTTCCACCGAATAAGCATCGAATGAGCACGGTCCCGACGCACTCGCATGGAGGTTGACATGGCCGCTTCGGCCGGCCTGGTGGCCACCCGCGACTACGTCGAGGGCTTTCTGACCGAGGACGCCCCGCTGCACGCCGCGCGCACCCGGGCGCAGGAATTGGGCTCCGGTGCGGTCACCCCGGCCGGCGGCGCCGTGCTGCGCTTCCTGGCCCGGGTCATCGGCGCCAAGGCCGTGGTCGAGATCGGCACCGGCACCGGCGTCTCGGGCCTGTGGCTGCTGCGCGGCATGCGGGCGGACGGCGTGCTGACCAGTGTGGACACCGAGACCGAGCATCAGCGGGCCGCGAAACGGGCCTTCGCCGAGGCGGGCATCGCCCCGTCCCGGGCCCGGCTGATCTCCGGCTCCGCGCTTGAGGTGCTGCCCCGGCTCACCGACAACGCGTACGACCTGGTCTTCTGCGACGGCGCGCCGACCGAGTACGCCGACTACCTGACCGAGGCGCTGCGGCTGCTGCGGCCCGGCGGCGTGGTCGTCTTCGACAACATGCTCTGGCACGACCGGGTCGCCGACTCCTCGGCCCGCGACCCCGAGACGGTGGCGATCCGCGACGTCGGCCGGGCGATCCGGGACAACGAGGACCTGGTGCCGATGCTGCTCGGGGTCAGCGACGGCGTACTGGCCGCGACCTATCAACCGGCCGGATAATTCGCCGCACGCAGAATTCGCTTTCCGCCGCCCCGTTTCCGCGCCGCCCCGTTTCCCGCCAATGTGGCATTGGGGCAATCTAGTCACCCCAACGCCACATTGGCGGGGAATGCGCGGCGAGGCGCTCGCCAGGTAGGGTTGGCCTGCAAACGATTGCGGACGACATTCGGCCGGCGGCCGGGAGGCTGGTTCCATGACCGGGCGGGCCGATACGCCCAGCATCGATGGGTCGTCCGCCGACCGTCCACCAGTCGCACCCACTGGGCACTACATCCTGCCGGCGCCGCTCGCGGTGTCGGTGTCGGTCATCGGCGGAGCGTGTTCGGCCGCGCAGGCACTGGTCAACGGCCGACTCGGTGACCGCGTCGGCTCCCCGGTCACCGCGGCCCTGGTCAGCAACGGGCTCGCGACGGTCGTACTCGTCGGGATCGCTCTCGCCTTCCCGTCGGTCCGGGCCGGCCTGCGCCGGGTGCGCGCCGCCCGGCTGCCCTGGTGGCAGTACATCGGCGGCGTGCTGGGTGCGGTGTCGGTCGCCGGGACCGCGCTCGCCGCGCCGGTCCTGGGCGTGGCGCTGCTGACCGTCGTACAGGTCTGCGGCACCTCGATGGGCGGTATCGCCACCGACCGGATCGGCCTGGGCCCAAGCGGCCGGGTGCCGATGACCGGGATCCGGCTGGCCAGCGCTCTGGTGGCGATCGCGGCGGTCGCGGTGTCCCAGTTCGGCCGCCCGATCGGACATATCGCCGTCGGCATGCTGGCCTTCATCCTGGTGCTCGGCCTGTGCCGGCCGGTGCAGGTGGCGCTGAACGGGCGGGTCACCGCGGCCGCGATCAACGTCGGCTCGGCCTCCCTGGTGAACGCGGTGCTCGGCACCTCGGCCCTCCTGGTCGCCATGGTCGGTTTCCGGATGGCCGGTCACCTGTCGTTCGGCAGCTGGCCGTCGGGATGGTGGTTGTACCTGGGCGGCCTGCTGGCTCTGGTTGTCACCGGCTCGAACATGGTGACCGTGCAGTCGATCGGCGTCCTGCGCACCGGCCTGTCCGCGCTGGCCGGCCAGATCTCCGGCGGCCTGCTCCTGGACGCGCTGGTGCCGGGTTCGGTACGCCCCACCGGCTGGTTGTTTTTCGGCGCCTCGCTGACCATGATCGCCGCGCTCGGCGCTGGACTCGGGCGGCAGACCGGTACGAAGCGAGTCAGATAGTGCCCGTATAGGTCAGGGCGAAAGCCGCGCTGGGTAGCAGAAACAGGAAGCTCACCGCCGCGATCCGTACGAACGACTGTTCCCGGCGAAGCAGCCGGTGATAGCCGATGAGCAGGGTCGGCACCATCACCAGTTCCAGCGGGAGCATCGATCGCGGGATCACCTCATCGGCCAGCGCGAGCACGGCCGACAGCGCCGCGGCCGCGATCCAGGCCGCCAGGCCGAGCCGGTACGTCCGGCGCGGGCCCAGCCGGACCGCGACCGTCCGGTAGCCACCGGCGAGGTCGGCCGGATAGTCGACCAGCGTGGTCGGCAGGTAGAGCGCGACACCGACCAGCACGCCCTGAAGTGCCATCAGCCACGGAAATCCGTGCGGTGAATGCACGGCCGTCCAGCCGGCGAACGGCCCCATCGCCCCGACCGCGATCGCGTTGGCGGCCACGTCGACGCCCGGCCGTTCCTTGAGCCGCACCGGCGGCACGCTGTACGCCCAGCCGAGGGCCAGCGCCACCGCCGTACCCGCGGTGAATGCGGCGCCCACCAGCGCCGCGCCGATCAGGGCCGCGCCGGCGGCGACGATGGCGACCCGGTACGCGGTTGTCGGCGTCATCCGGCCGCTGGTCAGCGGTGTGGTCGCCTTGCGCGGATTGAGCAGGTCACCGGGCAGGTCGAACGCGTCGTTGACGGCCAGTACGGCGAGCCAGACGAGGGGCCCCGCCACGAACGCTCCGATGAGCACCTGCGGATCGGTGCGGTCCGGCAGCAGCCGGTGCGTGGCCAGCAAGAGGCCCACGTAGTACGGCAGCAGCGATACCGGCCAGAACCACGGCCGGGCCAGGGCGACGACGTCGACGGCGAATCGCCGGCCGCCGACCCGCCCCATCGCTGGCAGGGTCCTGTCGATCGGGTGCGCCATTGCCCCCACCTCAGTTCGCCGTTGTCGCTGGCCAGAACTCGACCACTGCGGCAGATACTGCTGGGCCGGCACTGTGAAAACGCTGAGCGGTGGCGTTGCACACACCGGCGCTCGACGTCGGTCCACGCACCCAATTTTCATGATCGTGATCGGTGATTGGGGCTATAGCAACCGAAAACCGATCATGATCATGGAAGTGCAGGGGTGCGCGGAAGAAGTCGCCCGGCGGGTTACAGCACCTTGGAGAGGAAGGCCTTGGTCCGTTCGTGTTGCGGGTTGCTGACGATGTCCCGCGGCCGGCCCGTCTCGACGACGACTCCGGCATCCATGAACACCAGCGAATCGCCTACCTCGCGGGCGAAACCCATCTCGTGGGTGACCACGACCATCGTCATGCCCTCGTGCGCGAGCCTGCGCATCACGTCCAGCACGTCGCCGACGAGCTCCGGGTCCAGCGCGCTGGTCGGCTCGTCGAAGAGCATCAGCTTCGGCCGCATCGCCAGCGCCCGGGCGAGGGCGACCCGCTGCTGCTGACCGCCGGAGAGCTGGCTCGGATAGGCGTCGCCCTTGTCCGACAGGCCGACGAGTTCCAGCAGGTCGCGGGCCCGCACCAGCGCCTCCGCGCGGGCCTCGCGCTTGACCCGGATCGGCGCCTCGATGATGTTCTGCACCGCCGTCATGTGCGGGAAGAGGTTGAACTGCTGGAACACCATGCCGATCTGGGCCCGTTTGGCGGCGACCTCGCGCTCGCGCAGTTCGTGCAGCTTGTCGCCCTCCTGCCGGTAGCCGACCAGCTCACCGTCGACCGACAACCGACCCGCGTCGATGTTCTCCAGGTGATTGATGCAGCGCAGGAAGGTCGACTTCCCCGACCCGGACGGGCCGATGACGCACATCACCTCACCCGGCGCCACCTCCAGCGTCACGCCCTTGAGCACCTCGAGCCGGCCGTAGCTCTTGTGCACTCCCTCGGCCTTCACCATCGGCGTCATGTCGGTCGGGTCGGTCATGTCGGGCTCCCCACCGTCCGCCGCAGCCTGGCCCGTACCCGCTGCACCGGCGTCGGTGGCAGCGCCCGGCTCGACCCGCGGGCGAAGCGACGCTCGAGGTAGTACTGCGCGACGGACAGCACCGAGGTCATGATCACGTACCAGATGCTCGCCACCAGCAGCAGCGGAATGTACTTGTAGTTGCTGCCGTAAATGTTCTGTACGGCCTTGAGCAGGTCGACGACCGCGATGATCGAGACCAGCGAGGTGGTCTTGAGCATCGAGATCGTCTCGTTGCCGGTCGGCGGCACGATGACCCGCATCGCCTGCGGGAGAACGATCCGGCGCAGCACCAGCAGCCGGCGCATGCCGAGCGCGTGCGCCGCCTCGGTCTGTCCCTCGTCGACCGACAGGATGCCGGCCCGGACGATCTCGGACATGTACGCCGCCTCGTTCAGCCCCAGCCCGAGCACGGCGCCGACGAAGAGTGGGATCAGCTTGTTCGCGTCGAACGTGACGAACTCCGGGCCGAACGGGACGCCGAGCGAGGGGAACGGGTAGAGCGCGGCCAGGAACGACCAGAAGATGATCTGCACCAGCACCGGGGTGCCGCGGAAGAACCAGACGTACGCCCAGGCGGCGCCGGAGACCACCGGATTGGGCGAGAGCCGCATCACGGCCAGGATCGCGCCGAGCACCACCCCGACCAGCATCGCCAGCACGGTCAGCTCCAGGGTGACCCCGATGCCGTGGATCACCGTGCTCTTGGCGAAGTTCTGCCGGACGATCCCCCACTGCCAGTTCGGGTTGGTGAACAGCGAGTGGATCAGCATCGCCAGCAGCAGCGCGATCACCGCCGCGGCGACCCAGCGGCCGGGATGGCGCACCGGGATCGCGCGGATCACCTCGGGACCGGTCGCCGCCTCCCGGCCCGTCTCGCTGGGCCGGTCATCGGTGCCTCGAGCAGGATCTCCCGCCATGACTGCGACCTGCCCTAGGACTGCGCGCCGTTGATGACCGGGTCACTGATGGCGCCCGCCTGCACACCCCAGTTCTTCATGATGGCGGTGTAGGTGCCGTCGGCGATCATCTTCTTCACCGCGGCCAGGACCGCGTTCTTCAGCGTGCCGCTGTCCTTCGGGATCGCGATGCCGTACGGCGCCACGTCGGTGGTCTTGCCGACCTTCTGGAACAGCTGGCTGTTGGCCTTGACCGCGTAGTCGACGACCGGGGTGTCGGCCAGATAGGCGTCGATGCGGCCGGCCGCCAACGCCGTGTTGACGTTGGACTGGTCGGGATAGCCGCTGCCGACCGGCGCCTTCTTGCCGGCGGTGGCGCACTGCTGGGCGACCGAGCCGGGCGTCTTCTTCTGCAGCGAGTCCAGCTGCGTGGTGCCGTTCTCCGCACCGATCTTCTTGCCGCACAGGTCGAGCTGGGTCTTGATGTTCAGCGGGTTGCACTTCTTCGCCATGATCGAGGTGCCGGCGCTGAAGTAGGTGACGAAGTCGACCGTCTGCTGGCGCTCCTTGGTGTCGGTGAACGACGACATGCCGAGGTCGTACTTGTGCGCCGCGAGCCCGGCCAGGATGCCGTCGAAGCTGGCGTTGACGAACGTCGTCTTCAGCCCGAGCGTGCTGCCGATCGCGGTGCCCAGGTCGACGTCCATGCCGACGATGGTCGTCTTGCCCTGCGGCTGGAACTCGTTGGGCGGGTACGACGCGTCGGCGGCGACCTTCAGCGTGCCGGCCTTCCGGACCGCGGCCGGTACCTGCGCGGCGAGCGACGCGTCCTTGGTGACCTGCACCGACGCCGGCGAAGTGGGAGCGGGCTTCGGCGTGGCCGAGCCGGTCGAGCAACTGGGCCTGCTGTTGGTGGTGGCCTGCTTCTTGTTCACCGTCGAGCCGCAGCCGGCCAGCGCCAGTGACGCGATCACCGCCGCCGCCACTACGGCACAACCAGCCCGGGTGCGGTCTCTCATCGCTGCCTCCTCAAGGCGACATGATCTCCGGCGTACGGACCGCAGACCGTGGTCCGGCAACCCTAGCCACCCCTGGCAAGCCGACGACGGCGGATCACCACATCGTGATGCCCGCCGGTCAGCGTTAACGCAGCTTTTACGGAAGAGCCCGCTGCCCCTTGCCCAGAACGACCACGCCGTCACCGCTGACCTGGTATCGGGTCCGATCCACCTCGGCGTCGACTCCGATGTGGGCGCCGTCGGGCACGACCACGTTCTTGTCCAGGATGGCGCGGCGCACCACGGCGCCCCGGCCGATGGAGACGTTGTCCATCACGACGCAGCCCTCCACGTACGCGCCGGCGTACACCCGCACCCCGGGCGAGAGGATCGACTGCCGGACCGTGGCGTTGGCCACGATCGCCCCGTTACTGACGATCGACTCCTGCGCCATGCCGCCCTCGACGAACTTCGCCGGCGGCTGCTGCGGGTGCGTGGTGAAGATCGGCCAACGCTTGTTGTAGAGGTTGAAGATCGGGTGCACCGCGACGAGGTCCATGTGCGCGTCGTAGTAGGCGTCGATGGTCCCGACATCGCGCCAGTAGCCGCGGTCGCGCTCGGTCGCGCCGGGCACGTCGTTGTTGGCGAAGTCGTAGACGTGCGCGCTGTCGGACTGGACCATCATCGGGATGATGCTGCCGCCCATGTCATGCACCGAACTGTCGTCGGCCGCATCCTGCTTCAACGCGTCCAGCAGGGCGCCGGTCTCGAAGACGTAGTTGCCCATCGAGGCGAAGGCCTGGTCCGGGTTGTCCGGCAGGGCCGGCGGATCGGCCGGCTTTTCTAAAAACTGCCGGATCTTGCCCTTCTCATCGGCGTCGATGACCCCGAACTCGGACGCCTCCTCGCGCGGCACCCGGATTCCGGCGACGGTGACGCCCGCACCGGAATCCATGTGTTGCTCGACCATCTGGCTCGGATCCATCCGGTAGACGTGGTCGGCGCCGAAAACCACGATGTGGTCGGGCTGGTCGTCGTAGATCAGGTTGAGGCTCTGGTAAATCGCGTCCGCGCTGCCGGTGAACCAACGCGGCCCGAGCCGCTGCTGGGCCGGGACCGGCGTGACGTAGTTGCCGAGCTCGGTGGTCATCCGCCAGGTCGTGGTGACGTGCCGGTCCAGCGAGTGCGACTTGTACTGCGTGAGCACGCAGATCCGCAGGTAGCCGGCGTTCACCAGGTTGGACAGGACGAAATCGACGAGCCGGTAGTTGCCACCGAAGGGAACGGCGGGTTTGGCCCGGTCGGCGGTCAGCGGCCAGAGACGTTTGCCCTCGCCGCCGGCGAGGACGATTCCGAGAACGCGAGGGTGTGACCGCATGCGCTGAAGCCTATCCGTGATGTGTTGCATCGGCAGGTCCGGCGACAGAACGTCGCACCAATTTATCGACGTAGTTATCGATGGGCCGCCCGGAGGTGCTGCCCGACCGGACAGGCCATACAGTCCGAGATAGCCCAGCCGAAGAGCGCGACTGATCGGTTCAACGAGAGGCGTCAGCACGATGACTGGATACCCCGGCGCGGCACCGCGGGTCGGCGTACTCACGCGGGAATATCCGCCGGAGATTTATGGCGGCGCGGGGGTGCACGTCGAGCATCTGGTCGCCAGTCTGCGCGCGCTGGACCTGCGGGTCGACGTGCACTGCTTCGGCGCCAACCGGCCGGATGCGGCGGCGTACCTGCCGCCCGCCGAGCTCGCCGCGGCCAACCCGGCGCTCGGCACGCTCGGCGCGGACCTGGAGATGGCCGCCGCCGTCGGCGATTGCGACATCGTGCATTCGCACACCTGGTACGCCAACATGGCCGGGCATCTGGCCTGCCTGCTGTACGGGACCCCGCACGTGGTGACCGCGCATTCGCTCGAGCCGCAGCGGCCGTGGAAGGCCGAGCAGCTCGGCGGCGGTTACCGCATCTCCTCCTGGGCCGAGCGGACCGCGTACAACTCCGCGTCGGCGATCATCGCGGTCAGCGAGGGGATGCGCGCTGACGTGCTGGCGCATTATCCGCAGGTCGACCCGGAGCGGGTGCACGTCGTCTACAACGGCATCGACAGCAACATCTACCGCCCGGTCACCTCGGCCGCGGCGCTGGAACGGTACGGCGTCGACCCGGACCGGCCGTACGTCCTGTTCGTCGGCCGGATCACCCGGCAGAAAGGGCTGATCCACCTCGTCCGCGCCGCGCACGCGCTCGCCCCCGAGGCGCAGCTGGTGCTCTGCGCGGGCGCGCCGGACACCCCGGAGATCGCCGCCGAGATGACCGCCGCCGTCGCCGAACTGCAGGCGGCCCGCCGCGGGGTGCTGTGGATCCGGGAGATGGTGCCGCGCCCAGCGGTCGTCGAGTTGCTGTCGCACGCCCGGGTCTTCTGCTGTCCGTCCACGTACGAACCGCTCGGCATCGTCAACCTGGAGGCGATGGCGTGCGGGATTCCGGTGGTCGCCACCCGGGTCGGCGGCATCCCCGAGGTGGTCCAGGACGGGGTCACCGGGACGCTGGTGACATTGGACGGTGCCGTCGAAGAGGGGCTGGCCGACGCGTTGAACGCGCTGCTCGCGGATCCGGCGCTGGCGGGGCGGATGGGCGAGGCCGGGCGGAAGCGCGCCCTGTCGGACTTCTCCTGGACCGAGGTGGCCCGGCAGACCGCCGAGATCTACAACTCACTGCGCTGAGCTGAGCACAGACCCGGCCCCGCCATGCGGCGAGAAGCCGCACGGCCGAGGCCGGGTGCGTTATGGCGGGGCACCCACCGCCGGCGGCGCTGGGTGCCCAAATGCGTACTGGTGGTGAGTTGTACTGGTGGTAACTAGTCGACTGCGGTTTTCAGTGCTTCGCTCAGGGCGGCAGCTTCCTCAGCGGACATCTCGACGACAAGTCGTCCGCCACCCTCCAATGGGACGCGCATGACAATTCCACGTCCCTCCTTGGTGACCTCGAGCGGACCGTCACCCGTCCGCGGCTTCATGGCCGCCATTCGTGCCTCCTCCAGCAGCCGGCGCCCGACCGACCGTGCTCGTTCTCCGACAGCGTTCCCGACAGCGCATCTGCCGCCCGACCGGGTCGGGTGGCGACAGGACCAACGTTCTCCCCCCGGGTCACCGATCGCCACAGTCTAGAGGGATCTTGGTCGCAGTAGTGTCAGGCCACGGCGTAAGTCGACAAACCCGGGAGGATCAGACGGTGTCCGAATCCGTACTCGTGGCTGTGAACGACGCGGTCGCAACCATCACCTTCAACCGTCCTGGCTCCCTCAACTCGGCCTCGCTGGAGTTCAAAACGGCGCTGCTGGGCGCATTGCAGCGGGTTTCCGACGACTCCGGGGTCCGGGCGGTCATCCTCACCGGGGCCGGTTCGGCGTTCAGCGCCGGGCAGGACCTGGCCGAACACGCCGCGCTGCTGGAGGCCGGCGATCCGGCGCCGCTGACCACGGTCACCGAACACTTCAACCCGATCGCCCGGGCGATCCTCGGCATGCCGAAGCCCGTCATCGCCGCGGTGAACGGCGTCGCCGCCGGCGCGGGGGCGTCGTTCGCGCTCGCCGCGGACTTCCGGGTGATGGCCGAGAGTGCCAGCTTCCTGCTCGCCTTCGCCGGGGTCGGGCTGTCGCTGGACAGCGGAGCGTCCTGGCTGTTGCCCCGGTTGATCGGACACGCCCGGGCCAGCGCCCTCGCGCTCCTGGCCGAGCGGGTCACCGCCGAACAGGCGCTGGAGATGGGGATGGTGAACGCGGTCGTGCCGGACGACCGGGTGCTGCCCGCCGCCGCCGAACTGGCGACGCGGTTGGCCGCCGGGCCGACCCTGGCCTACGCCGCGATCAAGGAGAGCCTGATCTACGCGGAGACCTCGACCTTCGATGAAGCGCTGGCGAAGGAAGCCGAACTGCAGGCCGCGTTGGGTGGGACCGCCGACCACCACAACGGCACCGCCGCGTTCCTGGCCAAGCAACGACCCACCTTCACCGGGAAGTGACCATGCCCGAACTCGGAATCCTGCATCCCGGCGAGATGGGGGCGGCGATCGGCGCCGCCCTGCGCGGCCGGGACCTGCCGGTGTGCTGGGCCGGCCCTGGGCGCAGCGCGGCGACGACCCGGCGGGCCTCGGCCGCCGGCCTCCGAGATGCCGGTTCGGTCGCGGCGGTGTGCGCCGCGGCCGACGTGATCGTCTCGATCTGCCCGCCGCACGCGGCGCTCGAGGTCGCTGCTTCGGTTGCCGCGCAGGGGTTTTCCGGCATCTATCTGGACGCGAACGCGATCTCGCCTGGCACCGCCACGCGGGTCGCCGAGACCGTCGGCGGCTCGGCGGCGTACGTCGACGGTGGCGTGGTCGGACCGCCGCCGACCGAACGCGGCCGGACCCGGCTGTTTCTTTCCGGTGATCGGGCCGCGGAACTCGCGGGCCTGCTGGGCGGCGGTCCGCTGGAGGCTATCGCGCTGGACGGTGGTACGACGGCGGCCTCGGCGCTGAAGATGACGTACGCGGCGTGGACGAAGGGCAGCGCGGCGCTGTTGCTGGCACTGCGCGAGGCGGCGCGCGGGCACGGCGTCGAGGACGCGCTGGCGGCCGAGTGGGCCCGGTCGCAGCCGGCGCTGGCCGACCGGTGGGAGTCGGCGCTCGACTCGGCCCGGGCCAAGGGCTGGCGGTGGACCGCGGAGATGACCGAGATCGCCCGTACCTTCGCCGAAGCCGGGCAACCGGCCGGATTCCACGAGGCCGCCGCCGAGGTCTACGGGCGGTACGAACGCCCCGCCGACTGATCGCCCCAGTCCGATCGAAGCGCGCTTTACCCGTCCCTGAGCGACGAAATGCGGATCAAAGCGCACTCCGATCGAGGAGGGCGCGATCCCGGCAGGCTGAGAGCGCTGCCGTCGACGGTCAGGCGGCGCACCAGCAGTCGCGGAGATGGTCGTCGACCATGCCGCTGGCCTGCATCAGCGCGTACGCGGTGGTCGGACCGACGAATCGGAAGCCGCGCTTCTTCAGATCCCGGGCCATTGTCGTGGATTCCGGGCTGATGGCCGGGATGTCGGCCACCGTCTTCGGTCGGCGCTGCTTGCTCGGCGCGTAGGACCAGAGCAGCTCGGAGAGCCCGTCGGAGAGCTCGGCCGCGACCTTGGCGTTGGCGATGGCCGCGCTGATCTTGGCCCGGTTCCGTACGATGCCGGCATTTTCGAGCAACCGGGCCTCGTCGTCCGGCCCGAACTCCGCGACCCGTTCGATCAAGAAGCCGGCGAACGCCTCCCGGAACGCCGGGCGCTTGCGCAGGATCGTGATCCAGGACAGCCCCGACTGGAACGCCTCCAGACAGAGCCGTTCGAACAGCGCATCGTCGCCGCGCAGCTCCCGACCCCACTCCTCGTCGTGATAGGCGACGTACTCCGGCGCGCTGCCCGCCCACGGGCACCGCGGCCGGCCGTCCGCACCGACCAGCACCGCCGCGCTCACAGCTCGGGACGCTCGTCGTCGTGCCGGGCGTGTCGGGCGTGACTGGTCCGGTCGGCGGCCTCGACCCCGGCGTCGGCGCGCAGTTGGGCGATCTCGTGGTCCCGGTCGTCCAGCGCCTCGGCGAGCTCCTCCAGCAACCAGTCCACCTCGGTCATCCGGTAGCCGCGGAACACCACCGGCATGCGGAGCCTGCGCACGTCCGTACCCAGGACGGGACGCTCGTCGGGCAGCTCCAGCGGCGTGGTGTCCTTGGGCAGCGGCGCGAGCTCCTCGCCGCGGCCGAACGCGAACGACGCGACGACGAACAGCAGCCCGCCGACCACGATGAGGCCCAGAATGTAGAGCAGGAAAGTGACCACGGATGCGATCGTGTCACGCTGAGTCAACCGATACCGAATGCCCCTCCGGCCGGACATCGACCGGACGGACCGGAAAGGCAGGACATGCCGCTACGGCTGGGTAGCCACACCTTCGGCGACGAGCAACTGCTGGTGATGGCGATCGTCAACCGGACCCCGGATTCGTTCTACGACCAGGGCGCGACCTACGAGTTGGAGTCGGCGCTCGCGGCGGTCGACCGGGCCGTGGACGAAGGCGCCGACCTCGTCGACATCGGCGGCGTGCGGGCCGGTCCCGGCACGCCGGTCGACGCCGCGGAGGAGATCCGGCGGGTCGGCGGCATGGTCGAGGCCGTCCGGGACCGGCACCCCGACTTGGTGATCAGCGTCGACACCTGGCGGGCCGAGGTCGGCCGGGTCGTTGCCGCGGCCGGGGCGGATCTGCTCAACGACGCCTGGGAGGGCGTCGATCCCGACCTCGCGGCGGTGGCGGCCGAGTACGGGACCGGGCTGGTCTGCACCCATGCCGGGCACCACTCCCCCCGTACCAAACCGCACCGAGTCGCCTATCCGGACGTGACCGGGGACGTGGTGTCCACAGTGGTCGGACTGGCCGAGCGGGCGGCGGCGGCCGGGGTACGGCCGGACGGGATCGTGATCGACCCGGGGCACGACTTCGGCAAGAACACCCGGCATTCGCTGACCGTGACCCGCGAGCTCGGCCGCCTGGTCGAGACCGGCTGGCCGGTGCTGGTTGCCCTGTCCCGCAAGGACTTCGTCGGCGAGACCCTCGATCTGCCGGCCGCCGACCGGTTGGAGGGGACGCTGGCGGCGACCGCCGTCTCGGCCTGGCTGGGCGCCCGGGTCTTCCGGGCCCACGATGTGCGGGCGACCCGCCGGGTGCTGGACATGGTCTCGTCCATCCGCGGCGACCGGCAGCCGATTGCACCGCGCCGCGGCATGGCCTGAGCACCGCCTGACCGCCCGCACCGGCCAGACCCAGTCCAGACTCGGGCCCCAGATTTCCATGATCGTGATCGGTTTTTGGTTGCTATAGCCCCAATGACCGATCACGATCATGGAAATCTGGCCGGGAATGCCGGGGCCGCATATTGCCGAGCGGCCGACCTGCCCGCGTTGCGGGCGGCTTACGGCGCGGCGGCGGCGAGCGCCTTCTCGACCGAGTCCCGGACGATCAGCGCCCGGTAGGCGCCGGGTCGGACGAACTGCTTCTCCACCAGCGCATCCACAAATGTCCACAGTGGACCGAAGAAGTTGTCGTGATCGAGCACGACGACGGGCTTGTCGTGCATCGACAGGGTCCGCGAGGTCCAGACCTCGAACAGTTCCTCGAGCGTGCCGATCCCGCCGGGCAGGGCCAGAAAGCCGTCGCTGCGGCGTTCCATCTCGGCCTTGCGTTCGCGCATCGTCTCCACCACGACCAGTTCGTCCGCGTGCTGGTCGCCGACCTCCACGTCCAGCAGCGACCGCGGGATCACCCCGGTGCTCCGGGCCCCGCCGGCCCGGGCCGCCTTTGCGACGGCCCCCATCATCGAGACGGTGCCACCGCCGGTGACGAGGTCGTGCCCGCGCCGGGCCAACTCGGTCCCGACGGCGCCGGCGAGCTCGACGTACCGCGCGTCGATGCCGGTGGCCGACGCGCAGTAGACGCAGATCGTCGCCATCAGCGACCGGTGGCCGGCAGACCGGTGGCGTGGCCGGAGTGATCGGCGTGCCCGGCGCCGGCCTCGACGATGTGCCGTACCGCCTCGTCGACGTCATCGGTCACGGTCAGCAGGTCGAGATCCTTCTCGCCGATCTTGTGCGCCTCCAGCACGGTGCCGCGCAGCCAGTCGAACAGACCCGACCAGTACGCCGTACCGAAAAGAATGACCGGGAATCGCGTGACCTTGCGGGTCTGCACCAGGGTGAGCGCCTCGAAAAGTTCGTCCAGGGTGCCGAATCCGCCCGGCAGAATGACAAAGGCCTGGGCATATTTCACAAACATCGTCTTACGGGCGAAGAAATAGCGGAAGTTCAGCCCGATGTCGACCCAGTCGTTGAGCCGTTGCTCGAACGGCAACTCGATGCCGAGCCCCACGCTGGTGCCGCCGGCCTCCTGCGCGCCGCGGTTCACCGCCTCCATCGCGCCCGGGCCACCGCCGGTGATGACCGCATATCCGGCGTCCGCGAGCGCGGCGCCCAGGGCCCGGCCGGCCGCGTACTCCGGGTCGTCGCGCCGGGTCCGGGCGCTGCCGAAGACACTGACCGCGCGCGGCAGCTCGGCCAGCAGCCCGAATCCCTCAACGAATTCGGACTGGATGCGCAGCACCCGCCACGGATCGGTGTGCACCCAGTCGGCCGAACCGCGGCCGTCGAGCAGTCGCTGGTCGGTCGTGCTCTCCGTGCTCGCCTGTGCCCGGCGCAGGACGATGGGGCCGCGGAGGTGTTCCGGGGGCCCGCCGGCCCGCCCGTTCTCGATCTCGTGCGTCATGGCGCCACGGTAACGTTTCGCGGCACAGTGGCGGAGCACCGGGACGCTGCCACGTACCGACAGTTGCCAGGTACCGACAGCAGACGTACCGACGGCTGTGACGTACCGATCAAGGGGTGGCATGACGGCAGAGAGGTTCGACCGGAGCGCGACGGTGCGGTTCACCGAGGGCTCCGCGGCCGAACAGCGGACCGAACTGCTCACCCCGAGGCCCGGAAACGACGGTGGTCCCAGTGTTTCGGTGATCTATTACAGCGCCACCGGCAGCGTGCACGCGATGGCCCGGGCGGTGGCGACCGGAGCCGCCGCGGCCGGTGGTGACGTACGGCTGCGGCGGGTCGCGGAGAATGCGCCGGCCGAGGCGATCAGTGCCAACGAGGCGTGGTCGGCCCATCTACGGGCCACCGCCGGCATCCCGTTGGCGACGCCGGACGACGTCGACTGGGCCGATGTCGTGCTCTTTGGAACGCCAACCCGATTTGGCAATGTCGCGGCGCAGTTGAAGTCGTTCCTCGACGCCCTCGGGCCGTTGTGGGGCGCCGGCCGGCTTGCCGGAAAGGTGTTCGCCGGTTTCGTCTCCACCGCCACCGCGCACGGCGGGCAGGAATCGACCCTGTTGGCGCTGTATCAGTCGGTCTACCATTTCGGCGGCATCGTGGTGGCGCCCGGATATACCGACCCGGTGCAGTTCGAGGCCGGAAATCCCTACGGCGCATCGCATACGTCCGACAACGGCGCGGTGCCGCCGGGCGAACTCGAATTGACCGCGGCCCGATTCACCGGCTGGCGGGCCACCGCGGTCGGCCGGGAACTGCGGGCCGGCCGGAAGGCGCTCGGCCCCCAGCGCTGAGGTCCGCTGGTCCGATTATTCTGCTGACGGCAGCAGAAGCTGGACCGAGCCCAGACGCCGAGGGCAGAGTCGATTGCATGACCGCGCCCGAACAGAATGCCTCACCACCCCTGGCCGAACAGGTTGCGACGCGACTGCTGCACCATCGCGTCGTCGTACTCGATTCGCAGCTGGACGACAAGATCGGCGCCCGCCTGTGCGCCCAACTGTTCCTGCTGTCCGCGGACGATCCGCGGGCCGACATCAGCCTCTGGATCAATTCGCCCGGCGGATCGGTGCCGGCGATGCTCGCCATTATGGACACCATTCGGCTGATTCCCAACGAGGTGTCGACCCTGGCCCTCGGAATCGCCTGCAGCGCCGGACAGTTTCTGTTGTCCGCCGGGACTCCGGGAAAGCGGTATGCGTTGCCGCATGCCCGGATCCTCATGCACCAGGGGTCGGCGGGAATCGGCGGATCGGCCGTCGATATCGAATTGCAGGCCGACGACCTGCGCCAGACCCGCGACACCGTACTCGCGCTGATTGCCGAAAATACCGGGCAGAGCGTCGAACGGATCTATGAGGACTCGCTCCGCGACCGCTGGTACACCGCGACCGAGGCGCGTGAATACGGCTTTATCGACGACATCATCGATTCAATGGACGTCATCCGGCCGGACCGGCCGCAGGTCGGATTGGGGACGAACCGATGAGCGCCTACACCATTCCCAATGTCGTCGCCGAGCATCCGCGCGGCGACCGCGTCATGGATGTCTACAGCCACCTGCTGGCCGAACGGATCGTCTATCTGGGTACGGAGATCGACGACGGCGTCTCCAACGTCCTGATCGCGCAACTCCTGCATCTGGAGGCACAGAATCCCGAACGGGAGATCAATCTCTACATCAATTCACCCGGCGGTTCGATGACGGCAGCCTTCGCCGTGTACGACGCGATGCAGTTCGTCCGCTCGCCGATCGTGACGACCTGCATCGGGCAGGCCTGCGCGAGCGCGGCGATCCTGCTCGCGGCCGGGGCCAAGGGCCGGCGGGGCGTGCTGCCGCATGCCCGGGTCCTGCTGCACCAGCCCTCGGCGAGTTCGCAGGGCGCGATTCCGGATCTCATCCTGCAGGCCGAGGAGGTGATCCGGCTGCGGGCGGAGATCGAGGAGGTCCTGGCCAAGCACACCGGCCGTACCGTCGAGACACTGCGCAAGGACACCGACCGGGACCGCATCTTCTCCGCGGCCGCAGCCGTCGAATACGGCCTGGCCGACCAACTAGTCGGTTACCGCAAGGAGCCCTAACCGGTCAGGCGGCGAGGAGCGCGACCGGGCCGGACGGGCGGCGGGCGCCGGTACGCCGAAGGTCGGCGACGGCGAGCGAGGCCACCTCGAGCACGGTGCACTCCAATGCGCCGGCGACGGCGGCAACGACCTCGGAGGACGGCTCCTTGAGGCCGCGCTCAATCTCCGACAGGTACTGCGGAGATATCCCGGCCCGGCGCGCGGTGCGGGTCAGGCTGTAGCCCTTTGCAATGCGCAGCCGGCGAAGCCGGGCACCGAGGACGGATCGCCACAACGGCTCGGGCTCGGCCGGACGCTTCGGGAAGTCGATGATGTCAGCCACAAGGTCACGCTAACCGAGCGGCGCGGGCATGGACAGCGCGTCCGCTGTCAGCGAAGCGGCACAGCTGACCGGCCTCGGCATCCGCGCGACTGATCGACGGTCAGCCGCGCAGGTAGCGGGCCAGCACCCTCTCGCATTCCAGGATCCGGTCGGTCACCGCGTGCTCCTCGCGGGTGTGCGCGAGATTGGGATCACCGGGGCCGTAATTGACGGCCGGAATTCCCAGCGCGGCAAAGCGGGCCACGTCGGTCCAGCCGTATTTGGCGCTCACCGAACCGCCCGCTGCGGCGATGAACGCCTGCGCCGCGGGTGCGGAAAGGCCTGGCAGCGCGCCGGATGCAGAGTCGACGAGCTCCACCGGATATCCGTCGAACACCTGGCGCACGTGCTTTTCGGCCGCCGCCACATCCCGGTCCGGCGCAAACCGGAAATTCACCGTGACGGTGCAGCGGTCCGGGACGACGTTCCCGGCGACGCCGCCGTCGATGCGTACCGCGTTGAGCCCTTCCCGGTAGACGCAACCGTCGATGTCGACCGAGCGCGACCGGTAGTCGGCGAGCCGGGTCAGGACCGGCGCGGCCCGGTGGATCGCGTTCTCCCCCAACCAGGAACGGGCCGAGTGGGCGCGATGACCGTCGACCGTGACGACCACGCGCAGCGTGCCCTGGCAGCCGGCCTCGATGTCGCCGCTGGTCGGCTCCATCAGGACGGCGAGGTCGGCGGCCAGCCAGTCGCGGTGCTCGGCCGCGATCCGGCGCAGCCCGTTCTTCGCCGCTTCGACCTCCTCGTTGTCGTAGAAGACGAAGCTCAGGTCGTACGCCGGGTCGGTCACCGTCGCGGCGATCCGCAGCATGACCGCGTCGCCCGCCTTCATGTCCGAGGTGCCACATCCGTACAACCGCCCGTTGTCCAATGTGGACGGCACGTTGTCGGCGATCGGTACGGTGTCCAGGTGCCCGGCCAGCAGCACCCGCTGACCCCGGCCGAGCGCGGTCCGGGCCAGCACCACGTTGCCGTCCCGTTCGACCCGCAGGTGGCCGAGCTCACCCAGCGCGGCGGCCACCGCGTCGGCCAGCGGCCCCTCCGAACCCGACACGGACGGGATATCGACGAGTGCGGCGGTGAGGGACACGGCATCCAGAGTCAGATCCAAAGAGGGCACGCCGGTACCGTAGCCAGTGTGACGCTCACTTCGGAGTCCGCCTCATGACAACGGCATGGGGCTTCGGCCTGGCCACCATCACCGACGACGACCGGGTGCTCGACGCCTGGTATCCGGCGCCCACGCTGGATGCGCCGGCGAGCGAGCAGCCGCCGGCCGAGCTGACCGCGCTGGTCGGCCGGGACGAGCGCCGCCGGGTCCGGACCGAACTGGTGGCCACCGAGATCGACCTGGCCGAGCCGCCCAAGGATGCCGCCGACGCGTACCTGCGGCTGCACCTGCTCTCCTACCGGCTCGTCGCACCGCACGGGCTGTCCATGGACGGCATCTTCGGCGTGCTGTCGAATGTGGTGTGGACCAGCCACGGACCGTGTGCCCCGGAGGATTTCGAGTCTGTCCGGCTGCGGCTGCGGCCGGTCACCGTCTACGGCATCGACAAGTTCCCACGGATGGTCGACTACGTGATCCCGTCCGGGGTGCGGATCGCCGACGCGGACCGGGTCCGGCTCGGCGCCCACCTCGCGTCCGGGACGACAGTGATGCACGAGGGTTTCGTCAACTACAACGCCGGAACGCTCGGCAACTCGATGGTCGAGGGCCGGATCTCCGCCGGCGTCGTGGTCGGTGACGGTTCGGATGTCGGCGGCGGCGCCTCGATCATGGGCACCCTGTCCGGCGGTGGCACCGAGCAGATCACCATCGGGCAGCGCTGCCTGCTCGGCGCCAACTCCGGCATCGGCATCTCGCTCGGCGACGACTGCGTCGTGGAGGCCGGCTGTTACGTCACGGCCGGGTCGAAGGTGACGTTGCCCGACGGCGCCGTGGTCAAGGCCCGCGAGCTCTCCGGCCGCAGCAGCCTGCTGTTTATCCGCAACAGCGTCACCGGCACCCTGCAGGTCCTGCCCCGCAGCCGCGGCGCCGAGCTCAACGCGGCGCTGCACGCCAACACCTGACGTGACCGCTCGGGCCAGGACCGGCATCGCGCTGCTGGTCGCGGTGGCGTTGATCGCCGCCCTCTTCGTGATCGTCACCCGCTGGCTGCACTCCGACTCCAGCCCGTTCCAGGCCGCGCCGAGCTGCGGCGTCGCCGGCGACTCGTACGACCTGACGCCCGAGCAGGCCGGCAACGCGGCGACGATCGGTTCGGTCGCCTTGAGCCGCAGCCTGCCCGAGCGCGCCGTGACGGTCGCCTTGGCCACCGCGCTGCAGGAGTCGAAGCTGCGCAACCTCGACTACGGCGACGCCGATTCGGTTGGGTTGTTCCAGCAACGACCGTCGCAGGGTTGGGGTCCGGCGGACAAGCTGCAACAGCCGCGGTACGCCGCGGGCCGCTTCTTCGACGTGCTCGTCACAGTGCGCGGCTGGCGGACCCGCCCGGTGACGGCAGTCGCCCAGGCCGTCCAGCGCAGTGCCTACCCGGACGCGTACGCGCAGTGGGAACAGACCGCGAGCGCGCTGTCGCTGGCGCTGACCGGGACGAAGCCCGCCTCGCTGTGGTGCAACTACCGCAAGCCCGCGCACGGCAACCGGACCCAGGCCGCCACCTCGCTCGCCGCCGATCTCGCAGTCACCCCGAAGGCCGGACCGACCACATTGGACGCTGCCGTCGCCACCAGCCAGGGCGGCTGGCGGGTGGCGAGCTGGGCGGTGGCCAACGGTTACCGGTTCGGCATCACCGAGGTGCACTACGCCGGCAAGGTCTGGCGCCGGAGCGCGCACGGCTGGAAGACCGAGAAGGCGACCACCACCGGCGTACACATTGTGCTAGCCAAGGCCGCCCCGCCCGCCACCACCGGCTAGTTCGGCCCGTTGTTCCGGGGTCCGCCGCTCGTACCGGCCGGTCAGCAGCGGCGAGGAGATCAGGTAGTCGGCGGTGGCCCGGTTGCAGGCCAGCGGAATGTTCCACACCACTGCCAGCCGCAGCAGGGCCTTGATATCCGGGTCGTGTGAATGCGATTCGAACGGGTCCCAGAAAAAGAAAAGAATGTCGATGGTGCCGTCCGCGATCCGGGCCCCGATCTGCTGATCACCGCCGAAAGGCCCGCTGCGTAGGCAACTGACGTCCAGCCCGACCTCTTTGCGCAGCATTCGGCCGGTCGTGTCGGTGGCGAACAATTCATGTCGGGCCAGGACGGAACGGTTGTATGCGCACCATTCGGTGAGGTCGGCCTTTTCGTTGTCGTGCGCGATCAGGGCTATCCGCTTGGCGGCCGACGGGCCGCGAAGATTCGTGTCCATACCCCCAGAGTCGCCGCGGAAGTCACCGGTGCGGAGCAATGCGATTTCCGGGCGGTAAATCTTCGGCCGGAGAATCGGTTACCAGACATTCACAAACCCGACACCATGCGAACACAGCCCGGCGAAACAGTTCAGATCATGAACCAGTCCCCCAGCGATCCCCAGCGTGGAGCTACCGGCGAGCGGTCCGCGGTCGGACTGCTGCCCAGCCGCCAACCGACCCCGATGCTGCAGGCCGACGCGCTCTCCGACGCCGAACTGCGCTATTGGATCCAGCGGATGCGCCGGTTGATCTGGCAGCACAGTCACGCCGGCGCCTCACCGGACGCGAGTCAGCGACTGGCACACCACCGGGCCCGGCTGGTCATCGAGCTGGACCGGCTGCGCACCGAGGCCGCCGCCCGCCACCTCTGACGGCGCCCGACCCACCTGGCTGCCCCGGCCCGGCCCCGATTTCGGCCCGGTCCCCGTACCCGTACCCGATTTTCATGATCGTGATCGGTTTTTGGTTGCTATAGCCCCAATAGCCGATCACGATCATGAAAAAGCGCGGCACGGAGGCCGGACCCGAGCAGCTGGTCAGCCGGAGCTGGTCGAGTCCTCAGGAGGTGGTGGTGAGGCGGGCCGCGGCGGCGGCGACCCGTTCGTCGGTGGCGGTCAACGCCACCCGAACGTGCGCCTTGCCGGACGGTCCGTAGAACTCCCCCGGCGCGGCCAGAATGCCGAGGTCGGCGAGATGGGCCACGGTGTCCCAGCAGTCCTGGCCGCGGGTGGCCCACAGATACAGCCCGGCCTGCGAATGCTCCACCGTGAACCCGGCGGACAGCAACGCCGCCCGCAACTGTTCGCGGCGGGCGGCGTACCGGGCCCGCTGCTCGACCACGTGCTCGTCATTGCCGTACGCGGCGATCATCGCCTGCTGGACCGGCCACGGCACGATCAGCCCGGCATGCTTGCGCACCTCGAGCAGCTGGCCGATCAACCGCGGATCACCGGCGACGAACGCCGCCCGGTAGCCGGCGAGGTTGGACCGCTTGGACAGCGAGTGCACCGCCAGCAGGCCCTCGTGGCTGCCGCCGCAGACCTCCGGATGCAGCACCGAGACCGGCTGCTCGTCCCAGCCCAGGTCCAGGTAGCACTCGTCGCTGACCACCACCGTGCCGCGCTCGCGGGCCCAGGCGACCACCTTGGCCAGGTGCTCGGCCGGCAGCACGCGTCCGGTCGGGTTGGCCGGTGAGTTGACCCAGACCAACGCCGGCCGCTGCGGCCCGAGCGCCGCCAGCCCGTCGGCGCGCACCGTCGTGCCGCCGGCGAGCAGCACACCCACCTCGTACGTCGGGTACGCGAGCTCCGGTATCACGACGAGCTCACCGGGACGGACACCCAGCAACGTCGGCAGCAGTCCGACCAGTTCCTTGGAGCCGATCGTCGGCAGCACCGCGTCCGGGTCCAGCCCGGTCACACCGTGCCGGCGCGACAGCCAGTCCGAGATTGCGGCCCGCAGCGGCGGCGTGCCGGCCGTCGTCGGATAACCCGGGGCATCGGCGGCAGCGGCCAGCGCCTGCTGGATCACGGCGGGGGTCGGGTCGACCGGCGTACCGATCGACAGGTCGACCAGACCGTCCGGATGGGCGCGGGCGCGGTCGCCGTACCGCTTGAGGCTGTCCCAGGGGAAATCAGGAAGGTTCGCGCGTCTGCGGTTCAGCCCACTGGAGATCAGTGTTCGTTCACCTGCGGCGGCAGTCCGGCGATGAACGGGTGGTCCTTGCCGGTGGCTCCGACCTTCGCGGCACCACCCGGTGAACCGAGCTCGGTGAAGAAGTCGACGTTCGCGGTGTAGTAGTCCTTCCACTTCTCCGGGGTGTCGTCCTCGTAGAAGATGGCTTCGACCGGGCACACCGGCTCGCAGGCGCCGCAGTCGACACACTCATCCGGGTGGATATAGAGCATCCGCTTTCCCTCGTAGATGCAGTCCACCGGGCATTCTTCGATGCATCCTTTGTCGAGCACGTCCACGCACGGCTCGGCGATGACGTAGGTCACAAGCGGGTCCTCTCCGACACAGGCAGGCCTCTAACAACGCTCTGAATCTAGTATCGCTGTATTCGATCGGCGTTGTCAGGGCAGGGGGTAGGCCGAGATGGGCACCGAACGGGTCCGGCACGGGCGGGTGCAGCCGTGGGTGGTGGGCCGCCGGGTGGTGCTGCGGTATCGGGTCGGCGAGGCCGACGGACGCCCGCTCTACTCCGATGTTCTCGGCGAGCTCGTCGGGGTCGACGACCCGGTCCGGATCAGGCGCGAGAACGGCGAGGTGGTCGAGGTGCGGCGGGCAGATGTGTACCGGCTCAGCGGCATCCCGCCGCGACCGGAGCGGCGGGCCGATCCGCTGGAGCTGGACGAGATCGCGGCCGCGGGCTGGCAGGCGCCGGACTCGGAGTGGCTCGGCCGGTGGTGGCTGCGGGCCGCCGAGGGCTGGACCCAGCGGGCCAATTCGGTGCTGCCGCTGGGTGATCCGGGGTTGCCGGTCGAGGAGGCCGTGCGCCGGGCCCGGCAGTGGTACGCCGAACGCGGCCTGCCGTTGCGCTTCCAGCTGGCGTTGCCGGGCAGCACGGAGCTGGACGCCGAGCTCGACCAGGCCGGGCTTGAGGCCGTCTCGGCGACCCTGATGCAGACCGCGTCGATCTCCGCCTTCGCCGGCGAGCCGCCGGTCACCGTGGAGCTGGCCGACGCACCATCGGACGGATGGCGGGCGGGCTACCGCAGCCGCGGCGCGAGCCTGCCCGCGGTCGCGGTGTCGGTCCTCACGAATGCCGCCCGACCGGTCTTCGCCTCGATTGTCGAGGACGGTGTACATGTCGCGATTGCCCGCGCGGTGGTGGATTCCGGTTGGCTCGGGATCACCGCGGTCGAGGTCGCCGAGTCACACCGGCGGCGCGGCCTCGCCGGTGCGGTAATGCGGGCTCTTGCGACCTGGGGCGCGCGCAACGGTGCCCGCCAGGCGTACCTGCAGGTCACCGCCGACAACACGCCGGCGCTGGCGTTCTACGAGCGGCTCGGTTTCACCACCCATCACCGGTACCACTACCGGATCGAGCCGGCGACACTGCGCAACAGCTCGGCGTAGGCGGTCACCGCCGCGGTCCGGTCGACGGGCACGAAATGCACGCCCTGCCCGGGTCGCAATTGCCCGATGACCGGCAGGTCGGCCCGCGCGACGACGCCGATCACCGGATATCCCCCGGTCGTGCCGTGGTTGGCCAGCAGCACGATCGGCGCGCCGGCCGGCGGCACCTGGATCGCTCCGGTCGCCATTCCCTCGGTGGGCAATTCCTCCTTCCTGGACCGGACCAGCAACGGTCCGGCCAGCCGCATACCGGTCCGGTCGCTGTCCGGTCGAGCGGTGTACGGCTTGGCGTAGAACATCCGCACCGACGCGTCCGTGAACCAGTCCGCGCGTGGGCCGGGAACCACCCGTACGATTCCGCCGCGATCAGGAAGCCTTGCATGATTGAGGATTCGCGGCTCGACCCGACAGTCCACAGTGGATATTTCCGTGCCGGCCCTGAGCCGGCCCGACCCCAATCCAGCCAGCGTGTCGGTCGCTCTACTGCCCAGCGTCGGCTCGATCTGCAGGCCGCCGGCCACCGCGACATACGCCCGCACACCCGTTGCCGTACCGATCCGTACCGTCTGTCCACTCTCGACAATGAGGCTCCGGCCGGTGGAAACCTCGGTGTCGTCGATCCACACCGGTGCCCCCACCACCGCCAACGTCACCGCCGAAAGGAAACGCAGCGTCGGCCCGCGCAACGTCACCTCCAGGGCCGCCGCCGCATCGGAATTGCCGACCAGCCGATTGGCCAGAGTGTGCGAGAGCCAATCCGCTGGACCCGCGACCGGTACGCCCAGATGTCCCCAGCCGAAGCGGCCGCCGTCCTGGATCGTGGTGAGCGGCCCCGGCTCGACCACCTCGATCACCGGAATTCCCCGGCGGGTACGAACCGCACCCGGTCACCCGGACCCAGCAATGCCGGCCGGACCGCTCCCGGATCGAAGACGGACACCTCGGTGCGCCCGAGCAGGTGCCACCCGCCGGGAGTCGGTTTCGGATACACGGCCGTGTATTCACCGGCGATCGCCACCGATCCGGCCGGTACCCGCGTCCGCGGACTGTCCCGGCGCGGCAGCCGCAGCCGCGGATCCAGCCCGGTCAGATAACCGAATCCCGGGGCGAAACCGAGAAAGGCCACCAGATAAGCAGATTCGGAATGCACGCGGACGACGTCCTCTATGGACATTCCGGCCCGGCCGGCGACGTCGGCCAGATCCGCGCCGTCATAAACGACCGGAATCTCGACCGTCCGCGGTTCCGCGACCGGCGCGGCGCCGGCCGCGGCGGCCGCCCGTACGACCCCTTCCGGATCGCAGGACAGCGGGTCCACGGTGACCAGCACCGTCGACGCGCCCACGACCAGATCGAGGACGCCGGGCAGGTCGGCGGCGCGCAGTCCGGCCCAGATCCGGTGCGCGGTGGCCAGCGAATCGACCTCGAGCAGCAGCGCCGACTCGCCCGCCGCGTGCCAGCTGATGTCAACCACAGCGCCAACGTAGTCAGTTGGGATAGCGTCATGGAAAAGGCGCCGGAGAACGGGAGCGCATGATGCCGGATAACGACCCTCGCAAGCTCATTGTGATCGGATTCGACGATCCGCTGAAGGCCAACGAGTTCCTGCTTGCCGCCTCGCGGTTGCAGAAGGGCGGCAAGATCACCCTGCACGACGCGGTCTTCATCAACCGCGACGCGGAGGGCCGCGCCCGGGTGCAGGAGACGACCGACATCACCACCGGCCGCGGCGCCTTCAGCGGCGGGCTGTGGGGGCTGCTGATCGGCACTCTGCTGGGCGGCCCGATCGGCGGTCTCATCGGCGGTGCGGCCACCGCCGGCGGCGGCGCCCTGATGGCCAAACTCATCGACAACGGAATCAAGGACGAGAAGGTCAAGGAGCTGCGCGAGGCCGTCCCGCCCGGCCGCAGCGCCCTGGCCCTGCTGATCAGCCACCTCTCCCTCGGCGACCTGCAGCGCGAGCTGGCCCGCTTCCCGGGAGCGACCCTGGTCGAGTCCGACCTGCCCGACGCCGCGGTGCACGCGGTGCACGCCGCGCTGGGCGACACCGCCGACACGACGCCGGAGACCGGACTCTGACCCCGGCGGCCGGTCAGCCGGCCGCCGGCTCCAACACCCGGACCGCCGCGGGCTCGGTCGGATAGTCGCGGCGGTGCCGGGCCGGGCCGGCGAGCAGCAGCAGACCGGACAGCGCCAGCAACCCGGTCATCAGCCACAGCGTGGGCCGTACCCCAAGCGCCGTACCCAGCGTGCCGCCGAGCAGGGCGCCGATCGGGATCGCGCCGTAGTTGAGGAACGCCGAGCTGGTGCTGACCCGGCCGCGCAGGTCGGCCGGCACGTACGCCTGCCGGAAACCACTCTGGATGACGTTCGAGGCGACCACGCCGGCCACCACCAGAAAGCCGCCCACGGCAAAGAAGATCAGGCCGAAGCCCTTGCCGGTCAAGGGAATCAGCAGCCCGAACGGCGGCCCGCACAGCTCGCAGAGCAGGACGGCCCGGGCGGTGCCGAAGCGCCGCGCGACCCGGCTGGAGACCAGCGCGCCGGCGACTCCGCCGAGGCTGGTGGCCGCCATCAGCAGGCCCACCGCGCCGGATCCGACACCGACGACGCGGACCAGGAAGACGACGACGATCGCCTGATATCCGGTCAGCGCCAGGTTGGCGGTGGCACCGAAGGCCATCAGCACCCGCAGATACGGGTCGCGGGTGACGAACCGCAGCCCGGCGCCAATCTCCTCGCGCAGCGACCGGCGATGCACCACCGGTGCCGGCTCCTCGCGCGTGCGGATCCGGAGCAGGCAGACGGCCGAGACGAGAAAGCTGGCCGCGTCGGCCACCAGACCGGTCACCGCACCGAAGACCTCGGCGAGCAGGCCGCCCGCGCCCGGGCCGACCACCTGCACCGCCGATGCGCTGCCCTGGAGTTTCGCGTTGCCCTCCTGCAGGTCTTCCGGCGGCAGCAGGCTCGGCAGGAACGCGCCGTACGCGGTCTGGAAGAACACGGTCGCCACACCGACGAGGACAGCGACGAGCAGCAACTGGACGATCGAGAGCACCCCGAGCCAGGCCGCGATCGGGATGCTCAGGAAGAGGCACAGCGACACGAGATCGCAGGCGATCATCACCGGCCGGCGGGGCCACCGGTCGATCCACGCGCCGGCCGGCAGCCCGATCAACAGCCAGGGAAGCCAGGCCGCGGCGCTTAGCACCGCTACGACGAAAGTGCTGGCATGCAGGGTGCTCACCGCCACCAGGGACAGTGCGATCCCGGAGATGCTGCTGCCGAACTTGCTGGTCGTCTCGCCGGTCCACAGCAGCCGGAAATCCCGGTGATGCGCGAGGAGCCCAAGCCTCATGTCGACTTCTCGGACTCGGACCGGACGTGCCGGGGAAAGCTCTGCAGCTGGATGACCACAGCCTCCGCATCCGGCTCCGGCTCGGCCGGGGTGTGCCGCTCGATGACCGCGAAGAGCTCGGCATTCAGCGCCGCCAGCTGGTCGGCGGTCAGCCGCAGCGAACTCCAGTCCGAGAGGGTGCCGGCGTGTTCCCAGCCGGCCTCCCAGTCCTCACTCAGATAGACCGCAACCCGCTGGAAGTAGTGCTCGACTGTCTGATTGAGGTAGATCGACAGCGCCCCTCGGGTGGCCGAGTCGTGCCGGAACTGGGCCGCACGCAGCGTCGTGGTGCCCTCCGTTGCCCGCCACCACCGTTCCCGCTTGTTCCCGCGCTCGGCGTCCTCCTCGATAAACCCGTGCTCGGCGAGCTGGCGCAGGTGCCAGCTCAGCGTGCCGCTGCTCTCACCGAGTCGTTGGGCCAGCCCGGTCGCGGTGGCCGGGCCGTCGGCCTGCAGCAGCCGCAGCACCTGCATCCGCACGGGATGGGCCAGCCCGCGCAGGCTGCGCGCGTCGATCTGCCTGGACTTGGCCTCGTCCCGCGGTGTTTTCTCGGCTGCCATGCCGGCAGCGTACAACCACCAAGAGACCTTCGCAAAGAGCTCTTCGCGAACACTTCTTTGTGAAGCATGTGCCGGTGGCTACTTTGTCGCTTTTTATGGGCCGTACGCAGGTCATGTAATAGAGTCCGCCCCAATTATTCTTTGATCCTGATATGGGGAGTTCTTAGCGATGCGGCGAGTTCCGTTGTGGTCCCTTGCCTGCTGTGCTGTCGGCTTCATGGCAGTCGGCTTCATGGCAGTCGGTTGCGGCGGAGGTGAGAACGGCGGCCACGGGACACCGAAACACGGCAGCACGGCCTCCGCGAGCGACCTGCCGTCCGGCTCGCAGTCGGGCTCGGCGACCGCGAGCGATGGGGTCGCCGCGATGAACTTCAAGCATGTCCCCGGCCAGGCCGGGAAGGTGCAGCAGACGCTGACCGGTGCGGGTTTCGAATGCACCCGGCATTCCGACCAGTCGATCGATCTGCGGCTGTGCTCGAAGGGGCAGCGGCTGCCCGACAGTCAATACGACGAAGGCCCGCAATTGGTCGGCGGCATGCTGCGCTACTTCTCCGCCCCGGACGGCACTGTGCTGTTCGCCAAGATCACCGCCACCGGCATCAACAACGCGGCCGAGTGGGATGCGATGCGGCTGCAGATGTTGAAGTCGATCGTCCCGGCCGAGGATGCCGCCGTGATCGCGGCCGACGGCGACAAGCTCACCTGGGGCACCTACTTCACGGATCCGGCACACCCCTCCGACGGCTGGTTGCAGGCCACTGGATACGACCCGACAACGCTCGCTCCGTCCGGCGATCCGCTGTCGATCACCAAGGAACAGGCGCTGACCAAGCTGACCGCAGCCAAGCTCGAATGCTCATTCGGTGACATATCCGGCGGCGAGACGGACACGATGCTGGGTTGCAGCAACCCGGAGTTCGACGACAGCAGCGCCGACGGAGTAATGACCCGGATCGAGCTCACCGACACGGGTGACGGCATCAGCGACATCGAGGTAATTGGCATGCGGGACCAGATCAAGACCGAACTGCCGGCGGTACGCGCGGCCGCGCCGAAGCTGTCCGCCCTCGGCGACACCAAGGTCGTGCCGGGGTTGCTGGCCTGGGCGAAGACCCATCTCGATAACGACGGCGTCCCGCACGCGGCCTACATCGGCGACCGGCTGGTGCAGACCGGGGCAGGCGGATCGCCGGTCGGCGGTGTGGCGGTCGAACTGTCCGCGAGCGTCGAGACGCCGGCGCTCGGCTTCGACCCGAGCAAGGTCACCGGCAACTAGCGCGGGTCTGGCCTACTTGCGCGGTTGCGGTCTCGACCTGCGCGGTTGTGACTTGGCCGGTTGTGACTTGGCCGGTTGTGACCTGGCCGGCACTGACCGGCCTTCGGACTGAGGTTGCGGCGCGGATGTTCGCCGGGCCCGCCCGGCCGGCTGCACCAGCACCACGATGCTGAGCACCGCGGCACCGGCTCCGCCGAGCAGCAGGAAGATGCCCTGCCAGTTACCCGGCACCACGACGTCGCCGCCGGGACCGCTGGCGGCGAAGACAACGGCGATGACGCCCCACAACAGGGCCGGAATCAGCGCCGTGCCACGGCGACCCGTCAGTTTGGACATCGCCCACGGCAATCCGAGATTGCCGAGCATCGCGACGATCTGAGCGAGCGGCACCGGCGTGCGGCCGATGCGGAGGTTGACGTACAGGCACTCCAGCACGGCGAGGATCAGCGCCGCCAAGCCGACCAGTACGCCGCCGAGCACCCTGTCCACCGGTCGTATCACCACTGCAGCTTAAGACCCGGGCCTTGCCCCGGCCGGGGGCGGCTCACGGTCGGCGCCAGTCGATCGCTGTCAGTCGGGTCGCTGTCAGTCGGGTCGCTGTCAGTCGGGTCGCTGTTAGTGGGAGTCAGTCGAGCCCGGCGAAGAGATCATCTTCCCAGTTGTGCTCGCCACGGCCCGGGCCGCGCTCGCCGGCCACGAGCCGGAAGTGCTCCACCCCCAGCAGCGGCTGACCCAGATCGTTCGACAGGGCGTAGAACTCGCCATCGACCGTGATCTGGGTGGCGTGCGCCTGCATCGCCGCCCGCTTCGCCTCCAGGACGCCCTCGATCCGGGTCGTCACGACGTCATCTGGCACGGCAAACCCCAGGCTGTCGGGATCCTTGGGCACAGTGAACGGCGAGCCGCCGTCGCGGACGGTCGCCAGCCCGGCATCGCGCACCGACTGCGGTACGGCCGTCCAGTAGACCTTCGCCACCGGCCAGGCGGCGAGTTCCACGGCGCGCATGGTCACCCGGTGCGCCTGGATGTGGTCGGGATGGCCGTAGCCGCCGCGTTCGTCATAGGTCACCACCACCGAGGGCCGGACCTCCTCGACGATGTCGGCCAGCAGTCGGGCCGCGACGTCCAGCGGCGTCCCCCAGAAGGCGCGCGGCGCCGTGTTCGACGGCACGCCCATCATGCCGCTGTCCCGGAAATGCCCGGCGGCACCGAGGAACCGGTGGTCGGTGACCCCCAGTGCGGCGCACGCCCGTTCCAGCTCGACGATCCGGTAGCCGCCCAACTGGTCGGCTCCGTCCGGACCGATCTCGGCGAGCGACGGGACCAGGATCTCGCCCTCCTCACCGAGGGTGCAGGTGACCAGGGTGACCGCCGCGCCCTCCGCCACATACCGCGCCATCGTGGCGCCGCAGGTCAGCGACTCATCGTCGGGATGGGCATGGACAAGCAGGATCCGCCGGGTATTCCTCACGGGTCAGAGGATCTCAAGAACGTCGGAGTAGTGACAGGCCGACGGGTGCCCGACGCCCCTATCGGTCAGCAGCGGTTCGGAGTTGATGCACTGCTCGCGCTGGCCGTCGTTGAGCTGGTTGGCAAACTTCGGGCAGCGGGTCCGGAACCGGCAGCCCGACGGCGGATTCGCCGGCGAAGGCACGTCACCGGTGATGATGATCCGTTCCCGGGCCCGCTCACGCGCCGGGTCCGGCAGCGGGATCGCCGAGAGCAGCGACTGGGTGTACGGGTGGGCCGGCCGGTCGAAGAGGTCGTCGGTGTCGGCAATCTCCACGATCTTGCCCAGATACATCACCGCGACCCGGTCGGAGATGTGCCGCACCACCGACAGATCGTGCGCGATGAACAGGTAGGACAGGCCGAGCCGGTCCTTCAGGTCCTCCAGCAGGTTGATGACACCCGCCTGGATGGAGACGTCCAGCGCCGACACCGGCTCATCCAGCACCATCACCTTGGGCTCAAGCGCCAGCGCCCGGGCAATTCCGATGCGCTGCCGTTGACCGCCGGAGAATTCGTGCGGGTAGCGGTTGCCGTGCTCCGGGTTCAGACCGACCAGCCGCAGCAGCTCCCGGATCTTGGCCGGGCTGGACTTGGCGTCCCAGATCCCGTGGATGTGCATCGCCTCGGCGATCGTCGCGTTGACCGGGATCCGCGGGTTGAGCGAGGCGTACGGGTCCTGGAAGACGATCTGGATGTCGCGGCGCAGCGGACGCATCTGGCGCTGGGACAACTTGGTGAGCTCGTGGCCGTCGAACATGACCGAGCCGGTCGAGGCCGGTTGCAGGTGCAGGATCGCCCGCCCCGTCGTCGACTTGCCGCAGCCGGATTCGCCGACCAGGCCCAGGGTCTCGTTGCGGTGCAGGTCGAAACTGACCCCGTCGACGGCCTTGATGTCGCCGACGTGCCGCCGGATGATGCCGCTGCTCATGATCGGGAAGTACTTGGTCAGGTCCTGGACGCTCAGGATGACCTCGCCGGCGCCCTTGCGGACCGCGCCGGTCTCCGTTGTCGCGGTCATTGGCTTGCTCCCTCGGCGTCCGCGGCGGGCATCTCCGGACCGGTGTCGTCCACCGAGTCCGCATTGAAGATGTCCTGCGGAACGGCGTCCTTCCGCACCAGATCGGCGCTGAAGTGACAGGCGGAGTAGTGCTCGACACCGTCGACCGGGTCCAGCGTGGGCTCGACCGTCTCGCACTTGTCCTGGCTCATCGGGCACCGCGGGGTGAACGGGCAGCCGGGCGGCAGGTTCAGCAGCGAGGGCGGCGAGCCGTGAATGGGCGTCAGGCGCTGGCGCTCACCCCGGTCCACGCGCGGCAGCGAGCCCAGCAATCCCACCGTGTACGGCATCCGCGGCCGGTAGTAGATGTCGTCGACGTCCCCGGTCTCCACCGGCTTCCCGGCGTACATGACCAGGACGCGGTCGGCCATGCCGGCGACCACGCCCAGGTCGTGGGTGATCAGCACCATCGAGGCCTTCGTCTCGGCCTGCGCGGTGCGCAGTGTCTCCAGCACCTGCGCCTGCACCGTGACGTCCAGCGCCGTGGTCGGTTCGTCGGCGATGATCACGTCGGGCGCGTTCGCCATGGCGATGGCGATGACGACCCGCTGCCGCATACCGCCGGAGAATTCGTGCGGGAACTGGTCGACCCGGTCCTTCGCATTGGGGATCCCGACCAGGTCGAGAAGCTCGACGGAGCGCCGACCCGCGTTCCGGTCCGACATCCCGCGGTCGTGCGTCTGCAGCGCCTCGGCCAGCTGGGCACCGATCTTGTACACCGGGTTGAGCGAGGTCATCGGGTCCTGAAAGACCATGGAGACGCCGCGGCCACGGACACCGCTCATCTCGCGGTCGCCCAGGCCGATCAGCTCGCGCCCGCGGAACTTCACCGATCCGGTGATCCGGGCCGTACGCGGCAGCAGCCCCATCACGGCCAGCGACGTGACCGACTTGCCGGAGCCGGACTCGCCCACAATGCCGAGCACCTCGCCCGGGCGCAGCTGATAGGAGACGCCGCGGACCGCGTGCACCACACCGTCATCGGTCGGGAACCGCACGTTGAGGTCCTCGACCTCCAGGACGGCCGAGGAGCCCTCGAACGCGTCACGCGCCCGCAGGTCACTGCCGCCGAGGAACTCGGTCATCAAGCTCTCACCCTCTGCTGCGTCGGATCGAGTGCATCACGCAGGCCGTCTCCGATGAAGTTCACCGTCAACACGACGATGATGATCGCGAGCCCCGGGAAGTAGAACAGCCAGGGCCGGGTCTGCGACGCGTTCACGCCGTCGCTGATCAACTTACCCAGCGAGACATCCGGCGCCTTGATGCCGAACCCGATGAACGACAGCGCCGACTCGGTCAGGATCGCGCCGGCTACCGCCAGCGTCGCGTCGACGATGATCGGACCGAGCGAGTTGGGCAGCAGGTGCCGCCAGATGATCCGTGAGTCGGTGGCGCCCAGGGCCCGGGCGGCTTCGACGTACTCCCGCTCGCGCAGCGACAGGAACACGCTGCGCACCAACCGGGAGGTCGGCGCCGCGGTGACCCCGCCGATGATCAGTGCGATCATCCACCAGCTGCCGCCGGCGATCCGGGACAGCACCAGAACGAGGACGAGGACCGGGACGGTGAGCACGACATCGACGGCGCGCATCAGCAGCGAGTCGACCCAGCCGCGGTAGAAACCGGCCAGCGCGCCGACAAAAACGCCCAGGATCTCACCCACTGCCATTGCCAACAGGGACACCTTCACCGAGGTCTGGATCCCGCGCAACACCTGGGCGAACACGTCCTGGCCGATCGAGTCGGTGCCGAAGAGGTGCTTGCTGGACGGCCCGACCGACAGATCGTCGGACTGGTAGTCGAATGGGTGCTTCATGAAGAGTGGGTAGATGAACGCGACGGCCAGCACGAGCACGAAGACGACCAGGCTGATCATCGCCAGCCGGTGGGCGAAGAACCGTCGCGACACCATCTGCCATTGGCTGCGAGCCTGGACGGTGAACTCGCGTTCGGCACCGGGCTCCAGTTGCTGCGGAGTCGTCGGAGCGGTCATCGGTCCGCACCCCTTCTGAGCGCGGTCCGCGCCCGGCTAGCCAAGACGGATCCTTGGATCGAGGACGGCGTACAGGATGTCCGCGATGAGGTTGAACACCACCACCGCGGTGGCCGACATCAGCAGCCAGGCCAGCATCTCGTTGGTGTCGATGGTGCTGGCGGCCTGGAGCAGATACTCGCCCATGCCGTGCCAGTCGAAGACCGTCTCGGTCACCACCGCGCCGCCGATGATGCCGCCGAATCCGACCGCGACGACCGTGGTCAGCGGGATCAGGGCGGTACGCAGGCCGTGCCGGATCAGCACCTTGCGCCACGGCACGCCCTTGGCGCGGGCCAGCCGCAGATAGTCGGAGTTGAGCACGTCCAGCATCGAGGCGCGCTGGTAGCGGCTCCACGACGCGTAGCTGATCAAGGCGAGCGTGATCGTCGGCAGGATCAGGTGGCTGGCCCGGTCGGAGATCGTGCCGAAGAATCCACCGCTGTAATCCGGGGTGCTCTGTCCGGAGAAGGAGAAGATCTGGCTGCCGGCGGACTGGTTGATCCGGATCGCGACGTCCTTGAGCAGGCCGGCCATCCAGAACGTCGGGATCGAGATGAGGATGAAGCCGAGGAACGTCGTCGAGTAGTCGACCAGGCTGTACTGCTTGACCGCCGAGATGACGCCGGCGAGCACGGCCAGGATCAGCGCCACGATCATCGCGAGAAACACGAGCTCGAGCGTCGTGCCGAGCCGGGCGAAGATCTGCGACTTGACCGGGATGTTGTTGATGTTCTTCCCGAGGTCGCCGTGCAGCACGCCGCCGAGCCAGTAGAAGTACCGGAGCGGCGAGGGCACGTTGAGGTGCAGCTGGTCCTTCAACGCGTTGATGGTCGACGGCGGCGGCGGCGGCTGCCGCTGCGTCAGCGTCGCCAACGGGTTACCGGAATGCGCCTGCAGGATAAAAACGCCGAACGTGCTGACGAAGAGCACAACGATCGAGATCAGCAGTCGCCGGATGATGAAGGGCAGCATTTCCAAGCCTCCCGACGGGGTCTGCGCACGGGATAAGGCTAACCCCACGCACTGAGCAATGTGGACGATCCGTCGCCCCGGACGCTCCCGGCGAAGCTGGCTGGCTTCGCCGGGAGCACCCGGGTCATCGGGCGGTGACCCGCCCGATGAGAGTTACTGCTTGAGCGCCCAGGTCTCGGAGTTCCACAACGGACCCTGGGAGGTCGCGTTGTCGCCGATGCCCTGGTATTTCTTGTTGAAGGCGATATAGGTCGGCTTCTGGTAAAGCGGCAACGTGAACATGTCGCCCCAGAGATCCTTGTCCACCTGATTCCACAGACCCTGCGCCGTTGCCTCGTCCGGGGCGAACTGCGCCTGCTGCATCAAGGTATCGACCTTCTTGTCGCAGCCGAGACCCGCGTTCTGCAGCTCCTGTGAGCGGTCCGGCTTGCCGTCGGGGCCGTCGGGCACGCACTGGTAGATGGAGAAGTTCGACGACAGGTACGGCGTCGCGACCCAGGCGAACAGGCACAGGTCGCAGTCGCCGGCATTGAGGCTGCCCTGCGTCTTGTAGTCGCCGAAGAAGGTGTTGGCGTCAACCTGCTTGATGTCGAGTTTGATGCCGATCGCCTTGACGTCGTTGGCCACGACCTCCTCCGTCTGCTGACGGAGCTGGTTGTTGGTGGTGGTCACGATATTGAGCGAGACCGCCTTGCCGCCCTTGGTCAGCTTGCCACCGGAGAGCTTGTAGCCAGCGGCCTGGAGCATCGACTTGGCCTTGCCGACATTGAGCTTGTCGTAGTCCGCCGGAGCGTTGTTGGCGTAGCCCTGCTGGTTGTTGACGAAGAGGCGGTTGCCGAGCACCTGCGCCCGGTTGTCGAACTGCTTCACCGTCCGCTTGACCAGGTCTGCACGGTCGATCGAAAGTGCGATTGCCTTACGCAGCACCGGATCCTTCAGGAACTGGTTCTCCGTATTGAAGTCGATGTGTTCGAACGACAGTCCGAAGTTCGTCTCGGCCTTCGCGCTGGTTACGCCGTCGATCAGCTTCACCAGGTCCAGCTGAGGCTGCGGGTAGATCACCTGAACCTCGTTGTTCTGCAGCGCCTGCTGCAGGTCCTGGCTGCCTGTCGAAACGACCTTGAAGATCAGCTTCGAGAGAATGGGCTTCTTGCCCCAGTACTTCTCGTTGCGGGTCTCGGTGATGAGCTTCTGGTTCGCGTCAACGCTGCTGATCGTCCACGGACCACCGGAGATCGGGGGCACCTTGGTCGACGGCCAACCGGTGTTGAACGCCTTGCAGGTCGCCGCCGGAGTCGACTTCACGAACAGGTGCGACGGCAGGAGAGTGGAGAAGAACTGCTTCCAGTCCGCGTATGGCTTGCTGAACACGGCGGTGACGGTCTTGTCGTTGTCACTGCCGGTCACCGAGGTGATGTAGTTGTACGGGTTGCCGCCCAGCGTCTGGCAGGCGTTGGCACCCAGCTTGCTGCCGGTGCCGCCGTAGTCCTTGTCCGTCGGGTTGTTGGCCTTCCACGCGAAGATGAAGTCCTTCGCGTCGATCGGCTTGCCGTCGCTCCAGACCGCCTTGGGGTTGATCTTGTACTGCACCGTGTACGGGGACTTGCTGGTCACCGTGGGCTCGGCGGTCAGAAGCTCCTTGTCGTACTGCGGCTGGAAGTTCGGCAACGTGAGGAATGCACTGGGCAGCACCCGGACGTCGGCGTTCGCCGTGGCCGTGGAGTTACCCGCGTTGATATCCGGCTGGAAATTGTCCGGGAACTGGTCGGCGCCGTAGATGACCGAGCCGCCGCTCTTGGTGCCACCACCGCCGCCGCCGCTACCGCCACTGCTGTTGTTGCTGCTACCTGCGCAGGCGCTGAGCGCTATCGAGCCTATGGCTGCGACAGCCAGCGCCGTCACTCCCTTGCGACTGACTCTCACGACTGGGGGCCTCCTCGTCTCCGTGTCGCGTTCGGTCGGTCCGGGCTGACCGGACCGCCGTGTGGCTGCTCGACCCGGAGATGCCCGGGCGGCGCGCCGATGTGGCACTTGTTGTACTCCGCCGGTGACCCGACGAAGTGTGATCACACTCCTGCGTGACCGGGTAAGTGCCAGGCAACGCAGACCTACCGGTTGTGCCGGCTAGCGGGCGACAGTACCCACCGCAAACAACGAATCCGGGCGGTACACGCGATCGTGACCAATCAGTGACCGCTTGATCAACCCCAACGTGACAGTTCCCTGCAACCGGTCGCCGAAGCGCTGCTGCATACGGGCCAGAAGCCAGAACGCCTCGGCGTAGTCCCCCAAAACTACGCAAAGAGACCCCGCTCTCCCGCGTTCTGGCCTTACCGTCACGGTCAGGACCGACGACCGCGGAGCTTTGCCCGCTCCGCTGCCGGCAGCACGACCTTGCGCAGCCGCACGATAGCCGGTGCGACCTCGACACATTCGTCTTCCCGGCAAAATTCGAGTGCCTGTTCCAGGGAGAGCTGCCGCGCCGGGATCAACCGCTCAAGCTCCTCGGCATTCGCAACCCGGATCGAGGTGAGCTTCTTTTCCTTGGTGGGATTGACATCCATGTCGTCCTGGCGCGAGTTTTCACCGATGATCATGCCCTCGTAGACGTCGGCTCCAGGGCCCACGAACATCGTGCCGCGCTCCTGCAGATTGAACAGCGCGTACGACCGCACCGTGCCGAGCCGGTCGGCGACCAGGGAGCCGCTGGGCCGGGTCCGCAACTCGCCCACCCAGGGCGCGTACCGCTCGAAGACGTGGTTGAGCAGACCGGTGCCGCGGGTCTCGGTGAGGAACTCGGTCCGGAACCCGATCAGGCCCCGGGCCGGCACCACGTACTCCATCCGGACCCAGCCGGTGCCGTGGTTCACCATCTGTTCCATTCGGCCCTTGCGTAGTGCCAACAGCTGGGTGATCACGCCTAAGTAGTCATCGGGCGCATCAATAGTGAGTCGCTCGAACGGCTCGTGCACCGCGCCGTCGACCGTGCGGGTCACCACCTGCGGCTTGCCGACGGTGAGCTCGAAGCCCTCCCGGCGCATGATCTCCACGAGCACGGCCAGCTGCAGCTCGCCGCGCCCCTGCACCTCCCAGGTGTCCGGCCGCTGGGTCGGGCGGACCCGGATCGAGACGTTGCCGACCAGCTCGGCGTCCAGCCGGTTCTTCAGCAGACGGGCGGTGACCTTCGTCCCCGACCGGCCGGCCAATGGGCTGGTGTTGATGCCGATCGTCATTGAGATCGACGGCTCGTCGATGCTGATCACCGGCAGCGGGCGCGGGTCGTCCAGATCGGCCAGCGTCTCGCCGATGGTGATCTCCGGGATGCCGGCCAGCGCGATGATGTCGCCGGGGCCGGCCTGCTCGACCGGGACCCGGTCCAACGCCTCGGTCATCAACAACTCGGAGATCTTGACCCGCTCGATGGCGCCGTTGGCGCGGCACCAGGCGACCTGCTGACCCTTGCGAATCGTGCCGTTGTGCACCCGGGCCAGCGCCAGCCGGCCGAGATAGGGCGAGGAGTCCAGGTTGGTCACCTGCGCCTGCAGCGGCGCGCCATCCTCGTAGTGTGGCGGCTGCACAGTGCTCAGGATCACGTCGAAGAGCTCGGCGAGGTTCTCCGCGTCCGGCGAGCTGCCGTCGGCCGGCCGGGTCAGCGAGGCCTTACCGGCCCGCGCCTGGCAGTAGACGATCGGGAAGTCCAGCGCGTCCTGCACCCCGGCGTCCTCGGCCAGGTCCAGGAACAGCTCGTAGGTCTCGTCGACGACCTCGGCGATGCGGGAGTCCGGCCGGTCCACCTTGTTGATGACCAGCACAATCGGGATATGCCGGGCCAGCGCCTTGCGCAGCACGAAACGGGTCTGCGGCAGCGGTCCCTCGCTCGCGTCCACAAGCAACAGCGCGCCGTCCACCATGGACAGAGCGCGTTCGACCTCGCCGCCGAAGTCGGAGTGGCCAGGGGTGTCGAGGATGTTGATGGTGGTGCCGCCGAAACGTACCGCGGTGTTCTTCGCGAGAATCGTGATGCCCTTCTCGCGCTCAAGATCCATCGAGTCCAGGATGCGCTCGTTCACGCCCTGCTCGCCCTGGTGCTCGGTGAAGGCTCCGGACTGCCAGAGCATGGCGTCGACCAGGGTCGTCTTACCGTGGTCGACGTGGGCGATGATCGCGACGTTGCGCAGATCGTCACGAGTGGGCACGCGTGGCTCCGAGGGCAGAAGGGCTGTTGGTGGCTGCCGGTTGGGCTGGCCGCCGATACCGGACAGCCACAGCCTACGGTGGCCACGGATCGTGTCGCGCCGCGCGTAACCGCCGGCCGACCCGGATGGGCAACTTTCCCGGCGGGCGTCGCCTAGATCACAGTGATATCAGCCGACCCCGCTGTGCCGCCGGACGCCGGGCGCGGGATGCTAGACGGCGTTCGCCGCGGGTGCCACCGTCCGCACGGCGTAGGCAGGCAGCTACGCGGCACTCAACAGCAGTCGACAGCAGGAGAGCGCATGAGCTTGTCCACCCCATCCAGGTCACGTGGTGCCCGCGGGTCGTCGGCACTCTCCGGTGGCGTCGAGTCTCCTGGTCGGGCGTCGATCGGGACCGGCACGCTCCGGACCGACCGATGGTGGCTCCAGCCGCTGGCCACGTTCAGCTTCCTGTCGGCCTGGGTGATCTACGCGACCGTCCGGGTCTGCGTGCACAGCGACTACTGGGTGGCCAAGGATCACTACCTGACGCCGTTCTACTCACCGTGCCTGACCAAGTCGTGCACCCCGGACTCGGCCCTCTTCGGCCGGCCGTTCCCGCATTTCCCGATCATCATCCCGTTCGCGATCCTGACGCTGATCTTCCTGCTCGGATTCCGGATGACCTGTTACTACTACCGGAAGGCCTATTACCGGTCCTTCTGGGGCTCTCCGCCGGCCTGCGCGGTCGCCGAGCCGCACAAGAAATACACCGGTGAGACCCGCTTCCCGCTGATCATCCAGAACTCGCACCGCTACTTCTTCTACGCGGCGGGCCTGATCTCGATCATCAACACCATCGACCTGATCGAGTCCTACCGGTACGGCCTGGGCCTCGGCAACATCATCATGCTGATCAACGTGCTGGGCCTCTGGGCGTACACCGCCTCCTGCCACTCCTGCCGCAGCCTGATGGGCGGGCGGCTGAACCACTTCTCCAAGCACCCCATCCGGTACCGGTTGTGGACCCAGGTCACGAAGCTCAACGGCAAGCACATGCAGCTGGCGCTCGGCACGCTCGTGACGCTGGCCGTCACCGACGGATACATCGCGCTGGTCGCCGCCGGCGCGTTCGCCGACCCCCGAATCATCAGCTGACGGAGATTGTTTAAAAATGACGGAATTGGAACGGCATTCATACGACGTCGTCATCATCGGCGCGGGCGGTTCGGGGCTTCGCGCGGCGATCGAGGCGCGGCAGCAGGGCAAACGTACGGCGATCATCTGTAAGTCGCTGTTCGGCAAGGCGCACACGGTCATGGCCGAGGGTGGCGCGGCCGCGGCGATGGGAAATGCCAACCCGCACGACAACTGGCAGGTGCATTTCCGGGACACCATGCGCGGTGGCAAGTTCATGAATCACTGGCGGATGGCCGAACTGCACTCCAAAGAGGCGCCGGACCGCATCTGGGAGCTGGAGACGTTCGGTGCGCTCTTCGACCGCACACCGGAAGGCAAGATCAGCCAGCGCAACTTCGGTGGCCACGAATACCCGCGCCTCGCGCACGTCGGCGACCGTACCGGCCTGGAGCTGATCCGCACCCTGCAGCAGAAGATCGTCTCCCTGCAGCAGGAGGACTTCGCCGCGACCGGTGATTACGAATCCCGGATCAAGGTATTCCAGGAATGCACCATCACCGATGTCCTGAAGGATGGCGAGGCGATCGCCGGCGCCTTCGGTTACTGGCGCGAGTCCGGCCGGTTCGTGCTGTTCCAGACCCCGGCGATCGTGCTCGCCACCGGCGGTATCGGGAAGTCGTTCAAGGTCACCAGCAACTCGTGGGAGTACACAGGGGACGGTCACGCGCTCGCGCTGCGGGCCGGTTCGTCGCTGGTGAACATGGAGTTCGTCCAGTTCCACCCGACCGGCATGGTCTGGCCGCCCTCGGTGAAGGGCATTCTGGTCACCGAGTCGGTCCGCGGTGACGGCGGCGTGCTGCGCAACTCCGAGGGCAAGCGGTTCATGTTCGACTACGTGCCGGACGTCTTCCGCAAGCAGTACGCCGAGACCGAGGACGAAGCCGACCGCTGGTACGAGGACCCGGAGCACAACCGCCGGCCGCCGGAGCTGCTGCCCCGAGACGAGGTCGCCCGGTCGATCAACTCCGAGGTGAAGGCCGGCCGCGGCACCGAGCACGGCGGCATTTATCTGGACATCGCGTCCCGGCGCTCGTCCGAGTTCATCCACAAGCGACTCCCGTCGATGTTCCACCAGTTCAAGGAGCTGGCCGACGTCGACATCACCAAGGAAGCGATGGAGATCGGCCCGACCTGCCATTACGTGATGGGCGGCGTCGAGGTCGAGCCGGACACCGGTGCGGCCGCGCGCGTTCCCGGCCTCTTCGCCGCCGGTGAGGTCTCCGGCGGAATGCACGGCTCCAACCGGCTGGGTGGCAACTCGCTGTCCGACCTGCTCGTCTTCGGCCGACGGGCCGGCTTCAGCGCTGCCTCCTATGTGGACTCGCTCGGCACGGAGATCCCCGAGATCACCGAGTCCGATGTCGACGCCGCCCGGGCGACCGCGCTGGCGCCGTTCAAGACCGAGGGCGGGGAGAACCCGTACACCCTGCACCAGGAACTGCAGCAGGCGATGAACGACCTGGTGGGCATCATCCGCACCGAGCCGGAGATGCGGGAGGCGCTGGAGCGCCTGCAGAAGATCCGCGAGCGGGCCGAGCACCTCTCGGTGGAGGGTCACCAGCAGTTCAACCCCGGCTGGCACCTCGCCCTGGATCTGCGCAACATGCTTGCCGTGGCCGAGTGCGTGGCGCGGGCGGCCGAGCGCCGGCAGGAGAGCCGCGGCGGCCACACCCGCGACGACTTCCCGACGATGCGGGCCGAGTGGCGCAACCGCAACCTGATCTGCTCGCTGGCCGCCGACAACGGAATCGACGTGCGGGAACAGCCGATCTCCACGATGCCGGTCGAGCTGATGTCGCTGTTCGAACGGTCGGAGCTGGAGAAGTACTTCACCGAAGAAGAGCTGGCCGTTCTGCCGGAAGGGGCAGATAACTGATGGCGTACAAAGCGCAATTCCGGATCTGGCGCGGTGATGCCGATTCCGGCGACCTGCAGGACTTCACGGTCGAGGTGAACGAGGGCGAGGTCGTCCTCGATGTCATCCACCGGCTGCAGGCGACCCAGACTCCGGACCTCGCCGTCCGGTGGAACTGCAAGGCCGGCAAGTGCGGGTCATGCAGCGCCGAGGTCAACGGTCGGCCGCGCCTGATGTGTATGACCCGGATGAACCTCTTCGCCGAGGACGAGGTCGTCACGGTGACCCCGATGCGGGCCTTCCCGGTCATTCGCGACCTGGTCACCGACGTCTCGTTCAACTACCAGAAGGCCCGGGAGATCCCCGCTTTCGCTCCGCCGGTCGGGGTGAAGCCGGGTGACTACCGGATGGCGCAGGTCGATGTCGAGCGGTCCCAGGAGTTCCGCAAGTGCATCGAGTGCTTCCTGTGCCAGGACACCTGTCACGTGGTGCGCGACCACGAGGAGAACAAGCAGTCCTTCGCCGGACCGCGTTTCCTGATGCGGATCGCCGAGCTGGACATGCATCCGCTCGACGCTGCGGACCGGCAGCGCGCGGCCCAGGAGGAACACGGCCTGGGCATGTGCAACATCACCAAGTGCTGCACCGAGGTCTGCCCGGAGGGCATCCACATCACCGACAACGCGCTGATCCCGATGAAGGAGCGCGTCGTCGACCGGAAGTACGACCCGCTGGTATGGCTGGGCAGCAAGATCTTCCGGCGCGGCAATGACCAGCCGTTGGAGCGGCGCGAGCCCAGCTGGCCGGCCGCCGAGGGTGACCACGCGGTCTCGGAGTTCACCTCGGAGAACCCGGGCGCGCTGTCCCCGTTCGGCGAGGACCAGTCGCTGCCGCTGCCGGCGGACTCGATGTCCTACCAACATCCCGGGCCGGAGGACAAGCCCAACCGCTGATCGCGGGTTTCCGCCCGGCCCGCGTTCGGTTATGCTGCCGCTATGCGCATCCACCGCAACAGCTGGCAGGTCGTCTGACGGCGGCCGTGCGCACCCAGTCCTGATAATCAGGCCGCCTCGTTGAGGCGGCCTGATTTCTTTGTGCCGCGGCATCGGGGCGGCACATCACAGAAAGCCCAACCCGATGACCATTGCCCTGGAAACAACGTCACTGTCCACAACCGAGATCCGCAGCGCCGAGCTGGAACACGAGATCGCCGCCGAGCCGGACCGGTTCCGCATCCTCACTGGCGACCGGCCCACCGGCGCAATGCATATCGCGCACTATTTCGGCACTCTGGAGAACCGGGTCCGGCTGCAGGATCTCGGGGTCGAACTCTTCGTGTTGATCGCCGACTACCAGACGATCACCGACCGGGACTCCCCCGCATCGCTGTCCGAGGACGTCGAGGGCGTCATCGCCGACTATCTCGCCACCGGCATCGACCCGGATCGGGCAACGGTATTCGCGCACAGCCAGGTCCCGGCACTCAACCAGTTGCTGTTGCCGTTCCTCAGCCTCGTCTCGGTCGCCGAGGTGCGCCGGAATCCCACGGTGAAAGAGGAGTACGCCGCGACCGGCGGCAGTCAGATGAGCGCCCTGATGTTCACCTATCCGGTGCACCAGGCGGCCGACATATTGTTCTGTCACGCCAATCTCGTCCCGGTGGGCAAGGATCAGCTCCCGCATCTGGAGATCACCAGAACGATCGCGCGCCGTTTCAACGAACGGTACGGCGACTTCTTCGCGCCGCCGGAGGCGCTGCTGTCCGCGGCGCCGCTGCTGCTCGGCACGGACGGGCAGAAAATGAGCAAGAGCCGGGGAAACGCGATCAACCTGCGGGCCAGCGCTGATGAGACGGCCCGCCTGATCAGAGGCGCGAAAACGGACGCCGATCGGACAATCACCTACGAGCCGGCCCGGCGGCCGGAGGTCGCCAACCTGCTCGAGCTTGCGGCGCTCTGCCAGGGCCGTACGCCGGAGCAGGTCGCGGCCGAGGTCGGCGACGGCGGGTCGGCGGCGCTGAAGACGGTGCTCACCGAGGCGGTCAACGAACGGTTCGCCGCGATCCGGGCCCGGCGCGCGGAGTTGACCGAGGATCGAGGCTACCTGCGGAGCGTCCTGCGGGCCGGCAACGAGCGCGCCCGGGAGGTCGCCGCGCAGACTCTCGCCGGCGTACACCGCCTGATGCACACCACCTACTGACCCCCCAAGCCTCGGCAAATCACCCCGAGTCGCCCCCTCGCCCCGTTTTCCATGATCGTGATCGGTTTTTGGTTGCTATAGCCCCAATAGCCGATCACGATCATGGAAAATCGGGCGGCGGGCACAAGCAGGACGGGGGGCCAGCGGGGTTAGCGGAGCAGCCGGCCGCGCAGCTCGGGGAGCAGCGCCAGGTCGGCCGGCAGCCACTTGACCGAGTCCAGCTCGTCCGGTCCCAGCCAGCGCAATTCGGCGTGCTCGCGGGCGATCGCGTCGCCCGCGGCGATCCGGGCCGTCCAGACCCGCAACACCGCCGCATCGCCGATCAGGAGATCGGAGCCGAGCCGGTCCAGCAGCGCGATCTCGACGCCCAACTCCTCGGCGCATTCCCGATGCAGCGCCTGCTCCGGCGTCTCGCCCGGCTCGACCTTGCCTCCCGGCAGCTCCCACCATCCGGCGTGCGCGCGGGGCGCCGCTCGTTGCGCCACCAGCACCCGGCCGCCGTCGAGCAGCGCGGCGCCGACCACGAGCAGCGTCCGGGCGGCCGCGGCAGCGGTGATGAGCGCCGCCCGGCGACGCAGCACCCGCACGATCAGCCGGCGTGACAGCGGCACCGTCGCCGGCCACCGGACCTCGTCGGTCACCAGCGTTCCGGCCGCCGTAGGGCGGACCCACTGCCGGTAGCTCAGCCCGCGCCAGCGACCCTCGACCACGGTCAGGGCGAGCTCGCCGGCGCGGCAGTCGACCCGGCTGACCAGTCGGCGGTGGCCGGGGCGCAGCACCAGCAGGTCGCCGTCCGCCACCAGGCCGCGCAGCACGCCGGTGGCGCCGAGCGGAAGACCCGCCGTCCCGACGTCCCGGGCGACCTCGACCACCAGCGGTAGCGGCGCGGCGATCAACGCGGTCGTGGCGAGCCTCGGCATGTCCCCACGATATGGCTCCCGCTTCCGACCGTCCGACTGCACGCCGCGGTGGCAGACTCGGCACAGACATCCGCCGCAGGAACATCTGGAGGGCACCGTGCCGACACTGCTGAACGAGACGTCCGTTACCGAGGCTCTCGCCGGGCTGGACGGCTGGTCGGGTGACCCGAATCGTCTGCACCGCACGGTCGAGCTGGCCGATTTCCCGACCGCGATATCGGCGGTGGATTCCGTCGCCCGGGTCGCCGAGGAAATGGACCATCACCCCGACATGGATATCCGATGGCGGACCGTCACGTTCGTGTGCGCCACTCATTCTGAGGGTGGCGTCACGGACCTGGATGTCGCGCTGGCCCGGCGAATCAACGAGATCATTACAGCCCTCTGACGACTGCAGACGAGTCGCCTTGTGACGCGTAGGGTGTTGCCACCGGCAAATAACGACATAGCGGAGGACGGCATGGGCTTATCCGACGGAGCACTCACAGGCGCCGACATCGAGCTGCTGAGCAAGGAGTTCGGGTCTGATCCGGCCTACCGCCGGACGCAGAATGCGGTGACCCAGGTGTCGATCGACGATGTCGCCCTGGACCGGGCGATCGTCAATGGCATCGAGCCGTCAATGTCCCACCTGCTCGACGACTGGAAGGTCACCAACCAGAAGCAAAGCGGTCGCTGCTGGGCCTTTGCCGGGCTCAACCTCCTACGGGTCGGCGCCAAGCAGGCGATGAATCTGAAGGACTTCGAGTTCTCCCAGAACTACACGATGTTCTGGGACAAGATGGAGCGCTCGAACTACTTCCTCGAGTCCATCATCGAGACCGCGGACCGGGACGCCGACGACCGCACGGTCGCCTACCTGCTGGATTCCGTCGTCGGCGACGGCGGCCAGTGGAACATGTTCGTCGCTCTGGTGCGCAAGCACGGCCTGGTGCCGAAATCGGCGATGCCGGAGACCGAGAGCTCGTCCAACACCAACAAGATGAACGCGACGCTGCGTAGCGTGCTGCGGCAGGGCGCGGCCCGCCTGCGCACCCTCAACGGCGACAACGTTGACGCGATGCGGGCAGCCAAGCGCGAGATCCTCACCGTGGCGCACCGCGTGCTGTGCATCCACCTCGGCACACCGCCGGAGCGATTCGTCTGGCAGTGGAAGGACGCCGACCGTGGCTTCCACCGCGACGGCGAGCTGACCCCGCTGGAGTTCGCCGCGAAATACGTCACCATTCCGCTGGATGACTATGTCTGCCTGGTCGACGACCCGCGGGCCACCAGTCCGCGCAACCACACCTTCACCGTCGATTACCTCGGCAATGTCGTCGGCGGTGCCCGGGTCGTCTATCTCAATGTCGACATGTCCGTGATCAAGGATGCGGCCCGCCGCTCCATTACTGGCGGCGAGCCGGTCTGGTTCGGCTGCGACGTCGGCAAGATGATGCGTCGCGATCTGGGCGTCTGGGACGCGAAACTCTTCGACCTCACCGGCGTGTACGACGCCGAGTTCACTCTCGACAAGGCCGATCGGCTGGTGTTCCACGAGAGCCAGATGACGCACGCCATGCTGTTCACCGGCGTGGACGTCCTCGAGGACACCACCCGTCGCTGGCGGGTGGAGAACAGCTGGGGTGAGGAGAACGGCGTCGACGGTTTCTACACGATGAACGACTCCTGGTTCGACCAGTACGTCTTCGAGATCGCCTGCCGGCGTGACCAGTTGCCGGAGTCACTCCAGCAGGCGCTGGCCACCGAGCCGATCGTGCTGCCCGCCTGGGACCCGATGGGCGCGCTCGCCCGCTGAGCGGTCAGGCCTCCGCCGCGGAACGCGCGGCGGAGGTTTGGTCGGTCGGAGACTTCACCGCGGGCCGGGCGGTGCTGCGGTCGGTGGCCCATAGGAGCACGGCGAGGGCACCGAAACCGCAACCCAGGCAGCACAATCCAAGCCAACCGAAGCTGTGGTACACGTAGGACGCCAATGCCGAACCGGCCACGCCACCGACGAAGTACGAGCCGATGTACGCAGTGGTGATCCGGCTCCGCGCATCCGGCCGCAGCCGGTAGATCGCCGACTGGTTGCCGATCTGGGCGCCCTGCACGCCGAGGTCGAGCAGCACGATGCCGATCACGAGCGGCCACAGATGATGCCGGGCGGGGATCATCACGGCGAATGCGACCACGATGAGGGCGAGGTACAGCCCGCTGGCCAACCGTTCGTGCCCGCGGTCGGCGACCCGGCCGGCCACCGTGGCCCCCAGCGCACCGGCGGCACCCAACAATCCGAAGAGGCCGATCACCAGTTCGCCGTACCCGAACGGCGGCGCGGCGAGCAGGAAGGCCACTGTCGCCCACAGCGTCTGGAACGCCGCGAAGACGCAGCCGCCGTAGAGGCAGCGCCGGCGCAGCACCGGCTCGGTGCGCAGCAGTTCCAGCACCGAGCGGAGCAGACCTGGGTAGGACAGCTCGACCCGCGTGTGGGTCGCCGGCAGCGCCCGCCACAGCACGCCGGCCAGCGCCAGCATCAGCGCCGCCGCCAACCAGTAGATCGACCGCCAGCCGGCGAGCTGGGCCATCGCGCCGGCCAGGCTGCGGGCCAGCAGGACGCCGATCAGCAAACCGCTCATCACGGTGCCGACCACTCGACCGCGCTCGCCGTCGCCGGCCAGCGACGCCGCCAGTGGAACCAGGACCTGCGCGACCACCGAGGTCACCCCAATCGCTGCCACGGCCGCGACCAGTACGGGCAGCGACGGGGCCAACGCGGCCGCGATCAGGGCGAGCGTGGTGATGCCGAGGGTCGCGACGACCAGGCGACGCCGTTCCAGCAGATCCCCCAGCGGCACGAGAAAGACCAGCCCGAGTACGTACCCGACCTGGGTGAGAGTGACGATGATGCCCACGGCGGCGCCGGAGACGTGCAGGCTGTCGGCGATGGTCGGGAGCAGCGGCTGGGCGTAGTAGAGGTTCGCGGCCGCGAGTCCGCAGGCCGCCGCCAGGACCACGACCAGGCGACGACTTATCCGCTGTTCCATCGATTCCGCTCTCCCCGTATGAACCAGTCGGTTGATTTCCAGCCTCACGGCGGGCCGGCCGGAAGTCAACTATCTGGTTTAGACTGTGCCGCATGCCATACGACCCCGCGGCGACCCGGTCCCGGATCTTCGCCGCGGCGGTCGAGGAATTCGCCCGGTACGGCATCGCCGGCGCCCGGGTCGACCGGATCGCCAGCGCCGCAAAGGCCAACAAACAGGCGATCTACCTCTATTTCGGCGACAAGGAGCGGCTCTTCGCCACCGTGTTGCAGTCCCGGCTCAACGACCTGGCGGCGGCGATTGCCATCCAGCCGGAGCGGGTGCCGGACTACATCGGCGAGCTGTTCGACTATGCCGCCGAGCATCCGGAGTTGGTGCGGCTGCTCGTCTGGGAGGGCCTGGAGACCGCCAAGCCGAGCGAGGTGGCCGGGGTCGCCAGCCGGCGCGAGCATTATGCGGAGAAGATGCGACTGCTCGAATCCGGCCAGCGGGCCGGAGCCATCGACGGCGCCCTGGATATCCGGCGGCTCCTCATTACCCTGATCGGCCTGGTGCACTGGTATTTTACCGTGCCCCAGATGAATCGGATGATTCTGGGCGACGACGCCGACAATCTGGCCGCGCAACGCGGTTTCCTCGTCGACGCCGCCCGCCGGCTGATCAGCCGCCCTTGACGTTGACGATCTGGCGCAGCGCGTGCCGATCGACCCCACAGGTGCCGGATTTCCGCGGCCGGCGACATTTGTTCCACAGGTGCGGTATTTCAGGAATTGCGGTGGCGTTGATAGTGCCGCGCGACCCTGGCCCGGTTCCCGCAGCCGGCCGAGCACCACTCCCGCCGCGGATGGTCGTGCCGGAAATACAGGACGCAGCCGGGTGCGTGGCAGGCCCGCAGCTCGGCCCGGTCGGGGCCGACGAACAGTGTGACGGCCTGCTCGGCGATCGTCGACAGCGCGATCTCAGGTGAGGTACCGGCCGACCGGACCTTGCGCCGCGGGTCGTTCCGCCCGGACCAGGCCAGCTCCGACCAGGTCGGCGCCGTCGCGCAGGCCCGGTTGACGATCGTGACGGCGGCAGCCAGGCCCGGCACCGGAGATTCGGCTGCCGGCCGCGGGTCGTCCGTCGCCACGGCCGCGAGACGGCGTAGCGCGTCCCGTAGGTCCCGGAACTCGGCGATAAGGCCCGGCGCCGGCCGCCGGACCGCGCCACCGGACGACAGCCGATCACCGACGGCACGCAACCAGCCCATGACGTCGGCCGAAGTCCGCAACGAATCGTGGACACCGTCCCGGTCGGCCCAAATCGTGTTCATCAGCTCGATCGGGATCGGCTCGCCGAGCAACGGCGCCGTCGTCATCCCGGTCTCGGCCATGCGCCGACCCTAACATCACCTAATGGCTGTTTACGCTCCTAACCATTTGACTCACCGCTCGCATTCGTGTCAGTGTTGCTAATGTCAGTCGGACTCAACAAGCATTAGCTCCCGAGGGGCAGCATGACACGGTCCACCGAGTTCCACGAGGGCGAGCTCGCCGTGCAGCGGCGGGCCGGCGTGCGCGCCGAGGCGGCGCGGTTGTCGGGCATGCTGGCGCCGCCGAATCTCAGCGGTGGGGCCCATATCTTCCTGGGCGAGCGGGATCTGGCCCTGCTCACCGGGCGCGACCGGGGCGGGCGGCTGTGGATCTCACCGATCCTCGGAACGCCGGGCTTTCTCGACGGCCGGGACACCACCCTCCGGGTCCATTCCAGGCCGTCGGCCGGTGACCCGTTGCACGACCTGCCGATCGGACAGCCGGTCGGGATGCTGGCCATCGATTTCGGTACGCGGCGCAGAATGCGGGTCAACGGCACCCTGACCGCGGCCGGCTCCGACGGCCTGGAGATGGCGGTCGATCAGGCGTACGGAAATTGCCCGCAATACATCCAGCAACGCCATCTTCGCCGGGACGGAATCGCCGCGGCACAGTTCCATGCGGCCGACTTCGGCGATGCCGAGCAGACCCGGATGATCGAGCAGTCGGACACCTTCTTTCTCGGCACCGTCCATCCCGAGCGCGGCGCCGACGCGTCCCACCGGGGTGGGACGCCCGGATTCGTTCGGGTCGACGGCACCAGCCTGTGGTGGCCGGATTACCCGGGCAACAATATGTTCAACAGTCTCGGCAATATCGCGATAGACGACACCACCGCCCTGCTGTTCCTGGACTTCGCGACCGGCGGCACCCTGCACCTGTCCGGCACCGCGGCGGTGGAATGGACGGCACCGGGCGCTCGCGGAGACGACGGCGGCACCGGCCGCCGGACCCGCTTCACCCCACAACACGTGGTCGCCGGCGCGGCGCTGCCGTTCCGGGCGGCCGACCTCATTCCCTATCGCCGAAATCCGCACCTCACCGACTGATCCGTATTTCGTACCGAAAGGACACCCATGTCGAGCCCGCGCCCGCCATTGCCGCCGTTCACCCTCGAGACCGCGACCCAGAAGGTCCAGGCGGCCGAGGACGCCTGGAACACCCGCGATCCCGAGCGGGTCAGCCTGGCGTACACAGTGGACTCGGTTTGGCGCAACCGGGACACGTTCGTCACCGGCCGCGCCGAAATCGTGGAATTCCTGACCGGCAAGTGGGATCGCGAGCTCGATTATGTGCTGCGCAAAAGCCTCTGGGGATTTCGGGAAAACCGGATGGCTGTGCGTTTCCAGTACGAGTGGCACAACGCGGCCGGAGAATGGTTCCGCAGCTACGGCAACGAGCTCTGGGAATTCGACGAGAACGGCCTGATGCGGCGGCGGGAGGCCAGCATCAACGACATTTCGATCCAGGAGTCCGATCGCCGCTATTTCGGTCCGCGACCTGAGACCGAGCGCGGACCGGGTCACGACATCGAGCTGCACTGAGCCTCGGCGGGTGACAAACCACCGAAATGAGTGAGACGTGGTTCGTGCGGCGGCGCGGCCGGTCCGGCCGTTCCAGAGGGTGAAGCGGTCTTCGAGCAGCCGGGGATAGCGGGGCGCTAGGCGCCGCTGGACCGCCGGTTGGCCGCGGGCCAGTTGGTCGCGGCCGGACCGCTACTGACCGCGCAGTCGGTCAAGCGTGGCCCACCGTCACGGTCTGTCGAACCTCATTCCGGCCGCCGGTGGTACCACGCGATACCGCGCGATACCATGGGGCATGGCTATGACGTTGCGACTGGACGAGAACCAGATGCAGGCACTGCGGGAGACCGCCGTACGGGAGCATCGGTCCATGCAGGAGGTCGCGCGTGATGCGATCGCGCAGTACACCAGCCGACGCAGCGGCAACCGTGACGCGCTGATCCATCGCATCGGGGTCGAGCATGCCCGCGTGTTGCGGCGGCTCGGGGAGTGATCGAATACCTCCAAGTCGACGACCTGGATGCGATCGGGAAGGCGCTCATCCCCGGCTTCACCGTGCGGGACTGGGGCATGCTGGAAGCTGCCGTTGCCCGGCCCGCAGCCTCGGCGCTCGGTGAGGACGCGTACCCAACGGTGCATCACAAAGCGGCGGCGCTGCTGCATTCGATCGTTCGCAACCACGCGCTGGTTGATGGGAACAAACGACTCGGATGGGCCGCGACGCTGCTTTTCTATGGTTACAACGCCCTGTGGATGCCGGAGCTGGAACACGAGCAGTATGAGTTCGTCGTCTCGGTCGCGAACGGCACTGTGTTTGATGGGGCTGAAATGGCGAAGACGCTCCATAAGTGGACAATCCCGCTCGACTAGCGCCTGCGCTACACGTTGAAGCGGAACTCCACCACGTCGCCGTCGGCCATCACGTAATCCTTGCCCTCGATGCGGACCTTGCCGGCCGAGCGGGCCGCGGCCATCGACCCGGCCTCGATCAGATCGGCGTACGACACGACTTCAGCCTTGATGAACCCGCGCTGGAAATCGGTGTGGATGACGCCGGCCGCCTCCGGCGCGGTGGCACCGACCGGGATCGTCCAGGCCCGCGACTCCTTCGGACCCGCGGTGAGATAGGTCTGCAGTCCGAGGGTCTTGAACCCGACCCGGATCAGCTGGTGCAACCCCGGCTCGTCCTGCCCGACGGCCGCCAGCAGCTCGGCGGCCTCATCCTCGGGCAACTCGACCAGATCGGCCTCGGTCTTGGCGTCCAGCACGATCGCCTCGGCCGGGGCCACCAGCGCCCGCAGCTTCTCCTGGTAGCCGGGGTCGGCGAGCTCGCCCTCGTCGATGTTGAAGACGTACAGGAATGGCTTGGCCGTCAGCAGGCTCAGCTCGCGCAGCGGCACCGGATCGACACCGGCGGAGAACAACGTACGGCCGGAGTCGAGGATCTCGCGGGCGGCCTGCACGGCCTCCAGCAGCTCGCGCCGGTCCTTGTGCAGCCGGGCTTCCTTCTCCAGCCGCGGCAACGCCTTGTCGACGGTCTGCAGGTCGGCCAGCACCAGCTCGGTGTCGATCGTCTCGATGTCGTCGGACGGGGAGACCCGACCGTCCACATGCGTCACGTCCGGATCGGCGAAGCCGCGGATCACCTGGCAGATCGCGTTGGCCTCCCGGATGTGCGCGAGAAACTGGTTGCCCAGCCCCTGACCCTCGCTGGCACCTCGGACCAGGCCGGCGATGTCGACGAAGGACACCGTCGCCGGGACGGTCTTGGCGCTGTCGAACATCCGGCTCAGCACGTCCAACCGGGCATCGGGAACGCCAACCACCCCGACATTTGGCTCGATGGTGGCGAATGGATAGTTCGCCGCGAGCACGTTGTTCTTGGTCAGGGCGTTGAACAGCGTCGACTTGCCGACGTTGGGGAGACCGACGATTCCGATGGTGAGAGCCACGGCGCAATCGTAGTTGGGTCAGCGGCACCGATCCGACCTCCCCCGCCACCGCTCCCCTGGAACCCCGCTCCCCCGAATCTCCGCTTCCCCGCATCTCCCGCTCGCCCGGATTTCCCGCTCGTCCGATCGAAGTGCGCTTTACCCGGGGAAATGTGCCGGGATGCCGGGTAAGGCGCGCTTCGATCGGGGCGGGAACGGGGCCGGGGCGGGAGACAACCGGGCGGTACGACGGCAGCTGAGGCCCCTGATGTCGGTCGCCCGGGCGCGGCAGCGCCGAACCGTCGTACCCGGCTGAGACCATAACTACATGGATGTCACTACCGTGTTGGTTGCGCTGCTGACCCTGCTTGCCGGTCTCATCGCCGGCCTCGCCATCGGGCGGGGCTCCGGCCGCGCGGCCGCCGCCGAACGGGACGCGGTGCGCCGCGACCTCGACCAGACCCGGGCCGATCACGCCGCCACCATGGAGCGGACGCGCGCGGAGTTCGCCATGGCCAGCGACCGGGCCCGCGCCGAGCTGGGCGCGTTCCAGCAGCAGGCCCGCGCCGATCATGCGGCGCTGGACGAGCGGGCCCGGGCGGCCGAGACCGAGGCGGCCCGGCTGGGTACGGCCCTGGAGCACCAGCGGCAGGCCGCCGTCGAGCAGCTCGCCCGCCTCGAGGACGGCGAAAAGCGGCTGCGGGAGACGTTCAGCGTGCTGTCCCGGGAGGCGCTGTCGCAGACCTCCAAGGAGTTCATGACGTTGGCCGAGACGCGGCTCAAGCAGGCCGGCACGGTCGCCGACGGCGATCTGGCCAAGCGGCAGCAGGCCATCGAGGGCATGGTCAACCCGTTGCGCGAGACGCTGACCAAGGTCGAGACCCAGATGCAGTCGGTCGAGCGGGAGCGGGTCGGTTCGTACCGGGCGTTGATGGAGCAGGTCGGCACCATGCGGCAGACCTCCGAGAAGCTGCACCAGGAGACCAACCAGCTGGTGACGGCGCTGCGCGCGCCGCAGGTGCGCGGCCGCTGGGGCGAGCTGCAGCTGGAGCAGATCGTCCGTACCGCCGGGATGGTCGAGCACTGCGACTTCGTCACCCAGGAAACCGTCTCCGACGAGGACGGCGCACTCCTGCGGCCCGACCTGGTGGTGCGCCTGGGCGGCAACAAGCGGGTGATCGTCGATGCGAAGGTTTCGTTCATCGGCTTCCTGGAGGCGATGGAGGCGCGCGACGACGCGACCCGCACGGCCAGGCTCCGGGCGCATGCCCGGCATCTGCGGGAGCACGTCGACCGGCTCGCCGCCAAGAGCTACTGGCAGAGCTTCGAGGCCACCCCCGAGTTCGTGGTGATGTTCGTCCCGGCCGAGGTGTTCCTCAACGCGGCGCTGGACGAGGACCCGGCGCTGCTGGAGCACGCCTTCGAGCACAACGTCGTCATCGCCACCCCGTCCACCCTGATCGCCCTGCTGCGTACCGTCGCCTATACCTGGCGGCAGGAGGCGTTGGCCGCCAACGCGCACAAGATCCACAAGCTGGGCAAGGAGCTGCACGGGCGGCTGGCCACGATGGGGACGCACATCGCCAAGCTCGGCGGGCAGTTGGACAAGACCGTCAAGAGCTACAACCAGACGGTGTCATCGCTCGAGAGTCGGGTCCTGGTCAGCGCCCGCAAGCTCACCGAGCTGCAGGTCAGCGACGAGGAGCTGGTGACGCCGGACCAGATCACCGAGGTGCCACGCCAGATGCAGGCTCCGGAGCTGGTCGCCTCGGCCCGCGACTCGCTGGTGGCGCTGCGGCCGGTCGCCGACCAGCAGGAGCTCCTGACCCCGGTGCAACGCCGCGCGCCGGGTCGCTAGCTCGGCCAGTGGCCCGATCGACAGCTAGCTCGGTGTGAGCCAATTTCGCCGTCGACTTCCGGGGGCGGATTACCCCGGATTGGGGGCGCACGCCGGCCAGAACCGGTCATCCGGCGGTTGCTGACGACGATCCGGACACTCCGCGACGCCGGCCGGTAATCGCGACGGGCCAGCAGAGCGTCTACGGTGTCGTAAAGCACCGCAAGCCACGGAGGAGATCGTGTCTGCCAGCCTGCAGTCCGGGCGTCGCGCCACGCCCGGTCCGGTGACCCGGTCCCAACGGGGCCCCAGCGGACCGATCGCGGCGCTCTTCGCCCTCGTCGTCGCCGGCATCGGTGGCGCCATCGACGTCATCACCGGGCCCGGCCTGCGGATCACGTTCGCCTGCTGCCTGATCGGCGGAGCCGCGATCGCGGCCCTGCTGGTACGCCGCCGCGATGTGCTCTGGGTCGTCTTCGCACCGCCGCTCATCTGCGTGGCGATCGCGCTGGTGTCGATCCCACTCACCAATCACGGATTGATCGGGCTGGCGGCCGACTACCTGACGCACGGCTTCCCGCCCATCGCCATCGCCACCGGTGTGGCCGCGATCATCGCGGTGATCCGCAAACTCGGCGGCCGTTCCACCTGACGCAGCGCCCGGACGGCCGTGCCAGCCGATCTGCTGAACCGACCTACCAGCCGTCCCCACTCATGATCATGGTGCCGTCGCACCCAGTGGAGTGGGCATGAGGGCACCATGATCAACGAAACGAGCGGCCGGTACGCGCGGACCGCCGGCCAGCGAGCACGAGCGAAACGTGCGGTCAGCGGGTGCCGGCGCGTGCCCGGGCCGGACGGATCTCCCGGGGCAGGGCGAAGGTCAGCCGCTCCTCGGCGGCGTTGACCTCCTCGACGTTGTCGAAACCGCGGGCGGCGAGCCATTCCAGCACGCCCTCCACCAGCACCTCAGGCACCGAAGCGCCGCTGGACACGCCAACCGTGCGCACCCCGTCGAGCCAAATCTCGTCGACCTCGCCGGCGTGATCCACCAGGTACGACGCAGTCGCGCCGGCGTCCAGCGCCACCTCGACGAGCCGTACCGAGTTCGACGAGTTGGCCGACCCGACAACGATCACCAGGTCGCACTCCGGTGCGAGTTGCTTCACCGCGGTCTGCCGGTTCTGCGTGGCGTAACAGATGTCGTCGCTGGGCGGTGACTTCAGCGCCGGGAAGCGTTCGTGCAGCCGGGCCACCGTCTGCAGCGTCTCGTCGACCGACAGCGTGGTCTGGGACAGCCACACGACCCGGTCCGGATCGGTCACCTGCACCGAGTCGACGTCGTCGGGCCCGTCGACGAGGTGGATCCGCTCCGGCGCCTCCCCCATCGTGCCGACGACCTCCTCATGACCGGCGTGGCCGATCAGCAGGATGTCGTACCCGGCGGCGGCGAACCGGCGCGCCTCGGCGTGCACCTTCGTCACCAGCGGACAGGTCGCGTCGATCGTCCGCAGCGAACGGGTTTCGGCGTCGGCGTGCACTGACGGCGCCACGCCGTGGGCGGAGAAGACGATGGTGGCGCCCTCGGGCACCTCGGACGTCTCGTCGACGAAGATCGCACCGCGGGCTTCCAGCGTCGACACCACATGCTGGTTGTGCACGATCTGTTTCCGTACGTAGACCGGAGCCCCGTGCAGCTCCAAGGCCCGTTCGACCGCGACCACCGCCCGGTCGACACCCGCGCAGTATCCTCGCGGCTTGGCCAGCAGTACGCGTCGCGCGGGCGAAGTCATGCCCCGATGGTACGTGCGCCCCGCTACCCCGGCCGGCCTGGTGGGCAACATCGCAGGGTGGGCCGGTGTCGGTCGCGCGCCATGGTGCACCCTTAGGAGATACGGTCCGCGGCCCTGAGGAGCGAGCGTGAGCAATGCGATCCCGGCACCGCTGCGTGCCGTCGCCGGTCTGGCCGCCGCGACGATCGACGAGGCAAAGCGGCTGCCGGCCTGGCTGGTCGGCTTCCCGGTAATGGCAGTCAGCACGGCATTGCAGACCTCACTCAAGGTGCAACAGCACTACGCGGACCTCATCGTGCGCGGCGACGAACTGCTCGCCCAGCTGCGCCCGGAGCCGTCCGAAGCTCCATCCTGGGCCCAGTTCGACGATGACCTATCAAGCGACCTACCAAGCGACCTATCAAGCGACCTACCAAGCGACCCGCCGAGCGATCCGGCCGACAGCAAGCTGGCCGACCTGCTGCTCGACGAGGCCGCGCCGGCGCCGGCGGACGAGGCGCTGCCGGATGACCTCGGGTCGACGGCTGCGCCAGTCGACGGGTATGACGACCTGTCCGTGCCGCAATTGCGCGGGCGGCTGCGGCAGTTCTCCGAGCCGGAGCTGGCGAGCCTGCTGGACTACGAGTCGGCGACGCTGGCCCGCGCGCCGTACCTCACTATGCTCGGCAACCGGCTGCACACCCTGCGCCAGGGCTAGCCGATCCGCCGGGACGAGACCCCATGACCAGTCCGACCACCGCCGAGACGCCATGGCCGGTCCGTACGGTCGCCCGCAAGATTGCCGAATGGGTCAACCGGCTCGGCGAGGTCTGGGTGGAGGGACAGATCGCCCAGCTGACCCGGCGGCCCGGGACCCGCACCGCGTTCCTGGTGCTGCGCGACCCCGCCGCCGACGTGTCGCTCACCGTCTCCTGTCCCGTCGACCTACTCGATCCGGCTCTCCGGGAGGGCGCCCGGGTCGTCGTACGGGCCCGCCCCGACCTCTACCTGACCCGGGGCTCGCTGTCGCTGCGGGCCAGCGAGATCCGGCATGTCGGGGTCGGCGAGCTGTTGGCCCGGCTGGAGCGGCTCAAACGGATGCTCGCCGCCGAGGGGCTCTTCAACGCCGACCGCAAACGCCGGCTGCCGTTCCTGCCGTCCTGCATCGGGCTGATCACCGGCCGGGCCAGCGCCGCGGAACGGGATGTCCGGGAGAACGCGGTCGCCCGCTGGCCGGCGGTGCAGTTCGCGGTCGAGAACGTCGCGGTGCAGGGGGTCGACTCGGTGATCGGCATGATCGCCGCGCTGGAACGACTCGACAAGAAGCCGGACGTCGACGTGATAGTGCTGGCCCGCGGCGGCGGTTCGGTCGAGGATCTGCTGCCGTTCAGCGACGAGGCGCTGTGCCGGGCGGTCGCGGCGGCACGCACCCCGGTCGTCAGCGCCATCGGCCACGAACAGGATTCGCCGCTGCTGGATCTGGTCGCCGACCTGCGGTGTTCCACCCCGACCGACGCAGGCAAGCGACTGGTGCCCGCGGTGGCGGAGGAGCAGGCGCGGTTGGTCGAGCTGCGCGGCCGGGCCCGCCGGGCGGTCTCCGTACGGCTGGACTCGGAGGCGCAGCGGATCGCCGCGCTGCGGGCCCGCCCGGTACTCGCCGACCCGGCCCAGGTGCTCGACCGGCGCGGCGCCGAACTCAACGATCTGCGGGACCGGTCCGCCCGCTGCCTGAGCCACCGGCTCGACGCGGCCGCCGCCGACCTGGGCCACACCCGATCCCGGGTCCGGGCGCTGAGTCCGGCGGCCACGCTCGCCCGTGGCTATGCCGTGGTGCAGCAGTCCGACGGTACGGTCGTACGCCGGGCGGCCGACGTGCCGGCCGGGTCGGCGTTGCGGCTGCGGTTGGCCGACGGAACGCTGCGCGCCACGACGTCCGAGGAGGCCGACGGTGACTGAAGCTGACAGCACGCCGAGCTACGAGCAGGCGCGGGACGAGCTGACCGATGTGGTGCGCCGCCTGGAATCGGGCGGGCTCACCCTGGAGGAGTCGCTGGCGCTCTGGGAACGCGGCGAGACACTGGCCGACGTCTGCGAGCGCTGGCTGGAGGGCGCCCGGGCCAAGCTGGATGCCGCTCTGCAACGGCGTACCGGCGCGGCTGAGAAGAAGTAACCGACCGCCCTGTGAAGCAGGGCCCCGCCGTGGCGCCGATTTCGTGGTGATCATGAAGTTCCCGACGGCCTTTTCGGCGTGTCGCAGGCGTGTCGCGCAGCAAACTTCATGATCACCGCGCGGCAGGGCGCGGGAAGGCGGCGCGGAGGGGGAACCGAGGCCCGGCTGGGGGCACGACTCAGCGGAGCGAGTCGGCGAGGGTAAGCAGCTCGGTGAGATCGGCGCTGCCGGTGACCAGTGCGCTGAGTCTGCCGCGCTGCGCGGCCAGCGCGAGCTCGCCGCGACCGGTCTTGTACCGCGTCCATTCGATCCCGCTGACCGACTCCTCACCGGTGCGGTGCGCGCCGGAGACGACACCGGACACGAGGTCGGTGACCGGCCGATTGCTCTCCACCAGCTTCGCGTACTGCTTCTTCGGCGTCTGGTAACCGATCGAGAGGTTCAGCAGCCCGCTCCGGTCCGGCTGGTCCAGGCTGCTGCTGGTGGCTCGCCAGCCACCCGGGAGTCCGCGCGGAGACGGCACCTTCGGCACGTGCATCCGGGTCGCCGCGTAGTTCACGTCGGGCTGCGGATTGACCGTGGGGATCGGCTGCTTGCTGGGCTGGAAAACGACGACGAAGATCACGATGAGCGCGAGCAGCGGGATCAGTGACCACACCATGTTGCGCACCGTCTGCTGTCGACGTCGCTGCGCCGCCGGCACCGGCGCCTCGGTCTGCTCTACCTCGCTCACCTGTCCATCTTGACCCACGACTCGCCGGCTGACGCACCGGGCCGGAGAGAACAGTGCGAAAATCGAGCCCGCACCCGCGGCCGTACGCCACAAGCGCATTGCCGGGACAGAAAGGGAACGATCATCATGAGCGACGTACCCCCCGAGCTCGCGGTCCGCCACGAAGCCCCCGACCGCAACCTGGCCCTCGAACTGGTCCGGGCGACCGAGGCTGCGGCGATGGCCGCCGGCCGCTGGGTCGGCCGCGGCGACAAGAACGGCGGCGACGGAGCGGCCGTCGACGCGATGCGGCAGCTCGTCGCCACCGTCTCGATGCGCGGCGTCGTCGTCATCGGCGAGGGCGAGAAGGACGAGGCGCCGATGCTCTACAACGGCGAGGAGGTCGGCGACGGCAGCGGCCCGGAGTGCGATGTCGCGGTCGACCCGATCGACGGTACGACCCTGATGGCCAAGGGAATGCCGAACGCGCTGTCCGTTCTGGCGGTCGCCGAACGCGGCGCGATGTACGACCCGTCCGCCGTCTTCTACATGGAGAAACTGGCCACCGGCGCCGAGGCGGCCGACGTCGTCGACATCACCGCGCCGGCCACCGAGAACATCCGCCGGGTCGCCAAGGCCAAGGGCGATGAGGTCGAGGACGTCACGGTCTGCATCCTGGACCGCCCCCGGCACGACGCCCTGGTCAAGGAGGTCCGTCAGGCCGGCGCCCGGATCACGTTCATCAGCGACGGTGACGTGGCCGGCGCGATCATGGCCGCCCGCGAGGGCACCGGCATCGACCTGCTGCTCGGCATCGGCGGCACCCCGGAGGGCATCATCGCCGCGTGCGCGCTGACCTGCATGGGCGGCACGCTGCAGGGCCGGCTGTGGCCGCGCAACGACGAGGAGCGGCAGAAGGCGATCGACGCCGGCCACGATCTGGACCGGGTGCTCACCACCAGAGACCTGGTCTCCGGGGAGAACGTCTTCTTCGTCGCCACCGGAGTCACCGACGGCGAGTTGCTGCGCGGTGTCCGCTACCGCGCCGGTGGGGCACAGACCCAGTCGATCGTGATGCGTTCCAAGAGCGGCACCACCCGGTTGATCGACAGCACCCACTCGCTGACCAAGCTGCGGGCGTACAGCTCGATCGACTTCGACCAGCGCACCCCGAGCTAGTGGTCGGTCCGGCGATTAACCTCGCTTGATGTGACCGGCTCCCAGACCAATCTCGCATGGGACACGCTCATCGAGCTCGATGGCGCCGGCCCCCTGTACGGGCGGCTGGAGAAGGCGCTGCGGCGGGCGATCCGGGCCGGCCGCATCCCGACCGGAAGCGCGCTGCCGCCGAGCCGGCTGCTGGCCACCGAGCTCGGCTGCTCACGCTGGGCGGTGACCCAGGCGTACGCCCAGCTCGCCGCCGAGGGATATCTGGCGGCCCGGACCGGGTCGGCGACCCGGGTGCGCTGGACCGGCGACTCCGCGCCGGACGTCCCGCGCCCGGCGGCTGCGGCCGCGACCCCGCGGTACGACCTGGTGCCCGGGCTGCCGGATCTGCGCGCCTTTCCCCGCCGGCGCTGGCTCGACGCGGTCGGCCGGGCCGTCTCGACGACCGCCCACGCCGATCTCGGCTACCCGCCGCCGCGGGGCGTACCGGCGCTCCGCGAGGTTCTCGTGGAATATCTGCAGCGCTGCCGGGGCGCCTCGGCCACCGAACTGCTCGTCTGCGCGGGCGTCTCCGACGGCGTGCTGCGGGTCTGCCGGGCGCTGGCCGGCCGCGGTGCCCGGCGGATCGCCGTGGAGGACCCGGGCTGGCCCCGGCTGCGCGACGCGGCCACCACGGCCGGCCTGGAGGTCATCGCGGTGCCGGTCGACGAATCGGGTCTGGACACCGCACAGCTCGGGCCGGGAATCGACGCGGTGATCGTCACTCCGGCGCACCATTTCCCGACCGGGGTCGTGCTCGCGCCGGAGCGCCGGATGGCGCTGGTCGAATGGGCCCGGCGTACCGGCGGGTTGATCATCGAGGACGACTACGACGCCGAGTTCCGGTACGACCGCCGACCGATCGGTGCGTTGCAGGGGATGGAGCCGGGCCACACCGTCCTGTGTGGATCGGTGAGCAAGACGCTCTCCCCCGCCGTCGGGATCGGCTGGATGCTGGCGCCGGCCTCGTGGGCCGCCGAACTCGAGCCGCAGCAGCCGGGCGGTCCGGCGGTGCTGGACCAGCTCACGTACGCCGAATTCGTCCGGTCCGGTGAGTACGACCGCCACCTGCGCGCGGTCCGACGCCGCTACCGGAGCCGCCGGGACGCTCTCGTGGCCGCGCTGGCCACCGCCCTGCCGGACTACCGGGTCACCGGCACCGCCGCCGGGCTGCACGTCCTGGTGCGGCTGCCCGCCGGCAGCGACCCGGCGACCGTGGTCGCGGCCGCTGCCGCACGGGGCCTCGCGGTGGCCGATCTGGCGCGATACCGGATCCGGCCGTCCGCCGATTCCGGCCTGGTGCTCGGGTACGGAAATCTCGCCGACCGATCGCTGCCCGCCGCGGTCGCCGCGCTCGTTGACGCCGCCCGGGCAACCTCGTAATCCGCGTTTAACACCCGGAAGCACTCCTGAAATACGTACGTAACAGCCCTCGACAAGGCTCCACCGCATGCCAAGCGGTTTCAATGCGGGGGACACCGCCTGGGTGATGGTCAGTGCGGCCCTGGTCATGCTGATGATTCCGGGGCTGGCGCTTTTCTACGGCGGCATGGTGCGGGCCAAGAGCGCGCTCAACATGCTCATGATGAGCGTCACCTGCCTGGCCGTGGTGACGGTCATCTGGGTGCTCTATGGCTATTCACTGGCATTCGGCGGCGACGCTTTTGGCGGGCTGATCGGCACTTTCCGGCACGCGGGAATGGCCGGAATCGGCATTCACAACCTCACCGGCTCGGTCCCGACGCCGGTGTTCGCCAGCTTCCAGCTCATGTTCGCGGCCATCACCGCGGCCCTGCTCAGCGGATCGATCGCCGACCGGGCGAAATTCGGGTCCTGGCTGGTGTTCGTCATCGCCTGGGTCACGGTCGTCTATGTACCCGTCGCGCACTGGGTTTTCTACACGGCGAACGGTCATGGCGGCTGGATCGTCGATCACCTGCATGTGCTCGATCTCGCCGGTGGCACAGTCGTCGAAATCAATTCCGGCGCCTCCGGTCTGGCGCTCGCGCTCGTACTGGGCCCGCGGATCGGATTCCGGCGTGACCCGATGCGGCCGCACAGCCTGCCGCTCGTGGTGCTGGGCGCCGGGTTGTTGTGGTTCGGCTGGTTCGGCTTCAACGCCGGGTCGGCGCTGTCCACCGGCGGCCTGGCCGGAATGGCGTTCCTCAATACGCAGGTCGCCGGCGCGGCCGGAGTGCTGGGCTGGCTGGTCGTGGAGATGCGCCGCGACCGGCACGCCACCACACTCGGCGCGGTCTCGGGCGCGGTCGCCGGCCTGGTCGGCATCACCCCGGCATGCGGATCGGTGAACCCGCTCGGCGCATTGGCGATCGGGCTGCTCGCCGGTATCGCCTGCAGTTATGCGGTTGGGCTGAAATTCCGGCTCGGGTACGACGATTCGCTCGACGTGGCGGGCGTGCACGGGGTGGGCGGCTGCGTCGGGACGCTGCTCATCGGGGTTCTCGCCACGGCCGCGGTGACCGGTCATGCCCGCGGTCTCTTGTACGGCGGCGGTTTCGACCAGCTCGGGCGGCAGGCGCTCGCGGTGGTCGTGGTCGGTGGCTACGCGTTCACCGTGTCCTGGCTGCTGGCCAAGGGCGTGCAGCGGGTGCTCGGCTTCCGGGTCAGCCGCGATGACGAGCTCGCCGGTCTCGACCTTCTGGTGCACGGCGAGACCGCCTACGACCACACCGCGCACACAACGGAGATGGGGCACCGGATTTCGGCGCCCGGCCGGGACACCGCCGCATCCGAGCAGCAGCGTCACTGACCGTACGTGCGGGGCGGGCTACTAGCATCAGGACAGTCGGCGTCCACGATCGAGGAGCGTGCTGGTGACCGAGCAGGAGTTCAGGATCGAGCACGACTCGATGGGCGAGGTACGGGTGCCGGCCACCGCCAAGTGGCGCGCGCAGACCCAGCGGGCGGTGGAGAACTTCCCCGTCTCCGGCCTGACTATCGAACGCGACCTGATCGGCGCTCTGGCCGCCATCAAGGGAGCGTCGGTCCGGGTCCGGGCGCAGTCCGGCATGATCGACCCGACCACGGCGCAGGCGATCGCGGCCGCGGCCGACGAGGTGGCCCGCGGCGACTGGGACGAGCACTTTCCGATCGACGTCTATCAGACCGGTTCGGGCACCAGCTCCAACATGAACGCCAACGAGGTCATCGCCTCGTTGGCCGCCGAGCGGCTCGGGACGCAGGTGCACCCGAACGACGACGTCAACGACCCGCTGTCGTCCAACGACCAGTTCCCCTCGGCCATCCACCTCGCGGCGACCCAGGGCATCGTACGGTCGCTGATCCCGGCTCTTGATCATCTCGCCGAGGCGCTGGAAGCCAAATCGCGGGAATTCGCGACCGTGGTGAAGTCCGGTCGGACGCACCTGATGGACGCCACCCCGGTGACGCTCGGTCAGGAATTCGGCGGTTACGCCGCCTCCGTGCGCTATGGCGTCGAGCGGCTGCGGTCCTCGCTCCCCCGCATCGGTGAACTGCCGCTCGGCGGGACCGCCGTCGGCACCGGCATCAACGCTCCGGCCGGCTTCGGCGGCCGCGTCATCCAGCGGTTGGCGCAGACCCTCGACCTGCCGCTGTCCGAGGCGCGCGATCATTTCGAGGCCCAGGGCTCGCGCGACGCGCTGGTCGAGGCGTCCGGAGTGCTGCGCACCATCGCGGTCGGGCTATACAAGATGGCCAATGACATTCGCTGGATCGCGTCGGGACCGCGGGCCGGGCTCGCCGAGATCCGGCTGCCCGACCTGCAGCCGGGGTCGTCGATCATGCCGGGCAAGGTCAATCCGGTTATCCCGGAGGCGGTGTGCCAGGTCGTCGCGCAGGTGATCGGAAATGACGCTGCCGTGGCATTCGGCGGCGCGGCAGGCAACCTCGAGCTGAATGTGATGCTGCCGGTGATCGCCCGCAACGTGCTTGAGTCGATCCGGCTGCTGTCGACGATTTCCCGGCTGTTCGCCGACCGCTGCATTTCCGGTATCGAGGCTGATGTCGAGCGTTGCCGGATGTACGCGGAATCCTCGCCGTCCGTGGTTACTCCACTCAACCGCTACATCGGGTACGACGAGGCAGCGAAGGTCGCCAAGCAGTCGCTCGCCGAGCACAAGACGATCCGTGAGGTCGTCATCGAACGCGGATATGTGCAGGACGGGAAACTCACCGAACGCGAATTGGATACCGCCCTCGACCTGCTGGCGATGACCCGCCCGCGACAGGCCTGATTTCGGTTCTGGCTGTGGCCACTGATTACCGAGCGCTGGCGCCCGCGTCCGCCCGGTTCAGCTACTGCCCTTTGTGCGCGGCCGAATTGGCGGATCGGCGGGACGAGGTCAACGACCGGATCCGACCGACGTGTCCCCGGTGCGGCTGGATCTACTATCCGGCCAATTTGAATGGCGCTCTCGTCGTCGCCGAATTGGATGACCTTGTAGCGGTGATCTTCCCGCCCGGAGCGGGCGGCGCGGCGCTGCCCGGCGGGATCGCCGAATACGGCGAGACGCCCGAGGAATGCGCGATCCGGGAGACGATGGAGGAGACCGGACTGGCGATCACCGACCTCGCCGAGACCTGCCGATTTCTGCACCATGGACCTTTCGGGCCGATGCTGCATTTCGGTTTCCGGGCCCGCATCGTCGGCGGTCGCCTGCAGGATGGCGACGAGGGTCCGGCCCGCCTCGTTCCCGTCGCACAGGCGACGATCTCGGAGAAACGCGAAGGCAGCCAGCGCATTTTTCAGGCCTATCTCCAGGCCTGACATCCCTGTTGCGCCGCACTCGACGCCGCCCGGTAGTTGGCGCGTCACCGGCCTGCTTTCGTTTCATGATCGACATCGAGTTGGTGTCGTTATAGCGACACTTAGTCGATGTCGATCATGAATCATGCTCGACTGGCTCATGCGCGCCGCTGTAAGCCTTACGTGGAAGCGTTTCGTGGTGCCCGCGGATATGTGTCGGCATGCCCAGATTTCTTTTCCCGCGGTCCAGTTGACGGCCCAAGATTGTCGGACCCTTCTTATACGGTTGTGACATGAGTTCGACGACCGAGGCTCCTCCGGATGTGGTTTCGGTCGCGTTGGCGTTGATCGAGGCCGCGACGGAGTTGTTACTCAGCGCGGATGTCTGGCAGCTGACCGGTCAGGCCGAGGCGGATGCGTTGGCTGCGGCGGAACGGATTTCGCGGCGGTTGGAGTACGGGAAGTTGCGGTTGCTCGGCGATTTTCACCGCCGGGATATCGCCGACGCGCAGGCGGGGTTGTCGACCCGGCAGTTCCTGAAAGCCCGACTGCACATTTCCTCGGCCGAGGCGATCCGCCGGCTGCACGCGATACGCGAATTGGTGCCCGGGGTGTTGCCGTCCGGTGAGACGGTGACGCCGGAATTACCGGCCACCGCTGCGAGTGTGGCCGCGGGTGAGATTTCGGGTGAGCATGCGCAGATCATCAGCAGCGCCATCCGGCACCTCCCGACCAGCCTGGACCGAGACGTCGTCACCGAAGCCGAAGAAACCCTCGCCGAGCATGCACGGAACTTGGATCCGTCGGATCTGAAGATCGTTGCGCGGCAGCTGCACCTGCACCTCAATCCGGACGGGAACCTGCCCGACGACAAACCGTCACGCAGAGAGCTCACGTTCCGGCGTGGGATGGATGGGATGGATCTCATCCGCGGACGCCTCGACGCCGAAGGATCCGCCACCGTGCAAGCGGCGTTGGCGCCGCTGATGCAGCCCCGCCCGGCCGAAGATGGCGTCAAGGATCCGCGATCCCCCGCCCGGCGACGTGCTGATGCACTCGTCGCGTTAAGCGAGCAGGCGCTGAACCGCGGGGACCTGCCGACCGTCGCCGGCGAAAGACCACAGGTCACGGTCGCTATTGGGCTCGACAACCTGCGGGACGGCACCGGCCACGCCACCCTCAACACCGGCACACCGATCAGCACAGAAACCGCCCGGCGGATCTCCTGCGATGCATCGGTCATTCCGATCGTCTTGGGCAGTGAGGGCGAGCCGCTCGATGTCGGCCGCGCCAGCCGCACCATCCCACTCGGCATCCGCCGAGCCGTCGTCGCCAGAGACATCGGCTGCGTCCACCTCGACTGCGACCAACCAGCCCAACGCTGCGAAGTCCACCACGTCAGACACTGGGCCAACGGCGGACCAACAGCGCTGAACAATCTGGTCCTGTTGTGTCCTCATCATCACTGGACCATCCACCACAGCGATTGGCAGATCGTCTTCACGAAAAGGATCCCGTACGTCGTACCGCCGCCGCTCCTCGACCCACAGCAACGACCACGACGCAACACCATGCACCACCTACCCAGCGGGTAACGCGAGGTGACCGACCGTGCCCGTACCTGGTCGCGAGGATTAGATTGACAATATAGAAAGCCGTGCTTTACTGATTGCCATGACATTCCCCGACAAGCGAGCCATTCTGGAACAGTTGGCCAACGGTGAACTCGCAACCGATGAAGCGGATCGCCAGCTGGCCGCGCTGGAGGAGCGCGAGACCGGCGCGCCGCGATCTGAACCGCCGGTCGTGAATGCTCGCCCCACGACACCAGCCGATCCCGACCGCTCCAGGAGCGACGCCGCACCGGCAATCCGAGCCAGATTGTCGGCGGCCGGGTTGATCGAGGTCCTGGGCGACGACACCGACGAGCCACGGCTGGAAGGACCACATTCCGCGCGGATCCAGCGCTCCGACGGCGCCTTCGATATCACCGGCAATATCGGCCCCGATGCACTTCTGATAATTCCACGCACCGCCGATCTCACCCTCGAAACCAACAGCAGCAGCGCCCGAGTCACCGGTCTGAACGGCACGCTGCAGGGCCTTTTCAATGTCGGGCATGCCCGCGTGGAAGGCACCTTCGCTCGGGGCAGATCCACGATCGTCGCCAACGTCGGAGAGCTCGATATTCACCTACTACCGGGCTCGAATGTCCACACCACCGTCAATTGTGCGGCGCGCATCAAAGCCGACGACAGCCTGCGATCGGCCGGCCGCGGCCAATGGGCCATGGGAAGCGGCGCCGCCCAGCTCGACATCAGCGGTACGCCCGGTACGATCTATCTACACGGCTGACCGATGACCTCACCAATGTCCCTTCCCTCACCACCGGACCATTGCCCCAGTTGCGCCGCGCGGCTGACCGTCAGCGGCCTGCATTGCGACGAATGCGGCACCGGCATCACCGGGCAGTTTCGCCAATGCGCATTCTGTGCCCTCGATGACGCCCAGCTGACCCTCTTACGGGTGTTCCTGGCCGCGCGCGGAAACGCCAAAGAATTGGAACGGCATCTCGGCGTCAGCTATCCCACCGCCAGAGCGCGGCTCGACAGTCTGCTCGCCGTGCTCGGCATCAACACTCCACCGCCCGACGCTCCGAACAGACGCGACATCCTCGCCGCCGTCGCCAGCGGCGAATTGGACGTCGATGCAGCATTGGGCCAACTCGATAGGCGCAATCGACAGAAATAGGTGCCCGTGACCAACCCACCGACATCGCCGCTGCCGCCGCAAATTCTGGCCGCACTCGACGGCGATACCGCGACACTCGCCGAACTTTCCGCGCACCTGAACATCACCGATGCCCGCCTGCAATGGCATCTACGACGCATGCTCGACGCCGGCCAGGTCGGTGTCCGGGACGAACACTGGGCGCTCACCCCGGACGGCGCCCGACTGCGACGCGGCGACCAGGCCGGCACCAAATACGGCCTGCACTGGGTCCTCACCCCGGTCGATCTGCACCCACTCGCCGATTCCTAGCCAAACTGTCGGCCCCAGCCGCTAGCGTCTGCCCAACAAGGGAGGCGTACATGAGCATTCGCTGGTATTCAACGGTGATCGACTGCGGCGATGTCACCGCACAGGCCCGCTGGTGGGCCGAGGCACTGGATTGGCGCATCGTCTACGACTCGCCAGAAGAGGTCGTCCTGGTCCCGCCGCACGCCCTGACGAAGGGCGACAGCATTCCCATCGAGGAGCGCGGCCCGGGCCTCGTCTTTGTCCCCGTGCCCGAAGGCAAACAGCTGAAAAACCGGCTGCATCTCGACCTCGCGCCGCGCGCGGCCGACGACCAGGCCGCCGAAATAGCCCGGCTGGAAGGTCTCGGCGCCCGACGCGTCGATGTCGGTCAGCCGGCCGGCGCCTCCTTCGCCGTCCTGGCCGACCCGGAGGGAAACGAATTCTGCGTGCTCAGCTCGCGGGACGACTAACCCCACCACACAGCAACGGACTAGCGACTCGCGCTGAGTTATCCTCTGGCGTATCAAGAGCACCTGCTGGCCCGCGCCGGACTGCCACATACGGCGAGGATCCGGGGTTCCGGGCGCCTACGAAATCACCAGCTACTCGGCCGGTTCGACCTGTTCGGCGGTTATGTGCGGGGTGTCCGACTGGCCGTCGAGAATCAGGTCTAGGTCAAAGGCTGCGGCATCGCCAAATACCTCGGCGCGCCGGCGGGCGTCCCGGCGGGGACACGCCGGCGCTGCTGGTAGTCCTGCCCGTAGCTGGCTCTCAATATCCGTGGCGGCACGCTCGCGCGGGAGCCCGGCAGTCAAGTCATAACCCAGGAGCCGCCACCCTTCCATCTTTGCGCCGCCGGTCTCCGGATCGCGGTTACGCGGATGCTCAGGCGCAAGGCCATCCCACCGTCCACTGTGGTCAGGACGCTCAGGCCCAGATGGCGTATCGCCGTGGCGTGGCCGGTCACGCATCTCGAAAGACTATCCGGATCCAGGTGCTAATGGCTGGAGCTCATATGCCCGCTCAGCCGGCCGTGCAGATCCGCGCTGTGTCCGTTCAGCCCGATCAGCTCGACGCCCTTGTCGCGCGCGGCGTACTTGGCGGCGATTGAATCCAGCGTGGCCACCGACGACGCGTCCCAGACATGCGCCTGGGACAGGTCAATGACCACCCGATCCGGGTCACCGGCATAGTCGAACCGGTCGGCGAGGTCATTACTGGAAGCGAAGAACAGCTGACCCGTCACCGCATAGACGACAGTGGCCCCGTCCGGGTCGAGCACCGACGTCACCGCGGCCAGGTGCGCCACCCGCCGGGCGAAGACCAGCGCGGCCGTCACCACGCCGGCAAGGACGCCGTAGGCGAGGTTGCCGGTGGCCAGCGTCACCGCGACCGTCACCACCATCACCGCGGTCTCCGAGACCGGCATCCGACGCAGCCGGTTCGGTCGGATGCTGTGCCAGTCGAAGGTGGTGGCCGAGACGAAGAACATCACACCCACCAGGGCCGCCATCGGAATCCGCGCCACCACTGGTCCGAGCACCACCACCAGAATCAGCAGAAACGCTCCGGCCAGAAACGTCGAAAGCCTGCTCCTGGCACCCGCCCTAATGTTGATCAGGGTCTCCCCGATCAAGGCACAACCGCCCATCCCACCGAGGAATCCGGTGATCAGATTGGCGCCACCCTGCCCCACACACTCGCGGGTCTTGTCCGACCCGGAGTCGGTCAGGTCATCCACCAGTTTCGCCGTGAGCAACGACTCCATCAGCCCGACCAGCGCCATCCCGACCGCCGGCAGCGCGATGAGCTGCAGCGTGTGCAGGGAGTACGGCACCTGCGGCAGGCCGAGCATCGGCAGCGAGTTCGGCAACTTTCCCTTGTCTCCGACGGTCGGCACGCTGACGCCCGCCACGACCGTGAAGATGGTCAACACGACCACGGCCACCAACGGTGCGGGCACCGCCTTCGTCAGCAACGGAAAGCCGACAATCACCAGCAACGCAGCCACAACCAGCGGATACACGGCCCACGGCACGTGTTCCAGGTTGGGCAACTGGGCCACGAACAGCAGCACCCCCAGCGCGTCCACGAATCCGATCATCACGCTGCGTGGCACGAACCGCATCAGCTTTGCCACGCCCAAAACGCCCAACACCACCTGGACCGCACCACCCAGCAACACCGCGGCGATCAGATACTGCAGGCCATATTCCCGGGCCAATGGTGCCGCCACCAGCGACACCGAACCGGTGGCGGCCGAGATCATCGCCGGCCGGCCTCCGAGGAATGCGATCGAGACAGCCATGGTGAATGCACTGAAGAGCCCGACCCGCGGATCGACGTGATCGATGACCGAGAACGAGATCGCCTCGGGGATCAACGCCAACCCCACCATCAGGGCGGCCAACGTCTCGGTCTGCAGCTTCCGCCGCGACCGGATGACATCGAAAACGCCGCCGGACCGGCGAACTGAGGACATGGCTCCACATCGATTGGAGATGAGCGGGTGGCGACGATGCCCGGATAAGGTGCGTAGTTTCCGCAGGTAAAGTCTAACGCCGGGCGGCATCACGCTGGACCGCCTGCGCGGCCGCACGCTATGAGGCAGCTCTCATTTTCGGCGCCGACATTGCCCCTGAAATTGCCCGGGTGACGCTGGCATTACCGGCGAATGTCGCCACCGTGACGAGGACCTCAGATCACGGCTGGCCCGTGACCCGCTTCACGATCACGGTGACCACAAAGATCGCGACCGCGACGCCGATGACCGCGACGATCAGCCATTCGACGATCGAGGCCCGTCGTTCGCGTTGCTGGCGCAACTTATCCCGCAGTGCCCGCCGCGAAGGTCCCCACATCCGCCACCGTCAGCGTGCGCAACTCATCCAGGCTGGGGGTGCGGCCAAGCAGCCGCAGCCGCTGCGACTGAATCTTGCGCAACGATTCAAAGAGCTTTCGCGCGTCTCGCGCGTTACCGAAATTCTTATCCCGCTCGACTGTGTCGAAATAGCGCAACAACAACGGCTCGGCCTCCGGCTGCAGCGTGTAATCGCCGGCGTCGACCATCCGCGTGACGATCAACGTCAGCTCTTCCGCGGAATAGTTCTCAAATTCAATGGTCTTCACGAAACGGGACGCAAGACCCGGGTTTGCATCAAGGAAGTCGTGCATCTCGCTCGTGTAACCGGCCGCGATCACGGCGATCTCGTTGCGCAGGTCTTCCATCATCTTGACGATCGTGTCGATGGCTTCCTGACCGAAGTCGTTGCCGCCGCCACCCGCCTGCCGCGACAACGTGTACGCCTCATCCAGAAAGACCACGCCACCGCGGGTTTCATCGAAAACCGCAGCGGTCTTCTCCGCGGTATGGCCGATGTACTGACCGACGAGGTCGCGCCGGGACACTTCCTTCAGCGGACCGCCGGGCAGCACGCCCAGCGCCGCGAGCAGCTGACCGTAGACCCGGGCGACGGTCGTCTTTCCGGTCCCTGGCGCGCCGGCGAAGATGAGGTGATTGCTCATCGAGCCGACGTTCAGGCCGGCATTGCGGCGCCACTCATTGACCTGGATCTCGTCGATGATGGCGCGGACCTCGGCCTTGACGCTGTCCAGACCGACCATCGCGTCGAGCTCCGCCAGCAGCGCCTCGACTTTCTTCGCGTCGCCCCGCGACTCTTCCCCGGTGCCGACACCGGCGGCCGCGGCGCCCTCGACGATCTCGACCCGGGCGCCGTCGGCGACGAGCACTCCCGGATCGGCGGTGTTCTCGATCTTGCAACCGTTCAGCTCACCGGACGTCCCGGCAGCGAAGGAGACCCCGACACCCTGCGTGTCATGGATGTGGCATCGGCTCAGGATCGGCATGCTCTGGGCCGCGACGGCGATCCCTTCCTCGCCCGTACCGGTGATCTCACATGCCTCCAGCGTCGGCTTTCCGAACTGGTAGACGTAAAGCCCGCGATGCCCGCAGCCGGTGATGCGGCAGTCGCGAAATGTCGTCTCGGCGCCGAGCCGGATGATGATCCCGTCGTCGCTGATGTCGCTCACGGTCGACTTGGTCACGTTGCCCGAGCTGTCCTCGATGACCATGCCCTGCTGCGCACCGCTGATCGTGCATTCGGTCAGGGTGAATTCCGAGCGGTCGGTCAGCAGCACGGCCGGCCCGTATCCGCCGGTGATCGTGCACTTCTCCAGCTCCAGCTTGGCGTTGTCCGCGCGTACGGCGGTGTGGCCGGCGCGAATCGTTATGCCACGCAACGTCAACTGCCCGCCCTGGCACATGACGACCGGCTCGTAGCTCTCGGCGCCGTCGAGGATGACCCCGTCATCGGCGGCCGCAATCGTAATGCCGCCGCCGGAGACATTCACGACCTCGGAATACACTCCCGGATCGACAACGACGGTCGCCCCAGCCGTCGCCGCGGCCAACGCGTCCCTGATCGTCGCGTAGGCGCCGCGGCGCTCGGGCGACACCTGCAAAATGCGGCTCATAGCTCCGAAAAGGGTCGTCGGGGGTTTCGCCCGAGACTACCGCAGCAGAGCTTTCGATGGGCAGCAGACTGAAGGTCGACGCCTACCTGGAGAGCGGTCTGGCTGCGCAGTAGATTTGCGCACATGCAACCGTGGCACCCGGCGAGTCCCTTCGAAGAGGCGCTGCATCAGTCGCTGACCGCGGGTGAGGGCGCGCAGGTCCTCGAACAACTGCGATCGGCCGAGCTCGCTTTCCCGCTGACCGCGGCCGCGTTCGCCGGCGAGGAGCCGCCGAGCTGGCCGACCACCACTGCGGACGAACGCACCTGGATCGTGGCCTACACCTCCACCGAGGCGATGCGGATCGCCACCGACCAGGCGCTCCAACACGCGCGTGTCTCCTCCCTGGCCGAGCTTGCCGTCGGCTGGCCCGATCACCGCTGGGCATTGGCGGTCAATCCCGGGCTACCGATACAGGTGCTGCTCGACCCGGCCACGGTGGCGCGCATCGCCGCCCCCTCACTGCTCGAGGACCGGGCGGCCGAGCCGACGGCGCGGACGCCGCTGATGCAGAAGCTGCTCCGCCCGACCGATATTCAGGAGCTTCTGCGCGGGGCGACCCGCGTGTCCGGCTACTGCCACCAGCTCATGGACGTGGCTCACATCGCCACCCCGGCCGTCCTGGCCGAGGCACTCGTCGCCCCGGCGGAGATCCCCTTCTACATCACCGCCGAGGGCGCGGTGAACATGCTGCGCTGGCCGGCCTTCGGTCTGGAGCTCTACCACAGCCCATACGGCGGCACCGATGAGGCTTCGCGCGCGGCGGTCCAGGGTTGGCTGATCGAGGAGCCGCCATTCGTCGGGCTGGGATTCGCGCCGAATCGCGATGAGCTGATCCGGGAGTACAAGATCGAGGGTGTGGGACTGCCGCACGGCGCGGAGATCTGGGAGCTGACCGAAGAAGGGGTTGAGCACCGGCACGCGGTGCTGGACACCGACCTCGGTCAGTGGCTCCTCGTCCCGGCCGAACCGCAGGCCGCCGACGACAGTCAGGAACGCTGATGTGGCACACCTATCGCGCCAGCTGGAACGGAGCCGACTATTCCGCGGCGCCGCACCCACGGCCGGAGCAACTCTGGATGCGGCTGTACCGGTCGACCCCGGCGGATGGATTCGACAGCGTCGGGGCAGACCGCTACGTCCGGGAGATCCCGGCCGACGAGTGTGACGCGATCCAGTTCGTCACCACGGATTGTGAGTGGCGCGGAGCGCCGTTCACAGTGCACGGCGAGAAGGACGACGACCTGCTGCTGGAATACACCGGCGGGGAGGTGCCGGTCGCGCAGCGGCTCGGCCTGCAGCGGATCGAACGGGGTGTCTACCGTCGGTGGGTGCCCCGGGCCGATGTACGCGAGCTGAGCGAGAACGTGGTCGAGCTGAGCCAGTGACGGCTCAGCCGGGCGTGAGCGATCCGATAACCCGGCGTTCCAGCGTGGTCCGCGCCGTACGGGCCCATCGGACCCCGTCATGCGTGATCACGGCGACCGCCTCGTCCGGCAGGACCGAGAACGCCTGCTGGTAGTCCGGCAGATTGGTCGCCTTACACAGCAGCGCCGACTCCACCGGGGTCAGCGACTGCGCGACGACCAGATCGGCACGGCCCAACGGGCCGGCTTCCCATGAGGTGAGCTGTTCCCGCACGGTGAGCACGGTCGACCAGCCCGACACCGACGGTGTGGACCCCACGGCGGCGGTCGAGTCACTGTCGACGACGAACAGGAACGGGCGCACGCTCGACCCGAACCGCTCCGGCGGGGCATGCGGAGGCACGATCTCAACCGCTCCTGCGCGGGTGGCGGAGGCAGCGCCGGCGAACGTGGACCAGGCACTGGGGCGCCCGGTCGCGACCACCAGCTGTGCGCCGAGCGCCAGCGCCCGAAAAGCGATCAGCTGGGCCAATCCGAGCTGCCCGATGGTCGTCGCCACGGTCGGCTCGGATCGGAAGAACGCCACCGTCACCGGGCGGCCGCGTTCGTTGGCACCCAGGATCAGACCGGCGCCGCCGGTGTGCACCCGAATCGCATTGGCGGTGTCGGAATCGGCGACCTGCGGGCCAATCTGGGTCAGCGAAGAGATCGCGCTCATGTGACGAACCCGCCGAGCGGGAGCGAGGCTGCCACCCCGAAGGCGTGTTCGCCGTTCATCCGCTGCAACCGCACGCCGTGCCGCCCGGCCAGATCGTCAAGCTGTGTCTTCAAAATCTCCACATGCCCGGTCGGAACGGTGAGCCGCAGTACGGCTTCGAGCTCGAGTTCGGAGGTGTCGACGGACTTGCCGGACGGCCGCGTCACGCGACGCGCGGCCAGCCCGACGGTGGTCGTCACGGTGGACACGGTCGCCAACCGATCGAAGAACTCCCGGCCGGCGTGCGTCCCGAGATCCGGCCAACCGTGCAGCCGGTAGGTGATCTGGGTGTGCGGGCCGGCGGACCAGAAACGCCACTGCTCCTGCACCTGGACCACCGGTGGGCCGTTCTGCGCAGGCACCGTCGCGGCACCACTCAGGATGGCGAGGTCGGCGGTCAGCTGCGCTCCGTCCAGCACCGTGGCCCGCATGCCCGCGCGGCGCAGTCGACGTTCCAGTCGGGCCACGGCGTTGATCAGGGTCGCGCGCAGATCCGCGTCGCCCGAGCCCGGATCGAGTGGTGTGCGCATCGCCTGCAACGCGATCCAGGACCGGCGATGTGCCGGGACCATGCCCTGGCCGAGCGCGTGATACGAGTCCGCCACGATGCCCTGAGCCCGGTTGGCGCCGGGCGCCGGGGTCGTCTGCACGACGATCTGCGCCGAGACCGGTGCGCCGCTCTCCTCGGCCGGCGGCAGCAGGTCGGTCGGCGGCGGCACCGTCACGCCCGCGTCGACGAACATGCCGTTGCCGAGCGGAGCCACCTCGATCAGTACGGTGAGCCCGCCCGCGTGCGTCAACACGGCCCGCTCGGTCTCGTCGATCTCGATGGTCCCGATCTGCAGCCCACGCAGGAACGGGCGCAGCAGCTCACTGATCGGCGATCCGGCGACAAAGCTGCGCCGCCGACGTCGATTGGCGAACCGCAACCAGGTGCCCAACCACTGGTACGCCCAGTGTCCGTGGAACCGCGGGACCGTGACCGCCAGCAGTACGAATGCGCCGACCAGCAATGGAATCATCCGCTCGAGCGGCTGCTGGATCCCGACGAGCACCCCGACGATGGCGAGTTGCCAGGCAATGATCTGTACGGCGTGCAGGCTCCACGCCGTCGCCGGTTTGACCGGCCGGCGGGGCCGCCCAGGGTTGCCGGTCGGCGGCTCGACCTCGGGGGCGACCGCGAGCGAACTCGCCTGCCAATTGCTCCACCCCGCCCCGGTCGGCGGGGTGATGGTCGCGACCGATGCCGAAGCCAGCGCCCGTTGCGCCGCGGCGGCCTGAGCCAGCTGGGCGGACTGTGGGCGGGCGGTCTCGGTACGGGCGTGGGTCTGCGGCGGCGCGGCCACGCCGGCCACCGGCGGGACGGCGGCGTAGGTGCTCAGCAGGCTCTCGGCCGGCGCCTGCGGCGGCGGCGCGGCCGCCGCCGGCCGGGCTCCGATGATGCCGCCGGGCACTCGCGCCTGCTCGGGAGCGACCGGCCGGGGCGCGTACAGCGCGGCCCCGCCGCTCGGCGGTTGACCACCGTACGGCTGAGCAGCATGCGGCTGAGCAGCATGCGGCTGAGCAGCATGCGGTTGGTCAGCATGCGGTGGCCGAACTCCCCCGCCGTCATCCGGAGGGGCAGGAGGCTCACTGCTGTGCTGCGGCGTCATCCTCGTGCTTCCGTTGAGATGGCAAGGGACGGCCGACACCTCGACGATGTCGGCCGTCCCGCCATGCTAGCTACACCGAGCCATGGTCGACCGGAGCGGCGGGCCGTAGCGCCGGCTTGCCGGCGACAACCGGTTTCGCTTCCTCCGGTCGTTCGATGACCGCCGGAGCCGCGTCCTTGGGCGTGAACAACTCCGAATCGCCCACGAAGTCCACGGTCGGCCTCGCACGCTCCTCCTCCGACTCCGGGCGCCGCTTCTTCGGCGCCAAGGCCGCCGGCCGAGTCATCTCCGGTTCACCCTGAGCCGGTGCGGGGCGCGTGCCGCCCCGACCGACACCGCGACCAGCCAGACCCGGCCGCAACGCCTGCTCCGCCGACTCCAGACTCTCCTGCAGGTCGGCCGACTCCGGGCCCAGCCGACCGTTCAAGGTCGGCAACGTCCGCATCGGAATCTGTTCCGACTCCAGCGAACCGGGCCGCCACCGCGGCCGCTTGTCCCGGATGCCCTGCAGATTCCGCGGCGTACCCATCCGCGACGGGCTCTCCGGAATATCGTCTCCCGGCGGCCCACCCGGACGACCCGAGCGCCTGTTCGGGTCCGGTTTTCCGTTCTTACCGTTGCGTCCAGGCAGCGCCGGACCACCCCGGCCGCCCGGCGGCATCTCCGGCTCTTCGTTACCCGGCCCGCGCGGCGTACCCGGTCGCCCAGGTCGCTTGTTCCCGCCACCGGGACCACCGCGACCGGACAACTGCGGCGGCGGCGGACGCAGGCTCGAACTCGGCGGCATCTCCGGCTCGCTCATTCCCCCACGGCCCTGCAGCCCACGCGGCATACCGGGGGCACCCGGACGGTTTCCCGGGGCCTGTCCCGGCAGCCCACCCTGTCCACCCGGCGGCAGGACGTTCTCACCGCCCAGACCCGGCGCGGTCGGCGGAGCGCCACGCCCCAGCCCCGGCGGCAACGTGCCCGGCGGGAGTGCGCCTGGCGGCAGGCCACCCGGCGGCAGCGGCGCATCGCCCAGCCCGCCGGGCAGTTGTGGTGGCGCAAGCTTCAAATTCGGTGCGATCGGCGCCGGCGGCCCCACCGGTGCGGGCGGTGCGATCGGCGCCGGTGGCGCGGGGGGTGCGACCGGCGCTGGCGGCGCGACTGGTACCGGCGGCGGAGCGACCGCCCGCGGTGCGACCGGCGGCGCAACTGGCGGTGGCGCGACCGGCAGCGTCCCCACCGGCGGCATGACCGGCGCAGGAGGCATCGTCGGCTGAGCACCGGGAGGGGCGACCGCCTGTGCGCTGGGCATGGGGCCACGTCCCAACCCAGGCGGGGTGGGCGGCATGTTGAGCCGCTTTATCGCGGCGGTGATGTCCTTCATGCTCGGGCCGTTCGTCGGTCCGCCGAGCTTCATTCCGGGATGTACCGAGAGAAACGCGTCGCTGAATGCCTTGTTCATCGGCTCGACGATTTGGGTCTTGACCCGATTGGTGTAGTCCTCCAGAACGGGGTCGAGGTCAGTCTCGCCCTCCCAGCCCAGCTTCAATCCGTCGACCCATTGGCCAAAGCCATGCCATAGTGCGTGCCCTTGTTTCTTCTTCGCTTCGGCCTTCTGGATGTCCTGGTCGAACGAATTCCACATCTGCGTCATCTTGTTTTGCAGATTGCGGATGGATGAGGCCAGCGTTGTCAATGCGGGACCATTCGACACCGCAGCGTCGTGCCAGTTGTCCACCGATGACAGGAAGTCGGAAACATAGGCGGTGAACATTCCACCGGCGTCGCTGTCCCAGTCGCTTGCGACCTTGTCGTAGTTGTCGCGCAACTGAGTGCTGACCGTGTCCAATTGTTTGGCAAAGTCGGTCCAGCCGGTCGCAGCCTGGTCAATGTCGTCCGGCCGCTCCGCCATAACCTTGGGGTAGATGTCGACGATGGTCATCTGTGAGGTGAGCTGGCTGGGCCGGTTCTTGCTGGGGTTGAAATCCGTGGAGTATTCCGGCGGGCCATTGGGGCCGTAGCTAGGTGTGGATTCCCACTTCTTGCCACCCACGACGTCTCACCTTCATTCGCGTCCGATTACCAATGAGCGGCCGGGGCTGCCGGCCGCTCATCAGACGGCAGCTGACGCCGGTCGGTTTCAGACCATAGGCCCCGTTGACGGCGGGGGCTCACCGATCGGACCGGGCGCGAGGATCTTGGTCTTGGGCTCCTTGGGCGGCTTGGGCCAGGTCTCGTCCTTGCCGTATTTATTGTGGTGCTCGGTAGCCTGCCGGGCGGCGCGCTCGCCCGGCGTCTCCGGGCCGTTCTTCACCGGGTCCTGCGTTGTGGTGACCGGCGGCAGCGGCTTGGTAGTGGTGTGGTACTTGTCGCTGGCACCCTGCTTGTCAAGGTCGGCGTCAAGGCCCTTGCTCGGGTCCATGCTGAACATGTCGAGCACGTTGTCCATGGCCTTGCGCTGCGATATGTCGCCCTCTGCGTAATTGCCCGCCATCACCACCGCGCCACCACCGAGCGCCATGAGCTGTCTCGGCGTGTCCTGCACACACTGGGTGGCGGACGGCGAAACCGCCTGCGAATACCAGTCGTTGAAGGTCTGCGACTCATTGGTGCCCAGACCCGAGCCGGCGATCTGCCCCTTCGCGATGCCGCCCACCGCGCCACCGAGGCCTTTGGTGAACTTCGCGACGGTGGTGTCCGTGTCGGACGATCCGCCCGAGCTCACACCCATACCTGCCGTCTTCTTACCGAAGTCGGCGAGATCGTTGATCTGGACCTTGGTGCCATCGGCCATTTTTCCGGCTCCTCTCGGTCACGCAGTGCGAACCATTGTGCGGGGACCAGGACAAAACTGTAGTGCCCGTGATGTCCGTTGGGTGCCCAAACCGACGAAAATTGAGGGAACACGGTTCCCGGTGCCGGTGAGCAGCGATCGAACGACGAATGAACGCGTGTGAGCCTCATATTTGGCCCTCACCCTTGGCCGGCGAGCACTAGATCTCCGGCGGCGGTTGCCACGCCAGCTGGACCAGTCGGGAACCTTCGCGTCGGGTGATCATGCGCCCCCGCCCAGGCGGCATCGGGCTGGGCCGCACATTCCCGATGAGGGCCCCCTCTTCGCGGCTGCCGGACATGATCAGCCCGGGCGAGGAGAGCTCGTTCAACCGCAGCAGCACCTTTTCGTACATCGCCCGCCCGGCGCCACCACTGCGGCGGGTGAGAATCAGATGCAGGCCGATGTCGCGGGCCTGCGGCAGGAACTCCACCAGCGGATCGAGCGGATTCGGGGCGCCGCCGGCCACCAGGTCGTAGTCGTCGACCAGCAGGTAGAGGTCGGCTCCGGTGTACCAGGTCCGGTTGCGCAACTGCTCCGGCGTGACGTCCGGACCGGGCAGCCGGTTGCGCATGACCTCGGTTACCTCGGCGATGATCGTGCGCGAGCTGTCCGCCGACGTGCCGTAGCCGATGAGGTGATCGGAGCTCACGGCACCGAGCAGGCTGCGCCGGTAGTCGAGCAGGATGATGCGGGCCTCGCTCGCCTCGTACTGCGCCACCAGACGTTGGCTGAACGACCGCAGGAACGTGCTCTTGCCGCACTCCGCGTCGCCGTACACGACGAAGTGCGGATCGGCGGCCAGGTCCAGATAGACCGGCCCGAGGTCGCTCTCGGACAGGCCGATGACGATGCCCCGGTCCTTGTTCACCGGCAGGCTCTCGTACGGCACCAGGTCGGGCAGGAGGCGTACCCGTGGCGCGGTCGGACCCTGCCACGCCTTGCGTACGTCCTCGACCAGCGCCGCGACACCGTCGGCGAGATCGGTCGCCTCCGGCCGGCCGTCCAGCCGGGGCAGCCCAGTCAGCATGTGCATCCGGTCCGGGGTGATGCCGCGCCCCGGCGACTCCGCCGGCACGTTCATGGCGGTGCGGCGGTCCAGGTACGAGTCGGTCGGGTCACCCAGGCGCAGCTCGAGCCTGGTGCCGAGCAGGTCGCGGATCGCCGGCCGCAGATCCATCCACCGCGAGACGGCGGCGATGACGTGGACGCCGTACGACAGCCCCCGGGTCGCCAGGTCGGTCAGCACCGGCTCGAGGTCCTCGAACTCGTTGCGGATCGTGATCCAGTTGTCCACGACGAGGAACGCGTCACCGAAGACGTCGTCCGCGTGGTGGCCCTGCTGCTTGAGCCGGCGATAGGTGATCATCGAATCGATGCCGAACTCGGCGAAACGCCGTTCCCGCTGTTCCAGGAGCGTCTGCATTTCGGCGATGGTGCGCCGAACCTGGTCATGGTCGGTCCGGGCCGCGACTCCGCCGACGTGCGGCAGATCGCGCAGCGATGCCAGCGAGCCGCCACCGAAGTCCAGACAGTAGAACTGCACGTCGCGGGGCGTATGCGTCAGCGAATAGCTGGCGATGATCGTCCGCAGCAGCGTGCTCTTACCACTCTGCGGACCGCCGACCACCACGACATGACCGCTGCCGCCGGCCAGATCCAAAGTCAGCACGTCGCGCCGCTGGTCGAGCGGCCGGTCCACAATGCCCACCGGTGCGCGCAACGAACCGCGCACGTCCCGATTCGACACGGTGAGCCCGCGCTCGGGGTCGATGAGCAGCGGCGGCAACAACGCGTCCAGGGTCGGTGGCTCGCCCAGCGGCGGCAGCCACACCTGGTGCGCCGGGACTCCCTTTCCCTCGACCCGTTCGACCAGCACATCAAGCAGGCTTGTCCCGATCGCCTCATCGGGATTCTCGGTCGGCTCGCCGGGATCCGGCTCGGCCTCCACCGGGGGCGCGAGATAACGCGTGTCGTAATCGCGCACCGCCCCGAACTCACCGGTCTGCGCCGAGACCAGCACCTCGCCCGGCCGTCGATAGAAACCCGACACATACGCCGCCCGGAACCGGACCAGCGCCTCGGTGCCAAATTTCATGTAGCCGTGGCCGGGCGCCCGTGGCAGTTCGAAGGCCTCCGGCGAGTTCAGCACGACCCGGGACTCCATCGCCGAGTTGGTCCGCAGGCCGATCCGGTACGACAGGTGGGTGTCCAGCCCGCGCAGCCGCCCCTCCTCGAGCCGTTGCGAGGCGAGCAACAAATGCACGCCAAGGGATCGACCGACCCGGCCGATCTGCACAAACATGTCGATGAAGTCGGGCTTGGCCGACAGCAGCTCGCTGAACTCGTCGCAGATGATCAACAGACTCGGCAGCGGTGCCAGCGGCGCGCCGGCGACCCGCGCCTTCTCATAGTCGCGGACCGAGGAGAAATTGCCGGCCCGGCGCAGCAACTCCTGGCGGCGCAACAGCTCGCCGTTAATGGCGTCGGTCATCCGGTCCACCAGCGGCAACTCGTCGGCCAGGTTGGTGATGACCGCGCTGGTGTGCGGCAGCCGGTCGAGCTTGGTGAAGGTGGCGCCGCCCTTGAAGTCGACGAGCACGAAATTGAGCGTCTCGGAGTCGTGCGTCACGGCGAGGGCCAGGACCAGCGTCCGCAGCAGCTCGGACTTGCCCGCACCGGTCGCGCCGACGAGCAGACCGTGCGGGCCCATGCCGTCCTGGGCCGATTCCTTCAGGTCCAGGTCGATCGGCTGGCCATCCGGCCCGATCCCGATCGGGACCCGCAACCGGTCCCGGTTGGGGCGGGGCAGCCAGGCGACGGACGGGTCGAACGAATACGGATCGCCGAGCTCGAGCAGCTCGGCGAGCCCCAGTGCCGAGCTCATGCTCTGCTCGCCCTGGCCAGCGACCGACACCCGGTACGGCGCCAGTTGACGGGCCAGCGCCTCGGCCTCGGCCGTGGTCAGTGAGTCCGCCTGCCCGATCTCATTCTCGCCGTCGACGGTCCGGCTGCGCAGCTTCGCCTTGTCGTCGACCTCCAGCACCAGGGTGGCCCGGTCCAGCAGGCGCGGCGGCATGTTCTGCAGGTCGATGACGGTCACGCCCTCGACCCCGCCCTCGGTCATCAGATGGTTCGAGCCGGTGATATCGCCACCGTCGAGCACCACCACCAGGTGCTGGCCGGCGACCTGCGGGGTCGGCGCATTCGGGTCGAAGCGCGGCCGGGCGGACAGCAGGTCGTCCAGCATCGCCTCCAGGGCTGGCACGCTGCCGGCGACCATCCGAAGCCGGCCGAGCGCATCGGACCGCTCCGGGTGCAGCGCGTGTGGCAGCCACTTTGCCCATTCCCAGGCCTGCCGCCGCTCCTCCGCTGCGCACACCGCGATCAATATGTCGTCCGGCGAGTGATGCACGGCCAGCTGGGCCAGCAAGGCGCGACAGGCCGCCCGGGCCGGCTCTTCCCGGCCGCGCAGGTATACCCGGCTGAACCCGTTGACCGCCATCGCGACCGGCAGATCCGGCACCCGGGAGTAGGTCAGCACGAACTGCCGCAGGGCAAGGGCACATACCGGCTCGAGATCATCCAGCGGCCGCGTCTGCGGCGGGACGATCGGGGTCACGAGTTCCTGCGGACCCACCCCGACCCGGACCACGCCGAAATCGGCGTCGTCCCGGCGCCGCTCCCACAACCGGTGGCTCTCGGCCGTGCTCCACAACGACGCCGGGTCGGGGTGGCGGTAGAACATCGCCTTGCGCTGTTGGGCGGCGGTCCGCCGTACCTTCCGGCGGTGCAGGGCCAGATGCCGCATGTAGTCGCGCCGGGCGGCGATCATCTCTTTCTTGCTCTTGCCGCCGCCGTTCATCAGCTGCATGCCGATCATGCCCAGCGAGGACACACCGAACAGACCGCCGGTCATGTAGCTCAGCATTCCGCCGCCACGGCCGGCGAACATCAGCGCCATCGCACCCGAGCCGGCGAGCATCGGCAACATCATCATCATCTGGGACCAGTTGCGACCCTGCCCGTCCGGGATGACCGGAGGAGGGTCGACAATCACCTCGCCGCCGGGCAGCTCGGGCGCCTGCCGACGCGGTTGCCGCCTGAGTACGACCGTGCCCACCCGACGACCCTCCTTCGCGTTCGGCCGCGGACCGCCCGAATCGGTCCATCCGCTGTTAGGGAGACTGCTTCCTGCAGCAACTGGTTCTATCGTATGGTCCGGACAACTGCATCAAACCGTACATCCCACACTCACCGCACCCGACCGAACCAGAAGAGAGGCCCGCACCGTGACGAGCAGCGTCGGCAGCGGACTGGCCCGGATCACGATCGCCTCGCCCAGCCGCCGGGTCGACGTCGCGCTGCCGGACCAACTGCCGGCCGCCGAGTTGCTGCCCGGCCTGCTCCGGCACGCCGGCGAGGACCTCGCGGACATGGGGCAGGAGAACGGCGGGTGGGTGCTGCGCCGCACCGACGGCTCGATGATCGACGCGACCCAGACGCTGGCGGCCCAGGCCGTACGCGACGGTGAGATCCTGCACCTCGGCCACCGTTACGACGAGTGGCCCGAGATGGATTACGACGACGTCGTCGACGCCATCGCCACTGAGGCCCGGCGCCAGGTACGGACCTGGACCGGTGCGGCGACCCGCCGGGCCGCAGTCGTGGTGACCGCCGTCGCGAGCGCGATCGCGCTCATCCTGATTCTCAGCACCGGACCGGTCCTGACCGCCGGCGCCAGCTGGACCAGGCCGACCGTTGCGGCCCTCGTCCTTGCGGGGCTCTTCACCTTGGCGGCGGTCGCACTGGCCCGCGCCCTGGGCGACGCCGGCACCGGCGCGGCGGTGGGCACGATCGCGCTGTTCTTCGGCTTCACCGGCGGACTCATCATCTTCAACGGCCACCATTCGCTGCTCGGCATCCACGCGCAGCAGCTGACGGCCGGGGCGGCGGTCCTGATCGTCGTCTCCGTGCTGTGCTACGCAGGCGTCGCGGACCGGACTCAGTTCTTCGTCGGTGGCATCCAGGCAGGGACCTTCGGCGTCATCGGCGGATTGATCGGGTTGACCGACCTGAGCCCCTCGGACATCGCCGGCATCCTGCTGGCCGCGATCGTCGCGTTGACACCCATGCTCCCGCTGCTGTCGATCCGGTTGGGCAAGCTGCCCGTCCCGGCGCTGCCGGCCAGCACGGACGACCTGCTGGCCGACCAGCCCCAGGTCCCGCTGCCCCGGGTCTACGCCACGGTGCGGCGCACCGACGAACTGCTGACCGGACTGCTTATCGGCAACGCGGTTGTGGCGGTGATCGCTCAACTGATTCTGGTGGTCAACGGTCGGCAGACGGCGCTGATCCTTATCGGCCTGGCCGCGACCTCGATGCTCCTGCAGGGACGGTTGTTTCCGACACTGCGGCATCGGACATCGCTGCTCACCGCGGGTCTGGCCGGAATGGCGATGCTTGTCGCGCGGGCGTTGACCCGCTCCGACGACTTCCGCCTCATGGCCATCGTGCCCGCTCTGGTGATCCTGGCCGGGCTGGTGTTGTCCGCCGGCCGGCACTATCAACACCGGCAGCCCGGTCCGTACCTGGGCCGGATCGCGGACATCCTCGATGTGCTGCTCATCATCGCGGTGGTGCCGATGACCTGCCTGCTGGTCGGCCTTGTCGGCTACATGCGCGGGCTGTACCACTAGCGGACCGGCGATACCACTAGTCGACCTGTCGAGGAGAGGGCTGGAAGAGGCAGATGGCAAGCAGGCGAGACCAGTTCCAGTCGTACCAGTTCTCGGTCCGGCGGGTCATCTCCTCGTTGGTTCTGCACGAGACGGATCCGGCCCAACCGCCGCTCCGGCGGATGTCCGGGGCCACGTTCGGCGGCGTGATGATCGCGGTCCTCGTGCTCGCTGTCGCCGGCGTCATCGGCGTCGTCAAGCCGTCCAGCACCACCACTTGGCAGGACGGCGGCAAGGTCATCGTGGTGAAGGAGACCGGCGCGAGGTACGTATGGCTGGCCGATCAGAAAACCGGCAAGCACTACCTGTACCCGGTCACCAACTTCGCCTCCGGCGTGCTGCTGGCCAACTCCACCAGCACCATTTACGTGACGGCCAAGGACATTCTCGATGTGCCCCGCGGCCCGCTGCTCGGACTGCACGACGCGCCCGATGTGATCCCGCCGACCGATCACCTGCTGGGTGCGCCGTGGACGCTGTGCTCACTGCCGGCGCAGACGATCAGCGGTGAGACGATCCCCAACACCGCGCTGGTCGTGGGCCGGGCCCGCACCAGCGGCACGCCGGTCGGCCAGTCGGCCTTCCTGCTCGACAACATCGAACAAACGGACAGCAGACACGAGTACTCGCTGGTCTGGCACGGCCACGCCTATCCCATCCCAGATCCGGCGCCGGTGTTGGAAGGGCTGACCCTGCACGGACAACCACAGATCAAGGTCGGCGCCGCCTGGATCTCCGCTCTCCCGGCGGGCAAGCCGCTGGCGGTGGCAAAGGTCGCCGGACGCGGCCAGCGCTCGACGCTTGTACGCGGCGGCGTCGTGGGCGAGGTGATGGTGGTCCAGTCCGCCGGCTCCTCCCAGTACTACCTCCTCGGCCAGAAACACATCCAGGCCATCACACAGGTCCAGGCTGAGATCACCCTGGCCGACCCCGGTGTGCAGAAGACCGCCTACGGAGGTCGACGGCCCAAGGCCGTGTCGCTGTCGGCGGCGCAGGCCAACTCCGTTCCCCAGCAGGGCCTGCCGGCTCCGGATCCCACCGATCCGCCGGCGACCAAGCCGCCGATGGCCAGCGTCAACTCCGACCAGTCCACGGTGTGCGCCTCGTTCGACAACGCCGGGCTGGTGCCCGACGTCGCCGTACAGGCCGCGGTCGAAGGTGCGGCACTGGCTCCGGCGACGCAGCAGCGGACGCAGAACGGCACCGTGCTGGCAAACCAGGTGGTGGTGGAGCCGGGTTGGGGATCGGTCGTTGAGTCCATGTCGTCGCCGACGGCAACATCCGGCAGCCTGTTCGTGGTGACCGACGAGGGTCGCCGGTACGGGATCGCCTCGGACGACGCCCTCCAGGCACTGGGATACAGCAGTGTGGCGCCGATCCAGATGCCTGCCTCGCTTGTCGCCCGCATACCGGCCGGGGACGCGCTGGACCCGCTGGGCGCCCAGCAACAGGCCGTATCGTGACATTACCGAGAACAATCGTGAAACCGGACCAGGAACCCAACTGACGGAGGTACCGTCTACTACGATCGCGAGGCACCGGTCGGCGCCTCAGGCACACAAGTACCCACAGAGTGGGTCTATCCAGGAGGCAGGTGCCCATGTCCAGCGAAGTCTCAATGGAGCACGCGGCTGTGCGGAACTTCATGAGCCAGCTCGAGGACCATCTCAGCCAGCACACCACGCACTACACCAACACCCACGGCGAGATCACGGCCCGGATCGCCAATTACAAGGGTGGCGGCGGCAGCGGCGCCCAGTCGATCCTGCCGGTGCTCGACGACCACCACACGACGATGGTCAACGCGCTCACCCAGTGCCACGAGGTGCTCAACAGCCACCTCACGAACAACGCCGGCGCCGACGCGCAGCAGGCCGACGCGATGAAGCAGGCTCAGAGCATCGCCTCGAGCACCATCACGACCAGCCTCACCTGAAAGGACTGACACGATGAGTGATCTGTACCAGGTCAACTGGACCGACCTGAGCGCCGCGTCCGATGCGGCCCTCGGACACGCGAACTTCACGGACGGCCAGATCGGCGAGCTGGTCCGCCAGGCCCAGGCCCTGCAGCAGCAGTACCGCGGCAACGCGGCTCTCTCCTATGTGACCGAGCGCCTGCAGAAGCAGCAGAAGATCGCCGAGAACCACAAGGCGGCGTTCATGGCCACCCACTCGGCCCACAGTCAGGCCCAGCAGATCGCCTCGAGCACCGAGGCGAAGAACGTCAGCATCGTCACCTGAGGCACCGCACACCGCGATGGCCGCGATCCGATATCCGGATCGCGGCCATTTCTTGCCTGTGACCTCTTATCTGTGACTTCTTGGCTGTGACTTCTTGGCTGTGACTGGCTTCCGCGACCGGATCACTCGCGACGGGCTGGATCCTTGAACAACGCCTCGCCGGCAACGAACTCCGGACCGTCATCACTCGCCGCTGGTGGAACATCCGATCGGACCGGTCGCCAGCGCCGGACCCGCCCACGCGGCACCACCGCCACGAGGCCGATCAGCAGGATTATCCCCGCGCCGACCCCCTCGGCCAGACGTGCAGCGAGGTGATTGGAGTGTCGAGTAGCTTTCATCGCCGCCTCCTTCGCCGGGTCGCGCGGCGGGGGCGGCGGCGCGGTATGGGCCGGCAGTACGGCCGGCGCCTGGTTGGACGGCTTCTCGGTCAGGGCGCGGAAGGGATCGACGAGGCCGGCTCCGTAAGCCATGCTGTCCTCTGTGGACAGCTCCGGCGACGCAGTGCCCTGCAGCTGCTTGGTCAGGGCCACAACCCTGGCCGAGCCGGACAATCCCGCCAACGGCGACGGACGTTCGGCAATTAATAGGGCCGCGGTGGCGGCGACGAAGGCCGATGCGATGGCGGTGCCGTCAAAAGTGTCCTGCCCCCCGATCGCGTCCGATATCACGTCCTTGCCGGGTGCGACGAGGTCGGTGTAGGTCCCGATCTGGGACGTCTCCACCCGGCGGCCGTCGCTGTCGACCGCGCCGACTCCGATGACATCGGGATATTCGGCGGGATATGAGCCCAGCCGGGTCGGCCCGATCCCGTCACGTTGCGTCGAGTGTCCGTCCCCGACCATGGCGACGACGACCACGCCCTTGCTGATGGCTCGCTTGACGGCGGCCTCGACAGCCGGATTGGGCAGATAGCTCACCACGGCGCAGTCGATGACGTTCGCACCCTGATCGACCGCATAGTCGATCCCCTTGGCCAGCGCCGTCTGATTGACCGGCTTGGACTGGTCGTTGGTGACCGCGTCCTTGCTGACCCGGATCGGCAGGATCGTGGCGTCCGGGGCGAGCCCGAAGAAGCCGATCCCCGTCGTCCGGGTGGCCGCGATGGCGCCCGCCTCCGCCGTCCCGTGCGGGACGCAGTCGATGTCGCCCTGGGCCCGGTGGTTGATGAAGTCGTAGCCCGGCAGCACCTTGCCCGCCAGCTGCTGGTTGTTCGGATCCACGCCGGTGTCGATGACCGCCACCGTGGTGCCGGCTCCGGTGCTGAACGGCCAGATCTTCGCCGGCGCGTCGAACCAGGTCTGCTGCCACGGCTCGTCCTGGATCGAACCGCTGCCCTTTGGCTGGTCCTTGCAGGCCCCGGTGTCCCCGGTGTCCCCGGTGGCCGCCGAGGCCACGCCCGGGCGGTACGCGACAAGGCCGACGGAAAGCACGCCGGCCACGAGCGCGGCCAACGTCATCCCGGCGATTGCTCTACGGTTCAGGGCTCTCTATCCTCGGGTGAATGATCCGGACAAATTGCTAATTATGCCTCGACGGCCCGGCCGTCGTATTTAAGATGGTGGGAGCCTACTAGGGCACGTACCGTCACAGGAAGTGTCAGGGGCAGGGAGGCGGAGCCATGCAGCCAGGCGGCGTACCCAATGTGGCGGCGGCGCGCGCGCTCGCCGAGGAGATGGAGGGAAAGCTCCAGCGGCTCCTCAAGGAAGCGCCGAAGCTGCAGGAGCGCGCCCGTGCGCTCCAGACCACGGTGAAGTCGCGGGACGGCCTGGTCACCGCCACGGTCGGTTCGCACGGCCAGCTCATCCGGCTCGACATCGACCCACGGATCTACCGACGGCCGGATGCCCGGGCGCTCGCCGATACGATCACCGACACAATTCATCGTGCGGGAACGAAGGCCCAGGAAGGGATCGTCGAACTGTTCGCTCCGTTGATTCCCCGCGAGCAGTTGGAAGCACATATGTCCGGGGACATGGAGGCGGTCCAGGAGCAGATGCGCAAGCAGATGCGCGGAGAGAAGTGAGGCTTGTATGTCCGGCGACGGTGCGACGATTCACTCCCAGGATGCGGCCAACGCCCTGGGGAGCTATGACAGTGCGGCAGAGTCCCTGAAGGCGAACTACCGGACCAAGGCGCAGGCCGTGCTCACGGCTTTTGCCAATGGCTCCTGGATTGGCGACGGCGACGCCGCGGATGCCTTCCGCAAGAACTTCAAGCCCGACGAGGTAACGAAGTTCCTCGACCCCACCGCTACGTTCGACCCGAAGGCCACGGAGCAGAGCCAGACCGGCGGCGCGATCGTCGGCGGTGTGGCGAACCTCGGCGCCACCGCCCGGCAGGCGATCGAGCAGTCGCTCGGAGCCGACCAGCAGCAGGCCGACGAGATGAAGAAGGCACAGCGCAAGGCCTCCGTCGGAGCCCACGATTCTGGATCGTCGGGCTCCACCGGCACCTCCACTGGAGCCCCGAGTTCACAATCGGGCAACGGCTCGCAGGGGACCGGATCGGGCTCGACGGCGCAGCGCACTCAGGCGGTCCAAGACGCCGTGCTCCTGCAGAGCGGCACGGCCGGCGCAACCGGCAAGACCGGAGGCAAGGTGCCCACAACCGCCCCGGTCGGCCAGCTGACCGGGCACGAGACCGCCCGTCGAGATGTGCTCGGCAACCATCCACTTCAGCCGCTCGACCGACCCCTGCCCGGCCAACCAGGGCACGTGACCAGCCACGAAACCACCCGGGACAACGTGCTGCCCACCCAACCGGTGAGTCGGGTAACCAGCCACGAAACCACCCGGGACAACGTCCTGCCCGGTCACGAAGTCACGGACAGCCAAACCCCCGCGGACGCCGCAAGGACGCCCCACCGCGTAACTGATCGACACCCGATTATTGACAACGAGGTCGCCCCGCAGACGACTCAAGCACCGGACCGGAACGAAAGCTGAATCCCCAATAGGCCTTAATTCTTCTGGATCGGAATCGTTCTCGTGGTGCTTGGCGTTCCCCGCGTCTCTGCGGCTGCCCGTTCCCGCCGCTGCGCGGGGGTAGCCCGGATTTGGCGCGCGCGGAATATTCAGCCTGCCACGGCATGGGGACACCGACGCATTTCTGTTGCGTGTGCCGCCCTGAATACGCGATCGCATCGCCCTGCTTGCCAAAACTCTCAGTCCAATGTGGACGGCGGTCGTATTTCCTCCGTGCGGGCAACTCACACCACCACCATCGCGTTGGGTGGTGGTTGGTGTGGGTGATGTGCAGCCGATTTGGGAGGCGGGTTTTCTGGATTTGCCGGATTGGTTGAATCAGTTTTTTTCGTTGTTGACGGGGATGCAGTTTTTTCCGTTGCATACATCGGAGACTGTGGCGTTTGATGTGCAGAAGGCGTTGGAGGAGCTCCCGAAGTTGGTGGAGTCTTCCACGGGTGAGTTGAATCCGGCGGTGGATTGGTTGTTGCAGTCCTGGGATGCGCCGGCGACGATGAATTTTCAGCAG
>DATAVB010000114.1:0-6676 GCA_036267955.1 Mycobacteriales bacterium | reverse complement strand
CCGCCCCGATCGAAGTGCGCTTTACCCGCCGCCGGACAGGTCGGGGCCGGGTAAAGCACGCTTCAATCGGGCCCGTCCAACTCGCCGTTTCGATCGGCCCATTCGTACGCCAGTCGTAGGCCCGCCAAGCCCATTCTTCGTCGATCTTGACCTTATGGCTGGAAAAATCGGGCACCGGTCAGCCATAAGGTCAAGATCAGCGAGCAAGTTGGCAGAGAGCAGAACGCCCCCGCACTCATTGTCGAGTGCGGGGGCGTCTGCCAGGCCCGGGTGGGGCGGGCGGTCCCTACTTGAGGATGGAGATCGGGAACGTTGCCGTCGCCTGCTGCGTGCCGACGGTGACCGTCGCGGTGACGACCGCGGTCGGGTTGGCGGCCAGCGCCTTGAAGACGAAGCTGTCACCCTTCGACGAGTGCGCGAAGTCGGTGTAGCTGCACGTCTCGACGCCGGATGCGTTCGGCACGACCGCGCACGTCGCGGAGGTGTCGCCGTTGGACACGAACGAGAAGTCGTCCGGGTTCCAGGACAGCGTGATCGAGGCGTCGGCGGCCGGGCTGGTCTGCAGCGCGGTAACCGTGAGCGGCAGGCTGGCGCCGACCTTGAGCCCGGTGATCGGAGCGTTCGCTGTGCTGTCCCAGCCCCAACCGCCGGATCCGCCGTTGCCGCTGAGGCCAGGAGCGCCGTCGATGGCGAGACCGGGTGCGCTGACTCGGGTGCTCTCCGGGAGGGCGTGCAGAGCTGGCGATCCGTCCTTGAACCAGGCCGCTCCCAGCGCCCAGCTGTTGCAGCCCGGGTAGCGGGCCAGTGCGCCGGCCGCGTCCTTCCCGGCGAACTCGTAGAACCGGCCACCGACCAGGCCGCTGTTGGCCTTGTTGATGCAGCCCCAGTAAACGGGATTGTCCGGAGTCGCGCCGAGGTAGGCGCCATTCGCCGGGTACGTGTACGCGGCCGGTGTGGCCGAATTGCTGCTTGTACCGTCGCCCTGAGCGGCACCGGACGGACCAGCGGTCAGGCCGACGACAACAGCTCCGGCCGCGGCCGCCGCGGCGACGCCGGAAAAAATCTTGGTCTTGAGCTTCATTGAAGATGTGTCCTTTCGGGACTGGAATTGGCAGCGGGCAGGCCCCGGGGCGTGGTTGTGCCATTCGTGTCTGCCTTTTCACGCCTTTGCGCCTTCAGCCGGATCAGGCCATGTGGGGGCGGATCAATTTCTCAGTTCGGCCTGTTTGAGCACGCTGTAATGCGAATCAGGAGCCAGCATTCCGAGACGGAGTATCGGTCCATTGCGGGCCGCCGCCGGTGGTACCGGTTCGGCGATCCGTTGGCCGTCAACGGATCAGGCGACAGAATGTGTACGCCGAGCCTGATCATCGACAATTCCCCCCGGAATCCTGTGCAATGGCGATTTTGCACCCCACAATGGACTGCTTGTGTGCGTTCGCTAACAGTTACGCTGGATGAGTTGGTCGTTGGGCCGTTCGGCAGCGGTAACAAATGCGAGTGCGGATGCTCGACATTCGGTGCATTCGGGAGGTTATGGCCAGATCAACCAGGTCGAAATCGAGGCCAGATCCCTATTGCTTGGCTGTATTACGCCCGGCTGGATCGTCCGTCCTCTTCGGCCTCAGGAAAGAGCCAGTGCACGTCTTTGCCGGTTTTCCTCGCGTATTCGATCTCGCGTCGCGTCGAGCTGCCGACATAACCGCCGACGTTGACCACGAAAATGGCGTCCGCGAGATCGATCTTGCGGAGGTGTATCTCGTCGAGGAGTTGCTTCGCCGCGCTTGCATCGTTGCCGTCCGAGGTCAGGAATCGCGCTCCGGCCGGTTGATCGGCGTGCCCGTACAGGCCGAGTGGGATGACGACATGACCGCGCAGGGTGAGATGCATATTGACGATGTCGTGTGCTGCCGGGAATCGGCTCGAGCCGCACAGCGTGAAGATCACCGGTAGTCGCTCCTCAGATTCTTCGATCGGTCAGTTGCGCAGCAGTTTGGCGAGCAGTTCGCGCAGTTCGCGGTCGGCGGTGCGCCCGAGCCGCGCCACCAACTCCGTGCTGATCGAGGCGACGGCCTCCCGCGCGGCGCCCAGCCGTTCCTGCCCCTCGTCGGTGAGCTGCAGGTCGTACGCCCGGCGGTCGGTCGAATTCCGGGTCCGGCGTACCAATCCGTCCCGCTCGAGCTCGTCGACCAGCTCCAGCGCCGCGGGCGCGCTGATGCCCAGCTCGCCCGCCAGCTGTTGCTGGGAGCACGGCTGACGGGAGTCGAGGATTGCGAGGACGCCGAAATGCCGCGGGTCCACCGATAGCGGGGCAAGCGCTTCGACGGCGCGACCGCGCAGCCAGTAATGCGCCCGATTGACCAGATAACCGGTGCGGTTGAGCAGCGACTCGACGAGATATCCGCCGGCATCGGCGAGCAGCGAGCCCAGCAGTTGGTTGAGTCGCCCGCGCTCGGCTGCCGAGAGGCCCGCGGTGAACCGCTCCTCGCCCCGGTCGACTGCCGGTTGCAGCGCCCGCAACGCGGCCCGGCCGGCGGCGGTCGGCTGCAGCGCATACGACCGGCGGTCGGCCGGATTGCGCGCCCGGGTGACGAATCCGCGATCCTCCAGGCCGTCGATCAGCTTTACGATGATCGTGCGGTTGACGCCGGTCAGCTCGGCGAGTTGTTGTTGGGAGAGCGGGCCACGCTCATCCAGCAGCGCCAGGATCAACACGTCGCGGGTGTGGTTCGGCGGCGGCAGCGTCGCGTGTGCGGCCTCCATCGCCTGGATGTACGCGCGACGCACCAGGAATCCGGTATATCCGGTCAGGGCGCCCGGCAGCCGCGGCATGCCGGCGATCGTCTCTCTGCTCATTGTCGTGATCCACCGTACATTATCTGGATTGACCATTAGCCTGATTGACGATTAGGTATGTTGCACGATAGCTGGGAATGATATCGACCGACTACGTGACGATGGGGGCATCGGTGACCCGATCTCTGGCCGGCCTGTTGGCAGGACGGCGCAGCAAATATCTCGTGCTGGTGTTCTGGGTGGTCGTCGTCGGCCTCGCCGGACCGCTGGCCGGCAAGCTCTCCAAGGCGGAGAACAACGAGGCGTCCTCATGGCTGCCGGGCAAGGCGGAGTCGACGCAGTCGCTGAAACTCCAGGAGGCGTTCCAGTCGCCGAACACGCTCGCCGGCGTCGTCGTGTACGAGCGCTCCTCGGGTCTCACCGCCGCCGACAAGGCGAAGGGCGCCGCCGACGCGCAGAAGTTCACCTCGGTCGGCAACATCGACGGCAAGATCACCGGGCCCATCGTCTCCAAGGACGGCAAGGCACTGCAGACCATCGTGCCGGTAAACCTGGGCAAGGACGGCTGGGACAAGGCGCCCGATGTGGCCGACAAGATACGCGGTATCGCCCGCGGGGACGCCGGCCTGACCGTCCATATCACCGGTCCGCTCGGTAATGCCTCGGACTCCGGCAAGGCGTTCCAGGGCATTGACGGCACGCTGCTCTATGCCGCGCTCGCGGTCGTCATCGTGATCCTGCTGATCACCTACCGAAGTCCGATCCTCTGGCTGCTTCCGGTGCTGTCGGCCGGTATCGCTCTCGGTACGGCCGAGGGCGTGATCTACCTGCTGGCCAAGCACGCGGGCGTCACCGTCAACGCCCAGAGCGCCGGCATTCTGACCGTGCTCGTTTTCGGCGCCGGCACCGACTATGCGCTTCTGCTGGTCGCGCGCTACCGGGAAGAGTTGCGACGACACGCCGACCGGCACGAGGCGATGGCGGTCGCCCTGCACCGGGCCGGCCCGGCAATCATCGCCAGCGCCAGCACCGTCGTGGTGAGCATGCTGTGCCTGATGGCCGCGGAGTCCAACGCGACCGCCGGAATGGGTCCGGTCGAGGCGCTCGGCGTGGCCGTAGCACTGCTGGTGATGGTCACCCTGCTCCCGGCGCTACTGGTGATCTGCGGGCGCTGGGTCTTCTGGCCGGTGATCCCGCATCACGGCACCGAGGAGACGGTGACGGCCAGTTTCTGGGCCCGGGTGGGTACCCGCATCGATCGTCGACCCCGCATGGTCTGGGTCACCACGACCCTGGTGCTCGGCGCGCTGGCGATCGGCATCACCCAGCTGCACGCCTCCGGGCTCACCAATGCCGAGTCCTTCCGTGGCCACCCCGAGTCGGTGGTCGGTACGACCGTGGTGGCCCGGCACTTCGACGCCGGCGCCGGCAGTCCCGTCGTGATCATCAGCAAGGCGGCTCAGGCAGCGCAGGTCCGGACTGCGGCCGCCGGCACCAACGGCATCTCATCGGTCTCTGCGCCGGTGGTGAAGGGCCAATACGCCTACCTGCAAGGCAATCTGACCAACGCCCCCGACAGCAGCGCTGCGTACGACACCATCGACCGGGTCCGTACCGCCGTGCATCAGGTCAACGGCGCGGATGCCAAGGTCGGCGGGTTCAGCGCGGTCAACATCGACGTGCAGCGGGCCGCTAAACACGACCGAAACCTGATCATCCCGATCGTGCTGATCGTCGTGCTGCTCATCCTGATGATGTTGCTGCGGGCCGTCGTCGCGCCGCTGATCCTGATCGCCACCGTGGTGCTGTCCTTCGGGGCCGCGCTGGGCGCGAGTTCGCTGATCTTCGAGCACCTGATGGGAATCCACGGCTCGGACGCCGGGTTCCCGCTGTTCGTGTTCGTTTTCCTGGTGGCATTGGGGATCGACTACAACATCTTCCTGATGACCAGGGTCCGGGAAGAGGCGTCGCGGGTGGGCACCAGACGTGGCGCGCTGATCGGGCTCGGCGCCACCGGCGGGGTCATCACGTCGGCGGGTCTGGTGCTGGCCGGCACCTTCGCGGTGCTCGGCACGCTGCCACTGACCGCATTCGCCGAGATCGGTACTGCCGTCGCGCTCGGCGTCCTGCTGGACACGATCATCGTCCGCTCGGTGCTGGTCACCGCGCTTAACCTGGATCTGGGTCGGCACATGTGGTGGCCCAGCGCGCTGAGCAAGCAGCGTGATGTCGACCCGGAGGAACTGGCGGAGGAGCGTCCCAGCTACGTCAGCTGAGTCGCTCGACCGTACAGAGCCATGATCGTGTCGGTGTTGAGTCGTCCCCCAGCGGCACCCAACAACACCGGCACGATCATGTGCGGCTTTCGGCTGCGCGGCTGCTTGGATGGCGTGATGTTCAATCACGAACCGCCGGATTACCATTGCCCGTTCTGCCTGCTCGCCAGCGGCGGCGCCGATGGGATCAACAATCCGCGGACGATCGTTGCCCGGACCGATCAGGCGCTGGCGGTGGTGTCGCCGCGCTGGTGGCCGCGCAACCACGGACATGTTCTGGTGGTGCCGACCGGGCATTTCGAGAATCTGTACGACATTCCGACGGTGGCCGGGCATGCCGTGCACGACCTGGTGCGGCAGGTCGCCCGCGCGATGCGGCGCAGCTATTCCTGCTCCGGGATCTCGACCCGGCAGCACAACGAGCCGGACGGCAATCAGGACGTCTGGCACTACCACGTACATGTATTTCCGCGGTATCCCGACGATCGGCTCTATGAATCCGCGCCGTACGCCGAGCTCGTCTCGGTACAGCGGCGCATTCCGTACGCGGAAAAGCTGCGGGCCGCCTGGGGCGACGCGGCCCCGGACCTTTCATGATCGACATCGACTAAGTGTCGCTGGAGCAGCACTTAGTCGATGTCGATCAAGGAAAAGTGGGCGGCCGGGGTGGGGACGGCGGGGCGTGCAATCCGGGCAGTAGGTTTGGTGCAGGGTTACGCCATCGATTCAGGGGGACGGATGAGCCTGCCGGAGCCACACACCGAGGCCGGCCGCGCCGGATTGGCCGCGTTGCTCGCAGATCCGGGAAAAGCCTTGGTGGCACTGGATTTCGACGGCACTCTTGCACCCATCGTCGCCGACCCGACGACCAGCCGGATGGCCGCGGGCGCGCTGCTGGCGTTGCAGCGGCTCGCGGTCGCCGTCGGCGGTCTGGCCATCGTCACCGGGCGGCAGGCTCAGGTCGCGGTCGACGTCGGCGGACTGGCGGCCGTGCCGGGCCTCATCATCGAGGGGCAGTACGGCGCCGAGCAGTGGCGCGACGGTGTGCTGACCCTGCCCGATCCGCCGCCCGGCATCGCGCGGGTCCGCGCCGAGCTCCCCGAACTGCTCGCCACCGCCGATCCGGGCGTCTGGGTGGAGGACAAGGTGTCGAGCCTGGTCGTGCACACCCGGCGGGCCGCCGACCCGAGCGGTGAACTGGCCCGGCTGAGTCCCGTTCTCGTACCGCTGGCCGAGCGGCACGGACTGGAGGGCAACAGCGGCCGCAACGTGGTGGAGATCCGCCCGCCCGGCATCGACAAGGGCGGCGCGCTGCGGCGGCTCGTCGAGGAGGTGCGGCCGTCGGCGGTCCTCTTCGGCGGCGACGACGTCGGGGATCTGCCGGCCTTCGCGACCGTCGCGGAGTTGCGCAGCGACGGCGTCGCCGGTCTCACCGTGTGCAGCGTGTCCAACGAGGCGCCGCAGATCGCTGAACGGGCCGACCTCACCGTCGACGGACCGGCCGGCGTGGTGGCGTTTCTGACCGGCCTGGCCGACGCGATCGGCTAACACCTGGCTCCCTCTTTTTTTTCGCGCCAATGTGGCGTTGGGGCAATCTAGTCACC
>DATAVB010000113.1:0-29885 GCA_036267955.1 Mycobacteriales bacterium | reverse complement strand
GGCGTAGATCCGGTATCGGCTGGGCAGTCGCGCCGGGTGCTGGCGATGTCCGGGCAGATCTCGACCGGCCTGGGTACGTGGCCGGATGTGGTGGCGCGGCCGGCGCGATTGCTGGCGGCCGCGCCGACGCGGGTCGGCCTGCCGCCGGAGCAGCTGGCCGATCAGACCTGGGATTCCGACCGGGTGATCGTCCAGCTGCGTCCGGAGAAGGTGCTCACCGGAAGTTAGAGCCGGTGCCGTTTCGCCGGGTCGTCGCCGGGGGCCAGCGGGATGAGCCGGTAGCGCAGGGTCTGCTCGCCGGTCGGCACCCGATATTTGTCCAGGGTGTCCGGCCCGCAACTGGCGCCGCCGAGCCCACGCTGCCGGATGTCCAGCGACACGTGTACGACGTCGTCCCGGACGAGGTCGTAGGTGTGGGTCGCCGCGGTCAGGGTGGCGTCGCTGTAATGACTGGCCCTGGCCTCGATCGGATCCGGCGCGCTGACCAGGAATCCCGCTCCATCGGCGTTGCGCAGCGCCAGCCACCGCACGCCGGTGAGGTTGCCGTGCTCCTGCGGGTAGATGTACGGGACGTACTGGGCCTCCACAGTGGACTCCCAGCGGCCGAGCGGTGCTCCGGCCGTACGGTCGCAATAGGACTCGTGCGGGCCGCGGCCGAGCCAGGTCAGCTCGGTGAATTCCGGTGCCACGTCGAACGCAACCCCGAGCCGCGGCAGGTCGTCCAGGTCGGCCGGCACATCGAAGGTCTCGGTGATGTCGAGCATGCCGCCGGCGCGTACCACCAGTCGCCTGGTGTGGCTGAGCAGCTGTCGGGACGGGCTCACCACCCGACCGCGCACGACAACCTCACTGTCCGACGTGGACACGTCGTCGACCCGGTAGTCGGCCTTGTCCAGCTCCCACTCGAGCCAGCTGCGTAGCGCCGGGCGGTACCAGGGCTCGGAATCCAGCCGGCGCGGCATCCCGTCGTTGTCGGTCGGCGCGCGCCACACATTCGGCACCGGACCGGTGCCGAGCGGCTCGACGCCACGGACCGACCAGCGGGTGAGCCGGCCGGCGTCGAGCACCGTCTCGACCCCGCCGCCGGAGACGGTGGTGGCATCGCCCGACCGGGCCGGGGTCAGCGCCGCCGCCGGTGCCGGAGCGGGAGAGTCCACAATGGACGCAAGGGGGAGTTGCACCCAGGCGACCTCGTGATCGGCGCCGAGCAGTGCGCTGTCGCGGGTGTCGCGGAACCGCAGGGTCAACGCCACCTCCTCACCCGGCCGTACCGTCTCCTGTCTGAAGGGGACGGTGACGGTCTCGTGCTGACTGGCCGGAGTGGACAGTGCGGCCAGGTCACCCTGCTGGGTGATGGTGCCGTCGACGCTGACCTCCCACGAAATCGAGAGGTGGCCGAGATCCAGGAAGTCGTACTCGTTGTGGACGACGACCTCGCGGTTGGCGAGATCGGCGTCCGTGACCCGTACCGGCTGGAAGATCCGCTTGCATTCCCACATTGCCGGATGCGGTGTCCGGTCGGGCCAGTAGAGGCCGTCGCAGACAAAGTTTCCGTCGTTCGGCTCATCGCCGAAATCGCCGCCGTAGGCCCAGTACGACTGACCGTCCGCTGTGGTTGATGCGATGCCATGGTCGAGCATCTCCCAGATGAAACCCCCCTGCAGGCCGTGATTGGCGCGGATCGCCTCCCAGTAGTCGGCCAGGTTGCCGCAGCTGTTGCCCATGGCGTGCGCGTATTCGCACATGATGAGCGGGCGGTGGTCGGTCGTCGTCTGCGCCCATTCCACGATGCGCGCGATCGACGGGTACATCGGGCAGACGATGTCCGTGGACGGGTGGCCCTTCGCCCAGTCTGGCGCGATCGCGCCCTCGTAGTGCAGCGGCCGGGAATCGTCGGTGTGCCGGATCCAACCGGCGATCGCGTCGTGGTGGGGACCATAGCCGGACTCGTTACCCAGCGACCAGAGAATGATCGCGGGGTGGTTTCCGTCGCGCAGCACCATCCGCGACCCGCGATCCAGGAATGCCGAGGCATAACGGGGATCCCGGTTGATCCCGTTGTAGTGCGCGTGCGTCTCGATGTTGGCCTCGTCGATGACGTAGATCCCGTGCTCGTCACAGAGATCCAGCCAGTACGGGTCCGGCGGATAGTGTGAGGTGCGCACCGCGTTGACGTTGAATTCCTTGAGTACGGCGATATCGCTGCGCATCGTCTCGCGGTCGACCGCGCTGCCGCGCCGGTCGTGGTGCTCGTGCCGGTTGACGCCCTTGAGATAGACCATCTTCCCGTTGACGAGCAGTTCCCGGTCCCGGACCTCGATGGTCCGGAAACCGACCCTGGTCCGGGTCGCCTCCTGCTCCGAGCCGTCCGGAGAATGCAGCGACACGACCAGCGTGTAGAGCGACGGCGATTCGGCCGACCACGGGGCCGGGGCGAGCAGCTCGCCGGTCAGCTCGACGGCGCCCTTGCGCGGCCAGCTGCGACCTTCGGTGGCCGGCTCACCGGTCAGCCCGGTGAGCACCGTGTCGCCGGACGGGTCGTACAGCGTGGCCCGGACTGTCCACTGTGGCTCGGGAAGGTCACCGACCTCCACCTGTACGCGGAACGAACCGGTGCCGGTGTCGTGGTCGTAGCCGGCGCGCGCGAAAACGTGCCGCAGGTAGGTCGGTCCCGTCGCCAGGAGGGTCACCGACCGGTTGATGCCGGCCTGCCACCACTGGTCCTGATCCTCCACATAGGACGCATCGGACCATTTCACGACCTGCACCGCGAGGGTGTTCGCGCCCGGCCGCGCGACGCCGGTCACGTCGAATTCGCTCGGCAGCCGGGAGTCCTTGCCCACACCGACGAATTCGCCGTTGATCCATACCGAGAAGCATGAGGTGACGGCGCCGAAGGACAGCACCAACCGGTGGCCGGCCCAGTCGCTCGGCACCGTGAAGGTGGTGCGGTAGAGCCCGGTCGGGTTCTCATCCGGAAGCTGCGGCGGATCCTCGGGATCGAACGGCATCACGACATTGGTGTACTGCGGGGCGTCGAAGCCCTGCATGGTCCAGTTTCCGGGCACCGCGACGTCGTCCCAGTCCGAGATGTCGAGGTCGTGAGCGGGGAAGTCGGCGGGGGTGTCGGTCGGCCGGTCGACCAACTGGAAGGACCAGGTCCCGTCGAGGGAGAGCACCCGGGCGTCCGTCTCGGCGAGCGCCTCCGCCGCAGTGTCGAACGGCAACAGGGTCGACCGTCCCGGCAGCCGGTTGATCCCGGTGCACTCGGGGAGGGTCCAGTATTCCGGGCGGGTCCAGTATTCAGTCACGCTGCTGGACGCTATCCGACCCGTCCAACCGCCCGGACGCCTCTGCCGGAATCGGACCCGGCGACGTGCCACGATGCGGCTCGCCCGACCGCTCCCGACCCCTCGACCCCCGCTCGACCGCCGAATACCTCGACGTGCTGCGGACGTACTCCGACCATCGAGCCCTGTCCGAGGAGCGGCGGCCGGGACTGCTGACCGACATCGGAGCGCTGATCGACGGGTCGTACGGCGGCTCGATCACCAAGCGCTACCTGTACCAACTTCGGCTGGCCCGCCGCCTCTGACGGCGGACTCGGACACCCGACGCCAGGCCCGCGCTACCTACGACCCGCGGCCGCGCTACCCGGCCCTCGACCATGATCGTGAGTGGATTTAGTACCTCTACCGGTATCAAAGCGACTCACGATCATGGTTGAGAGCGGCGGAGGAGAAGCCGCCGCCGGGCGTGAACCCGCTGCTAGACGGGGGAGTTGGTCGAGCTGCTCGGCGGCTTGATCCGGAGCACCCGGTCGTCGGTCTTGTCGGGCTTGCCGTACCGGTCCCGGTTGGACGTGGTGATCCACAGCGCCCCGTCCGGCGCGGCGACGACGGTGCGGAGCCGGCCGTAGTCGCCCTTGAGCAACGGCTGCGCGCCGCCCTGCGGCCGGCCGTGGGTATCCAATGCGATAGCCAGCAGCTTCTTGCCGGTGAGCTCGCCGACGAACAACCCGAATCCGATGATGGCGCAGCCGCCGGGCCCGATCCGGGTCGGTTTCCACTGCAGCAGGGGAGCCGTGTCGCCGTACGCCTTCGTCGGCCAGCCGTAGTGGGCGCCGGCTCGCACCTGGTCCAGCTCGTCGACCGTGGTGCCGCTGTCGGTCGCGTAGAGCCGGCCCTGCTTGTCCCAGCACATCCCGGTGACGTTGTGGAATCCGCTCGCGTAGACCGCTGATCCGGCATCGGGATTGTGTACGGCCGGCTTGCCGAAAACGGTGATCCGCAGGATCTTCCCGGCCGGGCTCTTCGAACTGGCCGCCGCCTGCGGGTGGCCGGTGTCGCCGACCGAGACGTAGAGGTCGCCGTCCGGGCCGAAGGCCAGCGAACCGCCGACCGCACTGATGCCGCGCGGCAGCCCGGTCAGGATCGGGCGTGGCGTGCTGCCGATGCTGAACCGCAGCACGCGCGCGTCGGTCTTCGTCGTGACATACGCGAAGATCAGTCCGTCCTCGTCGTAGCTGGGCGAGACGGCCAGGCCGAGCAGGCCGCCGTCGCCACGGGTGTCCAGGCCGCGGATCCGGGCGACGGTGTGCACCGGCGCCCGCTTGGGCTGCACCTGCAGGATCCGGCCGGTCGGCCGCTCGCCGACCAGCGCAGTGCCGTCAGGCAGAACGGCCAGGCCCCAGGGCACGTCGAGATGATCGGCGACGACGTTGGGGTCCTGGGCGGTGCCGGGTTTGCCGCTGGGGTCGGGTGGTTGGGCGGATGGGCCGCCGGGGTTGTTGGGCTGGTTGTCCTCGCCGGGCAGCTGCGGATCGACGACGGGCGGCGGGTTGTCCTGCTGGGCGACCCAGGTGCGGGCCGAGGTCGGCTGGTTCTTCGCCGGGTTACTGCACCCGGTCAGGGCGGCTGCACTGAGCAGGCCGGCCAGCGCCAGGAACGCGGCCGCAGGTCGTCTCATGCTGACAGTCTCTCCGAGATCCATCGTTCGCGCCCGGACATGTCCGGCTCCGACGCCGGGTCCCCGCCCATTGTTCCAGGCCCATTGTTCCCTGCCCATGGTTCGCTGCCATTGTTACTGACCCGGGTGTTCCCTGTCTGCCAGCGGAGGCTCTGTTGGCGGACGGTCTGTTGGCGGACGGTCTGTTGGCGGAGGGTCTGTTGGCGAGGGCGGCGCCGCGACGGAGATGTGGCCGTCGCTGGCAGCGGCAATGACCTCGAGATGCCGCAGCCGCGCCTGCGGCAGCCGCATCAGCCGGCCGTCCCGCAACACGGCCCGCAGCTCGCCGCGGGAATCGGGCGACAGGCCCTGGATGTCCGACCAGGCAAGGCGTTTGCGGCCGGCCACCGCACGGACGGTCACGCCGTCCGGGTCAATGTCCGTACCGGACCGGAAGATCCAGAGCAGCATCCCCAGCGGGATCAGGTAGAGGATCAGCAACGGCGCGCGGACGAAGGCCAGCGGGGTCACGCAGAACAGCAGGAACACCACCACCAGCAGCGCAGCGCGCGACGGGCGGAGCTTGACGGCATTCACGGTCGGGGCCCCAGGCACGCCACACATTCTCGCAGGCGGGACGGATGGGGAGCGGAGCGAGTGCCGCCCAACCAGTTAGCTAGGCTCATACCGCCGCATGGCCTACCGCAGCCGGTACGCCGTTTCCACCGCAGGCGAACGCATCAGTCAGCATTCGGGAGAACGTATGGCGCTCGAGCACCGCAAGCCCAGAAGCCACGAGGTCACCGACGGGATCGAGCGGGCCGCCGCCCGCGGAATGTTGCGGGCGGTCGGGATGGGCGACGACGACTGGCGCAAGCCGCAGATCGGCGTCGCCTCGTCCTGGAACGAGATCACGCCGTGCAACATGAGCCTGGATCGGCTGGCGAAGAAAGCGAAGGAAGGCGTCCGCGGGGCCGACGGTTTCCCGCTGGAATTCGGCACCATCTCGGTCTCCGACGGCATCTCCATGGGCCACGTCGGAATGCATTATTCGCTGGTGTCGCGCGAGGTGATCGCCGACTCGGTCGAGACGGTGATGCAGGCCGAGCGGCTGGACGGCAGCGTCCTGCTGGCCGGTTGCGACAAATCCGAGCCGGGCATGCTGATGGCCGCGGCCCGGCTGGATCTCGCGTCGGTCTACCTCTACGCCGGTTCCACCCTGCCCGGCCGCTACAAGGGCAAGGACGTCACGATCATCGACGCCTTCGAGGGGGTCGGCGCCTGCCTGGCCGGCAAGATCACCCGGGAAGAGCTGACCGAGATCGAGAAGGCGATCTGCCCGGGCGAGGGCGCCTGCGGCGGCATGTACACCGCCAACACGATGGCCTCGGCCGCCGAGGCGATCGGCATGTCGCTGCCCGGCAGTGCCGCGCCGCCGGCCCCGGATGCGCGCCGCGACGTGTATGCCGAGCGCAGCGGCGAGGCGGTCGTGAAGCTGGTCGACGCCGGCATCACCGCCCGCCAGATCATGACCAGGAAGGCCTTCGAGAACGCGATCACCGTGGTGATGGCGCTCGGCGGCTCGACCAACGCCGTGCTGCACCTGATGGCGATCGCGCACGAGGCGCAGGTCGACCTCACGCTGGAGGACTTCAACCGGATCGGCGACAAGACGCCGCACCTGGCCGATGTGAAGCCGTTCGGCCGGTACGTGATGACCGACATCGACTCGATCGGTGGCGTACCGGTCGTGATGAAGGCCCTGCTGGACGCCGGTCTGCTGCACGGCGACTGCCTGACCGTCACCGGCCGGACGATTGCGGAGAACCTCGCCGAGGTGGCGCCGCCCGACCCGGACGGCAAGATCATCCACGCGATGGTCGACCCGATCCATCGCACCGGTGGACTGCTCGTGCTGCACGGCTCGCTGGCGCCGGAGGGCGCCGTGGTCAAGAGCGCCGGCTTCGACGCGGACGTGTTCGACGGCACCGCGCGGGTCTTCGACGGCGAGCCGGGCGCGATGGAGGCGATCGCCGCCGGCTCGCTGAAGAAGGGCGACGTGCTGGTCATCCGGCAGGAAGGCCCGCGCGGCGGCCCCGGAATGCGGGAGATGCTGGCGGTCACCGGCGCGATCAAGGGCGCCGGCCTCGGCAAGGACGTCCTGCTGCTGACCGACGGCCGGTTCTCCGGCGGTACGACGGGTCTGTGCATCGGCCACGTCGCCCCGGAATCCGTTGTGGGCGGCCCGATCGCGTTGGTCCAGGATGGCGACCGGATCAGGTTGGACATGGCCGCCCGCACCCTCGACCTCGACGTCGATGCGGCCGAGCTGGAACGGCGTCGGGCGCAGTGGACGGCACCCGAGCCGCCGACCGGCACCGGCGTGCTGGCGAAGTACGCCAAACTGGTCGGATCGGCGGCCAAGGGCGCGGTCTGCGGCTAGCGGATCGGCTCTCCAGCAGGCGAGAGCAGAAGGGCGGCGGTGCGGATGAGCGAGGTACTGGTCACCGGGGCGACCGGGCAACTGGGCGCTGTGCTGGTGCCGACGTTGCGGTCGGCCGGCCACACGGTGCGCGCCATGTCGCGTCGTCAAGTAGACGGTGGCATCGTCGCCGACCTGACGACCGGCGCGGGCCTGACCGAGGCCGTCGCCGGAGTGGACGCGGTGGTGCACGCCGCCTCCGATCCGCAGGGCGACCCGCAGGCCACCGACGTCGCCGGCACCCGCCGACTCGTCGAGGCGTGCGTGAGCGCCAGGGTCGGCCATCTCGTCTATATCTCGATCGTCGGGATCGACCGGAATCCGTATACCTACTACCGGGCGAAATTGGACGCCGAGCGGATCGTGGCCAGGTCCGGGGTGCTGTACTCGACCATCCGGGCCGCGCAGTTCCACGAACTGATCGCGCAGCTGCTGAGCAGCCGGCTGCGGCGCGGGCCGGTGCTGTTTCTGCCCACCGGGTACTCCGCCCAGCCGCTCGCGGTGGACGATCTCGCGGCGCATATCGCGGAGCGGTTGGCCAGTGGGCCGTCGTCGTCGGTCAGCGAGTTCGTCGGTCCGGAACGGCTGACCGGCCGGGAGTTGGTACGGGCCTGGCGGGCGGCCGGTCGGCAGCGCGGGCCGGTGCTGCCGGTGCGGTTGCGCGGCGAGGTCGGCCGCGCCTTCCGGATGCAGAGCAACATCGCCTCGCCGGACGCGCAACGGGGCGTGATCGGCTGGTCCCAGTGGCTCCGGCAACATCCACAGGGGACAGACATTGTTGTCGAGCCGTCCCACTATGCGGGATGATCGTCCCGTCAATTTGACCATTAGCAGAGGAAGACCGTACGGTCATGCCATGCTCTACGAGTTCCTCGTACTTCGCTAGCGCGCCGGCTCCTGCCGACGCGCAAACCCCTCCGTGCCCCGGCACGAGGGGTTTTTTGTTGCCGCCGTCCGCTAACAAATCCGTTCCATCAGCAGAGGGTCACCGATGACAGCCACCAGCTCAGCACCGCGACCGGCCACCGGCGCACAGTCTTTCGTCTATTCGCTGGAGGCGCTCGGCGTCGATGTCGTATTCGGCATCCCGGGCGGGGCGATCCTGCCCGCGTACGACCCGCTCTACGACTCGACCAGCGTGCGACACATCCTGGTGCGGCACGAGCAGGGTGCCGGCCACGCGGCCAGCGGGTACGCCCACGCGACCGGCCGGGTCGGCGTCTGCATCGCGACGTCGGGTCCCGGCGCCACCAACCTCGTCACGCCGATCGCCGACGCCTACATGGACTCGGTGCCGATGGTGGCGATCACCGGGCAGGTCGGCCGGCCGCAGATCGGCTCGGACGCGTTCCAGGAAGCCGACATCTGCGGCATCACGATGCCGATCACCAAACACAACTTCCTGGTCCAGTCGGCCGAGGAGATCCCGCGCATCATGGCCGAGGCATTCCACATCGCCTCGACCGGACGGCCCGGCCCGGTCCTGGTCGACATTCCCAAGGACGTGCAGCAGGCGCAGACCACGTTCTCCTGGCCGCCGGTGCTTGATCTGCCCGGCTACCGGCCGGTGCTTCGCCCACACGGCAAGCAGATCCGGGAGGCCGCGCGACTGATCGCGCAGTCCAAGCAGCCGGTGCTCTACGTCGGCGGCGGGGTCCTCAAGGCCCGCGCGACCGAGGAATTGCGTGAGCTGGTCGACCTCACCGGAATTCCAGTGGTCACCACCCTGATGGCGCGGGGCGCATTTCCCGACAGCGACCCGCGCAACCTGGGAATGCCGGGAATGCACGGCAATGTGACGGCGGTGACCGCGCTGCAGAAGGCCGATCTGCTGATCACCCTGGGTGCCCGGTTCGACGACCGGGTCACCGGAAAGCTCTCGACCTTCGCGCCAAATGCCAAGGTGATCCACGCCGACATCGACCCGGCCGAGATTTCCAAGAACCGGGTCGCCGATGTGCCGATCGTGGGCGACTGCAAGGAAGTGATTTCCGCGCTGGCGCCAGCGATCAAGGCCGAGTTTGATTCGTCCAACAAGCCGGACTATGCCGACTGGTGGCGCCAGCTCGACCGGTGGCGGAAGACGTATCCGCTCGGCTATGAGAAGCACGAGGACGGCACGCTCGAGCCGCAGTACGTGATCGAACGGTTGGGCGCGATCGCCGGTCCGGACACGGTTTATGTCGCCGGGGTTGGTCAGCACCAGATGTGGGCCGCCCAGTTCATCTCGTACGAAAAGCCCTACACCTGGCTGAATTCCGGCGGTCTCGGCACGATGGGTTACGCCGTGCCGGCGGCGATGGGCGCGAAGATGGGCCGCCCGGACGCGACGGTGTGGGCAATTGACGGCGACGGCTGTTTCCAGATGACCAATCAGGAATTGGCCACCTGCGCGCTGGAGGGAATTCCGATCAAGGTCGCCGTCATCAACAACGGCAACCTCGGCATGGTCCGTCAGTGGCAGACGCTGTTCTATGACAAGCGTTATTCCAACACCCGGCTCGGCACGATCGCCGACGATTCCGGGACGGTCCGGATTCCCGATTTCGTGGCGCTCGCCGAGGCGCTGGGCTGTGTCGGGCTGCGGTGTGAGTCGCGCGAGGACGTGGACGCGACGATCGAAAAGGCGATGTCCATCAACGACGCGCCGGTGGTGTGCGAATTCGTCGTCGGGCAGGACGCGATGGTGTGGCCGATGGTGGCCGCGGGCACGAGCAACGACGAAATCATGGCGGCAATCGATGTCCGCCCGAGTTTTGACGAGGACGCCTGATGACGCAGAAGCACACCCTTTCGGTGCTGGTCGAGAACAAACCCGGCGTGCTGGCCCGGGTGGCCGGCCTGTTCAGCCGGCGCGGGTTCAACATCGACTCGCTCGCGGTGGGGCCGACCGAGGTCGACGAGGTCTCCCGCATCACCATCGTGGTTGACGTCGAGTCGCACCCGCTCGAGCAGGTCACCAAGCAGCTCAACAAGCTGGTGAACGTCATCAAGATCGTCGAGCTGGAGCAGCCGCACGCGGTCGAACGCGAGCTGTTGCTGGTGAAGGTCCGGGCCGACGCCGCCAGTCGCAGTCATGTCCTGGAGACCGCGGAGCTTTTCCGGGCCCGGATCGTGGACGTGAGCGTCGAGGTCGTCACCATCGAGGCGACCGGCACCGCGGACAAGCTCGACGCGCTGCTCCGCGTACTGGAGCCCTTTGGTATCAAGGAAATGGTGCAGTCCGGTGTCGTCGCGGTCGGACGCGGGCCACGTTCGATCACCAGCGCCGCCAATCTCCGCCCGGTCGAGCGCAGCGCCTGACCATCCATCATGATTATCGCCAGTCATTACGAGAGAGGAAGACATGCCCGCTGAGATCTTCTACGACGACGACGCCGACCTGTCCCTGATCCAGGGACGCAAGGTTGCCGTGCTCGGCTACGGCAGCCAGGGGCACGCGCACGCGCTGTCGCTCCGCGACTCCGGTGTCGACGTGCGGATCGGCCTGAAGGAAGGCTCCAAGAGCCGCGCCAAGGCTGAGGAGGAGGGTCTGCGGGTCCTCACCCCGGCCGAGGCCGTGGCCGAGGCCGACCTGATCAGCGTCCAGGCGCCGGACACCGTTCAGCGCACCCTTTACGCCGAGGACATCGCGCCCAACCTCAAGCCGGGTGACGCGCTGTTCTTCAGCCACGGGTTCAACATCCGCTACGGCTACATCAAGGCGCCCGAGGGTGTGGACGTCATTCTGGTCGCGCCGAAGGGCCCCGGCCACCTCGTGCGCCGCCAGTTCGTCGACGGCAAGGGCGTTCCGGACCTGGTCGCGGTCGAGCAGGACGCCACCGGCAACGCGCTCGCGCTCGGCCTCTCCTACGCGAAGGGTATCGGCGGCACCCGCGCCGGCGTGATCAAGACGACCTTCACCGAGGAGACCGAGACCGACCTCTTCGGCGAGCAGGCCGTCCTCTGTGGAGGGACCTCGCACCTGATCCAGGCCGGCTTCGAGACCCTCGTACAGGCCGGTTACCAGCCGGAGATCGCCTACTTCGAGGTGCTGCACGAGCTCAAGCTGATCGTCGACCTGATCTATGAGGGCGGCATCGCCCGGCAGCGTTACTCCTGCAGCGACACCGCCGAGTACGGCGATCTGACCCGTGGACCGCGGGTCGTCTCGCCGGCGGTGAAAGAGGAGATGGGCAAGATCCTCAGCGAGATCCAGGACGGCTCCTTCGCCGCGGAATGGATCGCCGAGGACGACAACGGCCGGCCCAACTTCCTCAAGCTCCGTGAGGAGGGCAAGGCCCACCAGATCGAGGAGGTCGGCGCCCACCTGCGTGGCCTGATGTCCTGGGTCGACCGCCCGATCACCGAGACCGCCTGATCACCGAGACTGCCTGATCAGCCTCTGATTCACCGGCGCGGCCGGTCACCACGATCGTGGTGACCGGCCGCGTTGTTGTGTGCGTAGGGCTCGAAGTTGATCACAATACGTCAACGAATTTCCGGCTCCGTCGCTAGACTCGCAGGTCAGTCGGCACAGTGTCGTGCCTGCGAGCTCGCTGCTTTGCGTTGCCGGGGGACACGGATCTCTACGCCGTGCCGCACGGCGATGCCGGGTAGCGCAGCAGCCCTGTTGACGCCGACCCTCAGGATGCCCCGAGTGACTGCCGCCGCCCCCCGCCCTGTCGTACTCATCGCCGAGGAGATCGCCCCGAGCGCGCTGGCCGTGCTGTCCGGCGACTTCGACGTCCGGCACGTCGACGGGACCGACCGTCCCACCCTGCTCACCGCGCTCGCCGACGCGCACGCGTTGCTGGTCCGCAGTGCCACCACCGTCGACGCGGAGGCGTTGGCGGCGGCGCCCCGGCTCAAGGTCGTGGCTCGTGCCGGCATCGGCCTGGACAACGTTGACGTGGCTGAGGCGACGACCCGCGGCGTGATGGTGGTCAATGCCCCGATCTCCAACATCATCAGCGCCGCCGAGCACGCTGTGGCCCTGTTGCTGTCGGTGGCCCGGCACGTGCCCGAGGCGGATGCCAGCATGCGGGCCGGGGAGTGGCGGCGTTCGGCGTTCACCGGGGTGGAGATCGCCGACAAGACCATCGGGATCGTCGGGCTGGGCCGGATCGGCGTGCTGGTGGCCAATCGGCTGGCCGCCTTCGATGCCCGGCTGCTCGCCTACGACCCGTACATCCAGCCGGCCCGGGCCGCCCAACTCGGCGTCCGACTGGTGTCGCTCGACGAGCTGCTGGCCAACAGCGATTTCGTCACGATCCACCTGCCGAAGACCGCCGAGACGACCAACCTCATCGGTGCGGCGGAGCTGGCGAAGATGCGCCCCGGCAGCCGCATCGTCAACGCCGCCCGCGGCGGGCTGATCGACGAGGAGGCGCTGGCCGCGGCACTGAAGTCGGGTCACATCGCCGGCGCCGGTGTGGACGTCTTCACCACCGAGCCGGCGACCGGCAACGTGCTGCTGGGGTCGCCGGGACTGGTCGCGACCCCGCACCTCGGCGCGTCGACCGCGGAGGCGCAGGACAAGGCCGGGCTGGCGGTGGCGCGATCGGTGAAGCTGGCCCTGGAGGGCGAGTTCGTGCCGGACGCGGTCAACGTGCAGACCGGCGGCGTAGTCGCCGAGGAGATCCGCCCGGCGCTGCCCCTGGTGCAGCGGCTGGGCCGGGCGTTCACCGCGCTCGCGGCCGGCGTGGCGGCGAGCCTGGAGGTCGAGGTGCGCGGTGAGATCGCCGCCTTCGACGTGCAGGTCCTGCAACTGGCGGCGCTGAAGGGCGTCTTCGCCGACGTCGTCGAGGAGCAGGTGACCTTCGTCAACGCGCCGCTGCTGGCCAAGGAGCGTGGCGTAGACATCGGCCTGGCCACCTATGCCGAGAGCGCGGAACACCGCAACCTGGTGACGGTCCGCGGCGTGCTGGCCGACGGCACCCGGGTGAGCGTCTCCGGCACGCTGTCCGGTCCACGGCAGATCGAGAAGCTCACCGAGGTCAACGGATTCGACGTGGATCTGCGGCTCGAGCCGCACCTGCTGTTCTTCCGCTACCACGACCGGCCGGGCATCGTCGGCGAGGTGGGCGCGCAGCTGGGTGCGGCCGGCGTCAACATCGCCGGCGCCCAGGTCAGCCGCAGCCGGCGTGGCGGCGAGGCCCTGATGGTGCTCTCGGTCGACTCCGCGGTGCCCGCCGACCTGTTGGAGCGCATCGCTGGCGCGATTGGCGCGGATGAGGCCCGCAGCGCCGATCTGGAAGGGGAGTAGCGGGATGACCGCCACCAGTGTGTCTGCCACGTCGACCCGAACGCTCACCCTGGCGGTCATTCCCGGCGACGGGATCGGGCCCGAGGTGGTCCGGGAGGGGGTGAAGGTGCTCTCCCAGACGGTGCCGACCGCGGAGATCACGACGTACGACCTCGGCGCGACCCGCTGGCACAAGACCGGCGAGGCGCTGCCCGACGCGGTGCTCGCGGAGCTGCGCGGGCACGACGCGATCCTGCTCGGGGCGATCGGCCATCCGAGCGTCGCGAGCGGCATTCTGGAACGGGAACTGCTGCTGCGCCTGCGTTTCGAACTCGATCAGCACGTCAACCTGCGGCCGGTGAAACTCTTCGACGGCGTCACGTCGCCGCTGCAGGGCAGGCATTCCATCGACATGCTGGTGGTACGGGAGGGCACCGAGGGGCTGTACGTGGGCAACGGCGGCGTGCTCCGCAAGGGGACGGCGAACGAGGTCGCCACCGAGGTCAGCCTCAACACCGCGTACGGCGTGGAGCGGGTCGTCCGCGACGCCTTCCGCCGGGCCGCCGCGCGTCCGCGGCGGAGCCTGACGCTGGTGCACAAGACAAACGTGCTGACGTACGCCGGCTCACTGTGGCGGCGTACGGTCGACCGGTTGGCCCTGGAATATCCCAGCGTGACGGTTTCCTACCAGCACGTCGATGCGGCGTCGATGTTCTTCGTCACCGATCCGGGCCGTTTCGACGTCATTGTCACCGACAACATGTTCGGCGACATTCTGACCGATCTCGGCGCCGCCGTCACCGGCGGTCTGGGGCTGGCGGCCAGTGCCAATCTGGATGTGAGCCGGCGAAATCCCAGCATGTTCGAGCCGGTGCACGGCAGCGCGCCGGACATCGCCGGTCAGGGCACCGCGGATCCCACCGCCACGGTGCTGTCGGTGGCGCTGCTGCTCGACCACCTCGGGCTCGGCGAACAGGCCAGGCGGGTGGAGGCGGCGGTGGCCTTCGATCTGGCCACCCGGGATGCGAAAGTGCCCGGCCGCACAGCCGAAATCGGCGACCGGTTGGCGGCTCTCACGAGCAAGCTCTAGCGGCGCTTTCTCGGGTTGTGGGACGGCCCGGACCGAGATTAGTTGGACCTCCTAGCAACTGCTAGAGTGCCTTAGCGGATGCTGATGCGTGCGGGAATCCCTGCCCGGCGCGTCGTTCAGTTCTCATCGACAGGAGAGTCCTCGTGCCTCTTACCCCCACCAAGAAAATCTGGATGAACGGTAAGTTCGTCGACTGGGACGACGCGACCATTCACGTACTCAATCCGACGTTGCACTACGGGTGGGGCGTGTTCGAGGGCATCCGGGCCTACAACACCAGTCAGGGGCCGGCCGTCTTCCGGCTGACCGACCACATTGCCCGGCTTTACCGCTCGGCCAAGATCTACCTGATGGAGCCGGAATTCACCGCCGACCAGGTTGTCGCGGCGACGAAAGAGACCGTCCGGATCAACGAGGTCGAGTCCTGCTATATCCGGCCGTTGTTCTATCTGGGCTACGGCGAGATGGGCCTCAATCCGCTGCCCAGCAAGACCGAGGTGTCGATCGCGGTCTGGCCGTGGGGCAGTTATCTCGGCGAGGAAGCGAAAAACTCCGGTTGCCGGGCCGCCACCTCGAGTTGGCAGCACATCAACCAGAATTCGATTCCGCCGACCGGTAAGGGCACCGGCCAGTACATGAACTCGTCGCTGGCGAAGGTGGCCGCGGTGAAGGCCGGCTACGACGAGGCGATCCTGTTGAACCCGGCCGGAAATGTCGTGCAGGGCACCGGGGAGAACATCTTCGTTGTCAGCGGCGGAAAGCTTTACACACCGCCGATCCAGGACGGTCTGCTGCAGGGCATCACCCGCGATTCGGTGATGACCATTGCGCGCGACCAGGGCTACGAGGTCATCGAGCAGAGCATGGTGCGCACCGACCTCTACCACGGCGACGAGGCCTTCTTCACCGGTACGGCAGCCGAGTTGGTGCCGATCGCCGAGGTCGACGACCGTCCGGTCGGCGCCGGCAAACCCGGCCCGATCACCCGCGAGATCATCGAGCTCTTCACCGCCGCGACCGCCGGCGAGGTCGACCGCTACAAGTCCTGGAACGAGCACGTCAACGACTGAGTCCACTGTGGACCTCAATGCCGATCTGGGCGAGGGGTTCGGCCGGTGGAGCATGGGCGACGACGAGGCGCTGCTGGATATCGTCAGCAGCGCCAACGTCGCCTGTGGCTTCCACGCCGGCGACGGGACGATCATGTACCGGGTCTGCGTGCGGGCCCGCGAGCGCGGGGTCACGATCGGGGCGCACGTGTCCTATCGGGACCTGGCCGGCTTCGGTCGGCGGTTCATTGATGTCCCGTCGGAGGAATTGTCGGCGGACATTCTCTACCAGATCGGCGCGCTCGACGGGATCGCCCGGGCCGCGGGCACGCGCGTCTACTACGTGAAGGCGCACGGCGCGCTCTACAACCGCGCGCACACCGATCCGGAGCACGCCGAGGCGCTGGTTGACGCGGTTTCCTTGTACGGTGGCGATCTGGCGCTGTTGTGTCAGCCGGGCAGTGAGGTCGAACGGATCGCCCGCCGGCGCGGATTGCTCGTCGTACCCGAGGCGTTCGCCGACCGTGGTTATCAGGCATCCGGGGCGTTGGTGCCGCGCGGTGAGCCCGGCGCGCTGTTCGACGACCCGGCCGCGGTGGCCGCGCGGGCCGTACGGATGGCGGAGTCCGGCCAGGTCGAGACGCCGACCGGCGAACTGGTGTCGATCACCCCGCAGTCCCTCTGCGTACACGGGGACGGGCCGAATGCGGTGGCCGCGGCGCGCGCGACCCGGGCCGGCCTGGAGGCCGCCGGCATCGCGATCCGCCCCTTTGTCCCCTGATCGCGCACTCCGCCAGCCGCACCCGCACCCCGCCTGTTTTTCTCGCCGATCTTGAAGTTATCGCCCATCGATGTCGGATTTGTGGGGCTTTAACTTCAAGATCGGCGAAGCGGGGGCGCCGCAAGCGGGCCGCGGGGTGCAGCGGGTGCGGGGGATATTGGGCTGACATGGGCGGCGCCGATAAGCCAGACTTCCCGCATGTCCCAACAATGGCCGCTTTTCGATATCCGAGTCCGTACGCCGCGACTGGAATTGCGGCTGCCCAGCACCGAGCAGCTGGAAGAGCTCGCCGAGTTGTCGATCGACGGCGTGCACGGGCCGGAGTTGATGCCATTCGTGGTCCCGTGGACCGACACCCCGCCGACCGAGCGCGGTCGCGAGGTCATGAAATACCACTGGCGCAGCCTCGGCAGCTGGACGCCGGCGGAATGGGACCTCAATTTCGTGGTGCTCCATGACGGTGTCGTGATTGGCACGCAGGGGATTTCCGGGCGTCACTTCGGCGTACTGCGGGAGTTCACCACCGGATCCTGGCTGGGGCGGCGCTATCACGGAAACGGCTACGGGACGGAAATGCGGGCTGCCGTCCTGCATCTCGGATTCGCCGGGTTGGACGCCGAATATGCCACCTCGGGGGCGTTCGCGGACAATGCGCCGTCCCTCAATGTGTCGCGGAAACTCGGCTACGAGCAGGACGGCATCCAGCGGCTGGTGCGGCGGGGCGCGGCGGCCACCGAAATCCGGCTGCGGATGTCCCGCGCGGCGTGGGCGGCGAACCACAAACTCGACGTCGAAATCCAGAGCCTGGAGAACAGCCTGCCGCTGTTCGGATCCACTCAGGACAGTGGGTGACGGGACAGGAAATCCCGTACGACAGCGGTTGATTCCGCGCGGAATTCGACGAAGAATGAATGCCGTCCACGGGGCACGATGTGCAGCTCGGCGCCGGGAATGCGGCCGGCGAGCAGCGGTGCATTCGCCGTCGGGTTGAGCTCGTCGTCGCCGCCGTGGATCACCAGGGTCGGCGTGCTGATCCGGGGGAGCAGGTCCCAGGTGTCGTGGCCCTGGCTCGCGCGATAGTGCAGTGTGCGGGCCGGCTCCGGCAGCGGTTCGGTGATGACCAGGACCTCGGGATGGGCGTCGATCCACTCCTGGGTGAACCCGATGAGCCGGTGGCTCAGCACGTTCTCCGGTGTGGTCACTGCCCGGAGCCGCCGGCCGGCGTCGGCACTGCGGGCGACGCCGTGCGCATCACCCGGCGTCGTACAGCCGAGCACCAGCGTGCCGAACCGGTCACTGTGCTCGATGCCCAGCCACTGGGCGATCCGGCCGCCCATCGACGTTCCGTACGCATGCGCCCGGTCGACGCCGGCTGCGTCCAGCACGGCGACGGCGTCCGCGGCGAAGCCCCGGGTCGAATACGGCACGTCGGGTTTGTCGCTGGCGCCGGTGCCGCGATGGTCGAAGCTGATCGTCCGATACCGGTCGGTGAAATCGGTCCGCACCTCGTCCCAGCCGTGATGGTCACCGCCCTGGCCGCTGATGAGCAGCAACGGCTCACCGGCACCCGCGGTCTCGTAGTAGATCCGGGCGCCGTCTGGTGCGGTGGCGAAAGGCATCACCGGTCAGCCTGCCACACCGATCCCGCCGTACGGCCGGCATCCCCCGGTGCCGCGGCGGCGCGGTAGCCTCCGGGCAGAGCTGCGGAATTCCAACCGGAGGTGGCTGTGAGCCAGCAGGTACGCGGAATCGTGTCGCGGGCGAAGGGTGAGCCGGTCACGCTGGAGACGGTGATCGTTCCCGATCCGGGCCCCGGCGAGGCGGTGGTTGCGGTGCAGGCCTGCGGCGTCTGCCACACCGATCTGCATTACCGCGAGGGCGGGATCAACAACGACTACCCGTTCCTGCTCGGGCACGAGGCGGCCGGTGTCGTGGAGTCGGTCGGCACCGGGGTGACCGAGGTCGCGCCAGGGGATTTCGTCATCCTCAACTGGCGGGCGGTCTGCGGCGAATGTCGGGCCTGCCGGCGCGGGCGGCCCTGGTACTGCTTCAACACCCACAACGCCAGCCAGCCGATGACCCTCCAGGACGGTACGGCACTGAGTCCCGCGCTCGGCATCGGCGCGTTTGCGGACAAGACCCTCGTCGCCGCCGGGCAGTGCACCAAGGTGAATCCGGCGGTGCCGGCCGAGATTGCCGGGCTGCTCGGCTGCGGGGTGATGGCCGGAATCGGCGCCGCGATCAACACCGGCGGGGTGACCCGGGGCGACACGGTTGCGGTCATCGGCTGCGGCGGGGTCGGGGACGCGGCGATCGCCGGGGCGTCGCTGGCCGGCGCCTCGAAGGTGATCGCACTCGACGTGGACGAGCGCAAGCTCGGCTGGGCCCGGGATCTCGGCGCCACGCACACGATCAACACCAGCGGGCTGGACCACGACGCGGTCGTGGCCGCCGTACAGGAACTGACCGACGGCTTCGGCACGGACGTCGCCATCGACGCGGTCGGCCGGCCCGAGACCTGGCGGCAGGCCTTCTACAGCCGCGATCTGGCCGGGACCGTGGTCCTGGTCGGGGTGCCGACACCGGACATGCGGCTGGAGATGCCGCTGCTCGACTTCTTCGGTCGTGGCGGCGCGCTCAAGTCCAGTTGGTACGGCGATTGCCTGCCCAGCAGGGATTTCCCGATGCTCATCGACCTGCACCTGCAGGGTCGGCTGCCGCTGGACAAGTTCGTCTCGGAGAAGATCGGGATCGGGGATGTCGAGGCCGCGTTCGAGAAGATGCACCGCGGTGAGGTCCTGCGATCGGTCGTCATGCTGTGAGTGTTCGTATCGAGAGGGTCGTGACCGCCGGGGTGTTTTCCTTGGACGGGCAGGATTTTGACGTCGAGAACAACGTCTGGGTGATCGGCGATGACACTGACGCGATCGTGATCGATGCGGCCCACGACGCCGGTCCGATTCTCGACGCGGTCGGTGACCGGCGGGTGCGGACCATCGTCTGCACCCACGGGCACAACGATCACATCAACGTCGCCGGCGACCTGGCCGAGGCGCTGCGGGCGCCGGTCGCGTTGCATTCCGATGACCGGATGCTCTGGGACGCCGTCTACCCGGACGTTGCCCCGGACGTCTCGCTGGCCGATGACCAGCAGATCTTCGTCGGCGGCATGGCGCTCACCGTGCTGCACACCCCGGGGCATTCGCCGGGCGCGGTCTGCCTCTATGCGCCGGAACTGGGCGAGTTGTTCAGCGGCGACACGCTTTTCGCCGGCGGGCCGGGCGCCACCGGCCGGTCGTACTCGGACTTCGGCACGATCATCGAATCGATCCGGCGGAAGCTCTTCATCCTGCCGCCGGACACGTCGGTCCACACCGGACACGGCGACGACACGACGATCGGTGCCGAGTCGCCGCACCTGGACGAATGGATCGCCCGCGGCCACTGAGCACCGGTAGCCGCTCAGCCGCACCATGATCGCGGAACCCTCGTCCCATATTCTGGGACGAGGGTTTTGTGTGGCGAACCTTCTGTGGCAGACTCCCGGCCATGACCTTCTGCGTCATCATTATTACGTAGCGCGCTCGCAGCCACATCGCCAGCGCGCAGACCTCTCGCATCCGCGAGGGGTCTTTTTCGTTGAAGGAGCATTTCTGCAATGGCCTCTGATCTGACCCAGACCCGGTTCGACGTCTTCGACACCTCGCTGCGTGACGGCGCGCAGCGTGAAGGCGTGTCGTATTCCGTCGCGGACAAGCTGGCGGTCGCCCGCCTGCTGGACGAACTGGGCGTGGGATTCATTGAGGGCGGCTGGCCCGGGGCGATGCCGAAGGACACCCTGTTCTTCCGGCGGGCCGCCGATGGCGAGTTGCAGCTGAAGAATGCAAAACTCGTCGCATTCGGCGCGACCCGGAAAGCCGGTGTTGCGGTCGAGGAGGACAAGCAGGTCCAGGCTTTGCTGGACGCCCGCACCGACGTTGTCTGCCTCGTCGCCAAGTCAGATATCCGCCATGTGGAACGCGCGCTGCGCACCACCGGCGAGGAAAACCTGAATATGGTGCGCGACACGGTGGCCCATTTCGTCCGGAACGGTCGGCAGGTTTTTGTCGATTGCGAGCATTTCTTCGACGGTTACCGCTACGACCCGGACTACACCACATCCGTTGCGCAGGCGGCATTCGAAGCCGGCGCCGACGTACTCGTGATGTGTGACACGAATGGCGGAATGCTGCCGAGTTGGGTGTCGCAGGTGGTGACCGAGATTCGCGAGAAGCTCGGGCACGACAAGAAGTTCGGCATGCACGCGCAGAATGACACCTCCTGCGCGGTCGCCAACACCCTCGCCGCGGTGGAAGCCGGCGTCATGCATGTGCAGGGCACCGCCAATGGTTACGGCGAACGCCCCGGAAATGCCGATATCTTTTCGGTGATCGGAAACCTCACCGTAAAGCTGGGAATGAACGTCCTACCGGACGGCTGTCTGGCCGAGATGGTGCGCGTATCGCACGCCATCGCGGAGATCGCCAATATCGCCCCCGACACCCACCAGGCCTACGTCGGGGCCAGCGCCTTCGCTCACAAGGCGGGGTTGCACGCGAGCGCGATCAAGGTCAGCCCGGAGCTCTACAACCACATGGAGCCCGAGCTGGTCGGAAACGACATGCGCATTCTCGTCACCGAGATGGCCGGTCGGGCCAGCGTCGAGCTCAAGGGTCGCGAGCTCGGCATCGACCTGGCCGGCCATCCCGAGGCAGTCGGCGCCGTCGTGGAGAAGGTGAAGCGGCTGGAGGCCGAGGGCTGGTCGTTCGAGGCGGCCGACGCGTCCTTCGAGCTCATGCTGCGGGACGAACTCGACGGTGTGGAGCGGCCGTTCGAGGTCGAGTCCTACCGGGTCATCGTCGACCGAAACGTCGACGGCGTCGTGGCCAGCGAGGCGACCGTACGGCTGCACGCCAAGGGCGAGCGGATCGTCGCGACCGGCGAGGGCAACGGCCCGGTCAACGCCCTGGACCGGGCGCTGCGCTCGGCGCTGGAGCGGCTCTATCCCGATTTGGCCGGCCTGGAACTGGTCGACTACAAGGTACGGATCCTAGAGGGCCTCCACGGCTCCGACGCGATCACCCGGGTGCTCGTCGAGACCGGCGACGGCTCGCAGGAGTGGACCACGGTCGGCGTGCACGAGAACGTCATCGAGGCGTCCTGGCTGGCGCTGGACGACGCTGTCCGCTACGGACTGCTCCGCTCCAACTGAGCATTGCCCCGTACGCAACCCCCCACTTCCATGATCATGAGGCAATTTCGGCGGCGATTCGCGGCTAAATCGCCTCATGATCATGGAAGTGGGGGTGCCGGTCCCCGGGCGGTACGGAGCTGAGCGCTATCTCGGCGCCGGCAGCTGCTCGAACTGGGAGCCGACCTCGGTGACGTCGGCAGCGGTCACGTTGGCGGCGGCCACGTCGGTTTCGGTGACGTCGGCAGCGGTCGCCTCGGGCGCGCCGCCGCCACAGCAGCCGCCTTCGCTGCCGCAGGCGCAACCGCCGGCCGGCTCCGCCGGATAAGCCGGATTGCCAGTGGTCGTAGGGCGGTTTGCGGCGGCCACCCTCGGCAGCCGGTAGGTCGCAAACGCGCAGAACAGGCCGAGCGCCAGGAACGGGATGCCCAGCAGCTGGGCGTACAGCGGGCCGCCCTTGATCCAGGGCAGGGCGCCGGCCACGAGCGCGACCAGCGCCAACCCGCCGAGCCGGAGCTGAGCGGAGCGGAGCGATGCGGTACCAGTCATCGATCCAGTGTCGCAAACGCGGCTCGGTAGGCTCGACATCGGCCCACCGGCGGCAGACATTCAGCCGGCCCCGAATACCTGGAGGTTCAGTGCGTATCGCCCGCTTCGCCCATCCTGAGGGATTCGCCTTCGGCACCGTGGAAGGCGACGGCGACGGCGCGACGGTCGCCGAGGTGCGAGAGCACCCGTTCGGACCGTTGGATTTCACCGGCCGCCGCTGGGCGCTGGAGGACGTCCGGCTGCTTGCCCCGGTCCTGCCGACCAAGGTCGTCTGCATCGGCAAGAACTACGCCGACCACGTCAAGGAAATGGGCGGGGACGAGCCGCCGGCCGCACCGGTGCTGTTCATCAAGCCCTCGACCACGGTCATCGGGCCGAACGACGCGATCCGCCGGCCGGTCGACTCCAACCGGGTCGATTTCGAGGGTGAGCTGGCGGCGGTGATGGGCACGGTGGTCCGCGACGTGCCGCGCGACCGGGCCCTGGACATGGTGCTGGGCTACACCTGCGCCAACGACGTGACGGCACGCGACCAGCAGCAGGCCGACGGCCAGTGGACCCGGGGGAAGGGACACGACTCGTTCTGCCCGGTGGGGCCGTGGATCGAGACTGAGCTGTCCCCGGCCGACCTGGCCATCCAGACGGAACTGGACGGTGAACTGCGGCAGGACTCGCGTACTTCGCTGCTGCTGCACGACGTGGCGACGCTGATCTCGTACATCTCGCACGTGATGACGCTGCTGCCCGGCGACGTGGTGCTGACCGGCACGCCGGCCGGCGTCGGCCCGATGCAGGCCGGACAAAAGGTGAGCGTCTCCATCGAAGGCATCGGTACGCTCACCAATCCCGTCATCAACCGCGAAAGCTGAGCACGTCTCATGAGCAACGAATCCGTCCGTGTCCGCTTTCCCCCGTCCCCGACCGGCGATCTGCACGTCGGCAATATGCGTTCCGCGCTGTTCAACTGGGCGTACGCCCGGCACACCGGCGGCACGTTCGTCTTCCGCGTCGAGGACACCGACGCGGCGCGGAACACCGAGGAGTCGTACCAGGGCCTGCTCGACGACATGCGCTGGCTGGGGCTCGACTGGGACGAGGGCCCGGAGATCGGTGGGCCGTACGCGCCCTACCGCCAGTCCGAGCGCGCGTTCCTCTACACCGAGGTCGCGGTCCGGCTGCTGGAGTCAGGACGCGCCTACGAGGCGTTCTCCACGCCCGAGGAGGTCGAGGCCCGGCATCGCGCGGCAGGGCGTAATCCGAAGCTGGGCTACGACAATTTCGACCGGGATCTCACGGACGAGCAGAAGGCCGCGTTCCGCGGGGAGGGCCGGCCCGCGGTGTTGCGCTTCCGGGTGCCGGACGAGGAGATCACCTTCGATGACCTGATCCGCGGCGAGATGTCCTTCGCGGCGGAGAACGTGCCGGACTTCGCGTTGACCCGCGGTGACGGGTCGCCGCTCTACACGCTGACCAACCCGGTCGACGACGCGACGCAGCACATCACGCACATCGTTCGCGGAGATGACCTGCTGTCCTCCACGGCACGCCAGATCCCGTTGCACAGGGCGCTTCGCGAGCTCGGGATCGTCGACGCCCCGATGCCGCGATTCGGCCACCTGCCGATGGTGATGGGGGAGGGCAACCAGCGGCTGTCCAAGCGAAAGACCCCCGAGGCGTCGCTGAAGTTCTGCCGTGAGCGGGGTTTCCTGCCCGAAGGGCTGAAGAACTATCTGGCCCTGCTGGGTTGGGCGATCGCCGACGACAACGACATTTTCTCGGTCGAGGAGATGTGCGCCGCCTTCGACATCACCGACGTCAATTCCAGCCCCGCGCGTTTCGATGTGAAGAAGTGCGAGGCGATCAACGCCACCTGGATCCGGCGACTGTCCCCTGAGGACTTTGGCAACCGGCTGGCGGAGTTCCTGCAGGGACGCGGCGTCGTGGCCGATCGGGCCACTGTGGACGCGGCGGTTCCGCTGGTGCAGGAGCGGATCATGGTGCTCGAGGACGCCGTGGACATGCTCGGGTTCCTCTTCGTGTCCGAAGAGGACTTCACCATCGACCCGGAGGCCGCGGAGAAGCAGCTCGGTGAGGGCAGCGCGGAGATTTTGAAGTCCGCAGTGGATGCTCTGGATCCGCTGCTGGTGTGGTCGCACGAGCAGATCGAGGCGGCCCTGCGGGATGCGCTGATCGAGCGCATGCAGCTCAAGCCGCGCAAGGCGTTCGGACCGGTCCGGGTGGCGACGTCCGGCCGTACGGTCGCGCCACCGCTGTTCGAGTCGCTGGAGCTGCTCGGCCGGGAGCGGACGATGCGACGGCTGCGGGCTGCTCTTGCCTGACCAACTGGCTCCGATCCGCGGGATCCTCTTCGACATCGACGGCACGCTCTTCGACACACCGGCCTCGATGCTGGCGGCCGCGCGGGCGTCCCTCATCGACGACGTGCCGGACGAACGGGCCGGGGTTGGCGCGGCGATGTGGTTGGCGGACGAGCAGCGGCGGTACGAGGCCTACCTGGCCGGGCAGCTGACCTTCGTCGAGCAGCGCACGATGCGGGTGGGGGACGTCTTCCGCGGGCTCGGCCTGGCCGAGCCGGACGTGGAGCGGTCCGCTCGCTGGCTGGCGAACTACCGCGAGGCGCAGTTGCGTACGACGATCGCGTTCGACGATGTGACGGACTGCCTGCGCGCCTGCGCTGGGTTGGCGATGGGCGCGGTCACCAACAACGACGGGGAGTGGCAGCGGACCCGGATCAAGCATGCCGGGCTGGACGAATGGATCGGGCCGGTGCTGGGCATCGACGACGTCGGTGCGCCGAAGCCCGATCCGCGGATCTTCCACGCCGGCTGCGCCGCGTTGGGGCTGGAGCCGGCGCAGGTGGCGTACGTGGGAGATGATCTGCGGCTCGACGCGCACGCCGCCGCGGCCGCCGGGCTGTACGGGATCTGGCTGGATCGGCTGGGGGCCGGGCCGGCGCCGGAGGATGTGGCGCGGATCACGACCCTGCGTGAGGTGCCCGAATGCGTGGCCCGGTTTGGGTCGCGGCCGGGCGTCCGGTAACCTCTTCCACGCCACGGTATGGGCGCCGCCAGCGTCTGACCGATCACCTTGGGGTATGGGGTAATTGGCAGCCCGACTGGTTCTGGTCCAGTTAGTCTAGGTTCGAGTCCTGGTACCCCAGCTGCAGTTCCCTAGGGCCCCGTCGTCTAGCGGCCTAGGACACCGCCCTCTCAAGGCGGCGGCGCCGGTTCGAATCCGGTCGGGGCTACGAGGTTCGACCAGCAGAAAAAGGCCCCTGACCAGCACGAATGCGGTCGGGGGCCTTTCGCTGTCTGCCGGCTGACACCGGTCGATCACGACAACCTGAATAGGGGAGCTCCCAGAGAATCCTGGGTTTGCACAGGTATCGATAAACGGGCGCGTAGCTCCGGCGAAGGCCCCTGCGCCCGAAATGATGCCTGCCCGGGCGACTCTGCAGGCATCGGCTATTGGTTGGGGATTAATGAGCGGCGCACTTCGCCGCACCCGCTTGGCGCCGTGACCGAAAAGCAGTGGCTGGGCGGGGCCCGAGGCCACATAGATTCGCCTCCATGGTTGACGCAACCTTCGGGCATCCGCGCCTCGCCGCCATCTACGACCCACTCGATCCGGACCGCAGCGATCTCGACGCGTATCTCGCGATGGCGGAGGAGTTCGGGGCGCGGTCCGTGCTGGACATCGGCTGCGGTACGGGCGTGTTCGCACTGCTGCTCGCCGAGCGCGGGAACGCGGTCACCGGGATCGATCCCGCGCGGGCGTCCGTCGACGTCGCGCGCGGCAAGCCGGGCGCGGACCGGGTGCGCTGGCTCGATGGCGACGCGGGGGACCTGCCGCCCATGCAGATCGACCTGGCCGTGATGACCGGGAACGTCGCCCAGGCGATCGCCGATCCGCAGGCGTGGCGTACGACGCTGCCTGGTGCGTACGAGGCGCTGCGGCCCGGCGGGCGGCTTGTCTTCGAGACGCGCGATCCGGCGCAGCGCGTGTGGGAGGAGTGGGCGGGGTGGACGCGCGAGACCACGTACCGCATGACGGACATCCCGGGCGTCGGCCACGTCGAGAGCTGGGCCGAGCTGACCGACGTGAGCCTGCCGCTGGTGAGCTTCCGGGGGACGCACGGGTTCGCTACGAACGGGTATGTACTGACCTCGGAATCGACACTTCGTTTCCGCGAACTACCTGTGCGCACTGTCGGAGTCGGCGAGTTCGGTGAACGGGATCGGGCACTCCGGTGTCCCGGCGCAGGTCACCAGGTCGTCGCAACCGGCCGTGATCGCGGACTGCAATGTGTTTTCGCTGACCTGCAGGTCAGCGATCCGGGCCTGGACTTCGGCCAGTTTGTCCACCACGTGGGTCTGCAGGCCTGCCTCGACCCGGGTGCCGTGATGATGGCGGCCGGCGTCCAACAGGTCGGCAACCTCGTCCAGCGTGAATCCGAGGCGTTGCGCGGACTTGATCACCCGCAGCACCCGTATCGCCTCCGGTGGATACAGCCGGTGCCCACCGTTGGACCGGTCGGGCTCGGCCAGCAGTCCGCGGCGCTCGTAATACCGCAACGTCTGCAGGTTCACCCCCGCCGCGGCCGCGACCTGCCCGCTGCGCAATCCCGTTGTCACGACGGGATACCGGCCGCGGCCCGGGTCGCCAACGCATCCAGCACCGCGGTTTGTCCTGCCGGAACGGTGACCTCTAGTGCCAGCTCGCCGCCGGTCGCGATCACGGCGAAGGTGAAGAATGAGCAGCACGCCGTCTCCCGCACCATCAAATCCGCAGCACGCGCCGCCGTTGCCGCGGTCGGGTCCAACACCACGCGCAACCGATCCGAGCTCGTGCGGTCGACTGACCGCACCGCCTGCGCGAAGAACTCGTCGAACTCCGCCACCCGCGTCGGCTGCTCCACGCTGGGCAACGTGCACGACTCCGGCACCCACGAACCAACCTCGATAGCGCTCATATCCCGACGATAAACCCGTACCCAGGTACCGGATGCAAGTCCGAAGGACGATTGAGAGGTCCGGCCCGGATCAGCTCAATGCGCGGTCGGTGTCCCCAGCTCATCCGGAAAATCATTGTGGGCGATCCGGCTGTGTCTCATATGCTGCCGCCTGATGCCCGATTCGACGACACAATCGACAGCCGGCAGGCGGCATCGCTCGACCGTTAGGTCGCTGGCACGTTTGTGGCCCTACGTGCGCGGGGTGCGGCTGAGGCTGTTGGCGGCGTCGCTGCTTGCGATCGCCGCGTCCTGTCTGGCCCTGATGATGCCGCTGGTGTTGAAGTGGCTGGTGGATGGGCCGGTCGCCAATCGGGATCCGTCGGGGATGTGGCTGGGCGGCGGTGCGCTGTTGCTGCTGGGTATCGCCGAGGCAGTGATATTCGGAGTGCGGCGTTCGCTCGTGGCGCGTCCGATGGCTGGTGTTGAGGCGTCGATGCGTAATGCGCTGTATCGGCATTTGCAGCGACTGCCTATCTGGTTTCATGATCGACTCTCCTCGGGACAGGCATTGTCGCGGGGTACGACGGATCTGCAGTTGCTGCATACGTTTCTCGTGCTTCCATTGACATTCCTGCAGGTCAACGCCGTTACTCTCATGGTCGGATGTGTGATCCTGCTTGCACAGCAATGGTTGCTGGGATTGATTCTCCTGGCACCTGTCGTGCCGTTATTGGTGCTTGGTTCTGTGTTCGAGACCCGTTATGCGAGGGTGTCCCGCCGGGCCCAGGATCAATCCGGTGATCTGACCACGGTTGTTGAAGAGTCCGTTCTCGGTATTCGTATTATCAAAGGGTTCGGTCAGCAGCACGGCCAGGCGCAGGTATTTCTCAGACGTGCCCGCCAGCTCCGTGGTACGGAACTGCACAAGGCGCGCCTGTTGGCTGCTTTCTCCGCTGTGCTCACCGTGGTGCCAGAGCTCGCAATTGGTGGAGCGTTGGTCCTGGGCGTAGTTCAGGTCGCGAATGACACGCTGTCGGCCGGGACTATTCTGGCCTTTCTCGCCATTGTGCTGGAGCTGCGGGGCTCCGTTGAATCGACCGGGCCGTTGCTGGCGATGAGCAATGAGGCAGCGACCGCGGCCGACCGATTCTTCGACGTGATGGACGCACCCGCCATCACTAACGAGCCTTTTCCCTCGACCCGACCGTCCGGCGGCTCTGACCCCGCGAGCTTAGCGTTCGACGACGTGGTTTTCGGCTATCCGGACGCACCACCCGGAGCGGCCGACATCCTGCGCGGGGTTACGTTGCATCTTGCCGCCGGCGAGACCGTTGCGCTGGTCGGCGCGACGGGAAGCGGCAAGACGACGCTGGCCGCGTTGGTGCCGCGACTGCATGATCCGACGAGCGGCCGAATCACCATTGACGGCAAGAGTATCGATGACATTCCACGGGCACAGCTACGGACGCTGGTCGCGGTGGCATTCGAGGAACCGACGCTGTTCTCCGGGACCGTAGCGGACAACGTCCTGATGGGCGCTGACTCCGCGAGGGAACTCGACCTGACGAGGGCGCTGAGGATCGCCCAGGCCGAGGAATTCGTACGGGCGCTGCCTCAGGGCGCCGCGACCCAGCTCGGCGAACAGGGCCTGCGCCTCTCCGGCGGGCAACGACAACGACTCGCCCTGGCCCGAGCGATCATCGGCCGGCCGCGGCTCCTGGTTCTCGACGATCCATTGTCCGCTCTCGACATTCACACCGAGGCCCTCGTGGACGCCGCACTGCGGCAGGTCCTCACCACCACGACCGCCCTGATCATCGCGCACCGACCATCGACAGCGTTACTGGCCAACCGGGTGGCGCTGTTGTCCAACGGCCGTATCACCGCCATCGGGTCCCATCACGAGCTGCTCAGCAGCAATGCGGAGTATGCATCGCTCATGACGGCTGTCGGGCCAGCAACAGGCGTGTCTGAGGACGCCCGATGACGCCACGCGGCGCGGCCGGGTCGCTCTTGAGATCCCTGCTGCGGCCGCGGAGACGTACGCTGTCAATCGCCGGGATCCTGCGAATGCTGCAGCGCGCGGCGGCACAGGCGGGCCCGCTCCTGGTCGCCTACGCACTCGACCAGGCGGTGCCAGCCTTCCGCATCGGCGACCACGGCCCGATCATCGCGGTGGCCGTCGGCTACGGGTTGTGTGCCGTGGCCGGGGGCGTCCTGCAGCACGCGTTCATCACCATCACGGCGCGTATCGGACAAGATGTTCTCCTCGACCTGCGCGGCGGTATATTCCGCCATGCACAAACGCTGAGCCTGGAATTCCATGAGCGCTATACGTCCAGCCGGTTAACCTCACGCGCAACAACAGACGTCGAGGCGCTACGTGAACTGCTTGACGGCGGACTCGATGACATGGTCAGCGCCGCAGTATCTACGGTCTATATCGCCGTTACATTGCTCGTTCTGGACTGGCCGATGGGCCTGGCCGCGCTGGCCGCCATCGCGCCCGTGGCTCTCACGATGCTGTCCTTCCGTCGACGCACGGCGCCGCTCTAC
>DATAVB010000112.1:0-3374 GCA_036267955.1 Mycobacteriales bacterium | reverse complement strand
ACGTCCTGGACCGGATCGACGAGATCGTGCCGGCTGGAGTGGACCTGAATGCCGACGATTTCTATATCGACCCGGCGCCAGCGATCGTCGACAAGCGACTGCGCCGCCGCTGAAGTCGTGAAATAGTCGTAGCCGGTCGGTGTTTATCTCAAGGCTTTCTGTGCCGGTACCAGAGGGCCCACAATGCGAAGCCGATCAGGACGAGGATCAGGGACCCGAGGAGACCGAGCACGACGTGCAGCGAGCCCGGCGAGTCGTTCTGCAGGAACTCCGCGTCTACCCGAGCCATCGCAACCGTGAGCCCTTCGCGCCTACGACCGTGCTCCAAGGAGTGGAGCACGGTCGTAGATGGGTTGTCAGACAGTTCGCCTACGACGTTGCTTCTAGGGCTGGAGCAGCGTCGTAGGCAGCCGAGTCGAGGTCCCAGCCGCGTGAACGGAACCTGGGCGTCGGTCGACTCCAAGACCATCGACCATGATCGTGAGTGGATTTGGTACCTCTACGGGTATCAAATCCACTCACGATCATGAAACCGCGCTATGAGTGCGGCGAAATATCCGAAATGCCGGTCGAATAATCGAGAGTAGCCGACGAGTTAGGCGACGCCCGGTCGCAGAGTGAGCGTGCCGGCTGTCGTGTCGATGCGGGCGGCAGTGCCCAGCGGCAAGGTCGGCAGGTCGGGATTGAATGCGTGTCCGAAGGGCAGCCCGCCGAGGACGGGTACGTCGAGCGTGCCGAGCCGGTCACGCAGGACGTCGATGATCGTCCACGATCCGGCCTTCGATTCGTCGAATCCCGGGAACTGCCCAACAGCGACGCCGCGAAGCCCGGCCAGCGCGCCGGACCGGAAGAGCTGGGTCAGGCCGCGATCGACCTGGCCCAGACCGGTGCCCTTCGTGTCCTCGATGAACAGGATGGCGCCATCCAGGCTCGGCAGGTCGGCGCCCACCTCGCCGCGGACCGCTGTCAGGTTGCCGCCCATGAGAAAGCCGGTGGCGTCTCCAGCAACCGTTACCGCGGCCGTTGGCGCGTCCGGGTCCTGGCGAATCGTGATCGGCTCGACGGTCATCAGGGCCCGACGTAACGCCTCGGCAGAAACGGGTCCGGTGTATTCGTCCGACCAGTTGACGAACGGGCCGGCGATACCGACCAGCCCACATCGCCGCCACAGCGCCAGATGCAGATGGGTTATGTCGCTGAATCCGACAAGTGGTTTCGGATCTCGCCGCGCCGCGTCGAAATCCAGGCCGGGAACAATCCGGTATGCACCCTTTCCGCCTCTGGTCGCGAAAATGGCGCGCACGCCGGGATCGCGGAATGAGCCATTCAGGTCGGCCAACCGATCGTCGTCGGTGCCCGCCAGATATCCGACCTCGTCGAATACGTGGTCGCCCAACTCGACCTGAAGGCCCCAGGCCGTCAACAGCTCCGTTCCACGCCGAATGCCCTCCCGGCTCGGCGGACTCGCCGGCGAAACGAACCGTACGCGGTCGCCGGCCTTCAGCCGGGGCGGCAGCAGCGGGACAACCGGAGCGGTCGAGGTGGATCGCGTCATGACCGCATTCTGGCAGCAGCCGGTGACAGGTCGGCGCGGTGGTCGCAGGCGTCAGACTCGCCGTAGGACGTGCAACAGGTATTCCTTGCGGTTGAGGGGATTGTGGTCGGTGCGAGGTCGGTTCGGCACGGTCCCGGCGACCGGTTGGTAATGATCGAAGGCGGATTCCAGTACTCCTTCGCCGCGGGTGAGGGCCGGGAGCAGTTGCTCCAATTCGTGCACCTGGGCCGCCGGGATGTCGCCCTCCAGGAGGTACGACGCGCCCCGCAACGTCGGCGTCCGCGGTATCGCCCGCAGCCGCCCCAACACGGGCAATATCGGTCCGAACAGGTCCGCCGGCATTTCAAGCGTGAAGCGGTGTATCGGTTCGTACACCGCGGTGCCCGCCCGCTTCAGCGCATTCATCAGGACCAGCGGGGTCAGCAGCCGGAAGTCGCCGGCGGTGCTCGACATGCTCTTGTCGAAGGTGCCGTGCGAATGGCTCTGCCGCGGCACGTAGCCGGAATGGGTCATATAGACAATGCAGTCGGTGACCTGCCAGCCGCAAAGACCCTGCTGCAGGGCCTCTTTCACGGTCTCCTCGACCGCCTTGAAGAAGGACGGCGGCATCGTTCCATGCAATTCGATCTCCAACCGGAATTCCACTCCGGTGTCGACCGGCGCCGGTTCGATGCGCAGCCCGACACTGGCCAGGAACGGGTTTGGATCGTCGCTCACTGTCGGCAGGGTGTTCTGGTGCGGACTGAAATTGTGGATCCCGAGCAGCTCGAACGCGGCTCCGACGCCGGTCGGTCGTTCGATGCAGATGGTGGTTGTTTCGCGGAAGGTGACGTTGAGGTGGTAGTCGTCGGCGAGGGTGGTTTGGATGACTTCTTTTTGGACTTCGCCGTAGAGGGAGACGGAGATTTCTTGGCGTACGTCGTTTTGGCGGAGGTTGATGAGGGGGTCTTGTTCGGCGAGTTGGGTGAGGGCCGTATGCAGGGCGCCCTTGTCGCCGGGGTGGTCGGGGGTGACGACGGTTTCCAGCGTCGGTGGGGCGAAGTAATGATCGGCGGAGGTGGTTGCCGATGTGCCGATGGGGTCGCCGATTTGGATGTCCCCGAGCCCCCAGAGCTTGGCGATCTGGCCGGCCGCGACTGTGGATCGCTGCACGACGGTGCCGTTGTCGAAGACCCGGATCGCGGTGATCTTGCCTTCGTTGTCTTGGCCGAAGGGGAGCCGGTCCCGGACCCGCGCCTGGCCGCCGAACATGCGGGCGTAGGCGATTTTTTCGCTGCCGGGTCCGCGTTCGACCTTGAATACGGTTCCTGATACCGGCGCGTTGATATCGCCTTCCGTTGCCGGTAGGAACTCGGTGATTCCGGCGCTGAGTTCCTCGATTCCGGCGCCGGTGACCGCGGAGCCGAAGAACACCGGGTGCAGCTGGGCCTGCTTCGTTTGTGTGGCAAGCGCTTGTCGCAGTTGGGTGTACGGCACCGACATCTTGTCGTCGAGGTAGGCGGCGAGGAATGTGTCGTCGTGTTCGGCGGCACGCTCGGCTAGCTTGTCGGTGAAGTCGGCGTTGCTGGGCTCGTACGGCGTGAATGTTGCGGTACGACTGCCGAGCCTGTCGGTGGTGCCCATGGGGAGGATGGCGGGGGTGAGTTTGTCGGTGATCTGGTGGAGTACGTGGTCGTGTTGGGCGCCGGGGCGGTCGATTTTGTTGATGAACAGGAGGGTGGGGATGTGCAGGCGTTGGAGGGTGCGCATGAGGATGCGGGTTTGGGCTTGGATGCCTTCGACGGCGGAGATGAGGAGGATGGCGCCGTCCAGGACGGTC
>DATAVB010000111.1:0-6685 GCA_036267955.1 Mycobacteriales bacterium | reverse complement strand
CCACGCTGCTGTCCCAACCAGACGGCCCTGTTGTGCATCGGATGTGGTGAAAAGGCCACCGAATCCGATACACCGAAGTGAGGCTCGACATGACCATGTCCACCACTGGCACCCTGCGTCGCGTACTGACGGCCGCCGGCGTTACCGCTGCTGCCGTAGTCACCCCGCTCGTTGCGGCGGGAAGCGCCACAGCCGCATCGGCGCATGCCCCGGCGCCGTCGTCGTGCCGGCCCGCGAACTACCAGGGCACGATCACTCTGGATCACCCCTCGATGGGTTCCCGGCATTACCGGGTCACGCTGACCGCGGCTCACGGCTACGCGAACTGCACCCTGGAAGGCTCCCCGCGCGATGTGGTGTTCTCCCAGGGTGCAGGGCCGGCCGGGGTCAATGCCACTCCGTACGGCGACCAGCACCAGCGGGTCACCTTCGGCCCGGCGCATCCGGTGCACTTCGACGTCCAGACGCCAAACACGCCCGGTGGCGCGCCGGTCGACGGCGCCTCCTTCACCCTTTCGGCACCCGGCGGTGTCATCCCCGGCACCGGGGAAGCCGACACGCAGGTCGCCATGCAGGTGGATCAGGGCACCCAGATCGGCCCCGTCCTGGCGGGCAAGTAGTCCGGCGGGCAAGTAACCACACCGCGACGCGGCCGGGAGTCTCTGGACTCTCGGCCGCGTTCGCGGGTCAACCCGGGTGTCTGGCGGTCAATCCCGCCGTACGGTGGCGGGCCCGGCGAACAGCAGGAGATTGCCGTCCGGGTCTTGAATGATGAAGGTTCGCGCGCCCCAAGGTTCTTGGCGCAGCGGCTGATGGAAGACCACGCCGGCCGACTGGTACTCCAGGAACAGTCTGTGTAGCTCGGAACTGCCGCCGAGGACGATAGTGGCCGACAGCAGCTGCGCACGCTCACGAACGTCGCCGGCAAACACCGGCTCGTCAATCTGCCGCAGGTTCAGACTCACACCGTCGCGTTTGACCTGGCCGTAGAACGGCGGCTCCCCATAAGTGAAGGCGACGGTGAAGCCCAGCTTCGCCACGTAGAACTCGCACGCTACGGCGACGTCGGTGACGAAGAGTTGGGCCTCAACGGCGACCAGCGCAGTGGCCGGGATCGTGGCCGCGGTCTCGTCGGTCATGGTTTGCACTCCTGTCGTCGGTGCCGGCCAACGCTACTGCATCGAAACCATCAGCGGCAGTCTCGACCCGGGCTCGTGTAATTGCTGTGTCGGCGCCGTGTAAGTGCGCCTGGCTAGCTTCGGTCGTGTCATAAATCGAAGAGAAACGGTAGTCCGATGACCACGACTGCAGCCGTCCACGCGACCGGCTTGATCAAGAAATTCGGCACGGTTCGTGCCGTCGACGGCATCGATCTCGACGTCGGCCAAGGTGAGATCTTCGGTGTGCTCGGGCCGAACGGTGCGGGCAAGACCACGATGCTGCGCATGTTGGCCACGCTGCTGCCGATCGATGCCGGCAGGGCCGAGATCTTCGGCGTCGATGTGGCGGCCGAGCCGCATCGGATCCGGCAACTGGTCGGCGTCACCGGGCAGTACGCCTCGGTTGATGAGGATCTCACCGCGACCGAAAACCTCTGGCTCTTCGGGCGACTGCAGGGCGTGTCGGCGAAGGACTCACGCGCGACCGCGCGCCGGTTGTTGGCGCAGTTCGGCCTGGAGGAGGCCGCGAGCAAACCCATCTCACAGTTCTCCGGCGGAATGCGGCGCCGGCTCGATCTGGCGGCCAGCCTGATCATGCGTCCGCCGCTGATCTTTCTCGACGAACCGACGACTGGGCTCGATCCACGCACCCGTGGTCAGATGTGGGACACCATCCGCGGCCTCGTCGCCGACGGCTGCACGGTGCTGCTCACCACGCAGTATCTGGACGAGGCCGACCAATTGGCCGATCGGATCGCGGTGATCGACCACGGCCGAAAGGTCGCCGAGGGCACCCCGGACGAGTTGAAGGCCTCGGTCGGCGAATCGACCCTCCAGTTGCAGCTCGCGTCGGACGCCGATCAGGAACTGGCTCGCGACGTCGTGCTCCGGGCGTTGGGCGTCGATCCGGTGCTGACCCCGGAATCGGGCCGGATGACCGCGGCCCTGGGTGAGGCTGATCTGGCCGGTGAGGTGCTGATCGGGCTGCGTCAGGCCGGAATTCACATTACCTCGGTGAGCGTCGACAAACCCACGTTGGACGAGGTGTTCCTGGCGATCACCGGTAGCGACACCGGCATGACTGAGCCGGACACCAATGACGAGATTGCTTTGGAGGTAGTGCGATGAGTGTTGTCGTAGCAGTCGATCCGGCCGCCGCGGTCGCCCGGTCGCGTCCACACGCGACGCTGCCGGAAACTCTCAGCCAGACGTTGTCGATGGCCTGGCGCGCGGTAAAGAAAATGCGGCGCAATCCGGAGCAATTCTTCGACGTCACCATCCAGCCGTTGTTGTTCACGGCCATGTTCGCCTACATCTTCGGCGGTGCGATTTCTGGGAACGTCGGCAAATACCTTCCGCTGATAATCCCGGGCATTATCGCTCAGACGGTATTGACCACCTGTATGGCGACGGGGGTGCAGCTGCGCGAAGACATGGACAAGGGCGTCTTCGACCGATTCAAGTCATTGCCGATAGCCCGGATCGCTCCCTTGGCCGGGCCGATGGTCGCCGACCTGGTTCGATATTTTATCGCGGCCAGCCTGACATTCTTGACCGGCCTGGCGATCGGTTATCGACCGCAGGGCGGGTTCTGGGGAGTGCTTGGGGCAATCGTGCTGGCGATCTTCATCGGCTGGGCCATTGCCTGGATTTTCACCTGGGTCGGCACGATCGCCAAGAATGCCCGTAGTGTGCAGGGCATTTCGATGATGATTCTGTTTCCACTGACATTCCTGTCGAACGCATTCGTACCGGCAGGTACGTTGCCCGGCTGGCTGCGGGCGTTCGTGAAGGTCAATCCGGTATCGCATTTGGTTTCGGCTACTCGTGACCTGGCCAACAATGCGACCATCAGTGCCGAGGTGGGCTGGACCCTATTGGCCGGGCTCATCGTGATCGCGATCTTCGCGCCGCTCTCCGTCCGCAGTTACAAGCGGAACCTCTGAGCCACGGGGGAGTTGCTCGACCAGGGTGCGCACCTCGTCGAGCAACTCCCTCGGCTGCCGGTCCCGGTAAGCGGCCACGGCCGTGTCCAGTTGGCCGGGGAGTCGTTGCTCGGCCAGCGGCGCGATCAGTTCCCACGCCATCGATGGCGTGGTGCGGTTGTAGGCGAACCGTTCGGCCAGGGCGAGCATCCGCGCCGCGACACCCGCGGGATCGGCTTCCCGCAGCAGACTCCAGCTGGCCAGTCCCAACAGGGCCGCGCCAAGGATCGGGAGGTCCAGATGCGGATCGCTGGAATCCAGCAGTCGCCGAACGCGATCCCGGCAGTCCTGGAACAGCGCCCAGCCGTGGGCCTCGTCGCCGCCGGTGGCGTGGTGGGCGTGCGCGGTCAGCGCCGTGGCGTCGCCGAGCAACACCCACGGCTCCACGCCGGTCGAGGTGACTCCCGGCCAGCGCAAGTCACGCATCTGCTGCGCAGCGTCGCGGTACACCTGCAGCCCGGCGGCGCGGTCGCCCGCGATGAGCGTGAGCTCGGCCCGGCCGATCCGACCGATCGCGACACCGCCGAAGACGCCCTCGCCCTCGATGTGCTCGATCCGTGCCAACCGCTGATCGGCCAGGGCCAGGTCGCCGTCCGCGATCGCGCACAGCGCCAGCAGCGCCTGCAGTTGGGTCTCGTCGTCCTTCGCTCCGAGCCGCCGCATGACCGGCAACGCGGCATTGATGTGCTCGACCGAACGGCGGCGATCGCCGAGGTGCGTGGTCAGTTGGGCGAGTTGGGTGTGCAGGATGGCCGCGCCCCACGGCCCCTGGTCGGAATCCATGAGGGACAATGCACGCTCGGCCGACTCGACCGCGCCGTGCGGGTCGCCGGAGTTCTCCCGGACATTGCTGAGCCACTGGTAGGCGACCCAGGCCGTGGCCGGGTCGGCGTCAACCGCGACTCCTTCCAACTGGGCTTCGAACGCCGGATCCTCGGGATCGCATTCGAGCATGACCTGGATCATGCCCGCCAGTCGTGGCTCCTCGCCCCGCCCGAGCTTGACCAGCAGGTCCCGGATCGGACCGATTCGGTCGTCGCGGGTGATCATTGCGTTGGTCAACGTGATGGCCATTGCGGCCCGGGCGGAATCGGTGAGCTCCGGGGGTGGCGACCAGCCCTCGACGGTCTCGGCGACCGCGCCGGAAATGGCGATTAGACGGCCGTGTTCGCCGCGGATCGCCCAGAACAGGCCGAGCGTGGCGAGCAGGACGACCAGCGCATCCCGATCCCGCTCGGCGACGCATTCCCGCAGCTCGTCGGCGAGATTGATCTCCTCGACTCCCACCGCGTCGATTGCGGTGAACTGGTTGACGCCCATTACTTCGTTGCCGTGGCGTTGCGCGTACGCGATCGCCCAGCTGCGGCGGGCCGACCGCGCCTGCGCGTCCTCACCGGCATCGATCAACTGCATGCGGCCGAATTCCCGTACGGTCTCCAACATTCGATAGCGCACCCCGGCCGTGGTGTCCTGCAGACTCAGCAGCGACTGGTCCACCAGGCCCTGGACCGGATCCAGTGCGCCACCTTCGCCGAGCACCTCGTCCGCCGCGTCGAGGGTGAATCCGTCGTTGAACAGCGCCAGCCGGCGCAATGCGCGCCGTTCGGTCTGATCGAGGAGGTTCCACGACCAATCGATCACCGCAAGTAGCGTCTGATGCCGATCCGGCGCACTGCGATCGCCGCCGCGCAACAAGGCGAACCGGTCCGTCAGCCGGCGATCAATCTCCTCCACCGCCATCACCCGGGCCTTTGCCGCGGCCAGCTCGATCGCCAGCGGCAGACCGTCGAGCCGAACGACGATCTTGCGTACGACCGTGTCGTCGAGGAGGAGGCCCGGTCGGGCCGCGGTGGCGCGTTCGCGAAACAGCCGAGCCCCGTCGGCCGCATCAAGTTCGTCGAGCAGATAGACGTGTTCGGCGGCGATCGCCAGTGGGGCCCGGGTTGTGGTGAGCACGCGCAGGTCGGGGCAGGTCGAAACCAGGGCCGCCACCAGCCCGGCGACGGCGCCGACGATCTGCTCGCAGTTGTCCAGGACCAGCAGGCTCGGAGCCTGGCCGAGACGTTGGGCGATCTGGCCGCGGATGTCGGCCCGCTGCTGCGGTGTCAGGACCCGGCGGCTACTGACCGAGTCGCGCACGCCGAGCGCGGACCCGACCTCGCCGACGACGTCATCGTCCGCGGTGACGCCGACCAACTCGACGAAATGTACGACCGGTTGGGTCGCCTCGCGGGCCAGTACGTGCGCCAGCCGGGTCTTGCCCAGGCCGCCCGGGCCGACGATCGAGACCACCCGCGAATTGCCGAGCAGCACTCGAAGCCGGGCGACGTCGCGGTCCCGGCCGACCAGTGAGGTCGCGTCGAACCGAACACCGCTGCGTACCGGTGAGTCCTGGGCCAGCAACTCGCGGTGCACCCGCTGCAGCGGACCGCCCGGGTCGACACCCAGCCGGTCACGCATCTCGCGCCGGTAGTCCTCGTACCGTTCCAGCGCCGCGCCGGGGCCGCGGACGACCGCCTCACTACGCAGCAGATCGGTGAGGAGTGATTCGTCGTTGGGCCGGCGAGCGTGGGCCGCGGTCAGCTCGGGCAACGCCTGAACGTGATCGCCGACGCGACCGGACGCGCGCGCCAGCACGGTACGTGCGGCGGCGACATCGGCAGCGGCGGCCCGCCGCAACATCGTGAGCGCGTCGGTGCCTTCGCTCACGGGCGGAAGATCACCGACCGTCTGCAGCGCCTCGAGGGCGAGCCGCGCGGCCTGGGCCGGATCACGATCGAGAGTGGCGGTCGCCTCGCGTACGAGCGCCGTCAGGCGGCCGCAGTCGATCTCCTCGGAGCGGATGCCGAGCCGGTAGGCGGAGCCGTCCCGCACGATGGCGTCGGTATCGCAGGCGGCCCTCGTACGTGAGACAAGCACCTGCAGGCTGTTGGTGGCGTTGGCCGGGGCGTCCTGCCCCCAGATGATCTCGACCAGCCGGTCGTCGAGCACCGGTCGACCGTCGCCGCCGGCCAGGGCCGCGAGAAGCGCGCGTGGACGGTCGCCGACGACCACTGACCCACGCCAGCGCACGTCGCTCAACAGGATCAGCGCGATGTCCACCAGGTCATTCTAGGAACCGTCCGATCATCGTTGGGCTCACCGCGCTCGGGACACCGCGGAACCGAGGCTCCGGTGCCGCCGTCGTCGCGCCGGATGACATCGGGCCACCGGTGCGGGCCGGCCGTCACCGAGTCGTCGTGAAGTTGGCCATCATGGCCATGTCCCTCGTGCTCGAGGTTGTGGCAGTGAAAGACGTATTTTCCGGGATAACCGGCAAAGCGGATCATCATGGCTGCCTCCTCCGCCGGTCGCAGGTCGATGGTGTCCTTCCGGCCGGCGTCGAAAGCGCCCGGCCCGCTGAGGAGAGAAACTGGCCGGCGAAGATCGCCTGGTCGAACAGCATCGAAATTCGTCGCCGGCCGCGAGGAGTGACTGGGTAACCTCCCGGCTCGGGCCAACTCACCAGGCAACAGGTCCGAGGCGGTCGATGAAGATCCC
>DATAVB010000110.1:0-37730 GCA_036267955.1 Mycobacteriales bacterium | reverse complement strand
ACCGACCGCAGCCGCGCGTACGAAACCCAACCACCGGGACCACTGCAAAGCGATCCGCACCCGACATGTTGGGCGACCACCTGGTGAGCCCTACCGACCGCAGCCGCGCGTACGAAACCCAACCACCGGGACCACTGCAGCGCGATCCGTACGCTTTACCAGCCGCGTTCGGCCAGGCGGTGCGGCTCGGGAACGTCCTCGACGTTGATGCCGACCATCGCCTCACCGAGGCCGCGCGACACCTTGGCGATCACATCCGGGTCGTCGTGGAACGTCGTCGCCTTCACAATGGCGGCCGCGCGGCCGGCCGGATCGCCGGACTTGAAGATGCCGGAACCGACGAAGACACCTTCGGCACCGAGCTGCATCATCATCGCCGCGTCGGCCGGGGTCGCGATTCCACCGGCGGTGAACAGCACGACCGGCAACTTGCCAGCAACGGCGATCTCCTTCACCAGTTCGTATGGCGCCTGCAGTTCCTTGGCGGCGACGAACAACTCGTCCTCGGGAAGGCCCTGCAGCCGGCGGATCTCGCCACGGATCTTGCGCATGTGGGTGGTGGCGTTGGAGACGTCGCCGGTACCGGCCTCACCCTTGGAGCGGATCATGGCCGCGCCCTCGGTGATCCGGCGCAGCGCCTCGCCGAGATTGGTGGCGCCGCAGACGAAGGGAACGGTGAACGCCCACTTGTCGATGTGGTTGGCGTAGTCGGCCGGGGTGAGCACCTCGGACTCGTCGATGTAGTCGACGCCGAGTGATTGCAGCACCTGTGCCTCGACGAAGTGCCCGATCCGGGCCTTGGCCATCACCGGGATCGAGACGGCGGAGATGATGCCGTCGATCAGGTCGGGGTCGCTCATCCGGGCCACGCCGCCCTGGGCCCGGATGTCGGCGGGCACCCGCTCCAGCGCCATGACGGCGACGGCGCCGGCGTCCTCGGCGATCTTGGCCTGGTCGGCGGTGACCACGTCCATGATCACCCCGCCCTTGAGCATCTCGGCCATGCCCCGCTTGACCCGGGCGGTGCCCGGAACGGGGTTGTCTGCTGGGGTGCTCTGCGGGCTCGACACGGATTGCCTCTCCTGATGTACGGGGATGTGCGGGGATGTGCGGGGATCTTTGCGGCCCAGTCTACGGCCCGGGTCAGCTGGTTTTCACCAGTGATCCACGCGGCGAGAGCAGCACCCACGCGCCGCCCGGATGCAGCGGGATATCGGTCCCCCCGGCGGTCACGTACCGGGTCAGGGCGTGCGGACTCCGCCGTATCCAGCGGGCGTGCAACACCCGGCCGTCCCGGAAGATCAGCGCCCGCCCGGACCCCACCGTTGCGGTGTTCGCGGACGGGCTGCCGTCCACGTCGACGTCCCGCGGGTCGGTGACAACCTTGGAGAACTGCACGATCACGTTGGGTGTCGACACCGCCGCGCCGCTGCTCTCCCGGACGGTCTGCCCGTCGATCTGCCGATTCCATTTCCGGGTGCCGGGATCCCAGCGGAAACCCACCGGCGTACCGCCGACCCTGGCCTGCAACTGGTGCACGACCCGGGCGCTGGCCAGGCCGCGGGCCTGCCGTGCCCACCGGAACCCGACGTCCCGCACCCGCGCGCCCCGCGCCGGTGCCAGCGCGTGCAGGTTGACGTACAGGTTGTACGGCATCGGCTTGGCGGCACTGCGAAAATAGGCGCCGGACGCCACCGGCGCGGAGTTGTCCACCACCTTTGTACGGCGGATGGCGGTGACCACGCCGCGGGCGCCACCGGAGAAGGCCATCGCGACTCCGCCATACGGCGCGAGCAGCAGCGGATCGCCCAGCCGGACGCTGCGCACCGGACCGACGGCGTCGGGCTTGCGGCTCGCGTAGACCGCGACGAGACGGGTCAACCCGGCCTCGACCTGCTCGACGTACACGACGTCGGCGGCGTTGATATTGGTCTGCGGTCGACCCGCCGCCGTGTCGTCGATCTTGACCGCGATCACCCGGCCACGCGGCACCGGGCCCAGGCCGGTCAACGGGTTGCTGGTGAGCTTGACGGGTTTGGGCTTCGGTTTCGGCCGCGCACGGCGGGTCGGCTTCGGTTTCGGCGTCGGGGTGTGGCGCGGCGTCGGGGACGCCGTCACGGCCGGCCGGTGCGACGCGGCGGCAGGCTGGTGATAGACCTCCGGGCCGGAGCAGGCGGCAGCGGCCAGCAGGGCGAGCACTCCGACCGAGCACCGCAGTGGCAGCGTCACGGACATGCCGCTCAGCCGGTCTCGACCGGCGCCCGCGGTGCTCTGGGTTTCGGTGGCGCCGCGTCCGCGATCTCGAAGAACGCCGGCGCCGGCCGGTGGGCGGCGAGCCGGAACAGCCGGGTCAGGCGGCGCGAGCGCAACGACGCCGTGTCCCGCACCGCGTCGTTGTAGAACCGGCGGGCCAGCGTCACCCGGGTCGACGCGTCCGCCAGGTCGCGCAGCAGGTCCGGATCAAGGTCGGCCGGCAGGGCGGCGAGCACCCGGCTCAGCTCGTTCTCGGCGAGCTCCTGGCCGACCGCGTCCGCCTCCAACGCCTGCCGGGCCGCCGTCCGCAGCCGGGCCGCGAGGACGGGGTCCAGCGCGGCGCCGTGCTGGATCGGCGCGTGCTCGGCCAGGGCCAAGGCGGCGGCGGCGCGCCGCACGAGCTGGGCATCCAACGAGCTGCGCGCCACCCCGGTTCGGGTGCCGAGCCGGTTGAGCCGGGACACCGTCGACAGGGCCCAGAGCACCAGAATCACGGCGAGGGCCACAGCCAGAACGAGCACGAACTCCACCACCCGATCGTAGTCGGATCGCCACGACGCCCGATCCGCGACCGTTCCGGAGCGCGGAATGGCCGACCGGACCGCTCCGACCGACCATTCCAACTCGCTGCCTACGACACTGCTCCACCCCTTGGAGCAAGGTCGTAGGCAGCTCGTCGGACAACCTCGCTACGACACTGCTCCGCACCACGGAGCAGTGTCGTTGGACGACCGTCAGACGCCGCCGGCCTCGGCGGTGACCTCGCCCGGCGCGGCTGCCGCGGTCAGTTCGTACACCTGCAGGATCTGCGCGGCGACGACCTTCCAGTCGTAGGCCCGGACCACCTGACCGCCGGCGGCGACGAGCTCCGCCCGCCGGCCCGGCGAGTCGAGCAGCTCGGCCAGCGCGACGGCACAGTCCGTCGGGTCGCCGGTGCCGAACAGCCGGCCGGCCCGCCCGCCGTCCAGCACCCGACGGAACGGCTCCAGGTCACTGGCCGCGATCGCGGTGCCGGTCGCCATCGCCTCCAGCAGGATCACCCCGAAGCTCTCCCCGCCGAGGTTGGGCGCGCAGTAGACGTCCAGCGAGGCCAGCATGCGGGCCTTGTCGGTCTCGCTGACCTGGCCCAGGAAGTCGACCCGGTCGATCAGACCGGCCGGCAGCCGCTCGCGCAGCTCGGCCTCATCGCCCGGTCCGGCGATCACCAGTCGCAGGTCCGGTCGTCCGGGCGCCAGCCGGTCGAGGGCGCCGATGAGCACGTCGATCCCCTTGCGCGGCTCGTCGTAGCGCCCGATGAATCCCACCGTTCCGCCGCGGCGCGGATATCCGGGCAATGGCGCGGCGCCGGCGAAGTGGTCGATGGCGACCCCGTTGGGGATCTCCACGGCATCGCCGCCGAGGTGTTCGACCTGGACCTGGCGGGCCGCCGCGGACACCGCGATGCGGCCGTGAATCCGTTCCAGAAAGGGCTGCAGCATGCTCTGCGCCGCCGAGAGGGAACGGGACCGGGTATTGGAGGTGTGGAACGTCGCGACGATCGGCCCGTGCGCCAGCATGCAGGCGAGCAGCGACACGCTTGGCGCGACCGGCTCGTGCACGTGCAGTACGTCGAAGTGGCCGTCGCGCAGCCAGCGCCGGACCCGTGCGGCGGTGAGTGGACCGAACTGCAGTCGCGCCACCGAACCGTTGTAGCGCACCGGCACCGCGCGGCCGGCGCCCACGGCGTACGGCGGAAGCCTGGTCTCGTCCACGGCCGGGGTCAACACCGACACGTGATGGCCCATCCCCAGCAGGGTCTCGGCCAGGTCGCGAACGTGCGCCTGCACACCGCCCGGGACATCCCAGGTGTACGGGCAGACCAGGCCCACCCGCAGGATCCGGCCGGCGGTCACAGCCACATGCGCTGCAGCATGTGCCAGTCCTGCGGGTAGCTCGCGATGTCCGCAGCGAAGATGTCGGCGAGCTGTTGGGTGGTGCCGGTGACCCGATCACGCAACCGGGCGGCCTCGACGACCGGCACCGGTGGGTAGAAATGCATCCCCCAGCCGGCGCCCTCGTACCAGAGCCGCAGCGGGATCAGCGCCGCACCGGTGGTGGCGGCCAGAAATGCCGGCCCGGCCGGCATTTTGGCGGTCGCGCCGAAAAAGTCCACCTCGATGCCGGAGGCGGTCAGGTCGCGGTCGGCGACCAGGCAGATGATGCCGCCGTCGCGCAGCCGCCGGGCCAGGGTCTCCGCCGGCGGCTTCTCGCCGTGGCCGAGCGCGAGCACCTCCATGCCGAGACTCTCCCGGTAGGCGGTGAAGCGGCGAAACAGCGAGTCCGGCTTGAGCCGCTCCGCGACCGTGGTGAACGGCATCTCGTTCTGCACCATCCACACACCGGCGATGTCGTAGTTGCCCATGTGCGGCAGCGCGATGATGACGCCTTTACCAGCGCCGACCGCCTTCTTCAGGTCCTCCGCGCCGGTAACCCAGATTTGTGACGCCACCGTGGCCTTGTTCATCACGGGCAGCCGGAATGTCTCCAGCCAGTACCGGGCGTAGGACCGCATCGCCCGCCGGGTCAGCGCCACCAGTTCGGCCTCGCTCGCCTCCGGGCGCACCCGGCGCAGATTGCCGGCGAGGCGCTGTACGCCCCGGCCCTGGCGGCGATACGCCAGATCGGCCGCGGCCGCGAACGCGGTGGCACTCACCCGGCGCGGCAACGCCTTGATCGCGGCCCAGCCGGCCGCGTAGGCAAGTCCGATCAGCCGGTCGCGCGCCGGCTCGCGGGACGGGTCCGGACCCACCTGCGCGGGCCCGTCACCGGTCATTTCGAGCCTGCCGCCACCGGCGTCTGCAGCGCGGCGGACTGCCGGTGCACCTCGACCATGCGCTGGCCCACGGTGATGCCGGTGGCCGCGACCAGGAGCCACAACGCGATCGCCTGTACGTACGGCACGCCCAGCCCGTCCAGCCCGGTCCCGACCAGCACCACGATCAGCCGCTCGGCCCGCTCGGCGATGCCGACGTTGCAGGTCATGCCGAGCCCCTCGGCGCGGGCCTTGATATAGGACGTCACGGCGCCGAAGACCAGGCACAGCAGCGCCGCCAGCAGCAGCGGCCGGCTGTCGCCCCTGCCGGCGAACCACCAGGCCAGCGCGCCGAAGATCGCGCCGTCGGCGACCCGGTCCAGGGTGGAGTCCAGCAGCGCTCCGAACTTGCCGGATGTACCGCCGGCCCGGGCCACCGCGCCGTCGACCATGTCCAACATGACGAAGAACCAGATGACCAGCGTGCCGACGAAGAAGTGGCCCTGACCGAAGAAACCCAACGCGGCCCCCACTGCGCCGAGCGTGCCCACCACCGTGATCGAGTCGGCAGTGACGCCCGCCTTGGCCAGTCGGGCACCCAGCGGCGCGATCAGCTTCGAGACCGAGGCGCGGGCGAAGATGTTGAGCATCGATGTCCGTTCCGGGCTGTTAATCCCAGTTATTTGCAGTTGTTCGCGGTTGGTTTGCAGTTGCCAGCTGTTGACTCGGCCGTCGACCGGCTGTCGATCGCTGGCGTACAACAGGCTGGCCTGACAGCCGCCACGATAGCGCTGAGCGACATCGGACCGGCGCCGCGTCGGTCCGACGCACCTCCCGTCGGGAGTGAATCGTTACAAGACGATGCGTGTCCACTTCCGGACCGATGCTTTACCCGACGTGTGACAGGGCTGTACTAAAAGGCATCCCAACACCGAGGAGGGACGATGCCGCAGCACGACGTTCCACTCTCTTCCCGCTCTATTACTCGTCGCAACGCATTACTGGCTCTCGGCGCGCTCGGCGCCGGATCGCTCGCACTCGACGGTTGCACCGTCACGAAGGGCACTGCGCCCATCACCACGCAGGGCCTCGCCAAGAAACCCGCTCCCGGTCGCAAGACCAATATCGAGGTCTACAGCCTCTGGGGTGGTGGTGTGGGCCAGGGCCTGGTCAATATGGCCAAGGCATACGAAGCGAGCCAGTCACAGGTGGGCGTTCGTGTTACGTACGCACCTGCCACCGGCATCGGAGTCCAACAGAAACTGCAGGTGGCGATCGCCGCCGGCGCACCGCCGGACGTCGCGCAGATCGTGCCGTACGAAACGCCGCAGTGGTCCGATCTCGGCATCATGACCGACCTGACGGATTATCTGAAAAGAGACGGGCTGTCGGCGGACAACTTCATCAAACCGGCCTGGCACGACATGAACTACAAGGGCAAGGTTTGGCAGTTGCAGTGGGACGCCGACCCGAACTTCCCATTCTTCTGGAACAAGGACCTGTTCGAAAAGAGCGGCCTGGACCCCGAGAAACCGCCGTTGACGATCGACGAGGTCGACGAATACTCCAAGAAGATCCTGAAGAAGTCCGGCAGCAACGTCACTCAGATCGGGCTCATTCCGTGGAGCACCTACGGGTTCGCGAACTCCATGTTCACCTGGGGCTTCGCGTTCGGCGGCACCTTCTGGGACCCGGAGAAGGAGAAGGTCACCGCCGACAACGAATATGTCGTCAAGGCATTGGAATGGATGGTCCGTTACGCGAAATCAGTTGGCGGGGCCGACCGGGTGACGGTCTCCCCGCCGAGCCTGCAGCTGCACCCCTTCTCGACCGGCAATATCGGAATGGCGCCACTCGTCGCCACCGACTTTCAATTGATTCGGGCAGCTAAGAAAGACATGAAAATCGGGGCTGGGCTCATCCCCTATCAGGCACCCGGAGCGAAGAAACCCGGCGTCGGCGCCTGGGTCGGTGGGTGGTCGGTCTTCATCCCGGCCGGGTCGAAGAAAAAAGACGCCGCGTGGGACTTCATCAAGTGGATGTCGGCCTCCGAGGCGGGCACCGCGGCCCAGTGGAAGGACATCGGGTTCCTACCGACCTACCTCGGCAAGGCGCTGGAATCGGTGAAGACCAACAAGGAGATGTCGCCGTTCTACGACACGCTCTTCGCAACGGAGAGTGTGCGTCCCAACATCCCGGTCGCGGACTTTTTCGCCGAGTCGATGGAGACCGAGGTGTCCAAGGCCATCTACGGCCAGGCAACGGCTCTGCAGGCCCTGCGCACGATCAACCATGACACGCAGCGCGAACTGGATCGATTCAAGCGGGAGGTGCGTTCCTGATGGCCGCAACTACTGCAGGAGCCGCGGCCGTGCCGCGGACCCGGACCCGGAAGCGGCGGCGCAGCGCCAAGGCGAAGCGGGACTTCTTCTGGGGTCTGGTCTTCACGTCGCCGGCGATCATCGGCCTGCTCTGGTTCACCGCGTACCCGGTGCTCGCCTCGCTGTATTACAGCTTCACCAACTACACGATGGTCGGTAAGCACACCAGCTGGATCGGCTTCACCAACTATGTCGACCTGATACACGACCCGACCTGGTGGTCGTCGCTGTGGAACACATTCTACATCGTGATCCTGTCCGTCCCGATCGGCATCATCGTGGCGCTGGTCCTGGCCCTCCTGCTGAACCTGAAGGTACGTGGCCAGTCGATCTACCGGACGATCTTCTTCCTGCCCACGATCGTCCCGATCGTGGCGTCGGCAGTCGTCTGGTCCTACGTCTTCGACCCGCAGTACGGCGCGCTCAACAGCGCGCTGCACTCGATCGGGATCACCGGGCCGGGCTGGTTGGCCGACCCGAAGTGGGCCAAGCCGGCGCTGATCATCTTCGGCGCCTGGGGCGTGGGCAACCTGATGGTCATCATGCTCGCCGGCCTGCAGGACGTGCCGCGCGAGCTGCACGAGGCCGCGGCGGTCGACGGCGCCGGAGTGCTGACCCGATTCCGCGCGGTCACGATCCCGTTCCTCAGCCCGACCCTGATGTTCGCCCTGGTGACCGGCCTGATCGCCGGCTTCCAGTACTTCACCCCGGTATTCGTACTCACCGGCGGCGCCGGGACGCCAGCGGGCTCGACGCTGGTGTCCGGGCTCTATCTCTTCCAGAACGCGTTCCAGTTCTTCAAGGTCGGTTATGCGAGCGCCATTGCGTGGGTGCTGTTCCTGTTGATCGCAATCATCACGGCCGTGACGTTCCGAATCGTCGGACGGCGCGTCTACTACGGAGGTGAGTAGGTCATGGTGACTGCAGAGCCGGCGACTATCGCGCCCGACGTACCGCGCCGCCGCCCGTCGATGCGTGACCGACGGGCGACCGCCTGGCCCAAGCTCGCGGAGAAGATCGTCTCGCACGTGGCACTGATCGTGCTCAGCGTGGTCTTCATCATCCCGCTGTTCTGGATGATCAGCGGTTCCTTGAAGAATGCGGCCGAACTCAACGCGTTTCCCGCGGTCTGGTTTCCGCACGACCTGACGCTGGAAAATTACATCTACGGACTGCGAGTCTTTCCGTTCCTCCGCTATTTCGGCAATACGCTGTTTATCTGCGTGCTGTCGATGATAGGTGCGGCGCTGTCGAGCTCTTTCATCGCCTACGGTCTGGCACGGATCAACTGGCCGCTGCGTAAACCGCTGTTCGTCCTCATCCTCTCGACGATGATGATCCCGTTCTACGTGACCATGGTGCCGTTGTTCACCATGTTCAAGGCGATCGGCTGGACGAACACCTACGCACCGCTGATTGTGCCGACTTTCTTCGGCGTCCCGCTCTACGTGTTCCTGTTGCGTCAGTTCTTCATGAGCATTCCGCGGGACCTGTCCGATGCGGCCAGGATCGACGGGGCGAACGAGCTGGTGATCTATGCGCGTCTCATCCTCCCGCTGGCCAAGCCGGCGCTGGCGGCCGTGGCGCTCTTCCAGTTCCTGACGTCCTGGAGCGACCTGCTCGGGCCGTTGATCTATCTGTCCAACTCCGACAGTTACACGCTCTCGCTCGGCCTGACCTTCTACCGGAGTCAGTACGCCACCCAGTTCGGGCCGTTGATGGCGGCTAGCACCGTGATCGTCATCCCGGTGATCGTGGTCTTCTTCCTGGCCCAGCGCACGTTCATCCAGGGCATCACCCTCACCGGCGTCAAGGGGTGAGCCATTGGGCAACTCGGCCGACCCGGTCGAGTTGACGACTGCCCCTTGCCCTGTGCGTCCATTGGGTGTCGAATCGCTGAACAGGATGTGACGCGGGACATATCCCGGGTCGCGGGGGCGGGCGGGTCGCGGGAGGCACTGACATGTCGGCAAAGAACTCCGGGGGCGCAACAAAGGGCACAGATCAGCGCGCGGGGTCAGTGGACCTCGCGGAACGGCCGGAGAAGGTCCGCAACGTCGCAGTGGTGGGCCATTCCGGGGCCGGCAAGACGACCCTGGTGGAGGCGCTACTGGCCGCCACCGGGACCATCCCCCGGGCCGGATCGGTGATCGACGGCAATACTGTCAGTGACTCCGATCCGGCGGAGGTCCGCCAGCAACGTTCGGTCGCGTTGGCGGTGGCCCCGCTTCAGTTCGACAACGTCAAGGTCAATCTCCTCGACACGCCTGGCTACGCCGACTTCACCGGCGAGCTGCGGGCCGGGCTGCGGGCCGCCGACGCGGCCCTGTTCGTCGTGTCGGCGGTGGACGGCGTGGACTCCGCGACGATCGCCCTGTGGGAGGAATGCGCGGCCGTCGGCATGCCACGGGCCGTGGTCGTGGCCAAGGTCGACCACCAGCGCGCCGATTTCGACATGGCGGTGTCGGTCTGCCAGCGCGAATTCGGAAATGGGGTGCTGCCGCTCTACATGCCGGTTAACGACGGCGTCATCGGGCTGCTCTCCCGTACCGTCTCGGACTATGTCAACGGCTATCCGCCGGCCGACCGCGCCCCCGACGCCGACCAGCGGGACATGCTCGAGGACGCCCGCAACCAGCTCATCGAGGGGATCATCGCCGAGAGCGAGGACGAGTCGCTCATGGACCGTTACCTCGGCGGCGAGGACATCGACCTGGACATCCTCGTCGACGACCTGGAGACGGCCGTGGCTCGCGGCTCGTTCTTCCCCGTGCTGGCCTGTTCCGCGCTGACCGGGCTCGGTCTCGCTGAGCTGCTGGAGGTGCTGACCAGCGCGTTCCCGTCTCCGCTGGAACGCGACCTGCCGATCGTCACCGGAATCGACGGCATGCCGACCGAGGCGCTGACCTCGGATCCGAATGGACCGCTGGTGGCCGAGATCGTTCGCACCACCGTGGACCCGTACGTCGGGCGGGTGGCGCTGGTCCGGGTGTTCTCCGGGACGCTGCGTCAGGAGTCGGCCGTGCACGTCTGCGGGCACGGCCTGGCCGACCGCGGGCACGAGGACCACGACTCCGACGAACGGGCCGGTCACCTGCACGCGCCACTCGGCGCCACCCTGCACCCCATCGACCATTGCGCCGCGGGTGACATCTGTGCGGTGACCAAACTCGCCTCGGCCGAAACCGGTGACACTCTGTCCGATAAGGACAGTCCACTGTTGATCGCCGCATGGGATATGCCCGAGCCCCTGCTTCCCGTTGCAGTGCAGGCGAAATCACGCGGCGATGAGGACGCATTGGCGAAGGGACTGGCGAAACTGATCGCCGGTGACCCGACCCTGCGGCTGGAACGCAATTCCGAGACCCACCAACTGATCCTGTGGTGCATGGGCGAGGCGCACGCCGACGTGCTGCTCGACCGGCTGCGGGACCAGGGCGTCGGCCTGGAGACGGTCCCGGTCATCACTCCGCTGCGGGAAACCTTTACGGGCAAGGTAAAGGGTCATGGCCGGCACGTGAAACAGTCCGGCGGGCACGGGCAGTACGCGGTGTGCGAGATCGAGGTCGAGCCGCTGGACCGTGGCGCCGGTTTCGAATTCGTCGCCCGTATCGTGGGCGCCGCAATTCCTGGGCAATTCATTCCGTCGGTGGAGAAGGGTGTCCGCGCGCAGATGCAGCGCGGGATCTCGGCCGGTTTTCCGTTGGTCGATATTCGCGTGACATTATTAGATGGAAAGGCGCACAGCGTCGACTCGTCCGATGCCGCATTCCAGACCGCCGGTGGGCTCGCGTTGAAGGATGCGGCGATGGCGGGTCAGATCGCCCTGCTGGAGCCGGTTCTCGAGGTGCGGGTGACCGTGCCGGATACGTATGTGGGCGCGGTGATGAGCGATCTGTCGTCCCGACGGGGGCGGGTTACCGGGACCAGCTCGGTCGGGGCGGACCGTTCCGAGGTGAGCGCTGACGTCCCGGAGACGGAGCTGATGCGGTACGCGGTCGATCTGCGGGCGTTGTCGGCCGGCACCGGGCGTTTCAGCCGCCGATATCTACGGCACGAGGCGATGCCCGAACACGCCGCCAAATCCCTCGCACCCGCCCCCTGATCTCCTCCGCCCTTCTGTTCCACAAGGCCCGCACCCGCACCCGCACCCGCACCCGCACCCGCACCCGCACCCGCACCCGCACCCGCACCCGCACCCGCACCCGCACCCGCACCCGCCCATGATCGTGATCGCGTTATGCCGGCTATGACCGGCACATCGCAGACACGACGACGGTCCGATCGTTCCAAACCTGATCTGCACCCGCCGCTGACCGGGCACCCGGCAGGCGGCACTCGATTTGACCCTCCTCCCCCGCCCTTTCCCATGATCGTGATCGCGAAATGCCGCCCATTGCCGGCAGAACGCAGACATCACCAAGCCGGACCAACCACAGAAGACACAGCGAGCCCAACCGAGGCGACATCAGCCGGCCGCTCTCCCATGATCGTGATCGCGTTATGCCGCCCATAGGCGGCACAACGCAGACACGACATACCGTCCTGCCGAGATATCCACATATTCGCGGCGGGCCTCCCAAACTGCCCTGACCAACGAGACAATGAATCGTGCCTGCGCCACTGGAAAACCACCTCCCCGCCATCCTCGACACGCAGACAGCGCATCAGCTCGGATTCAGTCGGCACGCAATCGCGCACCGGATATCGACCCGCCGATGGCGGCGACTGGCACGCGGCGTGTACCTGACGCACAACGGCATGCCGTCAGTCGAACAATGGGCGGCCGGCGCCGTCCACGCGTGCGGCCCCGGGGCCGTGCTCGCCGGCATACTCGCACTCCGATTGCACGGTCTGCGGACGACACTGCCACCGCGGCCGCTCGTCGTGCTCGCACCGCGGACCGCCCGCCGTACCTCGAGCGGACAACTGATCGTGCGACACACAACCCGGTTAACGGCACCCCGGATCCGTGCGGGACTGCCGCTCGCCCCAGTCCCACGCTGTGTCGTCGAAGCTGCTCTGGCAATCACGAATCTCAATGACACCCGAGAATTGGTCGCCGCAACCGTGCAACAACGGCTCTGCGGGATCCCGGATATCACCGACGAGCTCGCCCAGTCCCAGCGGCGCGGCAGCGCCAATATCCGTCGGGTGCTCGGCGAGGTGGCGGACGGGGCGGAGTCAGTGGCCGAGTGCGAAGTCGCCGAATTGCTGTATCGGGCCGGGATTTCTGGGTTCGAGCAGAACGTCGACATCCGTGACTCCACCGGCCGGTTCCTCGGTCGCGGCGACTTCGTCTGGCGCGACCTGCGGTGCGTCCTGGAGATCGACGGGCAGGACTGGCATCTGGATCCGGAGTCCTGGCAGAACACGCTGCGACGGCACAACAGGTTAGAGGCAGCCGGCTATGCCGTCCTGCACCTGACACCGGCCCAGTTCCGTCGTGACCCGGCCGGGTGCATCGCACTGGTACGCCGCTGGCTCGCGGATCGGGCGCGCCTCCTCGCCGCCTGACGAGGCGCCGACCCTCAGTCTCGCCATGATCGTGATCGCGTTATGCCGGCCATAGCCGGCACAACGCAGACATCACCCAACTGCGCGGACGTACGACTCAACGCATCCACCGTACTAACGCGGCGCTCGCCATGATCGTGATCGCGTTATGCCGGCCATAGCCGGCACAACGCAGACATCACCCCACCCAATGCGAGTGGACAGGCCCCAGAGAATGAGGTCGGCCGACTGAGGCCAGCATTCCCGTGATCGTGATCGCGTTATGCCGCCTATAGCCGGCACAACGCAGACATCATCACGTTGGAGTGGACTGATAGCGGCGGGGGGGCCGGCCCGAGCCGAGGACGGCGGTGCGGAACGAGCGGAGCGGACACGAGCAGGGGCGGGAGATGCCTGGACCGGCGCAAGCCAGGGACGGCGGAGAGGACCAGCGAAGAGGACACGAGATCTAGAGACACGGAGAGACGCGTCGACGGGATCAGTCGGACCAGGCTTCGGCGAGGGCGGTGCGGGTGTCGGCGAGCAACTCGGGCAGCACCCGGGTCTTCGCCACGATCGGCATGAAGTTCGTATCGCCGCCCCACCGCGGCACCACATGCTGGTGCAGGTGGGCCGCGATGCCGGCCCCGGCCACACTCCCCTGGTTCATCCCGATGTTGAATCCATGCGCCCCACTCGCCTTGCGTACCGCCGCCATCGCCCGCTGGGTAAAGGCCGCCAACTCGGCGCATTCCGCGACGTCAAGATCGGTGTAGTCCGCGACGTGCCGGTACGGCACCACCATCAGGTGCCCGGAGTTGTACGGAAACAGGTTCAGCACCGCGAAAACCGTCTCGCCACGCGCGATGATCAGTCCGTCCACATCGGACCTTTTCGGCGCCAGGCAGAACGGGCAGTCCTCCAGCGCCCCGTCCGGCGGCGGCTTGCCCTCGCCGCGGATGTACGCCATCCGGTGCGGTGTCCACAGTCGACCGAACGGGTCGCCGGCCGGACCGGATCCGGAGATATCTTCCACCGACGGCTCAGGATCCGGCGCCCCGGCGTCCCCGGTCACGCCGGCTCGTCGCCACCGACATCCACGACATGCGTCGGCTTGTCGTGGTCACCGTCCACAATGGCCGGCTCCAGCTCCTCGGGCTCGGCGGCGGCCGCGGACGGCGACTCGTTGCCATGAGACTCGGCGAACCAGACAATGTCGGCGACGGCCTCCTCGACCGGGATCCCGTTGCGCTGCGATCCGTCCCGGTACCGGAAGGACACGGCGTCGTTCGCCACGTCCTCGTCGCCGGCAATCAGCAGGTAGGGCACCTTCTGCTTCGTGTGGGTCCGGATTTTCTTCTGCATCCGATCCGAGGAGTCGTCCACCTCAGCCCGGATTCCCCTGGCCCGCAGCCGATCCACCACGCCGCGGAGGTGCTCGATGTGATCGTCGGAAATCGGGATCGCGACCACCTGCACCGGGGCGAGCCACACCGGAAAAGCCCCGGCGTAGTGCTCGGTGAGGATGCCGAAGAACCGCTCCTCCGAGCCGAAGAGCGCCCGGTGGATCATGTACGGCCGCTGCCGCGTCCCGTCGGCCGCCTGGAATTCGATGTCGAAACGCCCCGGCAGCTGGAAGTCGACCTGGATCGTGGACAACTGCCACGGCCGGCCGATGGCGTCCTTCACGTGCACGTCGATCTTCGGCGCATAGAACGCGCCCTCGCCGGCAGCGATCGTGTACGGCACGCCGGAACGCTTCAGCGCCTCTTCCAAGGCCGCCTCGGCGGTGTCCCACTGCTCGATCTCGCCGACGTACTTCTCCGGCCGGGTCGAGAGATCAGCGGTGAAGCCGGTCAACCCGTAATCGCTCAAGAGATCCAGGACGAACTGGAGCAGGCTCGCCAACTCGTCCTGCAACTGCTCCGGCGTACAGAAGATGTGCGAGTCGTCCTGGGTGAACCCGCGGGCCCGGGTCAGGCCGTGCACGACGCCGGACTTCTCATAGCGATAGACGGTGCCGAACTCGAACAGCCGCAACGGCAGCTCGCGATAGGAACGCCCACGCGACTTGAAGATCATCAGGTGCATCGGGCAGTTCATCGGCTTGAGGTAGTAGTCGGCGCCCTCCATCTGCAGCGCCGGGTACATGCCCTCCTTGTACCAGGCGAGGTGCCCGGAGGTCTCGAAGAGCGTGCCCTTGGTGATGTGCGGGGTGTAGACGAACTCGTACCCGCCCTGCTCGTGCCGCTGCCGGGAGTACTCCTCCATCACCCGGCGGATCACTCCGCCGCGGGGGTGCCAGACGGCCAGGCCCGAGCCGATCTCGGTCGGGAAGCTGAACAGGTCCAGCTCCGCACCGATCTTGCGGTGGTCGCGCCGCTCGGCCTCGACCAGCATCGCCAGATGGTCCTTCAACGCGTCGCGGGATTCCCACGCCGTGCCGTAGATCCGCTGCAGCTGCGGGTTCTTCTCACTCCCCCGCCAGTACGCCGCGGCGCTGCGCATCAGCTTGAACGCCGGGATCGACTTGGTGGTGGGCAGATGCGGGCCTCGGCAGAGGTCCTTCCAGGCCAGCGAGCCGTCGCGGTGCAGGTTGTCGTAGATCGTCAACTCGCCGGCGCCGACCTCGACCGAGGCGCCCTCGGCCGCGTCGGCGGCCTGGCTCTTCAGCCCGATCAGCTCCTGCTTGTACGGCTCGCCGGCCAACTCGGCCCGCGCCTCGTCGTCGGAGACGGCACGGCGGGCGAAGCCCTGGCCCTCCTTGACGATGTCGCGCATCCGCTTCTCGATGCGACCGAGGTCCTCCGGCTTGAACGGCTCGGGGACGTCGAAGTCGTAGTAGAAGCCGTTCTCGATCGGCGGGCCGATGCCGAGCTTCGCCTTCGGGAAGAGTTCCTGCACCGCCTGCGCCATCACGTGCGCGGTCGAGTGCCGGAGCACCGCGCGCCCGGTGTCGCTGGCCATCGGGACCGCGGTGACCGTGGCGTCCGACGCCGGCGTCCAGGCCAGATCGTGCAGCGCACCATCAGCGTCCTGCACCACCACGGCGTCGATGATCCCGGCGGTCGCGAGCGCCTCGGCCGCCGTCGTGCCGGCAGCCACCGTGACGACGACACGGTCTTGGGTCGGCTGGCTGCTGGTCACGGATGTCTCCTGATCGTTGACGAAACTAGGCACCGCTGTCTCGTCGATGCTATCGACTGCCGGCCCGATAGCCGGCAGCGGCCGATCCGGCCCTGCCCCTCGATTCATCCGGCCGCCACCGCCCAGCCAACCAGGCGGCATCGCGCCGCCGCATTCCGCTGATCAACTCTGTCGGGCGAAATGGTCACATCGCGGAGGTTCTGGATGGAATGGCGCGGCAATGCCCGCAGCGATGCGGAACAGAACGAGATCCGCCAGGCGAGCGCAGTTAATCGCCGCCGCTTCCTGACGGCGGGCGGCGCGGCCGTGGCAGTGGCTTTCGGTACGAACGTCGCCAGCCGTAACACCGCCAACGCGGTTCCGGGCATGGTGCGCGCCAACCCGTTCACGCTCGGCATCGCCTCGGGCGACCCGCTGCCGACAGCGGTGGTCCTGTGGACCCGGTTGGCGCCGGAGGTATTCGACCCGATGGGCGGAATGCCGTACCAGAACTATTCGGTGCAGTGGCAGCTGGCGACCGACGCCCGGTTCCGGCACATCGTCCGGACCGGCACCGCGACGGCCCGGCCGGAATATCGGCGCTCGGTGCACGTCGACGCCCGCCGCCTACAGTCCGGCCGGAAATACTTCTACCGGTTCCGGGCCGGGCCGCACCGCAGCCCGATCGGCCGGACCAGGACCGCGCCGGCGGCGTGGGCCCGCCCGGCGAACCTGCGGCTCGGCGTCGTCTCGTGCCAGGCGTACTCCGACGGCTTCTACAGGCCGCTGCACCACCTGTCCCGCGAGGACCTGGACGTCGTGTTCTTCCTCGGCGACTACATCTACCAGAACGCGGTCAACACCGCGGGCGGGCTGCGCAACGACCCGTCGCTGAACGTGCCGGACATCTTCCAGGTCGCGCCGGACACCCTGGACCTCTACCGGCTGCGTTACTCGCTCTACAAGACCGATCCCGATCTGCAGGAGGCGCACGCGGCGTTCCCGTCGATCCCGGCACTCTCGGCATCGCGACCGCGCCGCTCGGCACCGCCACGGGACATACCGGGTGCCGATCGCGTCGGCGAATTCGACCGCCAGCCTTCCGGCCGCCGTCACGGCCAGCACCGCCGACCCCGGCGGCGACCTGGCCCGTTCGGCGACGACGATCAGCGCCTCCTCGTCGCACGCCGGATATCTGGTCTGCGGCGCGGTGGACGGCGACACCGATTCCGATCACTGGGGCACCACGACGGGCTGGAACGACGGCACGTCCGGCGCCTGGCCGGACTGGTACGAGCTGGACTGAGCGGCGACTCAGACGATCGGCCGGGTCGACCTCGACACATTGAACTCGACGAAATACCCGGCCGCGAAAATACGGCCTCAAGGATTGGGACGTGCAGGTGCTCTCCGGCGGTCAGTGGAAGACGGTCACCTCGGTCCGCGATAACGCCGTGGGTCAGGTGAGCTCGACCTTCCCCCCGGTGCAGACCACCGGGCTGCGGATTCTCACCTCCGCCGGCAACGGCGCGGACGACTATTCACGGATCATCGAGCTGGCGGCGTACGCATCATGAGCGGCTGGTCGGCCCGACCGGCCATATCAGCTAGACGACATGAAATTCGATCCGGTAGACCAGGGTGTCGTCATTGATCGCACCGGCGTGCGCGGCCCGGTCCCGAAGAGACTCTCGATCACGCTCGCCCGCCAGGCGAACGTCGGCCGCGGTCACGGCGGAGAACGGCAACAGCTCCATCGAGTCGATCTCGATTACGACCCCAGCGGTCGCGTACCGACCACCGCGCTTCACCTTCGGCCGGCTCCAGAGGCGGATCGAGATGGTGATCTCGCCGCTCGCCACGGCCTCGCGAAGCTCCGGACTGAACATCACGGCTCAACCCTAGGCCACGCTGGCCCGCCTCGACGCGATGCACGACCGCTTGGTCAGACTGGTCCGGTGAATGACAGTCAGTCTGGTGAGCATGTCGTGGTGGCTGTGTCGAGGTGATCGTGTGCTTCTCGTGCATCGATCTCCACATCATGAGTGGTATCCGGCCTGCTGGGATCTGCCCGGCCCGAGGAGCACGATGCACTCGGTTGGTTCACCGAGCATGAGCTGGGCTCGCTGCAGCTGTCTGACCCGCGACTACAAATGGTGGTACGCGCCGCGATTCGGTCTCTTATCTAGACGCAAAGGGGCGTGCCGGCAATGCGTACCATTGAGGTCGCCATCCCGAGCCCTTGGGACTCCGACTGTCTCCGTTCGAACAGGTACGGCACAGCGTAGAAAAATCGACGCTGCGTCACACCTCCTCAAATAGAAACATTGTCGGCAGGGGGCCAGCGGGCCAGCGCCAGACCCGCTGGCATGGGTCCGGCGCGGTCACGGTTCGATCGGTGGTGGCGGGTGATTGTGCGGCTGCCACCATTCCCGACCGAAGGTCGGAATATCGCGGGGAACGCCTGCTTGGCGAGGATCGTGTCGTGGCCGAGCAACGCGGCTCGGCCCGACGATCGATCTCTCAGAGCTTCTTGACGTCCCACCAGAATGTGAATCCGAGCTCGTCGTCCCGCCAGGTATGCGCCCGATCGGGCATCGGTGTTTCGCCGCTTCCCATGGGTCCAAGAGAACCACGGCGCCGATGACCGCGGCTACCCGTTCTTGCCGGGATGTTCCCGTTGGGTTCGTGCAGTCCGTTGAGCCGCATCGACGTGGTGCGGCCGGAACGGGGTCTCGAAGACCCGCGCGAAGAGTCGCGCGAACACGATCGTCAGCGGCACGACCAGCGCCAGCGAGACGAGGAACGACGGAACACCACGCGGGACCCGGCCGGCGACAATCCGCTCGTACACGATGACCACGATCGGCGCGTGGGTCAGGTACAGGCTGTACGACGACGAGCCGAGGCTGCGCAGCGGCCGGGTGTCGAGCAGCCGCAACAACGGGGCCGGCTGCCCGGTGGCCAAAGCGGCCAGCAGGCAGGCGATCGCGGGGCCCAGCGTGAGATCGACCCAGAACAGGTGATCGAGCGTCCACACCGAACCCTGCCACCAGATCGTCAGAAACACCGGCACCGTGGCGACGAACGCAATCCACGCCCACGGCCAGGAACGGCGAACCCGACCCGCCCGAACGATGCCGGCGCACAGCACCCCCACCGCGAACAGCGCGGCCAGGTCGGGTGGCGACTGAATCACGAACATGTCCAGCCCGGGATCGTGCGGACCGGCGATCCCCACCGCCGCCACAACGAGCGTGACGACACCGACCATGAGAATGACGCCGCGCCGGCGGACCAGCACCAGCAACAGCGGGAAGACGACGTACAACTGAGCCTCGACGGCGATCGACCAGAACGCCGCGTTGGGGCTCGGCGCACCGACGATGTTCTGCACCAGCAGGGCATTGACGACGACCGATTTCGCATCTGGCACTCCGCGCCCGGGCTGCGGGTCGATGAGCCACGCCACCGCGAGGCTGAAGGCCAGCGCGGCCCAGTACGGCGGGAGAATGCGCCGGGCCCGTCGGTACGCGAACCGCCAGACCCCGTCAAGGTGCCAGTCATGGCGGGCCGGCGACAGCGCGAGCGAGAACCCGGACAGCACGATGAAGGCGACCACCGCGAACCGCCCGTAGATGAACCAGCCGGCCCAGAACGGTGCCCGATCCACCGGATAACCCGGAAATGCGCGCAGATAGATGTGATTCACCACTACGTACAGCGCGGCCAGACCTCGCAGTCCGTCCAGACCGGCCAGCCGCTGCCGCGGTAGATCGACAACCGCGGGAGCCGCGTCCTCGATAGAGGTCATCCTGTGTCTCCGCTCCGCGGGTCAATGCAGCGCGAGCAGCAGCGCCTGGCGATCAGCCCGGTCGCCAGGGCCGGCGTGAACCGTTCACGCCGTGCCTCCGTGTCAGTGGGTACGTGCGGTAACACGAGAAACGCCGTGCCCCGGTTCAGCTCCGGGCCGGCAGGAAGATGGGCCGGAGATCGTCAGCGATATATGCGGGAAACGGCTATGAGACAGGACGAACGGGCTCCATTCGTGCAGGCCCTGCAGCGAGCCCGCGTGTCGGCGTACTCCCCCGGCGAATTCGTCGGGCAGGAGAGTTTCATGCGCGCTGGCGAGATTCTGGCGCTGGCGAGTCGGGCCGGCATCGCCCCCGGGGTCTCCGTGCTGGACCTGTGCTGCGGAGTCGCCGGGCCCGGACGGCTCATCACGCAGGAGCTGGGTTGCACCTATCTGGGCGTGGATCTCAGCCGCAGCGCCATCGACATCGCCCGGTCGAGCGCCGGCGACCTGCCCTGTCATTTCGAGGTCTCACACATCCCACCGGTCCCGCCCGGCCCGTTCGATGTGGTGCTCCTGCTCGAGACCATGCTCGCCTTTCCCGACAAGGAGACGCTGCTTCGGCAGATATCCCGGACGCTGACGAACGGCGGGCGGTTCGCCTTCACCGTGGAAGAGGGACTGCCTCTCACCGACGCTGAGCGCGAAAGCATGCCCGATGCAGACACGGTCTGGCTCACTCCGCTGCCCGAGATGCTGACACTTCTTGAGCGGGTCGGGCTGGTTGTCCGCTCGCAGGAGGACTGCAGTCGGTCCCACCAGGCCGTCGTGGACTCGTTGATCAATGCGTTCACCACCGACGCCGCGGCCATCACCGCGCAGATCGGACCCCGAGCACTCGAGGAACTGCTGGCCGCCCACCAACTCTGGAGCGACTGGCTGCGGGACGGCCGGATCCGCAAGTTCGCTCTCGTTGCCGACAAAATATCGACCCCCTCGGAATGAACCGCCCCGGCGCAGGCACCGTGTTCCCTGTCGTACCCATCGACACGAAGGCGGAGAGATGGTTCGAATCGGCCCGGTGATCGCGCTGATCGCCCAATTGGCATTGCTCGCCGTCCTCGCCGCAACCGTCGGGTTGAGTGCCGTCGGTTGGGTGTTCGGAGCTGGCTACGGTCTGGTCATGAACGCACTGCTGGCAGCCGGTCTGGCCCGCTCCGGCGCGACGGTCCTGGGCCCGGCCAACTCGGTGACACTCAGCCGGGCCACTCTCGTCGGCGGCGTCACCGCACTGATCAGCGATTCGTTCGTCCGCGGTACGTCGGTCACCACGATCGTGGTGCTCGCGAGCGTCGCCCTCAGCCTGGACGCCGTCGACGGTCGGGTGGCCCGCCGCACCCGGACGGTGTCGCCGCTGGGGGCGATCTTCGACCAGGAGATCGACGCTTTCCTGATCATCGTGCTGAGCGGCTACGTCGCGGACTCGATCGGCCTGTGGGTGCTCGCGATCGGCGCGGCGCGCTACGCGTACCTGGCCGCCGGATGGTTCCTTCCGTGGTTACGCAATCCGCTGCCGCCGCGCTACTGGGGCAAGGTCGTGGCGGCGATCCAGGGCATCGTCCTCACGATCGCCGTCGCCGATTTCCTGCCCCGGCCGGCGACTGCCACTGTCGTAGCCGTGGCGCTGGTCCTGCTCACCGAATCCTTCGGTCGCAGCGTCTGGGTCCTGTGGCAGGACCACCGTTTACCAACCCACCACGGCCTCGCTCTGCACATGCGATCAACTGGATCCCGATGACCGAGCCGGACGTGGTGGAAGCGGCCGAGCCGCAGGCGCCCAAGCTTGCCGACCGGCGTGGCCGGGTTCGTACGGTGGCGTCGTGGGGGCTCACCGTCGTCGCCTTCCTGGTCGTCTGGTTCGCTTTGGTGGCGCCGAATCAGCTCAACCGAATGACCCCCGGAGCATTTCTCCGGATTCCGGTCGAGGGTCTCGTCCTGGTGGCGATCTGTCTTGTTGTACCGCGCCGTGGCCGACAGATCCTGGCCGCGCTGGTCGGCGTCCTTCTCGGTGTGCTGTTCATCGTGAAGCTGCTCGATTTGAGTTTCTACGTCGCGCTCGACCGACCGTTCAGCCCGGTAACCGACTGGGGAAATCTGAAGCCGGCGCTGGGAGTGTTGCGAGATTCGATCGGCAACAACAAAACGGTTGCGGCCGAGGTTATCGCCGTACTGCTGATCGTCGCCGTCCTGGTTTTCGTGCCCTTGGCGGTCCTGCGTCTGACCCGCCTGACGTCCGGCCATCGCACCAATTCCGCGCGCGCGGTCACCGCGCTGGGGTTGGTCTGGATCCTGTGCATCGCCTTCGGCGCCAATTTCGCCGCCGGAGAACCGATCGCGTCACGCAGCGCGGCCATTCTGACGTACGACCACGCCACGGCGGTACGCGCCGATATCAAGGATCAGCGGACCTTCGAATCAGCGCTGAAGTCGCCCGATCCGATCGCCGGCACACCGAACGCCGATCTGCTGACCGGGCTGCGCGGCAAGGACGTGCTCGTGGTGTTCATCGAGAGCTACGGCGAGGTTGCGGTCCGCGGTTCGTCGTACTCGACCCAAATCGATTCGGTGCTCAAATCCGGGAACAGCCAATTGAAGGCCGCCGGATTCTCCTCCCGCAGCGCATTTCTGACTTCGCCCACATTCGGCGGCATCAGTTGGCTGGCCCATTCCACCCTGCAATCGGGGCTGTGGATCAACAATCAACAACGCTACGGCCAACTCGTCAAGAGCAACCGCTTCACATTGAGCGATGCGTTCAAGAACGCCGGCTGGCGGACCGTCAGCGATGACCCGGCGGATAATCTTCCGTGGCCGGAGGGTAAGTCGTTCTATCACTACGACAAGCTCTACAACAGCCTGACCGTCGGCTACAAGGGCCCGAAATTCAGCTACGCCCCGGTGCCCGACCAGTACACGCTCGCCGCCTTCCAACGGAACGAACTGGCCACGCCACACCGCAAGCCGCTCATGGCCGAAATCGATCTCGTCTCCTCGCACGCGCCCTGGACCCCGTTGCCACATATGGTCAACCCGAGCCAGGTCGGCGACGGCTCAATATACAAGGGCATGCCGCAACAGGGACAGTCGCCGAGCGTCGTCTGGCGCGATTCGCAAAAGGTCAAAGACGTCTACGGCCAGTCGATCCAGTATTCGTTGAACAGCCTTTTCACCTTCGTCAAGAACTCACACGACAAGAATCTCGTGGTTGTCGCTCTCGGCGACCACCAGCCCGGCACCACCGCCAGCGGGCCGGACGCGAGTCACCAGGTGCCGATCTCGATCATCGCCCACGACCCGAAGGTCCTGGACCAGCCCGCATCGTGGGGTTGGCAGGACGGAATGCTGCCCGACCCGCACGCGCCGGTCTGGCCGATGGACGCCTTCCGCAACCGCTTCCTGACCGCGTACGGCGCGAAGGGCTAGTGGTCAGACCCCATATCGCAGACAGACCACTAGCATCGGACCAATGTCAGCTCCGCCGGCACCAGATCCGGTCACCGAGGCGGTCCTGGCGTGGGCGGTGAACAAGGTGGGTCCCGGCGCCCGGGTCGTCGACGTGCAGGCCCTGCATGATTGGGGCCCATGGTGGTTACGCATCGAGTACGACGGGTCCATTCGCAATGCCGTACTCCGCCTCGGCGATCGGCATTCGCCGCAACTTGCCGCGAATGCCGCGGCTCTCCGGTTCGCCGCCGAGAATTCCGTCGCCGCGCCGCGGTTGCTCGCCTCGGAATTGCACGGTGAAACACTTGGTTTTGCGGCGAGTCTGGAGACGGCACTGCCCGGCAACAGCGCGTTGCCGCCGACGGTGACGCCCGCGCGGCTGCGGGAGGCCGGCGCCGCAATCGCGAAGGTACACGCGGTCAGGCTCGATCCACGGCCCGATCTGCCGCTTCGGGTACGTCCCACCCAGGTCGACGATCGCGCGATGGAACGGCGCTGGGCCACACTCTTCCAAGCCGCAACGGAAAGCGAGCGGGACGCGGTCATCGCCGCGCTGTGCGAACTCACCGGGTGGACGCCGAAGCACGCACGCGGCGTCGTGTCAGCCCCGCACAGCACACCGCTGTTACAGCTGGCCGATGAGCGCATTCGGGAAATAGACCGTCCACACGGCGAGACGGTGTTTCTACACGGCGACGTGTGGACCGGCAACATGCGCTGGGAGGGCGACACCTGCACCGCCCTGATCGACTGGTTCTGCGCCGGCGCCGGCGATCCCGGTGTGGACCTGGGCGAACTCCGCATGCAGATGGGCTACCAGTACGGCCTGCACGCCGCCGGCCACGTCCTGGACGGCTGGCAGCACGAGGCCGGCCGCGAAGCAACCGACGTGGCCTACTGGGACACGGTCGCGGCATTGAACACCCCGGTCGACATGGCTGGCTGGCCCGCCTTCGACAGTCACGGCAATGCACTCGACCAGCAAGCAGTCATCGACCGCCGAGACGCCTTCCTACGCTCAGCGCTGGACCGGCTCCCACCGTGAATCCTGCGCGCGGGACATGATCTCCTGCACGACCGCGGTCTTTGCGTTCGCATAATCCTCAACGTGCCGCCAGTCGCGGCGGGCCAATTCGCGTTTCGTCTGCGCGTAGAGGTCCCGGTCGTCGTCGTGGCGGCGCAGCCAGTCGCGGAAACGCAGCATGCGGTCGATTTCCGTAACGTCGACGGTGAATACGTGCAGATTGATCCTGGTGTCCGGGCCGCGGAACAGGCGGTGTTCGAACCATTCCGGCTCGCGTACCCGGAGCACATAGCCGGCATTCTCCAATGCAGGCACGTAGGCAGCTTCATCGGCGGAGTCAGGTACGACCAGCAGCAGGTCGATGATCGGCTTGGCCAGCAGGCCTGGGACCGAGGTCGACCCGACATGCTCAATCCGCAATGCGGTCGCGCCGAGCACGGCACGAATGCGCTGCGCTTCACGGGTGAAGAGCGCCGGCCACGCTTTGTCGTATTCGGCGAGCTCGATCGGCGCGTTACGTGGTGTCACTTCGCCGAGGGTGGTTTTCCGTAGTTCGTCATCGCTGAACGGCTCTGGCTCGCTGCGGCCGGGACTGGTTGTCATGCCGCTCCTTCCTGAAGGCAGCCCCAGATCATAACAGCCCGAAACCCGGCCAGATCGTCTACGGCCTCTGAAACAAGGTCGACAACACGCCCCCACGGATCGGCCGGATCAGCTACCGTCATGAGTCAGGTCTTGGCTCCGGGGGGGCGCCATGCGGCAATTTCTGCAATTCTCGGCGATACGCACGATCACGGTCGGCGCGCCGACCACACCGGCCTCGTCGCCTGCCACGACACCGAGTTCGACGACATCCACGGCCCTGCCAACCTGGTTGCTCGTCAGCCTGTTGATCGTCGTGATCGTTGTTATCGTTGCCATGTTCGCGCTGACGTTCTACAACCTCAGCGCGCCACGCTCGACCCTTCGGAACCTTTTGGGCCTCAAGCCACGACTGCCGTTTCGAAGCAAGGCGCAGGCTGGCAACGCCCCGGCTGGCATCACCACGCTGCTGCAACATGCTGATCAGAAGCAGGTCAGTCAACACCTCCTGAGCACGCTCAGCCTCTCAGCCCGTGTCGGCAAACGCACCACCCGCACCACGCTGGCCATCACCGGCTTTGCACTCCTCGGGCTGACCTTGATCGCACTATTCGGCCTGTCCAGTTCCGACGTCCATGACTTACGCACCCAGGTCGTGGCTTCATTGACCACGCTCGTCGCCACCATTGCCGGCTTCTACTTTGGTTCACAGGGCAGCAGCGCGAGCGGCGCTTCCGGAGGTACCGCCCCCGCCCAGGCCAAAACGTCGACACAGCGGAAAATCACCGATGTCGTGCCATCCACCGGCCCTGGCACCGGGGGCGATCACGTGGCGATCATCGGGACCGGATTATCGACCGTCAGCCAGGTAACCGTCGGCGCCGCTGACGCCGCCACCGTCCAGGTCATCGGCGATACGGCCCTACGGATTGTGACGCCATCGGCGCCAACTCCCGGCCCGGTCGACATCACAGTTGTGTTCGCCGATGGCAGTCAGATCGTCCGAGCCAGCGGTTTCACGTACACCTAAGCGCGACGCCGCCTCGTCGACGGCGGTGGCCAAACGGCCGCAGAACCGCCCCACCTAGGGCAACTCAGGCTTGGCCAAGTCGATACTTTGCACCTCCGATCACTCGACTCTTGACGAATTACGTCCCAAGTGGTAGGCCGACATCACTGACGACCTCTGACTTTCAGGATCGCCGTTCTACTGCTGCTCGGGGGGTACAGCGATGACGACAACTGGGTTTGGGACCGAACAACGTCGCGGACGGGCCGGCCCATGGGCGGGTATCGCCTTCGTCGTGCTATTCGTCGCCGGCTTCCTGATCTTCGCGACACCCAACACCAACAGCCATCGCGCGAGCAACATCGCCAAGTGGGACGCCTGGTGGACCGACAGCAGCCACCGTACGACGGCAATCATCGGGGCGTACCTGATGGTCCTGGGCTCCCTCGCATTCGTCTGGTTCGCGTCCAGCTTGCAACACAGGCTTCGGGACCGTTCCGACGGAACGATGATGATCGGCTTCGCCTGGCTGTTCGCCGCGATATCGCTGGCCTCGGCCCTGATCCGGACCGCGATACCTGGCGGCTGGGTCTTCGGACGTCTCACCATCCCTGGTGGTGATCTACCGGCCCAGTTGGACAACATCGGCCAAGCCCTGCTCCTCCTGGCCGGGGCACTGTCAGCGGGCGCGTTCGTCGCCTCCGCCTGTCACGCGGCTCGACGGAGTGTCGTCTTCCCGGCCTGGCTGGCAACCGCCGGCTACGTCGTAGCCGTACTCCAGATTGCCGGACCCTTCTTCTTCCCGTTCGTGTTGTTCCCACTCTGGGTGCTGGTCGCGTCGATCGTCCTGCTGACACGCGACGCCAAATTCACGGCCGGATCGATGGCAGAAGGTCACCCCGAAAGAAAGCTGCTGCACCGACACACCAAGGTCCAGCACCCCACCGCCGACCTGTAGGAGCCGGATCTCGTGGCGGATGCCATACGTGCCGCATTCGGGCCGCTGCGCGATTGAAACCAAACACATCGACGCACAGGTCGCTGCCCTCTATCGGGCGCTGGCAACCGCGCGCACCCGGCGGGCCCGGTCGAAGGCCGGCAATGTGCGCTTGGCCTCGTCCTGCAGCGACTGCAGCGCCGGATCGCCGGCGCAATCGAGGGCGATCGCCGCCTCCCACAGCGCCCGCTCACTCAGGTCCCACTCCGGCCGCTCGACCACCTCGATCTCGACGAACCCAGCCGCCGTGAGTGTCCCCGCCAAATCGATCCGACGCAGCCGCTCCGGCAGCGTCTCATCCGAGGCGTCGATCGCCTCCCAACAGGTAAGAACCACCCGCCCGCCGGGCCGTAGAATCCGCTGAATCTCCCGGCCCACCGCGACCCCCGACTCCGCGAAATGGATCGCGTCCACGCACATCACCGCATCTGTGGTGGCGTCCGGCAGACCGGTCCTGGCCAGATCACCGACACTGTATTCGGCCCGCCCATTCAGATCGAAAACCGCCGTACGGGCCCGCGCCTGCTCGATCGCGACCGGCGAGAAATCCACCCCAAGCACTCGTGCCCCGGTCCGCCGGGCCACCTCCATGCCGTACCCACCGCGGCCGCAGGCAAGGTCGACCAGCGTCCCGCCAGGTCGCAGCGCCAGCAACTCAACGACCTCGGCCAACCCGTCCCACGACAGCAGGCTGCTGGACCGCAGCTCGGCCGGTAACCCCAGCGTCCGGGACACAACCGCATCCCGCAACGCCGATTCCGCCATGTCGGAGTACCACTGATCGAACCACGCCCCGTCGACATCCACTGACCCATCATCCACGACGTCCGAAATACATGGCTGGCACGTCGAGCCACCGTCGGCTGTCAGGCGTCACTCGCGACTACGCCGCGGCACGTAGCACGAAGTGCCGGGTACGCCGCCGAGCGTAGAAGCTCTCCCGGCTATCCGGCCGCCAAGCGAGGGTCCAGCCCCGACGGGTGGAGCAGTTGGTCGAGGCGATCGCTGAGGAGACGCCACCGACCGTTCGGTCGTTTCCCAAACCCCAGCACCTCCAGAGATCTGCCAGGGTGTCTAAGAACGCAGGGGGGAAATCATGGCGGTGGGCGACGGCTTCTTCCACGACGCGGAGGGGCGCCCGATTGGGCTGGCCGAGTGCCTGGCACTGACCCGCGACCTGGCGTACGGGAAGGTCGCCTTCACGGCCATCACAAGCGACAGCGACCCGCGCATCGGCTTCTACGTCAGGACCGCGTGGTCCGGCCTTGGCAGTGACACCCGAGGCGGCCAGCGGCTGTTCCGCACGCTGGTGCAGTTCGCTGGGGACCTGCGGCTTCCCGAGTTGGAACACACCCGGCATTGGCGCGGGCGGGAGGAGGCCGAACGGGGGCATCGCGCCGTCGTGGAGGAGATCGCGGGCGGTATCCCTGATGTGCGGGTCGTGGCGGCGTAGTCGGAGGGCTGGCAACGCTGTCGGTGAGGTCGTGTGGACCGCGATCGCAATCATGGCGGGGATATTTCGAGCTGTTGCCTTTAGGTAGCACTGAAATGGGCAGCTGCTGTCAGCTGACATTCGCTCCGTCACCCGTTTGCCCGGCAAATATATTCGGCGCTGCTATTTCGCGTTGGCTAATATCCGCCGACGACGTAGACAATACCTGAGACTACGTAGTAAATTCCTGCCTGATTCGCATTGGCATATACGCTTGGCCGCGATTGGCCGAAAGACACCGTGCTCGGTGTTGTTGCCCGGGCCGTACCGAAAACCGCGACGATCCGGAAATTCTCAGGAGGGTTTCATGCGCTCTTCCTATCTGCCGGTGACGGCCGGTCTGACGGTGACAGTCGCCATCACCGCTGCCGCAATGGTTCCGGCCGCGACCGGCCACCGCACGTCGACCGGCATCGCGGGGACCGCTCCGGTCCAGGCCTGGCTGACCACCGATGATCTGTCCCAGAAGCTCTCGCCGCAGCCCGACCTGCGTTTCGCCGGAAACGGCTCGTCGGGCGGCCAGGTGATCGCCGTCGACGAGGATCGGACGTTCCAGAAGATCGCCGGATTCGGCGCCACGTTCACCGACAGCGCCGCCTACCTGATGTGGAACAAGCTCGACCCGTCGCTACGCGGCGATGTCATGAGCAGGCTGTTCGACCCTGACAATGCCGACGGAGTCCACCTGTCGATCCTGCGGCAGCCGGCCGGGGCCACCGATTTCATCAAGGACGTGCACGGCTACTACACCTATGACGATCGGCCAGCCGGCCGGACCGATCCCGACCTCGACCATTTCTCGATCCAGCATGACGACGCCTACGTCATTCCCGTCCTGCGGGAGGCAATGCGGCACAATCCCGCCATGAAGGTCATGCTGACCTCGTGGTCCCCACCGGCGTGGATGAAGACGAACGGCTCGATCATCGACGGCGGCACCCTCAAGCAGCAGTTCTACCGCTCGTACGCCGTCTACCTGGTCAAAGCGATCCAGGCGTATCAACAACGCGGCATTCCGATCTGGGCGACCAGCGCGCAGAACGAGCCATCGGTCACGCAGACCTACCCGAGCATGACCCTCTCCTCCGCCCAGGAGGCAACCTTTGTCCAGCAGTATTTCCGGCCGGCCCTGACCGCGGCCGGGCTGTCACCGCTCCTGTTCACCGGCGACGACGTGTGCTTCAGTGCCGGCTACCCGGCGGCCGTCCTGGATCATCCGGGCGCCACCGGCGCCTTCGATGCGGTCTCCATGCACGGCTACTGTGGCAATTACCAGGCCATGACCACCATGCACGCCCTCCAGCCCGATTTCGATATCTATCAGACCGAGCTGTCGCCCGGCTGTCAGTCGCAGAATCCCGCCCAGTTGGTGATCGGGGCGATGCGTAACTGGGCCCGCAGTGCGATCACCTGGAATGTCGCTCTGGATCCGCGCGGTGGACCGTTCCATCGCGGCGATGCCAGCAATTGCATTCCACTGGTGACCGTCGGCGATGACGGGAAGCCCACCTACAACGCCGCGTACTACCGCGAGGGTCAGGCCAGCCGGTTCGTACGGCCGGGCGCGGAACGCATCGCATCGACCGGCGACGGGCCGGTCCAGCACGTGGCCTTCCGGAACCCGGACGGGCAGAAGGTCCTGCTGGCGTACAACTCCGGCTCCTCCGACCAGGAATTCACCGTCCACTGGGGCAGTCGGACCTTCTCCTACACGTTGCCGGGCAAGGGGACGATCACCTTCACCTGGGACGGCACTCCCGACCACAGAACCTATGGCTGGGGCGATTCGACCTTCGGGGCCGACACCGACAGGCCGAATGCCGGCGGCCAGCAAACCGGCACCTGGGACCTGCGCACTGGCGGCGAGGCGGATTCGACCGGGCTCGGTGCCGCCTGGAATTCGACATTTCTCGGCTACGCCGACCTCCGGGATTTCACGGTCCGGGCCGACGTGCGGCCGGGGACGGCTGGCACCACCGTCGGCGCGCCGAAATACGGAATCTATGCGTGCTACCACGATGCGGACAACTATGTGCAGGGTTGGCTCGATCCGGATGGTCACTCGTTCGACACGCACGCCGTCGTCTCCGGAATGGACCTCGGCTGGGACAACACCACACTCGATCCCGACGTCGATCTCTCCGCCGCACACCGGATCGAAGCGCGACGGCACGGAACGTCAGTGACCTTTCTTCTCGACGGCAAGACCGTGGCAAGGAGCGTCGCGCCGGCAATGAATTGCCAGATCGGCCTGGTGACGCAGGATCACACGGCGCAATTTCGGAATGTGTCGGTACGGTCGTGAACCGACAGTCAGATCACCGAGCCGCTGCGCGACCCGAATCCGCGACAGTACTGTCCCGTATCGACAGCGAATAGCTGTCCGTCGGAAATGGCTCCGGAAGGTCGGTGCCGTCGATACGGGCCGCGAGAAGCTCGATGGACGAGCGCGCGATCCGCCGCTTGTCCGGTGCCACCGTGGTCAGCCGGGGCACCGAGAATCGGGACTCCTCCACGTCGTCGAAGCCAACCACTGCGACATCCTCGGGGACGCGGTAGCCGGCGTCGACCAGGGCACGAACCGCGCCGAACGCGAGCATGTCGTTCGCACAGAACAGGCCGTCGAATTCGGCACCGGCCCGCAGCAACTGGTTGGTGGCGTCGAACCCGCCCTTGCGGTGATAGCCGGCGACTCCGGCCTCCAGCGTGGGATCACGCTTCCGGCCCGACGCCTGCAGCGCATCCAGATAGCCGCGCAGCCGCAGGTCCGGCATCTCCGCGCCGCTGCCATAGCGGCCCAGACCGACGAAAGCGATGCGGTTTCGCCCGATGTCCAGGAGGTGTTGTACGGCTGCCCGCGCGGCCGCCACGTTGTCCACGGCGACCAGATCGAGCGCGGAGTTCAGCAGGTGCTCCCCGATCACGACAACCGGCACGGGACCCAACTGAGTGAGCAGTTCGGATGCCTCGATACTGATCGCGCTCAGCACCACGCCGTCGACCTGCTGGCTCCGGAACATCTCCAGCGTCCGGATCTCCCGTTCTTTGGCGCCGAGCGTCTGGGAGATCAGCACCGTGTAACCGAACTCTTCGGCGATCTCGACCAGCAGCCGTCCGATCTCGGCGAAATAGCCGACGTCCAATTCCGGCAGCGCGACACCGATGGTCTCGGTGCGTCCCATCCGCAGGCTGCGCGCAGTGCGGTTCGGCTTGTAGCCCAACTCGTCGATCGCTGCCTGCACGCGCCGACGGACGTCCGCGCGCACGTGTGGGTAGTCATTGATGACGTTGCCCACGGTCCGCCTGGCGACGCCGGCGCGGGCTGCGACATCAGCCTGGGTGACACCCATGGTGGTGGATCTCCTCTCTCACATCGCAGGGATTGTTCCACGGACGAGCTATCGCGCGGGTAACGTTCGCTATGGTATTTTGCCACGTGGCAAGTGGCAAGCGGCCGCCGGAGCGAAGAAGCCCCGAGTCCAGCGCCGGACCCCGAGGATCCGCCAATCCCGGCCGCGGCTGGACCAACGTTCAAGCCAGCCTCTCCGCCGAGGAAGGACCACATGAGCACCATGACGACAGCCAGCGCCCCACTGTTCCGCGGCAACGGACGGATCGAGTACGTCGAACGCAGCTACCGCGCGCCTGGTGCCGGTGAGCTGCTCATCGTCCCGCGCGCCAACGCGCTCTGCGGAACCGATCGCGGCTTCTGGAATCACGGGGCCGGACACGTGCCCGGCCACGAAACGGCCGGTGTCGTAGTCGAGGCCGGTGACGGCACCGCCACCCCGGTGGGCACCCGTGGTGTGGTGTTCCTGATGGACTTCTGCGGCGACTGTCGCAGTTGCCGGCTCGGCGCGACAAATCAGTGCCTGGCCAAGCGCGCCGACATGGGTATCGCCGACGACGGCGGCTACGGGCCGTACGAAGTGGTCCACGAGAGCAACTTCTTCCCGATCACTGACGACATCGATTTCGCAACCGCGACAATGCTGCTGGATGTGATGGGCACCAGCAGCCACGCGATCATGCGCGCCCGACTGGTCCGCGCCGACATCGAGTCGGTCTACATCGCCGGCGCCGGGCCGATTGGGCTCGGCCTGCTGGTGATGTCCAAACTCCTGCTCGGCCCGGATATTCCGGTCCACATCAGTGATATTTCCGCCTGGCGGCGGGAATTCGCCGGCACCCTCGGCGGCATCCCGGTCGGCGTGAGCGACCTGTCACCGGTCGGAAAACCCGATATCGCCTTCGACGCCTCCGGCCGGCAATCGGCCCGCCGCGGTGCCCTCGACATCCTCGGCCCGCGCGGCGCCCTGGTCTGCGTCGGGCACGGCGAGCAGGTGACGCTCGACGTCTCCCGCGATCTGATCGCGCCGGAGCACGCGGTGCTCGGCAGTGAGTATTTTCGGTTCGATGAGCTGCCGACCAACCTCGAGCTGCTGCGGGCCAACACCGACTACGTGTCCAGGGTTATCACCCACCGCGTCCCGGTCGCCGAATTGGACCGGGCCTTCGAACTCTTCCTCGCCGGCGAGACCGGCAAGGTTGTCGTGGAGCACGACGCCTGATGAGTCCGACCGGAGCGGATCAGGAAATACTGCGGGTCGCTGTCGTCGGCCCGGGCGGCTGGGGACGCCAGCACACAAGGGTGTTCAACCAACGTTCGGACATCGCATTGTGCGCCGTGGTCGGCCGCGACCCCGACCGTACGGCCGTCGAGGCAGCGCGGCTCGGCGTCGCTGCGTACACCGAGCTTGACGCGATGCTGGAGAAGGAGCAGCCGGATCTGGTGACGGTGTCGCTGCCGAATGAGCATCATTTCGAGCCGACCATGCGATTGCTGGAATTCGGTGTGCCGTTGCTGGTGGAGAAGCCGCTGGTGTTCGACCTCGCCGAAGCCGACGCGCTATTGGCCAGGGCACAGCGGCATGACACCTTCTTCGCCATCCATTTCAATCATCGTTACGCCGAGCCGGTGCGACGGACCCGGCAGGCGATCCAGGACGGCTCCCTGGGCGATCCGGTCTTCGCCACGTGGCGCTTCGGTGGCGAGCCCAACCGTGGCATCTCCCCGCACAAGAACATTGTCGAGACCCAGTGCCACTCCTTTGACATGCTGGAGTTTCTGCTCGGGCCGATCACCTCGGTGATGGCGCAAATGACGAACAAGACCTACGGCGACTGGAGCACCGTCGCGCTGGCGCTGGAATTCGGCAACGGTGCGATCGGCACCCTGTTAGGTTCGTACGATTCGTCGTACGCCTATCCCGGGGCGCAACGGCTCGAGGTCAACGGGACGGCCGGCCGGGCGCTCGTCGTGGACACCGTGCAGAGTTTCGAGCTGTCCCGCGCCGGTTTGGAGGAAACCGTGATCTGGCGGCCGGGCTACTTCAACGACGGCGCGCGCAGCTTTCACCAGACCGTGGACCGGTATGTCGAGGACATGTTGCGCGCCCTGCGTGCCGGCGAACGACCGCCGGTGCCGGCGACCGCGGGCCGGCGGGCGCTGTTGATCGCCAACGCTGCGATCGAGTCGCACCAAAGTGGCCGGCGGGTGGCGGTGGGTACGCCGGACGCCTGCCGCGCCGCCAGTCCTGGGGAGCTGACATGACTCTGCTCGACACCCAGCCCGACCGGGCTCACAGCGCGTTGCCATTGGCGTCCCGGCAGGACGGCAGCTACCCGCGCCCGCAGCTGATGCGCGGCGACTGGGCCGACCTGACCGGCCATTGGATGTTCCGCCATGACGATGCGGACACCGGGCTGGGCGCCGGCTGGCCGGCGGGTTTCGGCAGCGGCCGCGACATTCTGGTGCCGTTCCCACCGGAGTCCCCGGCCTCCGGCATTCAGGAGCCCGGCTTCCATCCCGTCGCCTGGTACTCCCGCACCATCGGGCCCGCGGACCTCGCCGCCGCCGCGCGCGACGCGGCCTCGGACCGTATCCTGCTGCACTTTGGTGCCGTCGACTACCGGGCCTCGGTCTGGATCGACGGCGCCTACGTCGGCTCACACGAGGGCGGCCACACCCCGTTCAGCTTCGACGTCACCGCCCAGCTGTCCGGCGAGGGTCAGCATCTGCTGGTGGTGCGGGCCGAGGACGACCCACGTGATGTCACGCAACCGCGCGGCAAGCAGGACTGGCACGAGGACCCGCACTGGATCTTCTACCACCGCACGAGCGGGATCTGGCAGACCGTCTGGTTGGAAGTGGTGCCGGCGATCGGCGTGGAACACCTGCGCTGGACACCAGCCGGGCCAGCTTCGGTCGGGCTGTCGCTGCGGCTGCGCGGCCGGCTCTCGAAGGACATCCGGGTGCGGGCGGAACTGTGGTGGGAGGACCGCCGAGAAATCCTGGGCGTCGCGGAGGTGGCGATTGCGGGCACCACCAGCACGTTGGATCTCACCGTGCCGATCAGCCGCCAGCACAATGCGCAGGCTGCGGCCGACCTGTGGTGGTCACCCGAGCGGCCGCGGCTGATCGACGCGACCATCACCGTCCTGGATGCGCACGGCGTCCCGCTCGACACAGTCGCCAGCTACCTGGGTCTGCGTGCGGTTTCGGTGCAGCGCGGGGTATTCCTGCTGAACCAGCGGCCGTACGACGTGCGCAGCGTGCTGAATCAGGGTTACTGGCCGGATTCGCACCTCGCGGCGCCGTCCAATGATGCGCACCGTACCGAGGTCGAGCTGATCAAGAGCCTCGGCTTCAACGCCGCCAGAGTGCACCAGAAGATCGAGGACCCACGATTCCTTTACTGGGCCGACCGGCTCGGGCTGCTGGTGTGGGGCGAGGCCCCGGCCGCCTATGCCTTCAGTGCCAGGGCCGTGCAGCGCTTCGTCCGCGAATGGATGGACGCCATCGAGCGGGACGCCTCTCATCCGAGCATCGTGACCTGGGTGCCGGTGAACGAATCCTGGGGCATCGAACAGGTCGCGGACGATCCGGCCCAGCAGGCATATGCCCGTGCCCTGGCCGATCTGACCCGCGCCCTGGACCCGAGCCGGCCGGTGATCTCCAATGACGGGTGGGAACACCAGAATTCCGACATCATCTCGGTGCACGACTACGAGGGGGACGGCGCCGTTCTCGCCCGCACCTATGCCGACGATGAGGCGCTGCGGGCTTTATTGGCCGGGATGGGCCCGGTCGGCAAGCGACTGCTCCTCGACGGCGTTCCCTATCGCGGCCAGCCGGTGATGCTCACCGAATTCGGCGGCGTGAATTTCCAGCCCGGCGTTCCGTTCGAGGGTTCCTGGGGTTATTCGGCGGCAACCAACGAGAACGACTTTCTGGCCCGGCTCACCGCGCTGTACGACGCGATCCGCGGCAGCGGCTTTCTTGCCGGGTCCTGCTACACGCAGCTGACCGACACGATGCAGGAGACGAACGGCCTGTGCACCGCCGACCGGAAACCGAAAGCGCCGGTCGATCGGATCCGCGCGGCCGTGACGGGGCGCGGGTGATGGCCGGACCGAACATCCTGCTGGTGATGACCGACTCCTCGCGTACGGACACGTTGGGTTGCTATGGCGGCCCGGTCGCGGTCTCCCCCAACCTGGACCGGCTCGCAGCCCAGGGAGTGCGCTTCACACAGGCCCATTCGACGGCGCCTGTGTGCATGCCGGCGCGGTGCAGTCTGCTCACCGGCACCCATACGCCGACCCATGGTTGCGTGGAGAACGGGATTGACCGGCGGCCGGACCTGGTGACCCTGCCGGAGCTGCTGAACGCCGCCGGCTACCGCACGATCATGGTGGGCAAGACCCATTTCGGCGGCCCGGCCTGCTTCGATGTCTGCCGCCCACTGCACGGCGAGAAAGGCGCCGACGTGCAGGACGAGTACGCCGGCCACCTGGCGGCCCACGGTTACGCCCGCGCCAGCCGGCATCCGAATCCGGTGCCCGAGCGGCTGTTCTGCGATGCCTTCCTGGTCGACCAGACCATCGAGGAAATCGAACGCCACCAGAATTCGGGTGCAGCGCAGCCATTCTTCGCCATGTGCTCGTTGCCCAGCCCGCATTCCCCGCTGGATCCGCCCGGCGCCTGGGCCACCCGCTTCGACGACGTGCCGCTGCCGCCGCTGAATTATCGCCCCGGCGAGGAGGACACCTGGCCCGAGCATCTGCGGGCGCTGGTCGGGCCGCGCGGGGCGGAAAGCGCCGCCGACGTCGAGACCGCGGACGGCGCCCTGGATCAGGCGGTGGTCGACCGCAAGCGCCGGCTGTACCTGGGGCTCGCGGCCTACACCGACGTCCAGATCGGCCGCCTGCTGGATTATCTGGACACCGCGGGACTGCGCCGGGACACCCTGGTCGTATTCACCAGCGACCACGGGCAACAGTATTACGACCACGGATTCAACGACAAGCACACCTTCTACGACGAATCCTGGCGGATACCGCTGTTGCTGTCCTGGCCCGGCGTGCTGCCCGAAGGTGAAACCACGGGCTTTGCGATGACCCACGACCTCACCGCCACGTTCGCCGCGGTGGCCGGGCTGACACTGGCGGATGCGCCCACCCTTCAGGGCGTCGACCTGACCTCGGGCTGGCGTGCTGCCGAGCCGGTCGTACGGTCGTGCGCGACCTCGGTCCTGCATCGCTCGCTGGCGCTGGCGACGAGCCGGTGGAAGCTCGAATATTATCCCGAATCCGGCCGGGGCCGGCTGTTCGACCGCGTCGCCGATCCGGTCGAGCAGCAGGATCTGTGGGAATCCCCGCCCCACCGGCACGTCCGCGTCGCCTTGTTGGAGGCGTTGCTGACCTGGCGGGCCGATCTGACCGATGTGCAGTATCTGCGGGATCACACGAGCGGCGGCGGTCCGGTCGCCCGGCGGGTGGCGGCGCAGACGGCGACCCGGTTGGGCCGGGACGCCGAGACCCGGCTGTTTCAGGCCGTTGCGGAATCGGCGCTGTAACCAATCAGAGCAGGTCGAGCCCGTAACCTGGGCGATCCGACAGATGGATATTGCCGTTTTCCAGCGTATAGCCCTGGTTGTCCACTCCCAGGGTCGATCCGGGGACGCCTTCAACGGTATCGACATTTCCGAGGCCAACCGCAATGTGCGCGGCATACAGGGTCTTCAGCGGCAATCCCCAGGCGTGTGGCGAGCCCTGCGCTCCGGTGGCCGCGAGGGCGGGCATGACCCGCCGCCACGCGGTGACGCCGTAGTCCAGGACGTCCATCAACGCGACATCCAGCAGCTTCTCCCGGGCCAGCCGCAGCACGTGCGCCTCATTCGGCTCGTACTCGCCGTCGGCGATCAACGGTCGATTGGG
>DATAVB010000109.1:0-4167 GCA_036267955.1 Mycobacteriales bacterium | reverse complement strand
CTGCTGCATCGCGTGAGGGACGATCTGAATCGCCCTGGCCGACTCGTGTCACTCCGGCCGGCCAGAGCGCTTAGGACCAGGATTGCCCGGATCGCGTGATCACACATGGCAGCCAGCGCCCGTCATCGCGTGGTGCTGGCGCTATAACGGCATTGCTGCTAGCCAGTAGCGGGATGGGTGCTGCCGCGTAGACGCCGATCCTGTAATCGAAATCCATAACTAAATTACCATTGTAGTGTCGGAAATACCAAGTATATTTTCGATCTTGACCATGTCATGATGACATTTCGGTCATTTCGGCGGCGACGACACGCCCCGAGATGGCCAACTTGAAAACCGACGCGGCCTAGCCGACCGAAGAAGATTCGTCTGCGACCGGCTGCTCGTAAAGCGCATGAAGCGCGCCGCCCAGATTGCTGCTGTAGGAGATAGCCGGGGTATAGCCGCCCTGCTGATAGCCGCCGATCACCCCGACGATGATGCCGCTCGCTGTCCGCGCGTTGAAGTTTGTCACCGGTAGCCGGTGACCTGCACCAGGTACCGGTCCCCGGAGTCGACGCCGAGTCGGTCGGCCCTCAGCACCTGCTGGATGTTCTCGCCGTCGTGCGGGTTGAGCACGACAAAGCCGACGTCCAGGTTGGGATCGGACGAGCTTATCCACTGCGGCGCGACCAGCATCCGCGCAGGAGTCCAGATGCCGAACGGCGCCTGGCCGTCCCGGTAGTCAGGGATGAACACGATGCCCTGGCGATAGCCGCCGCCGTACTTCCGCCGTGCCCGTCATCCCCGGATTACCGCTAGCGGGGCCGTGCAAACGCGCCTAGCCTCACCCGCGCGCCGGGCCTGTGCTTTCGCGCACGACCAGACGCGTTTCCAGTTCCATGCTCAGCGCTTCGTGGGCGTGCCCGTCGAGCTGACGCATCAGCATGGTGACGGCGGTGCGGCCCATCTCCTGCAGCGGCTGGCGGACGGTGGTGAGGCGGGGCGTGCTGGCCCGGCTGACGTCGATGTCGTCGAAGCCCGTGACGGACACGTCCTCGGGTACCCGCAGCCCGCGCGCCGCCGCGATCTCCAGCACCCCGACCGCGACCTTGTCGTTGAAACAGACCACGGCGCTCGGTCGCGGCCGCAGATCGAGCAGCTCCTGGCCGGCCCACACCCCCGTCTTGGTGGCAGGCTCGCCGGACCGCATCAGCTCCGGATCGACCAGCATCCCGGCTTCGGCCAGCGCGGCGAGGTGCCCGCCGACCCGGTCGTCGCGGGTGTGCCAGTGCGGCGGCCCGGTGATCACTCCGATCCGGCGGTGGCCGAGCTCGATCAGGTGCCGGGTGACGGCCCGGGCGCCGGAGAAGTGCGCCGCCGAGACCGACACCATCCCCCGCGGCACGTCGGTACGCGGGTCCACCACCACAAGGGGATAGCTCCGCGCGAGCAGTGCCTCAAGGTCGGCCCGAGGCTCCGGCGGAAGGATCAGAACCGCGCCGTGTACGCCGCGGCGGCGCGGCAGCTCGCGCACCACGGTGGACCTGACCACCGCGTCGCCCGCGTCGAGCAGCATGCTCTGTCCGTGCAGCGCGAGCGTCTCTGCGATCGACGTGACGATGTGCCCGAAGTAATCGGTGAGCAGGTAGGGGCAGCGCACGAACACGGGCGGGCGGGTAGCCCGTGCCGGTGCCCGCCGACGCGGCTCAGGCGCTCGGTCGCCGAGCCGCTCGACCACCACGGACACCCGCTGGCGGGTGTCTGCGGCGACGTTGTCGCCGCCATTGAGCACTCGGGAGACGGTGGCGATCGACAGCCCGGTTTCGGCCGCGATGTCGCGCACGGTGACCCGGCCAGTGCCAGTAACAAGAGCTGAAACAGGTTCCTGTTTCAACACTTCTCCATAAGAGTTCCTTAGGCCCAAATTAACAAACTCTCAACATCGCAGACACATCTTGACGCGATCCCCTGCACCTGCTCCAATCCTCATAAACAGGATAGTTTCTTTACTGTTTCAGAAACAAATCCTACCAGCTCCATCCCGGCGGGTCACCCCGCTCCCGCTGGACCGCTCGGCCGAAGGGATCGCCCGATCACCATGCGAGTACCGAAAATCCCCATCAAACCGTCGCTGGTCGTGCTGGCCCTAGCCGCCGCCACCGCGCTCGGATCCGGCAGCCTCGCGCTCGCCACCGCAGGGCCGGCCGCCGCGGCCGGCACCGCCTTCCCAGCCCACTACGCCGCGCCGTACCTGCAGATTTCCTCGTCGGACGCCGGCGACATGGCCGCCGACATGTCTGCGACCGGCCTCAAGTACTACACGCTGGCCTTCCTCACCCCGCAGTCCGGCTGCACCCCGGAATGGGAGGACGGCGGCAACTCCGTCGGTGCCTTCACCTCGCAGGTCAGCGCGATTCAGGCGGCCGGCGGCAACGTCATCATCTCCTTCGGCGGCGAGCCCAACGGTAATAACCCCAATGAGATCGCGCAGACTTGCACGAACGTCTCGCAGCTGACCGCCGCCTACCAGAACGTGGTGAACACCTACGGCGTCACCCGGCTCGACTTCGACATCGAGGGCAGCGTGCTCTCGGACACCGCCGCCACCTCGCTGCGCGACCAGGCGCTGGCCGCGCTGCAGGCCGAGGACCCGGCCGTGCAGGTCGACTTCACCCTCGCGGTCGCCCCGAACGGGCTGCCCACCGGCAGCGGCTCGGAGTACGCGCTACTGCAGGACGCCAAGGCCAAGGGCGTGAAGGTGTCGGTCGTGAACATCATGACGATGGACTTCGGCGCCGGGTCGAACGACCTCGCGGACGCCGAGTCCGCCGCCCAGGACACCGCCGGCCAGCTCTCAAGCCTGTACGGGATCTCCACCTCGGCCGCCTACGGGATGATGGGCCTGACGCCGATCGCCGGGACCAACGACGACGGCACCGTCTTCTCCACGTCAAACGCCTCGTCGCTGGAGAGCTTCGCCGCCTCCAACGGCGTCGCCGAACTGTCCTTCTGGGAGGTCGACGGCTACGACAAGCCGGTCGGCTACCAGTACTCGTCGATCTTCAACAAGATCACCGGCGGCGGCGGGGGTACCACTCCTCCCACCGGGAGCACCGGGCCGATTACCGGGTACGAGGGCCTGTGCCTGGACGACCGCTCCGCCAGCACCGCCGACTTCAACCCGATCCAGGTCTACACCTGCAACGGGACCAACGCACAGAGCTGGACCGTGAACAGCAACGGCACCCTGACGGTCGTGGGCGACTGCCTGGACGTCGCCGGCGCGGGCACGGCCAACGGCACCAAGGTCGACCTGTATCCCTGCAACGGCACCGGCGCGCAGGCCTGGACTCACGAGTCCAACGGCGAGCTCGTGAACGCGAACTCGGGCAAGTGCCTCGACGACACCGGCTTCGGCGGCTCCGGCACCCAGGTCCAGATCTGGGCCTGCGCCGACAGCTCCAACCAGCAGTGGAACGTGCCGTGAAGCGGCGACTCCTCAGTATCCTCGCGGCGGTAGCCCTCGTATTCGGGCTCGGCACGGCGGTCGCCAGCTACCACCTGCAACCGGCTGCGGCCGCCACCGGGGCCACCGGCCCGATCACCGGGTACGAGGGCCTGTGCCTGGACGATCGCTCCGCCAGCACCGCCGACTTCAACCCGATCCAGGTCTACACCTGCAACGGGACCAGCGCCCAGCAGTGGACGGTCGGGTCAGGCAACACGCTGCAGGTGCTCGGCATGTGCCTCGACGTCAACGCCGCGGGCACCGCCAACGGCACCCTCGTCGACCTCTACACCTGCAACGGCACCGCCGCCCAGGTCTGGGATCCCCAGACCAACGGCGAGCTAGTCAACCCCAACTCCGGCAAGTGCCTCGACGACACCGGATTCGGCGGCTCCGGCACCCAGGTCCAGATCTGGGCCTGCGCCGACAGCTCCAACCAGCAATGGACGCTGCCGAGCGGTTCGACGACGCCGCCCCCCGGCAACACGCCGAACTTCGGCCCGAACGTCTACGTGTTCACCCCCTCGATGTCGACCTCCACGATCCAGAGCGACATCAACGCGGTCTACAACACGCAGCAGTCGAACCAGTTCGGCACCCAGCGCTATGAGCTGATGTTCGAGCCCGGCACCTACAACGTCAGCGTCCCGGTCGGGTTCTACACCGAGGTCGTCGGC